>JAUILQ010000099.1 GCA_030433005.1 Alphaproteobacteria bacterium
CACGTGATCAAGCCCTCGATCGACGCCTTCAACAAGGTCGCCAACGGCCAGATGGAGATCGAGCTCTACTTCGCCGACCAGCTGGTGCCGACCGGCGAGCTGTTCCGCGCCATGCAGCGCGGCACCATCGACGCCGTGCAGTCCGACGACGACTCGATCGCCGCACCGGTCGACGTCTCGGTGTTCGGCGGCTACTTCCCCTTCGCCTCGCGCTATTCCCTCGACGTGCCGACGCTGTTCAACCACTACGGCCTGAAGGAGATCTGGGAGGAAGCCTACGGCGAGATCGAGGGCGTGACCTGGCTCTCTGCCGGCGCCTGGGACCCCTGCAACTTCGCCACGGTCGAGCCGATCCGCAGCCTCAAGGACCTGGAAGGCCTGCGCGTCTTCACCTTCCCGACCGCCGGACGCTTCCTGCAGCGCTTCGGCGTCGTGCCGGTGACCCTGCCCTGGGAGGACATCGAGGTCGCGGTGCAGACCGGCGAGCTCGACGGCATCGCCTGGTCCGGCATCACCGAGGACTACACGGTCGGCTGGGCCGACGTGACCAACTACTACCTGACCAACAACATTTCGGGCGCCTGGTGCGGCAGCTACTTCGCCAACACCGAGCGCTGGAACGAGCTGCCCGAGCACCTGCAGACGCTGTTCCGCCTCTGCATGGACTCCTCGCACTACTATCGCCAGCACTGGTACTGGTGGGGCGAGGCGCACTACCGCACGACCGGCGGCAAGCTGGAGCTGACCTCGATCCCCGAGAGCGAGTGGCAGACCGTCGAGGAGGAGGGCCTCAAGTTCTGGGACGAGATCGCCGCCGAGAGCGATCGCAGCGCCCGCGTCGTCGAGATCCTCAAGAACTACCGCGAGACCATGCGCAAGGCCGGCCCGCCGTACCGCTACGGCTGAGCCGCGGCCGCCCGGCGATCCGGGCGGGCGTTGCCCGTGCCCCCGGCCGCCCGGCCGGGGGCACGGCGTCTCTCACGGCTGGCGCCGCTCCGCCGAGCCGGCGGTGTCCGTCTCGGCGAGCGGCAGCTCGCACCAGAACACGCTGCCGGCATCCGGCCGGCTCTCGAAGCCGATGCGCCCGCCCATGGCCTCGACCAGACGCTTGGCGACGGCGAGGCCGACCCCGGCGCCGCCATGGGCGACATAGGGGCTTCCGTGGGCGCGGCTGAACAGCTCGAAGATCCTCTGCTCGTTGCCCGGCGGAACGCCGATGCCGGTGTCGGCGACCGACAGGCGCGCGAAGCCGTCGGCGGCGGCCTCCTGGGCGAGGGTGACCCGGCCGCCGGGCCGGTTGTACTTGATCGCGTTGGTCAGGAAGTTGAGCAGCACCTGCTTCAACCGGCTGTGGTCCGCCCAGAGCAGGGGCGTCTCGCCGGCCGCCAGGCGGTCCTCGATCGAGACACCGCGCTCCAGGGCCATCAGCGAGACCTGCTCGACGCTCTCGCGCACGACCGCGCGCGCATCCGTCGGCCCCGGGCTGACGCCGAACTGCCCGGCCTCGGTGCTCGACAGGTCTAGGACCCCGTCGACCAGGCCGAGCAGCTGCTCGCCGGCCGCGCGGATCGCGTCGAGCTGCCGCCGGTCGCGGGGCGACAGCCTGCCGCCGGCGTCGCGGTGCAGCAGCTCCGAGAAGCCGATGATCGCGTTCAGCGGCGTACGCAGCTCGTGGCTCATGCTGGCGAGGAAGTCGGACTTCGCGCGCGAGGCGCGCTCGGCCTCCTGCTTCGCGGCGCGCAGCGCCTCGGCGCCGCGGACCTGCGCGGTGATGTCGTGGCAGGTGCCGAAGACCCGTTCGACCGAGCCCTGGACGCGCTCCAGGCGCAGGTTCGTCTCGACGAACACGACGGCCCCGTCCTTGCGGCACAGCCGATAGCTCTGCGGCCCGAGGCTGTCGGCGCCGGAGGCGATGCCGTCCTGGATCCACTGCCAGACCCACTCGGCATCCTCGGGATGGTGGACCCGCTGCGCGACATCGTCGATGTCGATCGACTCCTCGGGGCCGTAGCCGAGCAGCGCCCGCATGCCCGGCGACCACTCGACCCGGCCCGTGCGGACATGCCAGACGAAGTCGCCGACGCTGGCCAGCAGCTGGGCGGCGATCAGCTGGTCCTGGCTGCGCCGGAGCGCCGCCGTCGCGCGGTCGACCCGGCGCTTGAGCAGGGCGCTGACGGCCAGCGTGGCGAGCAGGAACGCCAGGGCCGCGGCCAGCGCCCAGAGGATCCACTCGGGCAGCCCGGCGGGGCGGGACGTGGCGAGCCAGCGCTGGTGCGCCGTGAAATAGGCCGAGTCCGGCTCCGACTTCATCGCCGCGATCCGGGCGTCCACGGCGGCGACGAGCTGGTCGTCGACGCTGTCGGCAAAGGCCAGATAGAGCGCGACCGGCTGGAACACGATCTGCGAGCGCACGAGGCCGAACTCCTCCTCGCGCGGCTCGCCGAAGAATTGGTTGACGATGGCCAGCTCGGCCCGTCCGTCGGCGACCGCCTCCAGGCTCTGCAGATGACTCTCGGTGCCCAGGATGTCGAACGGCCAGCGCGCCCGCAGCTCGGCCAGCCCGCGCGCCTGGATGCTGCCGTCGAGCACGGCGACGGTCCTGCCCTGCAGGTCGGCGAGGGCCTGGATCACGGTCCCGCTGCGCGAATAGATGTAGGACCAGCCGTAGAGCACCGGCACGCTGCCGAAACGGAAGCGATCGCTGCGGCTTTCCGAGTGCGCCACGTCGGGCATCACGTCGAGCGCGCCCTGCTCGAGCAGCGCCAGGCACTCGGCCCAGCCGCAGGCCCGGTAGTCGAGGCGCCAGCCGAAATCCTCGGCGAGCGCCGCCAGCACCTCGGCGAACAGGCCGGCGGCCCGGCCGTCCTCGTCGAGGAAGATCTTCGGCGGGTTCTGGTAGACGCCGACGCGCAGCGTCGTCTGGGCGGCGGCAGGCCCGGTCGCCTCCGGGTCCGCGGCGGCCGCCCCGCGCTTCGGCGAGGCCCCGGCGAGGCCTGCCGACAGAACCGCCAGGAGGAGGAGACCGGCGGCGGCGCGGACAGTCCGGCCGGACGTCGCCGTCCTGGATCGAGCAACGGCGTCAGACATCCGGGCGAAAGACCCACGCTCCAGTAAGATCCCGTGACACGCCCGGGGCGGAGCGAAGCCAGCCCTGACGCCCGCGCGGACGGACGAGGGCGGGCGCCCGCCGACCCTTCCGACGGTGCGAGCTTGGCACAGCCCCGCCGCACTGCCAAGGCAAGGTGCGCCATCCAGGGTTGCACCGCAGCGCGGCCCCGCAGCGCCGACGGCCATCCCTGCCGGGCCTGCGTGCCCGCACGGGTCCCGCCGCCGGTAGCGCCGGGCTCGAAAGTCGTTCCATACTGAAGCGACAAGGAGATCGACGGCTGCCCGCCGCAAGGGCGGCCGCAAACGAACAGAGGGGAACAGCACGTCATGAGCCTTCGTCATCGCACGGGCACGGCGGCCGGCGCCGTCGCCCTCGCCGCCCTGCTGGCGGCCCCGGCCCTGCCGTCCAGCGCCCAAGCCGCCGACCTGATCGTCTCCAACTGGGACGGCTACATGGCTCCGGACATCGCCGAGCGCTTCCAGGCGGAAACGGGTCTCGAGCTCGAGGTGGTCAACCACGCCACCAACGAGGAGATCATGGGCAAGCTGATGGCCAGCGGCGGCAAGGGCCTCGATCTGGTCTTCGTCTCCTCGCCCTTCGCCGAGGTGCTGAACCACCAGGGCCTGGCGGCCGGCATCGACCACGCCGAGGTGCCGAACCTCGCCAACCTTTACCCGGCGGCGACCGAGTTCGCCTACGACCCCGGCAACGCCTTCTCGGTGCCCTACACCTGGGGCACCACCGGCCTCTGCTACCGCTCCGACCTGGTCGGGCAGCCGGTCGAGAGCTGGGACATCCTGCTCGACCCGCCGGCCGAGCTGGAGGGCAAGGTCACCATGCTGTCGACCGACCGCTGGCTGATGGCGGCCGGGCTGCTGGCGACCGGCCACTCGGTCAACGCCACCGACGAGGCGGCGATCGAGGAGGCGAAGCAGGCGCTGATCGAGGCCAAGAAGCAGTTGCTGGCCTACGACGACACGACCTTCTACTCGAAGCTCGTGTCCGGCGAGGCCTCGCTGGTTCACGCCTGGGACGGCTGGTGCAACTACGGCATCGCCGAGAACGGCGACATCCGCTTCGTCGTCCCGCAGGAGGGCTCGGACCTCTGGGTCGACACCATGGTCGTGATGGAGGCCTCGGAGAACAAGGAGGCGGCCCACCGCTTCATCGACTTCGTGCTCGACCCGGCGAACCACGCCTGGGCGGTCGAGAACATCCTCTACAAGGTGCCGAACAGGGTCGCCATGGAGCGCCTGCCGGCCAGCCTCGTCGAGCAGTACCCGAACCTGGGCATGAGCCCGGAGGAACTGACCGGCTACCAGCTGATGCGCGACCTCGGCGAGGCCCAGCGCGCCTACTCGCGCGCGGTCAGCGAGATCAAGGCCGCGAACTGAGCGGAACGGCCGGGCACCGCGGTGCGGTGCCCGGCTCCGCTTCGCCCTTCGATAGGCTCAGGGTGAAGCGCGAGAGGGAGGCAGGCGACAGCCTCTCCGTCGCTTCATGATGAGCCTGTCGAACCACGAAGCCTGTGGGCTCCGCGCGAGTGACCCCCGAGTGACTCCGGCAATCCGCAAGATCCTCCCCAGCGGCCCCGGCCTGGCCGCGGCGCCGGGCGTCGCCTGGCTGGCGGTCTTCATGATCGCGCCCTGCCTGCTGGTCTTCGCCTACGCCTTCCTGACCCGCGGGCTCTACGGCGGCGTCGTCGACGAGCTGACGCTCGACAACCTGCTGCGTGTTCTCGACCCGCTCTACGCCGGCATCTTCCTGACCTCGACGCGGATCGCCGGCCTGGCGACCCTGCTGGCGGTGCTGGTCGCCTATCCGGCCGCCTACGCCATCGTGCTGTCGCCGCGCCACTGGCAGCCGCTGCTGCTGTTCCTCGCCGTGCTGCCGTTCTGGAGCAACTACCTGATCCGCACCTACGCCTGGATCGTGCTGCTCAACCGCGAGGGCATGGTCAACCAGGGCCTGACGCTGCTCGGCTACGAGGGCGAGCCGTTGTCGCTGCTCTACAGCGAGGGCGCCGTCGTGGTCGGCCTCGTCTACAACTACCTGCCCTTCGTCATCCTCGCGATCTACGCGACGCTGTCGCGCCTCGACCCGCAGCTCAAGGAGGCCTCGCGCGACCTCGGCGCCTCGGCGGTCGCGACCTTCGTCCGGGTGACGCTGCCGCTCAGCGCGCCCGGCGTCGCCGCCGGCGCGGTCTTCGTCTTCGTGCTGTCGATCGGCAACTTCATCACCCCCGCGCTGCTCGGCGGCGGGCGCTTCCAGATGGTCGGGAACCTGATCTACGACCAGTTCCTGACGGCCAACGACTGGCCCTTCGGCGCGGCGCTCGGCATGGCGCTGATCCTGGTCATGATGGCGCTGCTGTTCCTGCAGGCGCGGGTCACCGACCGGGTCAGCGGCGGCAGAGTCGGGGCCGGCAATGCGTGAGCCCCGGGCCCAGGCCTTCGCGCGCCGCGGCATCCTGCTGCTGGTCTTCGCCTTCCTCTACGTGCCGGTCGGCGTGCTGGTCCTGCTGTCCTTCAACCGCAGCGGCCTGCCGACTGCCTGGGGCGGCTTCTCCCTCAAGTGGTACGGCGAACTGGCCGGCAACGCCGAGATCCTTTCCGCGGCCTGGAACACCCTGGTGGTCGCGCTCTCGGCGACCGCGATCGCGACGCTGCTCGGCACCCTGCTGGCGCTCGGCATCGAGCGGCGCGCCCGGCGCAGCCGCGGCCTCGAGGCGATGGTCTTCGCGCCGATGATCATTCCCGACATCGTGCTGGCCGTGGCGCTGCTGTCCTTCTTCAGCCGGCTCGACGTCACCACCGGGCTGCACACCATCGTCATCAGCCACGTCGTCTTCGACCTTGCCTTCGTCTGCGCCGTGGTGCGCGCACGCCTCAAGTCCTTCGACTTCACCATGGTCGAGGCCTCGCGCGACCTCGGCGCCTCGGCGGTCACGACCTTCCGGCGCGTCACCCTGCCGCTGCTGCTGCCCAGCGTCGTCGCCGGGGCCCTGCTCGCCTTCACGCTGTCGGTCGACGAGTTCATCATCGCCTTCTTCACCGCCGGCGCCGGACGCAGCTCGATGACCCTGCCGATGCAGATCTACTCGATGATCCGCTTCGGCATCACGCCGGAGATCAACGCGCTGGCGACCATCGTCATGGCGGTCAGCGCGACCGCCCTGGTGATCTCCCAGCGCCTCAACCGCGGCCGCCTGCTAGGGTCGTGACAGACAGCTTCGACGGAGGACCTTCATGCCCAAGACCATCGCCTTCTTTCCCGAGGCCGCGTTCGGCCCGGCGCTCAACTCGGTGGGCATCGCCCAGGCCGTCGAGGCGCGCGGCCACAAGGCCGTGTTCCTGTCCGATCCCGGCTTCCTCGAGGTCTACCAGGGCTACGGCTTCGAGGCGCACCCGGTGAACCTCTCCGAGCCGATGCCGCCGGAGGAGATGGCGAAGTTCTGGGAGGACTTCATCAACGGCCACATCCCGAACTTCCGCAAGTCGCCGATCGACCAGCTCGACAACTACGTCAAGGAGTGCTGGGAGGCGATCGTCGACTCCGCGCGCTGGGCCGAGAAGGACCTGCCCGGCGTGCTGGCGAAGATCCAGCCCGACGTCGTCTGCGTCGACAACGTCGTGCTGTTCCCGGCGATCAAGCAGTACGGCAAGCCCTGGGTGCGCATCATCTCCTGCTCGGAGAACGAGATCGAGGACCCCGATATCCCGCCCCACCTCTCGGGCTGCGGCGAGGAGGACCAGGCCTGCCACGAGGCCTTCCGGACGCGCTTCAACGAGGTCATCGCGCCGCTCCATGCCGAGTTCAACGCCTTCCTCGAGCAGTGCGGCGAGGCGCCCTACCCGCTCGGCCAGTTCTTCGAGGCCTCGCCCTACATGAACCTGCTGCTCTATCCCGAGCCGGTGAAGTTCCGCCGACGCCACCCGCTGCCGCCCGAGCGCTTCCAGTACCTCGAGGGCTCGGTGCGTCGCGAGAAGCCCTACGAGGTGCCGTCCTTCCCGGGCTACGACGACAAGCCGCTGCTCTACATCTCCTACGGCAGCCTGGGCGCCGGCGACACCGAGCTGCTCAAGCGCATCATCGCGGCGGTCGGCAAGCTGCCCTACCGCGCGCTGGTCAACGTCGGCGACTACGAGGACCAGTACGGCGAGCTGCCGGCGAACGTGAAGATCGCCGGCTGGTTCCCGCAGCCCTCGGTGATCGCCCAGGCCGACGCGGTGATCCACCACGGCGGCAACAACTCCTTCACGGAGTGCCTCTACTTCGGCAAGCCGGCGATCATCATGCCCTACGTCTGGGACGGCCACGACAACGCCACGCGCGTGCAGGAGACCGGCCACGGCTTCAAGCTGCACCGCTACGACTGGACCGAGGAAGAGCTGGCGCAGAAGCTCGAGGCCTGCCTCAACGACCTGGCGATGAAGCAGAAGCTGCTCGCCGCCGCCTCGCACATGCAGGCTGCCCACGGCACCGAGAAGGCCGCGCAGATCATCGAGGAGCTGGCCTGAGGCCAGCTCCGCTCCCACGCTTGCATGGTTCGACAGGCTCACCATGAAGCGACACTGAAATCGGCGCAGGCTTCAGGTCGCGCTTCATGGTGAGCCTGTCGAACCATGCAAGCGCGATGTCTCGCCGACCGCGCCGACCAGCGAGAAGAGAGACCACACTGTGACCACGCCCGTGATGAAGAAGCCCCTGGAGCAGCAGGACCTCGCCGACTGGGGCCCGGTGCCGACCATGATCGAGGGCCAGTCGCACACCAGCGGCAGGCTGCTGCACAAGGGCCC
>JAUILQ010000044.1 GCA_030433005.1 Alphaproteobacteria bacterium
GCCAGAGCGGTAAGCCGGCGCTGACCGCCTTGATGACCGCGTCGCCCAGCGAGAGCGCCAGCACGGCCAGCAGCACGGCGCCGACGGCGAGGACGATCCTGTCTCCGCCGGTGGCGGCGGAAGGCGACATGCGCAAGGTCTCCGGAACGGGCGGGGGCGTCGGCACGGGATTGGCCGCTGGCGTCGGAGCGCCAGCTTGCGGTACTAGCAGGCCTCTTCGCAAAGGATTAGGAACGGCCATGCGCAGACGCTCCAGGCCGGGCGGCGGCCGGCAGGTCGAGGTGACGATCGAGGGTATCGGCGGCCGCGGCGACGGCGTCGCCACCTTCGAAGGCAAGCCGGTCTTCGTGCCGCAGACCGTTCCGGGCGACCGCCTGCGCGTGCGCCTGACCAGCGACAAAGGCGGCGGCTGGCGCGGCGAGCCGGTCGAGCTGCTGGCCGAAGGGCCCGAGCGCCAGGAGCCGCCCTGCGGCCATTTCGGGCCCTGCGGCGCCTGCCAGCTGCAGCAGCTCGACGACGCCCGCTACGCCGAATGGAAGCGCGGCCTGCTGCTCGACGCGCTGGCCCGCCAGCAGCTCGAGGCGGCGGAGGTCGCGCCGCTGCAGCGCGTGCCGCCGCAGAGCCGCCGGCGCGCCAACCTGGCCGCCGTCCGGCAGGGCGGCCGGATCCGCCTTGGCTTCCACGAGCGCATGAGCCGGCGCGTCGTCGACCTGCAGGAGTGCCACGTCCTGCATCCCGCGCTCTTCGCCCTGCTGGCGCCGCTGCGCACGCTCTTCGCCGGCTTGCTGCGCGACGGCCAGACGGCGGAGGTCACCGCCTGCCTGACCGAGACCGGCGCCGACCTGCTGCTGCAGCTGCCGCAGGCGCCCGACCTCGCCGGCCGCGAGGCGGCCACCGCCTTCGCCGAGGCGCAGGACCTGGCGCGGCTGTCGGCGCGCGTCGCCGACGCCCCCCAGGCCGAGCCGCTGTGCCTGCGCCGCCCGCCGGTGCTGACCTGCGGCGGCGTCGCGGTCTCGCCGCCGCCCGGCGGCTTCGTCCAGCCGACGGCGGAGGGCGAGGCGGCGCTGGTCGAGGCGGTACTGGCGGCGCTGCCCGAGGCGCCCGGCCGCATCGCCGACCTGTTCAGCGGCTGCGGCAGCTTCAGCTTCCCGCTGGCCGCCCGCGCGCGCAGCCTGCTGGCGGTCGAGGGCGACGAGGCGGCGCTCGCCGCGCTCTGGTCGGCGGCGCGCCACGCCGGCCTGGCCGGGCCGGTCGACATCGCCGCGCGCGACCTGGCACGCCGGCCGCTCCGGCCCGAGGAACTGGCGGGCTTCGACGCCGTGGTCTTCGACCCGCCGCGCGCCGGCGCCCGCGAGCAGGCCCAGCACCTGGCGGCCAGCGAGGTGCCGCGGGTCGTCGCCGTGTCCTGCAACCCGGTCAGCTTCGCGCGCGACGCCCGCCTCCTGGTCGAGGGCGGCTACCGGCTGGAGCGCATCCTGCCGCTCGACCAGTTCCCCTGGACCGCCCACCTGGAGCTGGTCGCCGCCTTCTCGCGCGCCTGAGTGTCCACCATGTCTCCGGACACCTGTCCACCATGTCTCCAGGCTGGACACCTGTCGAACCACGAAGCGCGAATCGGCACAGACCGAGGGGTACCGGCCGCGGGGCGCGCGCTACCGCGCCAGCCGCTTCAGCCCGTCGCCGCCGATCACGTAGACGTCCTTGTTGACCTCGCGGGCGCCTGAGATCGTCCGGTAGAAGCGCAGCGCCGGGCGGTTGCGGCGGTCGACGGTCCACACGATGCGCGGCCAGTCGCGTTCGCGCGCGACCCGCGCCAGGCGGCGCATCAGCTCGCGCCCGACGCCCTGGCTGCGCCAGCGCTCCAGCACGAAGATCTCCTTCAGGAACAGCGCGATCTGGCAGTCGCTGGTCCAGAACACCGGGGCGTAGATGGCGTAGCCGATGTCGACGCCCTCGCAGGAGGCGAGCACCGCCTCGTAGCCGGGCTGGGCGCCGAGATAGCGGCGCAGCCGCGCGACCGCCTCGGAGGCCGGAATCGGGTCGGGGTCGCCGTAGAAGGCGTAGGTCTCCATCAGCAGCACGGCGAGGCGGCCGACATCCTCCGGCCCGACCGCGCGCAGCTCCAGCTGGGGCACCGCCTCAGGTCCCGCCCGGCGCGCCCGGCGCCCCGGTCTGGGCCCGGTTGCGCAGCAGGTGGTCGGCCAGCACGATCGCCATCATGGCCTCGCCGACCGGCACGGCGCGGATGCCGACGCAGGGGTCGTGGCGGCCCTTGGTGACGATCTCGGTCTCCTTGCCGTGGCGGTCGATGGTGCGCCGCGGCGTCAGGATCGACGAGGTCGGCTTGACGGCGAAGCGCACGACGACGTCCTGGCCGCTGGAGATGCCGCCGAGCACGCCGCCGGCGTGATTCGACAGGAAGGCGACGCGGCCGTCCGCCATGCGCATCTCGTCGGCGTTCTCCTCGCCCGACAGCTCGGCGGCGGCGAAGCCGTCGCCGATCTCGACGGCCTTGACGGCGTTGATCGACATCATCGCCTTGGCGAGGTCGGCGTCGAGCTTGTCGTAGACCGGCTCGCCGAGGCCCGGCGGCACGCCCTCGGCGACGACCTCGACGACCGCCCCGAGCGAGGAGCCGGCCTTGCGCGCCTCGTCGAGCACGCCCTCCCAGGACTGCGCGGCCTGGCGGTCCGGGCAGAAGAAGGGGTTGTCGTCGACCGCCGACCAGTCCCAGTTGGCGCGCTCGACGCGGTGGCGGCCGACCTGCACCAGGGCGCCGCGGATGGTCACCCGGCCGGGCCCGAGGAGTTGGTCCAGCACCTTGCGCGCGACGCCGCCGGCGGCGACCCGCATCGCCGTCTCGCGGGCGCTCGAGCGGCCGCCGCCGCGGTAGTCGCGGATGCCGTACTTGGTCCAGTAGGCGTAGTCGGCGTGGCCGGGCCTGAACTTGTCGGCGATCTCGCCGTAGTCCTTGGAGCGCTGGTCCTGGTTCTCGATCATCAGCGACAGCGGCGTGCCGGTGGTCAGGCCCTCGAAGACGCCGGACAGGATGCGCACCTGGTCGGGTTCGCGGCGCTGCGTGGTGAAGCGAGACTGGCCGGGCCGGCGCCGGTCGAGCCAGGTCTGCAGGTCGGCCTCGACCAGCGGCATGCGCGGCGGCACGCCGTCGACGACGCAGCCGATCGCCGGGCCGTGGCTCTCGCCCCAGGTCTCGAAGCGGAAGGCCTGCCCCCAGGCGTTGCCGGGCATCGTCGTCAGCCCTGAGTCTTGAAGCCCTCGAGCAGGTCCCGCACCTGGGGCGCCGCGTCGACCGCCATCATGCCGACCGTGTGGTAGCCCGAGTCGACATGGTGGATCTCGCCGGTGACCCCGGCCGAGAGGTCCGAGAGCAGGTAGAGGGCGGCGCCGCCGACCTCGTCGAGGGCGACGTTGCGGCGCAGCGGCGAGTTGTACTCGTTCCACTTGAGAATGTAGCGGAAGTCGCCGATGCCCGAGGCCGCCAGCGTCTTGATCGGGCCGGCCGAGATCGCATTGACGCGGATTCCGTCCTCGCCGAGATCGGCGGCGAGATAGCGCACCGAGGCCTCGAGCGCCGCCTTGGCCACGCCCATGACGTTGTAGTGCGGCATCACCCGCTCGGCGCCGTAGTAGGTCAGCGTCAGCAGGCTGCCGCCGTCCTTCATCATCGGCACGGCGCGCTGGGCGACGGCGGTGAACGAATAGCAGGAGATGTCGAGACAGCGGTCGAAGTTGCCGCGGCTGGTGCGCAGGAACTTGCCCTTGAGCTCGTCCTTGTCGGCGTAGGCGATGGCGTGGACCAGGTAGTCGATGCCGCCCCAGCGCTCGCCGAGCGTCTGGAAGACCGCATCGATCGAGGCGTCGTCGGTGACGTCGCAGGGCAGCACGAGGTCGCTGTCGACCGAGGCGGCGAGCGGCCGCACGCGCTTCTCCAGGGCCTCGCCCTGGTAGGTGAAGGCGAGCTCGGCGCCGTGCTGGTGCAATGCCTTGGCGATGCCCCAGGCGATCGATCTGTCGTTCGCCACCCCCATGATCAGGCCGCGCTTGCCGGACATCAGGGCGTCAGGATGGCTCATAATCGGATCTCGACTCGGTACGGATCTTTTCGGGAAGAGGCGCGGCGGAGCGACCGTCGGGGGCGCATCCTACACCAACCCCTCAGGCGGTCAAACGAAGCCAGCCCGCGCCGGCGCCCCCGAGTCCGCTTCCCGGGCTCGCCGATCGGCACCGCTTGACGCGGGCCGCCGCCGGGACATCCTGGGACGCCAGGGAAGGACCGAAGCGATGACGCGACAGCACAGCCCCGGCCTTCGGCAGGAGGGCGCCAGAGCCGGGGCCGCCGTCCTGCTCGGGCGCCTCGACCTCGTCGGGCGGGCCCGGCGGCTCTACGGATTCGCCGGCTTCCTGCTGCGCCGCAGCCTGCACGACAAGCTGGTCGACCTCGCCGCCAGCCTCAGCTACACCTCGCTGCTCGCCCTGGTGCCGATGCTCGCCATCGCCCTGGCTGTGCTGGCCGCCTTCCCGGTCTTCGACGACGCCCGCGAGCGGCTGCGCGGCGCGATCTTCGAGATCCTGCCGCCCGAGCAGGCGGCGACGGCGGCCGAGCAGTTCCAGGACTTTCTCGACAATGCCTCGAACCTGACGGCGCCGGGCGTGATCGGCCTGGCGGTCATCGCGCTGCTGCTGCTCTCGACGATCAACGGCGCCCTCAACCACATCTGGCGGATCAACCAGCCGCGGCCGCTGGCCAGCCGGTTCCTGGTCTACTGGGCGCTGCTGACCATGGGGCCGCTGCTCATCGGCGCCTCGCTGACGGTCTCCAGCTACGGCTTCGCGCTGGCCCAGACCGCCACGGAGCAGGTCATCGGCACCGGCTTCGTCGAGTTCTCCCGCCTGATCTCGATCCTGCTGGCGGCGGTCGGCTTCGGCCTGGTCTTCTTCATCGTGCCGAACCGCGCCGTCGAGCTGCGCGACGCCGCGGTCGGCGGCGGCGTGGCGGCGCTGCTGCTCGAGGGGCTGAAGGCGCTGTTCGGCCTCTACGTCGCGAACTTTTCCTCCTACGCCCTGGTCTACGGCGCGCTGGCAGCGGTGCCGATCTTCCTGCTGTGGATGTACGTCGCCTGGATCATCGTGCTGGTCGGCGCGGAGATCACCGCCGGCCTGCCGGAATGGCGCGTGACCTCCCGGCGCGACGGCGGCAGCGAGCGCATCGCCACGCGCCTCGCGCTGGCGCTGGCGGTGCTGCACGAGCTGCAGCAGGCGCACCGCGAGGGCGGCGCGGTCAAGCGCGGCCGGCTGCTGCGCAGCCTGCCGGCGACGCCCTCCGAAATGGACGAATGCCTGTCGCGCCTGCGCCGGGCGCACCTGATCCAGCGCAGCGACGGCGACCGCCTGCTGCTGTCGCGCGACCTCGAGGGCGTCGACCTCGACAGCCTGCTGGAGATCCTCGGTCTCCGGCTGCAGGCCAGCGTCGCCTGGCCGGAGGCCGCCCGCCAGGTCATCGAGGCGATGGGCGTCGCCCTGGAGCGCTACCGCCATGCCAGCCTCGCGAGCCTGCTCGCCGACCCGGACCTCAAGGAATCGACCCGGCGCCTGCGCGAGCCGCGCAACCCCAGGCCGCTGCGGGTCGACGCGGAGGAGGAGGCCGGCGCCGCGGACTGATTCCGCGGCGCGGGCGGGCGGACTGCCCCGGGATCGAAGCCGCCGCAGCGGCGTTTACCTGCTCGCCTGCCGGGCGCCGGGTCCCGGCATCCGACCTGAGGCGAGACGAGATGCCGAGAGACGGCGACGAGACCACGACGACGCGCAAACGCGACCTGCGGACCGGCGATCCGGTCTGGGCGGGCAGCCCGCACAGCACCCTGCGGCGGCGCCGCCGCCTGCCTTCGGAGCGCTACGACGTCGCGATCGTCGGCGCCGGGATCAGCGGTGCGCTGGTCGCTCACGCGCTCGCCGACGGCGAGCGGCGCCTGCTGATGGTCGACCGGCGACCGCCGCTCTGCGGCTCCACGCTCGCCAGCACCGCCCTGCTGCAGCACGAGATCGACGTGCCGCTCGAGGCACTCGGCCGCGCCATCGGCCGGGCGCCGGCGGCGCGCGCCTGGCGGCGCTCCGCGCGCGCGGTCGAAGAACTCGCCGCGCTGGTCCGCGAGGCCGGCATCGCCTGCGGCCTGTCGGCCCGTTCGGCGCTCTACCTGGCCGGCGACGAGCTCGGCGGCCGGGCGCTGCGCAGCGAGGCCGAGGCGCGCCGGGCGGCCGGGTTGGAGGCGGAATTCCTGGACGCCGCGGCGCTGCGCGCGCGCTTCGGCCTGGAGCGCGAGGCGGCGATCCTCGGCCGCCCCGCCGCCGCCGCGAACCCGGCCCAGCTGGCCGCGGGCCTGATCCGGCTGGCGCAGGGGCGCGGGCTGACGCTGGTCAGCCCGCTGGAGATCGCCGACGTGCTGCCGGTCGGCGACGCGGTCGCGCTGGCAACGGCCGACGGCCGGCTGGTCTCCGCCGGCGCCGCCGTCTTCTGCACCGGCTACGAGTTCCTCGAGCGGCTCGCCAGCCGGCGCCACGACGTTCTCTCGACCTGGGCGGTCGCGGTGCGCGCGAAGGGCAGGCTGCCGGCCTGGCTGCGCCGCACGCTCGTCTGGGAGGCCTCGGATCCCTACCTCTACCTGCGCACGGCGCGCGACGGCAGCCTGATCGCCGGCGGCGAGGACGAGGAGGGACCGGGCGTCCACGACGACGGCGCCCGGCTCGCGCGCAAGGCGGCGACGATCGCCGGCAAGCTGGAAGCACTGCTCGGACTCGAGCTGCAAGAGCCGCATCACGCCTGGGCCGGCGCCTTCGGCACGACCTCGACCGGCCTGCCGCTGATCGGCGCGGTGCCCGGGCTCGACCGGGTCTATGCCGCGATGGGCTTCGGCGGCAACGGCATCACCTTCAGCAAGATCGCCGCCGACGTCATCGCGGCCGAGCTGGCGGGCCGTCCGGACCCGGACGCCGACCTCTTCGCCTTTCCGCGGGAATGAGCGAGGCGGCTACTCGCCGAGCGAGTTCGACAGGCGCTTCTCGAAGGCGCTGCGCCAGTCCGGCGGCAGCTCGCGCACCGCGTCGCGGATCTCGCCCAGGGTGCGGCGCAGGCCGTAGAGCTGGTCGAGCAGGTTGAGGATCACCGGCACCGCCTCGTCGTTGATCGCCATGTCGCGGCGCAGCTCGATGATCAGCTCGATGCGCGCCTTGTCGGCCTCGTCGAAGAAGTAGGCGCCCTCCTCGTGCAGCGGGATCACCCAGTCCTGCTGGACGAAGCCCTCGACCTCGGTCTGCTGGATCTCGATCCCCTCGTCCCGGATCGCGGTGACCACCTCGACGAGCGACAGCAGCGCCATTCCTGCCCCCTTGTTCCGCCTGCTAGAGCAGGCCCGCCTTCTTGCGCGGGTCGTAGGCGTGGTCCTTGCCCCAGCTCTCCATGAAGCGCGTCAGCTCGGCGTCCGGCTTCTCCGGCAACACGACCTTGAGCTTGACGTACTGGTCGCCGCGCTCGCCGGTCTTCTGGTCGACCGTGCCCCGGCCCTTGAGCCGCAGGGTGGTGCCGCTGTTGGCGCCTGCCGGCACCTTCATCGAGACCGGGCCGGAAACCGTCGGCACCGAGATGCTCGCGCCCAGCACGGCCTCCTGCAGGCTGACCGGCAGCTCCAGGTGGATGTCGCTGTCCTTGCGGGTGAAGAAGCGGTGCGGCTCGATGTGCACCTCGACGTAGGCGTCGCCGGCGTCGGCGCCGCCCAGGCCCGGCAGGCCCTGGCCCTTGAGACGCAGGGTCTGGGCCTCGCGCGTGCCGGCCGGAATGTTGACGTCGACCGTCTTGCCGTCGGCCAGCTGGATGCGCTTGCGCGCGCCGTTGACGGCTTCCAGGAAGTCGATGCGCACGGTGTAGGAGACGTCGGCGCCGCGCTGGCGCGGCGTGCGTCCGGCGCCGGCCCGCCGGCCGCGGCCGAAGCCGCCGAACAGGTCGGAGAAGATGTCCTCGGCGGCCTCGGCGTCGAAGCCGTGATACTTGCCGCCCATGCCGGCGTCGGCGTAGGAGCGGTAGAAGCCGCGGGACGGGCGCTCCTGGCCGCTCGAGTCGATCTCCCCGGCGTCGTAGCGCTTCCGCGTCTCGGGGTCGGAGAGCACCGAATAGGCCTGGTTCACTTCCTTGAAGCGCTGCTCGACCGTCTTGTCGCCGGGATTGAGGTCGGGGTGCAGCTCCTTGGCGAGCTTGCGATAGGCCCGCTTCAGCTCGTCCGCGGTGGCGGTGCGGGAGACGCCGAGGGTGGAGTAGAGATCGCTCATCGCATGACCGGCTAGACAGCTGACAGGGGCCGCGCGGCCGCTCACGGCATCGCCGCGCGGCCCGCCGTCATTGTTGCAGGCCCGATCGCCGGGCCGCCAGAGACTTGTTCACGCAGGAGCCGCGTTCAAGGGCCGCGCCCCGGGGAAGGGCCGCCGCCGCGGGCAGGCGCCGGCCCGGCCCGGTCGAGCCGGGCCGGGCGCGCACGGCGGGACAGGCTAGCTGCTCTGCTCGACGATGCGCCAGGAGCCGTCGGGCTGGCGGCAGGCGACGCCGTAGGCGCTCTGCTGCTGGCCGTCGATGGTCACGGTCTCCTGGAACTCGCGGCAGTAGGCGCCGTCGGCGCGGGTGCCCTCGCGGGTCGGGGTGTAGCTGCCGCGGTGGCCGGTATCGGGGTTGGACCAGGTGATGGTCTGGCCGATCGGCGCGGTGCGGGCCTGCTGCTGCGCCTGCTGGGCCCTCATGCGGTCGACCTCGTCGAGGCTGCGGCCGACCTCGGACCCGACCAGGCCGCCGGCCACGGCGCCCAGGGCGGTGAAGGCGAGATTGGCCGTGCCGCCGCCGAACTGCGAGCCGAGCAGTCCGCCCAGGGCGGCGCCGCCGAGGCCGCCGACGACCTGCTTGGTGCCGGGGCCGCCGCTGCCGTCCTGCGCGCAGCCGGTGATGGCCAGGATGCCGGCGAAGGCCGCGGCCAGAAGAATCTTGGTGTTCATGTCATTCCTCGCCAAAGATTTTCGAGTGGAACGTTGCTGAAGCGCGATTCCGTCGCGATCGGTTCCGCGACCGTCCCCTCGGCTCGCGCCTGCCGCTCCGGGCCACGGCCGGGTCCGGTCCGGCGTAGCCCGCTACCGATCCCTAGGTGGCGACGCGCCCACCGTCCGCCAAGACCCGGGCAGGAGCCGGGAATGGATGTCGTCAGGGTGGCACAAACGCCCGCACCGGGATAGCGTGCGGTCCGCCGCGACGCAGCCGGTCGGAGCAGGCATCCGGGCCGAGCGGGCGGCCGGGCAGACACCAGAGAGGACAGATGTTCGATTCGCCGCCAGCCGATCCCTTGGCGCTGTTCGCCGAGTGGCTCGAAGAGGCAAGAGCCGCCGAGCCCAACGATCCCAACGCGATGGTCGTGGCCAGC
This sequence comes from Alphaproteobacteria bacterium, assembly GCA_030433005.1. Classification (GTDB taxonomy): domain Bacteria; phylum Pseudomonadota; class Alphaproteobacteria; order Kiloniellales; family DSM-21159; genus Tistlia. The sequence continues at coordinate 9,465 of JAUILQ010000044.1, forward strand.
GTCGGCGACGACGGCATGCCCTCGGCGCGCATGGTGCTGCTCAAGGACTACGATCCGGCCGGCTTCGTGTTCTACACCAACTACGAGAGCCGCAAGGGCCGGCAGATCCTGGCGCATCCGAAGGTGGCCCTGCTGTTCCACTGGAAGTCGCTGCGCCGCCAGGTGCGCGTCGAAGGCGCGGTGAGCCCGGTGTCGGACGCCGAGGCCGACGCCTACTTCGCCAGCCGGCCGAAGCAGAGCCAGATCGGCGCCTGGGCCTCGGAGCAGTCGCGCCCCCTGGAGAGCCGCTTCGCGCTGGAGAAGCGGGTCGCCAAGCTGGCCGCCCGCTATGCCGCGAGCAGCGTCCCCCGGCCGCCGCACTGGTCCGGGTTCCGGGTGACGCCGCGGCTGATCGAGTTCTGGAAGGACGGCGCCTTCCGGCTGCACGACCGCTTCGTCTACCGGCGCGACGAGCCGGTCGCCGGCGACGATGCGGCGCCGGCCTGGCGCGTCGAGCGCCTCTACCCCTAGCCCATGGCACGGCGGCCTCACGAGGCGGCGCGCGAGGCGACCCCCGAAGCCGCGACCGGGGCGACGCGGAACGCCCGGCTGATGCGGCTGGCGACCTATGCCTCGACCGGCACGGCACTGTCGCTGGTCGCGCTGAAGCTCGCCGGCTGGTGGCTCACCGATTCGGTGGCGCTGCTCTCCAGCCTCGTCGATTCGCTGCTCGACGGCATGGCCTCGCTGGTCACGCTGCTCGCCGTGCGCCAGGCCCTGATACCGCCGGACCGCGAACATCGCTTCGGCCACGGCAAGGCCGAGCCGCTGGCGGCGATCGCCCAGGCCTCGCTGATTTCCGGATCGGCGCTGTTCCTGATCGTCGAGGCGGCGCGCCGGCTGTTCGATCCGGAGCCGGTGACCCACGGCGACTTCGGCATCCTGGTCATGGTCGTCTCGCTGCTGGCGACGCTGCTGCTCAACGGCTTCCAGCACTACGTCGTGCGGCGCACCGGCTCGCTCGCCATCCGCGCCGATTCCCTGCACTACCTCAGCGACCTGCTGATGAACGCCGCGGTCATCCTCGCCCTGGTGCTGACCAGCCAGTTCGGCTTGGCGCTGGCCGACCCGCTGCTCGCCCTGGCGATCGCCGCCTACATCCTGAGGGGCGCCGTGCGGATCGGTCTCGAGGCCTACGACATGCTGATGGATCGCGAGCTGCCCGACGACGACCGCCGGCGCATCCTCGATCTCGTGCGCGCGCACAGCGAGGTCCTGGGCGTGCACGACCTGAAGACCCGCGCGTCGGGACGCACCACCTTCATCCAGCTGCACCTCGAGATCGACGGCGGCATGACCCTCTATCGTGCCCACGCCATCGCCGAGGCGGTCGAGGCCGAACTGCAGACCGCCTACCCGAACGCCGAGGTGACGATCCACCAGGATCCCCACGTGCTGTCCGAGGAAACGCCGCGCTACTCTTGACGGAGCCGTCGCGTCCTGGCGGCGTTATCCCCGCAGGCCCGCTTGATTCAGGTCATTGTTGCCCGGCGGGCCGAACGCGCGATGATGGACCTGTCCCGGTGCCTTGGAGGCCGACCATGACCTATCGTTCGATCCTCGCCGTGCTCGACGGCGCCCCCGGCGGCGAGAGCCTGCTCCAGGCGGCCTTCGCCCTGGGGCGCCGCTACGACTCCTATCTCGAGGTGCTGCACGTGCAGCCGGACCCCAGCCTGTCGCTGCCGCTGGTCGGCGAGGGCATGTCGGGCGCCCTGATCGACGACGTCTCGCGCGAGCTGGAAGCCAGCGCCAAGGCCAATGCCGAGCGCGCGCGGCGCTTCTACGAGGAGGCCTGCCGCGCCGTCGACCTGCCGCCGACCGACGCCGGCGAGCGGCCGCGCGCCGGAGGCTTCAAGCCGGTGTGGCGCAGCCTCGTCGGCCGCGAGGACAGCGAGACCGCGTTTCGCGGCCTGCTCGCCGACCTGATCGCGGTGGCGCGTCCCGATCCCGGCCAGGACGGCGCCTACGCGCCGGCCCTGGAGTCCGGCCTGTTCGAGACCGGCCGTCCGGTTCTCGTGGTCCCGCCGGGGCTCGACGGCTTCGGGCCGCGGCGCGTCGCCGTCGCCTGGAACGCGACCCGGGAGGCGACGCGGGCGGCGGTCGCGGCGCTGCCCCTGCTGGCGCAGGCCGAGGAGGTCTCGGTGCTGACCGTCGCGGAAAGCGGCGAGCGCCAGCCCGATCCGGCGCGCCTTGCCGACTACCTGGTGCTGCACGGCATCGAGGCACGGGCCAAGCGCATCGAGCCGCAGCGCCATGCCGGCAACGAGCTGATCGCCCAGGCGGCCGAGCTGGGCTCGGACCTGCTGGTGATGGGCGCCTACGGCCACAGCCGCCTGCGCGAGTTCGTGCTCGGCGGGGCGACCCGCGAGGTGCTCGCCAACGCCGAGATTCCGGTGCTGCTGTCGCACTGACGGCGGTGCAGCCGGCCGGCGGGCGGACAGCCGCCGGGACCGGGGTGGTGCCCGCACGGGCCGGAGCCCGCCTTGCGGGGGTGCAGGGAGGAGACGAGCCATGCTGACGCTGGAGGACTGCATCGCGCTCTGCGATCTCTCGGAAGAGGAGATCGAGGCGATCATGGAGCATGAGCACGTGCCCGAGATCGTCGCCGTCGAGATGGCGCAGTACCTGGTGACCTGCCCGGACGGCATGCCCTGTCTCAAGCGCATCATCCTCGACGACATCGAGGCCGCCGAGGCCCGGGGCGACAGCGAGCACGCCTGGAAACTGCGCATGGTGCTGCGGCATTTCATCCGCAGCCATCCCGAGCTCGCCGAGGCGGCTCCCGAAGCGAAGATCGCCGCCCTGACCGCTGCGGCACGACAGGCAAACAGGCAAAAGAAGAGACCCACATGACCTTGAAGAACGTCCGTCTCGAACTGGCCCGCGCGCCGGAACATCCCTCCGGCAGCAGCCGGCACGGCTACGAGATGCTGGCGCCGCTCGACGACGAGGGGCACATCGACCTGGAGGAGTACCGCAAGCGCCGGGCCGAATGCCGCGTCTGGCGCTTCTGGAACGGCGAGGACGACGAGTACGGCCATCTGCTGCACACCCGCGGCGGATCCTGGGCCTTCCACTACGACATCGAGGGCGACCCGGACGGCGACGACGCCGGCTTCCGCTTCGACCAGCACCGCTTCGTCGAGGGCGAGTACGTCTCGCTCCGCGAGCCGGACGGCGAGCTGCACACCTTCCAGGTCGTCGCGGTGCGCTCGGCGCAGCTCCACCCCCTGCCGCGCTAGCCGCGTATCGGGGTTGCTGCGAGCGCTTCGCAGCGACCGGCGACGGCGGCTGCGAGATCGGCTAGAGTGCGGCGGTCGCCGGCCCGGCGACCGCCGTCCCCCGTTCACTTCCAGCCGCCCAGAGGAAGGGTCGAGCCTCCATGTCCGATGCGCGCAAGACCGTGATCCTGACCGGCGCCAGCCGGGGCATCGGCCATGCCACCGTGCAGCGCTTCTCCGACGAGGGCTGGCGCATCATCACCTGCTCGCGCGAGGGCATTCCGCCGCACTGCAAGGCGGACCCCAACTGGACCCACCACATCACCGTCGATCTCGGCGACCCGGCCGGCGTGCAGGACTTCGTGCGCCAGGCCAACGAGATCATCGGCAGCCAGCCGGTGCACGCGCTGGTCAACAACGCGGCCGTCTCGCCGAAGACGCCCTACAAGGAGCGGCTCGGCGTGCTCAACGGCGACATCGAGGGCTGGCGCCGGGTCTTCGAGCTGAACTTCTTCGCGCCGCTGGCGCTGGGCCGAGGCTTCGCGGTGGCGCTGCGCCGCGGCCAGGGCTCGGTGGTCAACATCACCTCGATCGCCGGCCATGCCATCCACCCCTTCGCCGGTTCGGCCTACTCGACCTCGAAGGCCGCGCTCTCGGCGCTGACCCGCGAGATGGCGGTCGAGTTCGCCGAACTCGGCGTGCGCGTCAACGCCGTGGCGCCCGGCGAGATCGAGACCTCCATGGTCGGGCCCGAATACGAGGCCCTGATCCCGCGCATCCCGATGCAGCGCATGGGCACGCCCGAAGAGGTCGCGGGCGCCGTCTACCGGCTCTGCACCCCCGATTTCGGCTACGTCACCGGCACGGAGGTCTTCGTGACCGGCGGCCAGCACCTCTACTAGCGCGCCGGCGGGCATGCCCGAGCTCGAATCGCTGGTGCCCGCCGGGCTGATTCCCGAGGGCTTGCTGCCGGGCGAACAGGGGCTGCTGTTCGGGCTGCTCGGCCTGCTCGTGGCGCTGCTGGTCTGGGGCCGCATCCGCTACGACATCGTCGCCTTCGGCACGCTGATGATCGCCGTGCTGGTCGGCTTGGTGCCGGCCGGCGAAGCCTTCGCCGGCTTCGGCCACCCGGCGACGATCACCGTGGCGCTGGTGCTCGTGGCCTCGCGCGTGCTCGCCGATACCGGCGCCACCGAGGCCCTGGCGCGCGCCGTCCTGCCCTTCGCCAAGCGGACCAGCTCACACGTCGGCGTGCTCGGCGGCGTCGGCGCCCTGCTGTCCGGCTTCATGAACAACGTCGGCACGCTGGCGCTGCTCATGCCGATGGCCATCGACACGGCGAAGAAGGCCAAGCGCTCGCCGGCCACCATCCTGATGCCGCTGTCCTTCGCGACGATCCTGGGCGGCCTGCTGACCCTGATCGGCACGCCGCCCAACCTGATCGTCTCGACGATCCGCGCCGAGCAGCTCGACGCGCCCTTCCGGATGTTCGACTTCACGCCGGTCGGCGGCGCCGTGGCGCTGGTCGGCGTCGTCTTCGTCGCCCTGCTCGGCTGGCGTCTGGTGCCGAGCCGCGAGGACGGCGACAGCTCGGAGACCGGGCTGTTCGACCTGGAGAACTACCTGGCCGAGGTGCGCGTGCCCAAGGGCAGCGCCGCCGAGGGCATGACCCTGGCGAAGCTGTACGAGAAGCTCGGCGACAGCGACCTGCAGGTCGTCGGCCGCCTGCGTCGCGGCAAGCGCACCTCCCCGCTGCCGCGTTCGGCCGACTTCCGCGCCTCGGACCGGCTGCTGCTCGAGGGCACGCCAGAGGAGATCGACGAGGCGGTCGCCGAGTTCGGCCTCAAGCTGGGCGAGGGCGAAGGCAAGGCCGGCCTGCTCAAGGGCGAGGAGACCGAGCTCCGCGAGGGCCTGATCCAGACCGGCAGCCGCTGCATCGGGCGCACCGCCGCGCAGATGCGCTTCGTCGGGCGCTACCGGGTCAACCTGCTCGGCGTCTCGCGCCAGGGCCGCACCTACCGCGGCCGCCTGCGCGACTTCCGCTTCGGCGCCGGCGACGTGCTGCTGCTGCACGGCGAGGCCGGAGACCTGGACGACGCGACGCTGCAGCTCGGCCTGCTGCCGCTGGCCGAGCGCGGCCTGACCTTCGGGCTCAAGGAGAACGGGCCCTGGGTCATCGGCCTGTTCGCCGCGGCGGTGGCCGCGGCCAGCCTGGGCGTCGCGCCGATCGCGGTGACCCTGGGGGCGGCCATCGCGATCATGGCGATCTCGGGCCTGGTGGCGCCGAGCCGGCTCTACGAGGGCATCGACTGGCCGGTCATCGTCCTGCTCGGCTCGCTGATGCCGATCGGCGGGGCGCTGCAGACCACCGGGGCGACGGGGACCATCGCCGGGGCCATTCTCTCGGTCGGCGGCGCCTGGCCGGCCTGGGTCGTCCTGGCGCTGGTGCTGGTCGTGACGATGACGCTGTCGGACGTGCTCAACAACGCCGCGACCGCGATCGTCATGGCGCCGATCGGCATCGCCCTGGCGGAGAGCCTGGAGGCCAACCCGGACGCCTTCCTGATGGCGGTGGCGATCGGCGCGTCCTGCGCGTTCCTGACCCCGGTCGGCCACCAGAACAACGCGCTGATCCTCGGCCCCGGCGGCTACCGCTTCGGCGACTACTGGCGCATGGGGCTGCCGCTCGAGCTCGTCGTCTGCGCGGTCGCTGTGCCGATGATCCTGCTGGTCTGGCCGCTGTAAGCGCGGCCCGGCTCAGGCGCCGGAGGACTGGCCCAGGCCGCCCCGCAGGGCGTCGAACCAGGCCAGGCGCGCCCGCGTCTGGGCGATCTCCAGGTCCAGCCAGCCGGCCAGCGCGCTCTCGCCGCCGTCGTGCTCCTGGCGCAGCTCGAGCAGGCGCAGCAGCTCGCGCTCGAACAGCTCGAGCAGGATCTCGACCTGGGCCTGCCGCTCGGTCTCCGGCAGCAGGTGCAGGAAGCGCATCTTGATCGCGACGATCAGCTTGTTGAGGTCGTTGACCTGGGCGCGGACGTTGGAACCGAGCAGCCGCTGCAGCTCCTCGCGGCCGGCTTCGGTGATGCGCAGGCGCTGCTCCTCGGTTGCCAGCTGCGGATCGAGCGGCTCGCAGAGCCCTTCGATGCGCAGCAGCTCGAGCGGCTGCGCGACCATCTCCAGCGACGGCCCGATCAGGTGGCCGATGAAGTAGCGGACCTCGCTCGCCAGCGCCGCGTAGCTGCGCTCGCCCGTGGCCAGCAGGCCCAGCGCCAGCAGGCGCACGGCTTCGCTCGGCATCAGGGAATTGTCGCGGTACATGGCCGGCTTCCTGAGACTGGATGGCCTGAGCTGAAAGAGATAGGGCGCCGCGGCCGGCAAGTCCAGCCGCGGCGCCGATCAAAAAAAGAGACGCTCTCGGGGGCGTTCGGCTCAGGCGGCCCGGCGCTGGCGGGCGCCGCCCTTGGCGGGTGTCTTGCCGGGAACGCCGCTGCCCTGCGGGCGGCCGCCTTCGAGGACCTGCAGCGGGGCGCCGGCATGGGCGCCGCGCAGCAGCGCCCGCGACAGCAGCAGCGTGGCGATGACGGCAGCCAGGGCCGCGCCCGCCTCGACCACGTCGAGGCTCCCGGTCTCGCGGAACCTGAGGGCGGCCTTGAGGACCAGCAGCACGCCGACCGAGAAGACGCCGATGCCGACCGACAGCAGCGTCTCCCAGAGCATCTCGATGCGCGCCCAGCGGGGCAGGGGCGTGCGGCGGTTCACGTTGTAGGCAAAGAACAGCGCGATCAGCGCGCCGCAGATCAGCAGGACGCCGGGAAACAACAGCATGTCAGGCGGGCTCTCCACCCTGCGGACCGGCCCATCCAGGGCGGCCGGCGGCACGGCGCCGCCGGACCGGGGTCGGCGGCTCTGCGCCGGCCCGCACGGGGTCCGTCAGTGCGAGTATGTGCGCTCGCGCGGGTCCGGCGAGCAATGCGTTTGCTGCGCAGCGAGCCCGCGCCCGGCGCAGGGCAGGCGCGGCCTCACGGCAGGAAGCGCTCGAAGGCGGCGGCTGCGCTGTCCCAGCTCCAGGCGCGCTGCCGGGCCAGCGCCTCGGCGTGCTGGGCCTGCCACAGCGCATCGTCGGCGAGCAGCCGCACGGCCCGCTCGGCGAAGGCTTCCTCGTCGCGCTCGACGAAGCCGGTCACCCCGTCGACGACCCGCTCGCCGGTGCTGCCGAGCGGCGTCACCACGGCGGGCAGGCCGGCGGCCTGCGCCTCGGCGACCGACAGGCAGAAGGTCTCTCCCGGATCGCCGCGGTAGAGCAGCACGCGCGCGCCGAGCAGGGCCTCGGCGAGCGCCTCCTTGGGCAAGGGCTCCTTCAGCACCACGCCCTCGGCGGCGCGCGCCCGGGCCTTCTCCAGGGCGGCCTCGATGCGCCCCTGGTCGTGGCCGCCGTAGACCGCGGCGCCGCAGTAGAGGTGCAGCTCGGCGCCGGGCACGCGCGGCCGGATGCGGCTGCTCCAGAGCTCGAGCAGCCAGTCCAGGCCGCGCCGCGGGTTGGAGGTGAAGACGGCGCGCGGCGGCGGCGTCCCCTCGCGCGGCACCGCGCAGCGGAAGCTGTCGGAGATGCCGTAGGGGATGATCTCGCGCCCGCCGCTCGGCACCCAGCGCGGCAGGCTGGCGGCGTGGTAGGGCCCGGAGAAGATGATCGGCGGCCGGACCTTGGCGAGCCGCCAGAGGTAGCGCCACTTGCGCAGGTGGCCGGCCGGGTTGTGGATCCAGAACAGCGTGCGCCCGGCGCCCGGGACGGCATCGATCAGGTGGTGCCGGCGGTTGGCGATGTAGAGGTCGGGCCGGGCCGGCAGGCCCCGGCTGCGCGGCCGCCAGGCGACGCCGCGCTCGTCGAGCGGCGCCTCGACGTTGTTGCAGACCGTGACGCGGTGCCCGCGCGCGGCCAGCGCCTCGACCAGACCGACGACCGCGGTCTCGGCGCCGCCGAGCGGGCGCGCGCGCAGCTGGCGCCCGTCGAAGGCGACGCCGTCGTCGGCCAGCAGGATCTCAGCCATTGCCCGCCGTCTGTCCTTCCTGCTCCCTCCGGTGGCGCGCCTTGAGCCAGGAGACGAAGGGATAGAGCCCGGCGAGCAGGGCGATCAGGAAGCCGTAGGCACCCTCGCGGTAGCCCTTGCGCACGACGAAGCACTTCCAGAAGCGCGAGGGGATGCGCCGGTAGGCCTGCCAGGCGGAGCCGATCTCCGCGCCCTCGAGCAAATCCTCGGCGCGCGCCGAGGTGTAGCGGTCGAAGCGGCCGAGCAGGTCCGAGAGGTCGCGGTCGACGTAGTGCGTCAGGCGCTCGGTGAGCGGCGGGCCGAAGCCGTCGGGCCCGGGAAAGCGCAGCTTCGGGTGGACGCGCTGGTCGCCCCAGACCTTGGCGCCCTTGCGGAACAGGATCGGCTTCCAGGAGACGCCGAAGGAGGCGCCCCAGCCGTAGCGCACCAGCCGGCGGCCGATATAGTTGTCGATCGGCACGCGGTAGACGGCGTGGGCGTCTTCCGCGACGCGCTCGCGGATCTCGCGGGCCAGGGCCGGCGTCACCCGCTCGTCGGCGTCGACCTCCAGGATCCAGCGGCCGCGGCAGGCGGCGATGCCGTCGTTGCGGCGCGGGCCCTCGAGCGGCCAGGCGCCCGTCAGCAGCCGCTCGGTGAAGCGCCGCGCGACCGCTTCGGAGCCGTCGCTGCAGCGGTCGAGCACGACGACGATCTCGTCGCAGAAGGCCAGGCTGTCCAGGCAGTCGGCGAGCTGGTCGGCCTCGTCGTCGACCACGACGAGGGCCGAGAGCGCGACCGGCGCGGGGGTGGCGGCGGGGCTTGGCATCGGCGCTGAGCTATAGCAGGTGGCCGGGCCGGGGCAAGCCCGGCGACCCGGGCTACTGGGGCAGCCAGATGCGCGCGCGCAGGCCGCCGCCCGGCGCCTGGTCGAGCGTCAGGTCGCCGCCGTGGCTGCGCACCACGTCGCGCGCGATGGTCAGGCCGAGGCCGGTGCCGCCGGTTTCCGGATTGCGCGAGCGCTCGAGTCGGAAGAACGGCTTGAAGACCTGCTCGCGCTGCTCGGCCGGGATGCCGGGGCCGTCGTCGTCGACCAGGATCTCGATGCCCTCGCGCCGCCGTCCGGCGGTCAGCGTGACCTCGCCGCCGTAGCGCTGGGCGTTGTTCACCAGGTTGGCCAGGCAGCGGCGCATGGCCTCGCGGCGCAGCACGGCGGGCAGCCGCTCCTCGACGTGCAGGTCGATGCGGCCGCCCTCGCGGCGCGCCTGCTCGGCGACCTGGCGCAGCAGGTCGCCGAGGTCGAGCGGGCGCGTCTGCTCGGTGCCTTCGCCGCGCGCGAAGGCGAGGTAGCCCTCGATCATCCGCTCCATCTGGCCGACGTCGTGCTTCAGCGCGTCGACCTCGTCGCCCTCGCCGAGCAGGGCCAGCTCCAGCTTCATGCGGGTCAGCGGCGTGCGCAGATCGTGGCTGACGCCGGCCAGCATGGTCGTGCGCTGCTCGATCTGCCGGCGGATGCGCTCGCGCATGCGCAGGAAGGCGATCGAGGCCTGGCGCACCTCGGTCGCACCCTCCGGCTTGAAGTCGCTGACCTCGACGCCCTTGCCGAACAGCTCGGCGACCTGGGCGAGGCGCCGGATCGGCTTGACCTGGTTGCGCATGAACAGCAGCGCCACGACGAACAGCACGATCGAGGTGCCGACCATCCACATGATGAAGATGTAGGAGGTTTCGCTGAACAGCCGCTCGCGGGCGACCAGCACGTAGAGCACGTTGTTGCCCAGGTCGACCTCGATCCAGACGTCGCGCGGCAGGCTGTGGGTGTCGATGACGAAGGCGCGGTCGAGGCGCTCGTCGAGCGCGTCGGTCAGCTTCTCATCGAGGATGGTTGAGAACCACTGCGCGCCGGGCTGGCTCAGCGTATCGGTATCGAGCAGGCGCACGCGCAGCCAGAAGCGGCGCCAGGCGAACTCGTAGACCTCCTCGAGCTGCTGCTCGTCCTCGGCCTCGCGGACCATCTCGACGACCACGGCGACGTCGCCCGCGAGGTACTGCGAGAGGCGCCGCGTGATCTGGTCGTAGTGGCGGTCGTAGAAGATCCAGCTGGACACGACCTGCAGCAGCACCAGCGGCAGCAGCACGATCAGCAGCGAGCGGCCGAGCAGGCTGCGCGGCAGCAGGCGCCGCGGCCAGGGCCGCGGCGGGCGCAGCGTCAGCAGGTCGGCGGCCAGGCCGGTCGCCTCGCCGAGGCGGTCGCCGTCGCGCTCGGAGCCTGCGTCGGGCTCGCGCCCCGCCTCGGCCTCGGGCCTGCCGGACAGGCTTTCCTGGCTGCTCGCCATCGCTGGCTTCCTTCCTCGGCCCCTCGGCCCGCGATCCTACCCTACAGGATCTAGTCGGGGATCAGCGCGTAGCCGACGCCGCGCACGGTCTGCAGGTAGCGCGGGTACTTGGGGTCGTCCTCGATCTTGCGGCGCAGCCGGGTCATCTGCACGTCGATCGTGCGCTGGTTGCCGATGTCCGGGTTCTCCGCCGACAGGGTCTCGCGGCTGATCGCCACGCGCGGGCGCCGCGCCAGGGCCGCCAGCAGCTGCGATTCGGCGGCGGTCAGGTGCACGTACCGGGCGCCGTCGACGCGCTCCTCGCGCAGCTCGCCGCGGTCCAGGTCGAAGGCGAAGCGGCCGAAGCGCAGGGTCCGGGGGCGCGACGGCTCGACCGGCGAGGCCGCCGAGGCGCGGCGCAGGATCGCCTGGATGCGCAGCAGCAGCTCGCGCGGCTCGAAGGGCTTCGAGAGATAGTCGTCGGCGCCGCTCTCGAAGCCGGCGATGCGGCTTTCCAGCTCGTCCATCGCGGTCAGCAGCAGGATCGGCACCTGGCGCTCGCGGCGCAGCGACTGGGTCAGCTCCAGGCCGCTTTCGCCCGGCATCATGATGTCGAGCACGATCAGGTCGACGTCGAAGCTCGACAGGCGGGCGCGCGCCTCCGCGGCGTCGGCGGCCTCCAGCACCAGGTAGCCGCGGTCGCTGAGGAAGCGGCGCAGCAGCTCGCGCAGGCGGGTGTCGTCGTCGACCACCAGAATGTGGACCGCGCTCTCGTCGTGGGCCCGCGGCTGGGCTTGGGTCTCGGCCATCGCGCCAGCTCCCGCGCGGCTCAGTCGCGTCGGCCGCGGGCCGCGGGCTTGCCGGTCGCGGCCTTGACCGCCGCGCGCTCGCCGGCGCGCTTGTCGAAGCGGCCGCGGTCGCGCTCGTTGATCAGGCCCTGCATGACCGTGCGGAAGCCCTCGACCGCCTCGGCGCCGGCCGCCCGGTAGGCGCGGGCGAAGCGCGCCGCCTGCGATTCCGTGAGCCGGCGCTCGAGCTCGTAGCCGCGTGTCGTCAGGTGCAGGTGGCGCCGCCGCCGGTCCTCGGTGCCGGGCTTCTGCTCGACGATGCCCTCGCGCACCAGCTGGCCGAGCACCCGGCTCAGGCTCTGCTTGGTGATCTGCAGCACGTCGAGCAGCTCGCTGACCGCCAGGCCCGGGTTGCGGCCGACGAAGTAGATGACCCGGTGGTGGGCCCGGCCGAAGTCGTATTCGGCGAGGATGCGGTCCGGCTCCGAGGTGAAGTCGCGGTAGGCGAAGAACAGCATCTCGATGCCCTGCCGCAGCTCCTCCTCGCGCAGGAAGAGCGGGTTGGCCGCGGTTTTTATGTCAGTCATGTTGACTTAATTCGCTCAGGTCGTTACGTTCCTCGGGCTGGATCGGACAGAAAGTTACAAACCAGGGCCGTTCCCCGCAACGAAGCGCGAATCGACCCTGGTCCCGCCCGCTCCGAGCGCGTAGCTTGACCAACCGCGTCGCTGGTCGCGACAGCCAGCCGATGCAAGGACTTATAGGGCCGGAGGACCCGCCATTTCCATGCTTCCTTTCGACGACAGAGACGGCCTCATCTGGCTGGACGGCGAGTTCGTGCCGTGGCGCGAGGCCAAGCTGCACGTGCTCAGCCACGGGCTGCACTACGCCAGCGCGGTGTTCGAGGGCGAGCGCGCCTACAACGGCGCCGTCTTCAAGATGACCGAGCACCACCGGCGCCTGCACGAGTCGGCGCGCATCCTGGGCTTCGAGATCCCCTGGACGGTCGAACAGATCGACGAGGCGACGGTCGCGCTGCTCAAGGAGAACAACATCGTCGACGGCTACGTCCGGCCGATCGCCTGGCGCGGCAGCGAGATGATGGGCGTCTCGGCCCAGAAGACGGCGATCCGCCTGGCGATCGCGACCTGGGAGTGGCCGGCCTACTACTCGCCGGAGGCGCGCATGCAGGGCATCCGCATGATGTTCGCGCCCTACCGCCGGCCCGACCCGCGGACCGCGCCGGTGCATTCGAAGGCCGCCGGCCTCTACATGATCTGCACGCTGTCCAAGCACGCCGCCGAGGCCCAGGGCTACAACGACGCCCTGATGCTCGACTGGCGCGGCCAGATCGCCGAGGCGACCGGCGCCAACGTCTTCCTGGTCCAGGAGGGCGCGATCCACACGCCGAAGCCGGACTGCTTCCTCGACGGCATCACGCGGCGCACGGTCATCGAGCTGGCGAAGGAACACGGCTACGAGGTCGTCGAGCGCGCGATCCTGCCGGAGGAGCTGGGCCAGACCAGCGAGGTCTTCATCACCGGCACCGCCGCCGAGGTGACGCCGGTGCGCGAGATCGGCGAGTACCGCTTCACGCCCGGCGAAATCACGCTGAACCTGGTCGAGGCCTACGACGCCACGGTCAAGCGCGCCCACAAGAAGGCCGCCGCGGCGGCGGTCAGCGCGGCCTGATCCAACCTCTCCCGCAGCGCGGGAGAGGTGTCGGGGGCAAGCTACTCCGCGGCGTCCGGGTCGGCGCGGCCCCAGCGGGCGGCGGCGGCGTCGTCGCTCTCGCGCGCGTCGACCCAGCGGCCGGCGCCGGCGTCGTCCTCCTCGACCTTCCAGAAGGGCGCCTTGGTCTTCAGCCAGTCGATCAGGAACTGGCAGGCCTCCAGCGCGGCCTGGCGGTGGGCGCTGGCGCAGGCGACCAGCACGATGCCCTCGCCGGGCTCCATGCGCCCGTAGCGGTGGACGATCAGGCTGGCGTCGAGCTGCCAGCGCTGGTTTGCCTCGGCCTCGATGCGCTCGAGCATCTTCTCGGTCATGCCCGGGTAGTGCTCCAGGGTCATCGCCGAGAGCTGCGTGTCCTCGCTGAAGTCGCGGACCAGGCCGACGAAGGAGGCGAGGCCGCCGATCGCGTGGTTGCCCTCGGTCAGGGCCGCCAGCTCGGCGCCGAGGTCGAAGGGCTCGCGCTGGACGCGGACGCTCATCGCGGCGGGCTCCCGCTCAGCCGCCGGTGACCGGCGGGAACAGGGCGATCTCGTCGCCCGGGCCCACGGGATCGCCGGGCCGGGCGTACTCCTGGTTGACCGCGACGCGGATCAGCTTGGGGTCCTCCAGGGCGCGCGCGTAGCCGGGCCCGCGGCTCGGCAGCCAGGCCAGCAGCTCGCCGACCGTGGTGACCTCGCCGGGCAGCGTCACCTCCTCCTCGGCGGTGCCGGTGTGGGTCTTCAGCCAGGCGAAATAGAGCAGTCGTGCCATGATCTTCCTCGTCTGCCGCGGGTCAGCCCATCGCCGGGATCAGCCCATCAGGGCGCTGAACGGCAGGAACGTCACGGTGCTGCCGGCCTCCAGCCGGGTCAAGTCCTCGGGCAGCTCGACCAGGCCGTCGCTCTCGACGATCGAGGAGAGGATGCCGGCGCCGTCGCGCGGGAACTTGCGGGCGACCAGCCGGCCGTCCTCGCGGTCCAGCGAGGCGCGCACCCACTCGCGCCGGTCCTTCTTCTTGCGGTGGTCGAAGGCGGCGGTGACCGCGAAGCCGGGCACCGGCTCGGGCGCCGCGCCGGCGAGCCGCAGGATCAGCGGCCGCACGAAGTGCAGGAAGGTGACGACCACGGCGACGGGGTTGCCGGGCAGGCCGACGAAGGGCACGCGGCCGACCTGGCCGAGCGCGATCGGCCGGCCCGGCTTGATCGCCAGGCGCCAGGCGTGCAGCCGGCCGAGCGCCTCGACCGCGGTCTTGACGTGGTCCTCCTCGCCGACCGAGACGCCGCCGGAGGTGATCAGCAGGTCGTGGTCGGCGGCGGCAGCCTTCAGCGCCGCGCGCACCGCCGGCTCGCGGTCCTCCAGGATGCCGAGGTCGGTGACCGCGCAGCCGAGGCCGCGCAGCAGGCCGCCGAGCGTGTGGCGGTTGGAATCGTAGAGGCAGCCGGCCGGAGGGGCCTCCCCCGGCGCGCCGGGCTCGCGCAGCTCGTCGCCGGTCGAGAAGAGCGCGACGCGCAGGCGGCTCGCGACCCTGAGCTCGCGCCGGCCGAGTGCCGCGGCCTGGCCGAGATCCTGGGGCCTGAGGCGCCGCCCGGCGGCGAGCACGCGGGCGCCCTCGGCGATGTCCTCGCCGGCGAGGCGGCGGTTGCTGCCGCGCTTGATGCCCGGCGCGATGACCACCGTGTCGCCCTCGCGCCGGCAGTCCTCCTGCATCATCACGGTGTCGGGCGCCGTGCCGTCGGGGCCCTGCGGCATCGCCGCGCCGGTGAAGATGCGCACGGCCGTGCCGCGCGCCTGCGGCGTCGCCAAGGGATGGCCGGCGGTCGCCCTGCCGGCGATCGGCAGGCGGGTCTCGGCTTCGGGCTCGAGGTCGTCGAAGAAGACGGCATAGCCGTCGACCGCCGAATTGTCGTGGGCCGGCACGGCGAAGCCGGCGGCTAGGTCCTCGGCGAGCACGCGGCCGAGCGCCTGGTCGAGCGGGACGGTCTCCTCGCCGGTGACCCGCTCGGCGCGCTCGCCGATCAGCGCCAGCGCCTCCTCGACGGTCATCAGCTTGCCGCCGTGGGCGAAGCAGTCGTCGCTGAGCTGGGCCATCAGGCGGCTCCCTGGGCGCTGCCGGCGGACTCCGTCTTCGTCTGGAGCCCGCAGGCGGCGACGATGAAATCGGCGATCGCCTCGACGTCGTCGAGCGGCAGCACCGGGCGGTCGGTCTCCGGCACCGGGCCGTCGGAGGCGACCGCCAGGACCCGCGGGTCGTCGGGCGCGCGCAGCGGCTTGCCGACCGAGCGGCGCCAGATCTCCAGCTTGTCGTGGTCCTCCTGCTTGAAGCCCTCGACCAGCACCAGGTCGACGGGCGCCAGCTTGGGCAGCAGCTCGGCGAGGCTCGGCTCGGGGGCGCCGCGGTGCTCGTGCATCAGCGCCCAGCGCGTCGCCGAGCTGACCAGCACCTCGCTGGCCCCGGCGTGACGGTGCTCGTAGGAGTCCTTGCCGGGCTGGTCGACGTCGAAGGCGTGGTGGGCGTGCTTGATCGTCGAGACGCTGAGCCCGCGGCGCGTCAGCGCCGGAATCAGCTTGACCGTCAGCGTCGTCTTGCCGCTGCCGCTCCACCCCGCCAATCCGAAGACCTTCATGCCTGCCTGGTCCGCCTGCCGCGCCGGGCCCGGCCGCTCGCCGAGCACCTCCTCGCCCCGCTAAGGAAGGCGGCGGGAGGGCGCGCGTCAAGCCCCGCCGGCGGGCGCGGGCCCAGCTTGAGGGAGGCGGGCTCGAGGGAGGCGGGGCTCAGCCGGCGGTCATGTGCTTGAGGCCGCGGGTCAGATAGTCCCAGCCGGTGATCACGGTCAGCACCGCCGCCAGCCACAGCAGCGCCTGGCCGAGCCACAGCACGCCCGGCACGCCGGGCAGGGCGGGGGCCACCAGCAGCACCGCGAGCGCGGCCATCTGAACCGTGGTCTTCCACTTGGCGAGCTTGCTGACCGGCATGCCGACCTGCAGCTCGGCAAGGTACTCGCGCAGGCCGGAGACCAGGATCTCGCGGGCCAGTATGGCGATCGCGGCGATCACCGACGCCCCGGCGATCTCGCCGCTGGCGACCAGCATGACCAGGATCGCCACGACCAGCAGCTTGTCGGCGATCGGGTCGAGGAAGCGGCCGAGCGGCGAGACCTCGTTGCGCCGGCGCGCCAGCAGGCCGTCGTAGTAGTCGGTGATGCAGGCCGCCGCGAACAGCGCCAGGGCCAGCCAGCGCGGGGCGGCCCCGTCCAGGTAGAGCAGGACGACGATGACCGGGATCGCGACGATGCGCGCCAGGGTCAGCAGGTTCGGCAGGCTGGTCAGCATGGGCTCCAGGCCTCGCTTGCGGCGGGGGAAGGGCGGAGGGACTGCCGGGGCAACGCCGCGAGCCTACCCGGGGTTCAGTTGCGGTGGAACCAGTCGTGGATCTTCTTCGCCACGGTGCCCGAGATGCCCTCGACCTTCTCCAGGTCTGCGAGGCTCGCCCGCTCGACCGCGCGCGCCGAGCCGAAGTGCAGCAGCAGCGCCTTCTTGCGCTTGGCGCCGATGCCCGGCACCTCGTCGAGGCTGGAGGTCAGGCGCGCCTTGGTGCGCCCGGCGCGATGCGTGCCGATCGCGAAGCGGTGGGCCTCGTCGCGCAGCCGCTGGATGAAGTAGAGCACCGGATCGCGCGCCTCCAGCAGCAGCGGCGGCCGGTCGGGCAGGAAGATCCGCTCGCGCCCGGCGTCGCGGTCCGGGCCCTTGGCCACGCCGACCACCTCGAGGTCCTCGATGCCGAGCTCGGCCAGCACCTCCTGGGCGACCTGCAGCTGGCCGCGCCCGCCGTCGACCATGACCAGGTCCGGCCACTGGCCCTCGGTCCGCTCCGGGTCCTCGCGCTGGGCGCGCGAGAAGCGGCGGGTCAGCACCTCGCGCATCATCGCGTAGTCGTCGTTGCTGCGCCCGGCCTCGGTGTTGCGGATCGCGAACTTGCGGTAGGCGTTCTTGCGGAAGCCCTCGGGCCCGGCGACGATCATCGCGCCGTAGGGGCTGGCGCCCTGGATGTGCGAGTTGTCGTAGACCTCGATGCGCTCGGGCGCCTTCTCCAGCCCCAGGCGGTCGGCCAAGCCCTGCAGCAGCTTGGCCTGGGCGCTCGATTCGGCCATGCGCCGGGCGAGCGCGTCGCGGGCGTTGGCGAGCGCCGACTCGACCAGCTTGCGCTTGTCGCCGCGCTGCGGCGTGGCGAGCTCGACCTTGCGGCCGGCGCGGCTGGCCAGCGCCTCGGCGAGCAGTCCGGCCTCGGCGGGCGGGATCGAGGTCAGGATCGTGCGCGGCACCGGCTTGTTGTCGTAGAACTGCGCCAGGAAGGCCGCAAGCACCTCGTCCAGCTCCATCTGGCGGTCGTGGCTGGGGAAGTAGGCGCGGTTGCCGTAGTTGCGGCCGACCCGGAAGAAGAAGACCTGGATGCAGGTCTGGCCGCCCTCCTGGTGCGCCGCGACGACGTCGGCGTCCTCGACGCCCTCGACGTTGACGTCCTGGCTCGACTGGATGTGGGCGAGGGCGCGCAGGCGGTCGCGGTAGCGTGCGGCCTGCTCGAAGTCGAGCCGCTCGGCGGCCTGCTCCATGGCCTCGGCCATCTCCTCCTGGAAGCCCTGGCTGCGGCCGCTCAGGAAGGCCCGCGCCTCGGCGACCAGGCGGCCGTAGTCCTCCTTGCCGATGCGCCCGACGCAGGGCGCCGAGCAGCGCTTGATCTGGTACATCAGGCAGGGGCGGGTGCGCTGCGCGAAGACCGCGTCCGAGCAGTTGCGCAGCAGGAAGGCCTTCTCCAGCGCCGTCACGGTGCGGTTGACCGCGCCGGCCGAGGCGAAGGGGCCGTAGTAGGTGCCGTGCGGGTCCTGGGCGCCGCGGTGCTTGCGGATCTGCGGGTAGTCGTGGTCGCCGGTGATCAGGATGTAGGGAAACGACTTGTCGTCGCGCAGCAGCACGTTGAAGCGCGGCATGAAGCGCTTGATCAGGTTGCTCTCGAGGAGCAGCGCCTCGACCTCGCTCTGGGTGCGCACGATCTCCAGCGACACGGTCTCGGCGACCATGCGCTGCAGGCGGCGCGGCAGCTTGCCGATCTGGGTGTAGGTGTAGACACGCTTCTTCAAGTTGCGCGCCTTGCCGACGTAGAGCGCCTCGCCCTTGGCGTCGAGCATGCGGTAGACGCCCGGGCTCGAGGGCAGCGTGCGGACCGCGGCGGCGATCGCCGCGGCGCCGTCGGCGAGGTTGCGCGGGGTATCGCCGGCCGCATCGCTCCCCGCCTCTGCGGCCCCCGCTTCCGCTGGGCCGGCGCTCTCGAACAGCGCCGCGGGGTCGCCGTCCTCGCGCAGGCTGCGCAGCACCGGCTCGGCGGATTCGCCGTAGGTCGCCCGCTCGGCCGAGTCGCGCGGCGCGCGCTTGCCGCCGGCCGTCGGGTCGGCCTGGCGGGCGCGGCGCGCGCGCGGCTCCGGCTGGCCCTCGCCTCGCTTCCGGCCGGTCATGCCGCAGCCCTCACGGCCGGCCGTCGCGCACCGGTGGCGAGCGCCGCCCGGCAAGGCCACCCGTTGCGGTCATCGCCCCGGCGGGGGCGCCCGGCCGGCATGCGGTTCGAGGGGACGAGCGGCTGTCCACCATTCCTGTGGATAAGGCTGTTGGCAGAGCCTTGAGCGAATGCCGCCAGCCGCAGAGATCCAAGAGATTCGTCTCTTTGCACAATTCTTAGGCAGTTTTGCAACTTATTGATTTTCCAGCATTTTTTGGCTGTCAATCGCAATCAAACCGTCACAAGGCTGGTCCGCGCCTTTCCTGCGGGGGGCGGTTCGACCTTGCCGCGAGCGTGTGCACAAGTTTCTCGCCGCTGCCTGCGAAACCGCCCGAAAACGGCCTCTAAGTCCATGATTCCGGAAGGCCTTCACACTGTTTACCAGGCCTGGGCCGGGGGTCCCCGGGTCGGCCGCGAGGTCACCGCGCGGGCGCCCGGTCACTCGGGCGCGCGCTGCCGGCTGAGCTCGATGCCGAGGCCGGCGACGTCGGCGTAGCGGTCCAGCTTCTCGATCCGCACCGTGACGCCGGTCACCCGGCGGTCGGCGAAGCAGAGCTGGATGATCCGGTCGGCCAGCGTCTCCAGCAGGAAGACCTGGCTGTCGGCGACGGCGGCGCGGACCCGCTTCAGCAGGGCCGAGTAGTCGACCACCTTGCCGAAGTCGTCGTCGAAGGCGCCGGGCGGCAGGACCTCCGCCTCGAGGTTGATGCGCAGCCGCTGGGGCTTGCCGCGCTCGCGGTCGTAGACGCCGATCAGGCAGACCAGGTCCAGGTCGCGCACGATCAGCCGCAGGCGGTCGCGCCGTTCCCCGGCTGTCGTCGTCGCGCTGTCGTCCGAACGGACCTCGACGCGGGCGTCGTCCACGGCTTTCTCCCGCCTCTCGTGTCTGGCGGCGGCTGCCGCGCCGCCGGGCGGCGCAGCGGCGCCTGTCACTCCTCGACGGCGCCGCCGGCTCCCGCCGGGCTCCAGTTGAGATGCTGGCCACCGTCGAGCGCGATCATTTGCCCGGTCATCGAGCGGGCTTCAAGCAGGAAACGCAGGGCCCGGCAAATCTCCTCCGGGTCGGTGCCGCGGCCGAGCGGCGTCGAGGCGGCCTGCCGGGCGAACTGCGCGTCGCTCTGGCGCGGGCTCGGCAGGGCCGGGCCCGGGCCGATGCCGTTGACCCGGATGCGCGGCGCCAGCGCCAGGGCGAGGGTCTGGGTCAGGGTCCACAGCCCGGCCTTGCTGAGGCTGTAGCTGAGGAAGTGCGGCGTCAGGTTCCAGACGCGCTGGTCGAGCAGGTTGACGATCAGGCCCTCCCGGTCCTCCGGCAGCTGGCGGGCCAGCGCCTGGGACAGCGCGAAGGGCGCTCGCAGGTTCGGCTCGAGGTGGCGGTCCCAGGACTCGCGGGTCGCGTCATGCCACTCGTCGCGCTCGAAGGTCGAGGCGTTGTTGACCAGCACGCCGAGCGGCCCGAGCGCCTCGGCGGCCGCGGGCAGCAGGCGCGCGACCGCGGCCTCGTCGCCGAGGTCGGCCTGCAGCGCCACGGCGCGGCCGCCGCCGCGCCCGATCAGGCGCACGGTCTCCGCCGCGTCCTCGGCCGAGCCGTTGTAGTGCACGGCGACGGCGAAGCCGCGGGCGCCGAGCTCGAGCGCCAGCGCCCGGCCGATGCGCCGGCCGGCACCGGTGACCAGGGC
Organism: Alphaproteobacteria bacterium; assembly: GCA_030433005.1. Classification (GTDB taxonomy): domain Bacteria; phylum Pseudomonadota; class Alphaproteobacteria; order Kiloniellales; family DSM-21159; genus Tistlia. Next base: position 29,777 of record JAUILQ010000044.1, read on the forward strand.
CGCGGGGGCGAAGCCGGCGGGCGGAGTCGCGGCGGGCTCAGGCCCGGAGGTGGCGTCTGCTTCCGTCATGGCTATCAGGTGTCGCGCCGGACCCTCGGAATCAAGCGGCGCCGTGGTCAGTGGACGGCGGCCATGCCGGCGCCGTTGCCGAACTGCACCCAGACGAATCCGACGTAGGCGACCAGCAGCACCGCGCTGGTCAGCCGGCCGATCGGCTGGCCGCGGCGCAGCAGCAGGGCCAGGGCCAGGGTGACGCCGCCGAGCGCCCAGAGGTCGAAGCGCTGGAACTCCTCGGACACCGGGACCTCGGAGGAGACGAAGAGCGCGCCGCCGATGGCCAGCAGGTTGAACAGGTTGGAGCCGACGACGTTGCCGAGCACGACGTCGGCGTGCCGGCGCAGCGCCGCCATGATCGAGGTCGCGAGCTCGGGCAGCGAGGTGCCGAAGGCGACCAGGGTCAGGCCGATCGCGGCATCGGATACGCCGGCGGCCTTGGCCAGCTCGACCGCGCCGTCGACCAGCAGCTCGGCGCCGAGGGCCAGGCTGGCGCAGCCGAACGCGGTCAGCGCGAGCGTCGCGTCGAGGCGTGCCGGGGCCTCCTGGCTCAGCTCCTCGATCTCGCTGGCCGCCTCGCTGTCCGGGCGTCGGCTCTCCTGGCGGTAGCAGGCCAGCAGGTAGACGGCGAGCAGCGCCAGCAGCAGCAGCCCCTGGGGCCAGTAGAGCGGCGTCGTGGCGTAGGCGAGCAGCAGGAACAGCAGCGTCGCGCCCAGCAGCACCGGGGCGTCGCGCTTGCACAGGTCCGGTGCGGGCGGCAGCGCGGCGATCAGCCCGGCGGCGCCCACGATCAGCAGGCTGTTGGCGATGTTCGAGCCGATGATGTTGCCGAGGCCGAGGTCGGGCTTGTTCGACAGCGCCGCGGCGATGGTCACGACCAGTTCCGGCATCGAGGTCGCGAAGGCGACCACGGTCAGCGCGATCAGCAGGTTCGACAGGCCGAGCCGCTTGGCCAGGCCGACCGCGCCGCGCACCAGGAACTCGCCGCCGAGGGCGAGAAGCAGCAGGCCGCCGACGGCCGAGAGGATGGGGACGAGGTACATGGGAGAGCGGGCGTCGGCTCAGCCGGCGGCCGGCCCGTCGCCCCGGGCGTCAGGGCCCTCGTCGAGGCCCCTCTCGATCTCCGGCTCGGCCGGCCGCAGCGTCAGGGCCGCGGAGTTGATGCAGTAGCGCAGGCCGGTCGGCTTCGGCCCGTCCGGAAAGACGTGGCCCTGGTGCGCGCCGCAGGCGGCGCAGTGCACCTCGGTGCGGCGCATGAACAGGCTGCGGTCGCTCTTCGTGCCGACGGCTCCGGGGGCGACCGGCTGCCAGAACGAGGGCCAGCCGGTGCCGCTGTCGTACTTGTGGGCGGAGGAGAACAGCGGTGCCGCGCAGACCACGCAGGCATAGGTCCCGGGCCGCTTTTCGTCCCAGTAGGCGCCGCTGAAGGGAGGCTCGGTGCGGTGCTTCTGGGTGACCTTGAACTGCTCCGCCGTCAGGTGGCTGGTGTCGGCGGGCCGTTTCCTGGCCGGGTCGGCCATGACCGGATCTCCTCGCAGGTTGCGCCTTCTGACAGATGGGAAAGCGGCAGCGGGAAACCACCCCCGCTTCGGGGGAATCGGGCCGCGGCGCGCCGGGGCGGCAGAGCCGCTTCGCTCAGGGACCCTTGCGGCGGCGCGGCTTGGCTGCGCGGCCCTTGGCGCGGCTCTTCGACTGGGCGTCCGCCCCGGCGATCGCCTTGGCGAAGGAGTCGGGGTCGGTCTTCATCACCTGGCCGCCGCGACCCAGGCCCTTCTTGCCGCGCTTGCCGCCGGCGCCGATGTCGCCGGTGCCGTCCCAGACCGTGCGGTGGGGGATCTCCAGCTCGTTCGACTCGAGCTTGCGGATCTCGTCGCGCAGCCGCGCCGCCTCCTCGAACTCCAGGTTGGCGGCGGCGTCGCGCATGCGCCGCTCGAGCTCCTCGATGTGGGCCTGCAGGTTGTGGCCGACCAGGCCGCCCTCCTCGGCGCCGGTGCCGACCGTGACGTGGTCGCGCTCGTAGACCGAGCTCAGGATGTCGGCGATCTGCTTCTTGATGGTCTGCGGCGTGATGCCGTGCTCGGCGTTGTAGGCCTTCTGCTTCTCGCGCCGGCGCTCGGTCTCGTCGAGCGCGGCCTTGAGGCTGTTGGTCATCTTGTCGGCGTAGAGCAGGACCTGGCCGTCGACGTTGCGCGCCGCGCGCCCGATGGTCTGGATCAGCGAGGTCTCCGAGCGCAGGTAGCCCTCCTTGTCGGCGTCGAGGATGCAGACCAGCGCGCACTCCGGGATGTCGAGGCCCTCGCGCAGCAGGTTGATGCCGACCAGCACGTCGAAGACGCCGAGCCTGAGGTCGCGGATGATCTCGATGCGCTCCAGCGTGTCGACGTCGGAGTGGATGTAGCGGACCTTGAGCCCGGCCTCGTGCAGGTACTCGGTCAGGTCCTCGGCCATGCGCTTGGTCAGGGTCGTGACCAGGGCGCGGTAGCCGCGGCCGATCACCGCCTGGCACTCGGCGATGACGTCGTCGACCTGGTGCTCGGTCGGGCGGATCTCGCAGGGCGGGTCGATCAGGCCGGTCGGGCGGATGACCTGCTCGGTGAACACGCCGCCGGTGCGCTCCAGCTCCCAGTTTCCGGGCGTCGCCGAGACGTAGACGGTCGGCGGGCGCATCAGGTCCCACTCGTCGAACTTGAGCGGCCGGTTGTCGATGCAGGACGGCAGCCGGAAGCCGTACTCCGAGAGCGTCGACTTGCGCGCGTAGTCGCCCTTGTACATGCCGTTGAGCTGCGGGACCGTGACGTGGCTCTCGTCGACGATCAGCAGCGCGTCGTCGGGCAGGTACTCGAACAGCGTCGGCGGCGGCTCGCCGGGCTGGCGGCCCGAGAGGTAGCGCGAGTAGTTCTCGATGCCGGCGCAGGAGCCGGTCGCCTCCATCATCTCCAGGTCGAAGGTGGTGCGCTGCTGCAGCCGCTCGGCCTCGAGCAGCTTGCCGCCGGCGACGAACTCGTCGAGGCGCAGCTTGAGGTCGCGCTTGATCTGCTGGATCGCCTGGAGCAGCGTCGGCCGCGGCGTTACGTAGTGGCTGTTGGCGTAGATCTTCACGGCCTCCAGCGTCGCGGTCTTCTCGCCGGTCAGCGGGTCGAACTCGTGGATTACCTCCAGCTCGTCGCCGAACAGCGAGATGCGCCAGGCGCGGTCCTCGTAGTGCGCCGGGAAGATCTCGACGGTATCGCCGCGCACCCGGAAGGTGCCGCGCTGGAAGGCCATGTCGTTGCGCTTGTACTGCAGCTCGCCGAAGGACTTGAGCAGCTGCTTGCGGTCGAGCGTCTGGCCGCTGCGCAGGGTCACCACCATCGACTGGTAGGTCTCCGGCGAGCCGATGCCGTAGATGCAGGAGACCGACGCGACGATCACGGTGTCGCGCCGCTCGAACAGCGCGCGGGTCGCCGAGTGGCGCATCCGGTCGATCTGCTCGTTGATCGAGGATTCCTTCTCGACGTAGGTGTCGGTGCGCGGGACGTAGGCCTCGGGCTGGTAGTAGTCGTAGTAGGAGACGAAGTACTCCACCGCGTTCTCGGGGAAGAAGGACTTCATCTCGGCATAGAGCTGGGCGGCCAGCGTCTTGTTCGGCGCCAGGATCAGCGTCGGGCGTTGCTGCTCCTGGATGACGTGGGCCATGGTGAAGGTCTTGCCGGAGCCGGTGACGCCGAGCAGCACCTGGTCGCGCTCGCCCTTGACCAGCCCGCCGTTGAGCTCCTCGATCGCCTGCGGCTGGTCGCCGGCGGGCGTGTAGTCGGAGACGATCCGGAAGGGGACCGTGCTTTCCAGCGCGCCGCCGTCCCAGGCCGGCGCGCTGACATCGGAGAGTAGGCCGCTGCTGCTCGTCATGGCGCTAAGATAGGGTCGCGCCCCCCTGCTCGGCCACCCCGAAGGCGGCGGGCCCGAGTCCCCGGGCGCCGGCTCTTGACCGCCGTCCGTGCAGGCGGGAAGCTGGCCGGATCGGGCACGGGATCACCTGAGAGGGGAGGGGCGGATGTTCGTCGAAGTGGGGCTGCTCGGCTTCATCCTGCTGCTGGTCTGCGTCTGGGCCGCCATCAACGTCTTCCAGAGCCAGGCGTCGACGCTCGCCAAGGTGCTGTGGATCGTCGCGTTGCTGGTGTTCCCGGTCTTCGGCTTCCTGGCCTGGCTGTTCTTCGGGCCGCGCGCCAACCGCTAGGCAGGCAAGGGGCCGGCTCAGGAGCCCGCTTCCTCCGGGCCGGTCACCCTGAAGTCCCGGGTCGAGCGGCCGAGCGCCGGCCGCGGGGCCTCGCCGTCGCCCAGTCCGCGCCGCAGCAGCTCGCGGATCGCCGCCGCGCGCGTCGGCACGCGATTGTCGAAGCGCCAGTCGTCGATCGCCTGCAGTTCCTGCTCGTCGAGCATCACCTGGACCTTCTCGGTGCGCTTCGCCGGTTTCGCCTGAGCCATCCGTCCGCTCCCCTGCTGGCTTGCCGGGCCGCGAGGGCTCGGCCGGAAGCCACCAGGAACGACGGCTTGCGGCGCCGGTTCCGGTCCGACCGACGCAAGCGACGTCGGCGACGGCAGCGAGGGAGGTTTTTTTCACGAACCCCGTGAAACCGCTCGTCGGGGATCGGGGTTGTCTGTCGCGAACACGGCAGGCGACGGCAACGCGACGCCCGGCCGTTGAACAGCGAAGGGAGGCAGGTGCCTCTCGCCACGGCCGGGACGGCCAGGCAGTCCCGCGCCTTGAAAGGGGTCCCGCAGGGGACCATCGACAGGGCCTCCGACCGCAAAGGACGGCCCGCGCGTTCTCGGCGAAATGCCGGCGGGGTGGAAGTCGGGGTTAAGCCCCCCCGATCCCCCAAGTCCCTCGCCCCGGCTTTTCCTCCGTCGGCATTTCGCCGAGCACGTGCTCGAACCTGGATGCGATCTGGTAGTGAAAGGATTGTCCGATGCGTAAGCTCGCCCTTCCCCTGGTTGTGGTCGCTACCCTCGGTCTGGCCGGCTGCGGCGGCATGAACAACACCCAGCAGAAGACTCTGTCCGGTGGCGCCATCGGTGCCGGCGTCGGCGCGGCCGGCGCCGCCCTGACCGGCGGCTGCACGGCCTGCGGCGCGGCGCTCGGCGGCGCGGTGGGCGCCGGCGCCGGCTACATCATGGGCGAGTCCGAGAACAACGAGTGACCCCGGACCGCCTGCCACAATCGCCTCGGGAGGCGGACGGCCGCACCGGCGGGCGGCCGACCGGCGTGATCGCGGGGCTGCTGCTGGCCGCGGCCGTCGCGCTGCCGGGAGCCGCTGTTGCGGCGGACCCGGACGCCGGCGCCGCTGCGCCGGCTGCGGCGACCGCCGAGCCGGCGGACGGCGAGTCCGGCGCCGGGCGCGACGGCTCGACCGACCCCGAAACCGACGCGCTGGTCGAGCGGCTGCATCGCCAGCTCGACGAGCTGAACCGGGATCTGGCCGAGGTCACGGAGCGGGCGGGTCGCGAGCTGGAAGAGGAACTCTCCCGCGACGACGGCGTTCTGCACGGGTTCATCGACAAGCTCTCACAGGGGGCCGAGGCCATGGCCGAGACCGGCTCCGATGCCTGGGAGGCTGGAAAGCGCGCCTTGCGTGACGCCTTGGGCAGGCTGCTGGAGTCCCCCGAAGAGAGCGAGACGCAGCCCACGCGGCCGCCGGAGCTGCAGGAGACCTGACGCGTCTCCCCGGGTCGGCGGCCCCGGCAACGAAAGGACCTCTGTCATGGGTTTCGAATTCGGAGGCGGCCTGCTCGGGCTGCTGGTGCTGATCGCCGACATCTGGGCGCTGATCAACGTCGTCCAGAGCGGCGCCTCGACGGGCGGCAAGGTGGTCTGGGTCCTGGTGATCCTGCTGCTGCCGATCCTCGGTTTCCTGGCCTGGCTGCTGTTCGGGCCGCGCGGCAACACCAAGATCCGCGCCTGAACGAAGCGGTTCGGCCGATTCCCGCCGGCGAGCGGCGCGTTGCCGCGCCGGCCCCCTTGAAGGAGTAGCGACTCATGTTCGGTTGGGCTCTCGCCTTTCTCGTCATCGCCCTGATCGCCGCGGCCCTCGGCTTCGGCGGCATCGCCGGCACCGCCGTCGGCATCGCCAAGATCATCTTCTTCGTCGCCCTGGCGCTGCTCGCCATCTCGCTGATCGCCGGCCTGTTCCGGCGCGGGCGCACCTAGACCGCGGGCCGCTCGGACGGACGCCGGGGGCCTTCCGACGGCACCGGCGCCCGTCCCGGGCCCGAGGCCAGCTCGCCCGGGCCCGTCGCCCCGCCCCGTCATCCCCCTTCGCCACCCCGGCTCCGCCCGGCCGTCGTCGCAGGCGGCCGTTTCATCATCCGCACACCCGCTGCCGGCGGGCCACGCAGCAAGAAGGCCTCTCCGCCGGGCTCGGCGGAGAGGCCTTCTTGCTGCGTCCTGACCCCTGCACGGGGCGGACCGCGGGGCGGAGGGACCGGGGCGCAGGGGCCCGGGAACCCCGCGGGCGCTCCGCTCAGTGCGTCTGGCGGCGGCCGCCCTGCTTCTCGGCCAGCCAGATCGAGTGGTGCTCCTTGGCCCAGTTGCGGTCGACGTCGCCGCGCCACATGGCGTCGAACGCGCCCTCCATGCCGACCGTGCCGATGTAGATGTGGCCGATGATGATCGCGATCATCACCAGGCCGACGCCGGCGTGGATCAGCTGGGCCAGCTGCATGCCGGTGATCTCCAGCCAGAAGAAGGGGAACATCAGCGACAGGCCGGTGACCAGCAGCGCGATCGCGCCCAGCACGACCGCCCAGAAGATCAGCTTCTGGCCGGTGTTGAAGCGGCGCGCCGGCGGGTGGCCCTCGGAGCCCGGCAGGAAGCCGCCGAAACGCTTGAGCCACTCGACGTCGAGCTTCGACGGCCCGTTCTGGCGGATCCACATCACCACCATGACGGCGACGCCGATCACGAAGGGGACCGCGAAGATCATGTGGATCCAGGCGCCGACCAGCGCCCAGGAATGGTAGATCCCGGCGCCGAGCAGGGGCTTGAGCAGGTACTGGCCGTAGAGCAGCAGCAGCCCGGTCAGGGCGATCAGCACGAAGCTGCCCGCCGTCACCCAATGGTTGGCGCGCTCGAAGCCGCTGAAGCGCTGGACGCGCTCGCCGCTGAAGCCCTCCTCGACCGGAACGCGGCCGCGCCAGGCCAGGAACAGCGCGAGCAGCAGCGAGAAGCCGAAGATGACGATCCCGCCGCCGAACACGATCTCCTCGTTGTGCAGGCCGCGCCAGGTCCGGCCCTGCGGCTGCTCCAGCACCGAGAGGAACTCCGCCGGCTGGGTGACCCGGCCCTCGAGGAAGCCGCGCTCGCGTATCATCTCCCAGTTCTCGTCGCGGCTGCCCAGCCAGCTCGCAACCAGCGCGGCGGCGCCGGTCTCGTCGGTGCCGCCGCCCATCGCCTGGCCGGTCACGGCCGGCTCGGCCGCCGCGGCCGGCGAGGGCCCGGCCTCGCCGCGCCAGGCCTGGAGCGCGGTGCGCTCGCGCAGGGCCTCGGCCGCCGCGGCGTCGCTCGGCACGTCGTCGCGCGCGCCGTGGAGGACGCCGTTCGTCGGCAGGACGAGCTGCTCGGTCCCGGTCGATTCGTAGAGCGTCCAGCCGAGCAGGATCGCCAGCAGCAGCGCGGCGACGGCGCCGGCGATGCGATAGCCGGAGAGACGGTCGCTGGTGGTCTTCATGGCGCTTCTCCCGTCAGCCGCCGAGATTCCGGCCGTAGTAGGCCGTCTGCCAGCCCCAGGCGCCGCTGCCGTAGCCGCGACGGATGACCCGCTCCTCGTAGATGCCGCCGATCATCTCGCCGTCGCCGGCCAGCAGCGCGCGGGTCGAGCAGACCTCGGCGCACAGCGGCAGCTTGCCCTCGGCCACGCGGTTGCGGCCGTACTTCCGGTACTCCGCCTCCGAGTGGTTCTCCTCGGGGCCGCCGGCGCAGAAGGTGCACTTGTCCATCTTGCCGCGGCTGCCGAAGTTGCTGGCCTGCGGGTACTGCGGCGCGCCGAACGGGCAGGCGTAGAAGCAGTAGCCGCAGCCGATGCAGAGATCCTTCGAGTGCAGCACGATGCCGTTGTCGTTCTGGTAGATGCAGTCGACCGGGCAGACCGCGATGCAGGGCGCGTCGGTGCAGTGCATGCAGGCGATCGAGATCGAGCGCTCGGACGGCAGGCCGTCGTCGATGGTCACGACCCGGCGCCGGTTGATCCCCCAGGGGACCTCGTGCTCGTTCTTGCAGGCGGTGACGCAGGCGTTGCACTCGATGCAGCGCTCGGCGTCGCAGAGGAATTTCATTCGGGCCATGGCGGGCTTCTCCTTTTCGTCGCGGGCCGGCCGGCGCTCGGGGTGGCGCCCCGGGGCGTCGCTCAGGCGGGCTCGACGCGGCACAGCGTCGCCTTCGTCTCCTGCATGAAGGTTACGACGTCGTAGCCGTAGGTCTGGGCGGTGTTGGAGGACTCGCCCATCACGTAGGGCAGGGCGCCCTCGGGGTAGCGTTCGGTCAGGTCCTCGCCCATCCAATAGCCGCCGAAGTGGAAGGGCATGAAGACCGTGCCCCGACCGACGCGCTCAGTGACCAGGGCCGCGACGCGCAGCCGGGCGCCGCCGGGGGTGGACAGCCAGACCTCCTGGCCGTCGCCGATGCCGGCGGCCGCGGCGTCGGCCGGGTTCATCTCGCAGAACATCTGCTGCTGGATCTCGGCCAGCCAGATGTTCGAGCGGGTCTCGTCGCCGCCGCCCTCGTACTCGACCAGGCGGCCCGAGGTCAGCGCCAGCGGGAAGGCGTCCGCGTAGTCGTTGTCCTGGATGCTGCGGTAGAGCACCGGCAGGCGATAGTCGCGGCGGTCGGCGTAGGTCGGGTAGTCCTCGACCAGGTCGCGGCGGTTGGTATAGAGCGGCTCGCGGTGCAGTGGCACGGGGTCGGGGAAGTTCCAGACCAGGGCCCGCGCCTTGCCGTTGCCGAAGGGCGCGCAGCCGTGGGCGATGGCGACCCGCTGGATGCCGCCCGACAGGTCGGTCTTCCAGTTGATCTTCTCGGGCCTGTCGACGTCGAGCGAGCGGATCACGGCCATCTCCTGCTCGGTCAGCTCTCCGGCCCAGCCGAGCTCCTGAAGCATGGCGAGGGTGAACTCGGGATAGCCGTCCTCGATCTCCGAGCCCTCGGTCCAGGACTCCTCGGCGAGCAGGTTCTCGCCCTCGTGCTCGACGCCCCAGCGGGCGCGGAACGGCAGGCCGCCCTCGGCGACCGGCTTCGAGGTGTCGTAGAGGATCGGCGTGCCGGGATGGCCCATCTCCGGGTCGCCCCAGCAGGGCCAGGGCAGGCCGTAGTACTCGCCGTCGACCTCGCCGCCCTTGCCGCGCAGGGTCGTGCTGTCGAAGCGGTGCTGGTTGGCCATGTGCGCCTTCAGGCGCTCCGGCGACTGGCCGGTGTAGCCGACGGTCCACATGCCGCGGTTGAACTCGCGGGTCAGGTCCTCGGCGACCGGCTCGTCGTTCTCGACGGCGATGTTCTTGAACAGCTCCTCGGCGAAGCCGAGCTTGCGCGCCAGTCGATAGGTGATCTCGTAGTCGCTCTTGGCCTCGAACATCGGTTCGATGACCTTCTCGCGCCACTGGAGCGCGCGCTGCGAGTTGGTGACCGAACCCGCCATCTCCATGGTCGAGCCGGCGGGCAGCAGGTAGGTGCCGTCGGGCCGGTCCGGGATCACCGGGGCGAGGCCCGGCACCGGGTCGATGACGACCAGCAGCTCGACCTCCTCGAGGCCGTTCTTCAGGTCCGGGCCGCGGGTCTGGGAGTTCGGGGCGTGCCCCCAGAACACCATGCCCTTGACCTTGTCAGGCTGGTCCAGGCTGTCGACGTCCTCGAGCACGCCGTCGAACCAGCGGCTCACCGGGATGCCGTTGCGGGTCATCATCTCGGTCGAGGCGAAGCGGCTCTTGAGCCACTCGTAGTCGACGTCCCAGACCCGCGCCCAGTGCCTGAAGGCGCCCTCGGTGACGCCGTAGTAGCCGGGCAGCGTGTGGCACAGCACGCCCAGGTCGGTGGCGCCCTGCACGTTGTCGTGGCCGCGGAAGATGTTGGCGCCGCCGCCGGCGGTGCCGATGTTGCCGAGCGCCAGCTGCAGGATCGAGGCCGCACGCGTCTTGTTGTTGCCGATCGTCGACTGGGTCAGGCCCATGCACCAGATCAGCGTCGCCGGCTGGTTCCTGGCATAGGCCTCGGCGACCCGGCGCACCTGGTCGCCGGTGACGCCGGTCACGCGCTCGACCTCGTCGGGCGTCCAGTTGGCGACCTCCTTGCGGATCTCGTCCATGCCGAAGACGCGCTGGCGGATGAATTCCTTGTCCTCCCAGCCGTTCTCGAAGATGTGCCAGAGCACGCCCCACATGAAGGCGACGTCGCTGCCCGGGCGCAGCCGCACGTACTCGTTGGCGTGCTTGGCGGTGCGCGTGAAGCGCGGGTCGATGACGATCAGCTTGGCGCCCAGCTCCTTCGCGCGCAGCAGGTGCAGCATGGAGACCGGGTGGGCCTCGGCCGGGTTGCCGCCGATCAGGAAGATCGCCTTGGAATTGTGGATGTCGTTGAAGGAGTTGGTCATCGCGCCGTAGCCGAAGGAGTTGGCCACGCCGGCGACCGTCGTCGAATGGCAGATCCGGGCCTGGTGGTCGCAGTTGTTGGTGCCCCAGAAGGCGGCGAACTTGCGGAACAGGTAGGCCTGCTCGTTGCTGAACTTCGCCGAGCCCAGCCAGTAGACGGAGTCCGGGCCCGAGCGCTCGCGGATCTCCAGCATCTTGTCGCCGATCTCCTCGATCGCCTGGTCCCAGTCGATCCGCTTCCAGCGGCCGTTCTCGCGCTTCAGCGGGTACTTCAGGCGGCGGTGGCCGATCGCCAGCTCGCGGGTCGCCGCGCCCTTGGCGCAGTGCGTGCCCATGTTGACCGGGCTCTCGAAGGCCGGCTCCTGGCCCAGCCAGGTGCCGTCCTGGACCTCGGCCCAGATGCTGCAGCCGACGGCGCAGAACGGGCAGACGGTCTTCTTGCGCTCGATGCGGTCGGGCTGCTCCACGGGACCCTCGCGCACCTCGGCCCGGCCGACCCGCGCCAGCGGCAGCGCCGAGACGGCCGACAGGCCGGCGACGCCGAGCCCGCTGCGCTGCATGAAGCCGCGGCGCGAGAGCGTCCCGCCGCCGGCACGCTCGTGCGGGCCGTCGCTTGAGGCGCCGGCGCCCAGCCTCGCGGCCAAGCCCGGGCGGGCGGTGGGTCCGTTGGATCGGCGGGTCAGCATGGCGATGTCTCCCGATGCGACGGTGTGGCGGCAGGGCGCGGCGCGTGGCGGGCGCCGCGCCTAGAAGCGGGCCAGGCGGTAGTAGAGGCGGCGATGCTCGGTCATCTCTCCGGCATCGTCCGAGACCGTCCGGCCGCTGCCCGCCGAGGGGCGCTCGCTCGCCGCGGCGCTGCCGGCGGCGAGGGCGGGAGCGGCGCCGAGCAGCGCTCCGGCGCCGCCGAGAAGGCTGCGGCGCGCGAGCCCGCGAGGGGCGGTCTCCCCGGATTCCTGCCGGTCGCGGGAAAGGTTCCGGCGGCTGTGCGTGTGGTCCATGGCGACGGCGTCCCGATCTTCCAGGTTGCGGTTCGGCGGGCCGACGGCGGCGCGCCGCGCTCCTGCAAAGGCGGGGCCGGAGCCCTCGCCGAGACGCGCCGCCACAACGGCTTCCTATGCATGCCAACGGTTCCTGTCGGCGGGCGTTCCGCATTTTTTGCCCCTGCGACCCTTGTGCCCATTCCGCGGTGCACCATCTGTCTTGTTGCGACTGCGAATTAGAACTATTCTATGAACTGCGCCAGGACGGCGTTCTGCCGGCCTGTGACCCGTTCCGCGAGACAGTGCAACAAGAAGTGCAACAAGAGGAGACAGCGATGCTGACCGTTGGCGACCGCCTTCCGAGCTTCACCCTGCAGGCCGTTACCCGCCTGGACGCGCCGAGCCCCGACCAGGCCTTCGAGACCATCACCAACGACAGCTACGCCGGTAAGTGGCTGGTGCTCTTCGCCTGGCCGAAGGACTTCACCTTCGTCTGCCCGACCGAGATCGCCGCCTTCGGCCAGCTCAACGAGGAGTTCTCCGACCGCGACGCCCAGGTGCTCGGCTTCTCGACCGACAGCGAGTTCGTGCACCGCGCCTGGCGCATGCATCAGGAGGAGCTCCGCGACCTGCCGTTCCCCATGCTCGCCGACCTGAAGCGCGAGCTCTCGTCCGAGCTGGGCATCCTGCACAAGGACGAGGGCGTCTGCCTGCGCGCGACCTTCATCGTCGACCCGGACGGCATCATCCGCCACGTCTCGGTCTACGACCTCAGCGTCGGCCGCAACGTGCAGGAGGTGCTGCGCACCCTCGACGCCCTGCAGACCGACGAGCTCTGCCCCTGCAACTGGCAGAAGGGCGAGGACACCCTGCAGGCCGCGTAGCCGCCCGGCGCGCCGGCCCCGCCCGTAATGGCGGGGCCGGCGACCGCCGCCCATCCCGCCCGCCGTTTCCGACGAAGAGGTTCCCCATGTCGATCGACGCCCTCAAGGGCCGCATGCCGGCCTACGCCAAGGACATCAAGCTCAACATCTCCAACGTGCTGCAGCCGGGCGCGCTGAACGAGCAGCAGGTCTGGGGCGCCGCCCTGGCCTCGGCGATCGCGACCCGCAACGCCGAACTGATCCAGGCGATCGGCGCCGAGGCCGCGCAGCGGCTCTCGCCCGAGGCGGCCGAGGCGGCCAAGACCGCCGCCGCGATCATGGCGATGAACAACGTCTACTACCGCTTCGGCCACCTGACCGGCGGCGACTACCTCTCGATGCCGGCGCGCCTGCGCATGAACGCCATCGCCAACCCCGGGGTCGACAAGGTCGACTTCGAGCTCTGGTCGCTGGCGGTCTCGGCGGTCAACGGCTGCGGCCTCTGCCTGAAGAGCCACGAGAAGGAAGTCGTCGGCAAGGGCGCGACCAAGGAGGCCGTGCAGGACGCCGCGCGCATCGCCGCGGTGCTGCAGGCCGTCGCCACGGTGCTCGAGGCCGAGGACGCGCTGGCCGGCGAGGCCCGCGCCGCGGCCTGAGCCGGCGCGCCTTCGCCTGCGTGCTTCGCGCCGCCCGGGAGCGATCCCGGGCGGCGCCGGCGTTTCGGGTGGTTACACCCCCTCTTCGCGTAGTTGCAGGCGGACCGGGGCTCGACTAGGTTGCGGCGCCGTGCGCCGGGCCTGACGGCGGCTCCGGTCTCTGCAGGCCGGCACTCTCGAAGGGAAAGAGCTCATGTCCGTGATCGCCCAGCGCCTGTCGCGCATTAAGCCCTCGCCGACAATCGCGGTGACCTCGAAGGCGCGCGAGCTGAAGGCGGCGGGCCGCGACGTCATCGGCCTCGGTGCCGGCGAGCCCGACTTCGACACGCCGGACCACATCAAGGAGGCGGCGATCGAGGCGATCCGCCGCGGCGAGACGAAGTACACCGCTGTCGACGGCACGCCGGAGCTGAAGCAGGCGATCTGCGACAAGTTCAAGCGCGACAACGGGCTCGACTACAAGCCCAGCCAGGTGACCGTCGGCACCGGCGGCAAGCAGGTGCTCTACAACGCCCTGATGGCGACCCTGAACCCCGGCGACGAGGTGATCATTCCGGCGCCCTTCTGGGTCAGCTACCCCGACATGACCCTGATGGCCGAGGGCGAGCCGGTCGCCGTGCCCTGCTCGCAGAACAACGGCTTCAAGCTGCGTGCCGAGGACCTCGAGAAGGCGATCACCAAGAAGACGCGCTGGCTGATCCTCAACAGCCCCTCGAACCCGACCGGCGCCGCCTACTCGCGGGCCGAGATGAAAGCCCTGACCGACGTGCTGAAGAAGCACCCGCAGGTCTGGGTGCTGACCGACGACATGTACGAGAAGCTGGTCTACGACGGCTTCGAGTTCTGCACGCCGGCCGAGGTCGAGCCGGAGCTGTACGAGCGCACCCTGACCGTCAACGGCGTCTCCAAGGCCTTCGCGATGACCGGATGGCGCATCGGCTACGCCGCCGGCCCGGCCGAGCTGATCAAGGCCATGGCGGTGATCCAGTCGCAGTCGACGACCAACCCCTCGTCGATCAGCCAGGCCGCCGCGGTCGCCGCGCTCAACGGCCCGCAGGACTTCCTGGCCGAGCGCAACGAAGTCTTCCGGCAGCGCCGCGACCTGGTGGTCGAGCGCCTCGACCGCTGCCCGGGCCTCACCTGCTCGAAGCCGGAGGGTGCCTTCTACGTCTACCCCTCCTGCGCCGGCACGATCGGCAAGACCGCGCCCGACGGCGGCCGCATCCGCTCCGACGAGGACTTCGCGACCAAGCTGCTCGAGGCCGAGGGCGTCGCGGTGGTGCACGGCGCCGCCTTCGGTCTGTCGCCCTACTTCCGCATCTCCTACGCGACCTCGACCGAGGCGCTCGAGCAGGCCTGCGACCGCATCGAGCGCTTCTGCCGCAGCCTGAAGTAGGGAAGGGGCACCCGCCGATGGCCGACGAGGGCCGATTGGCCGACTGCGTCTTCTGCCGGATCGCCGCCGGCGAGATTCCCTCGCACCGGGTGTTCGAGGACGCCGACCTGGTCGCCTTCCTCGACATCGCGCCGATCCGCGAGGGCCACGTGCTGATCCTCGCGCGCCGGCACTACGCCGACTTCGCCGAGACGCCGGCGCCGCTGCTCGACGCCATGACCCGGCTCGGCCAGCGCCTCGGCCGCATCCAGAAGCGGCTCTACGGCGTCGAGCGCGCGGCCTTCTTCCTGACCGGCGGCGACGTGCCCCACGTCCACGCCCACGTGCTGCCGATGCACGACAAGACCGACGTCACCTCGCGGCGCTATATCGCCGAGCCGGAGCTCACCTTCCGCCCGCCGCCGCGCGCCGCCGACGCGCAGCTCGCCGAGGTGGCGGAGCGGCTGGCGGCGGAACTGCGCGGATAGCGTCCCCCGGGTGGGGATGAAGGCAAGCGTTGAACCGCGGCCGGTGGCGCGCCAGATCGGATCGGTGGCCAGCAGCGAAGGAAACGACATGGACGGGCAGGGCTCGGGCGAGGGACAGGACGGCGGCGCGGCGCAGGCGAAGCGACCGGAGGGACCCAAGTGGCTCAAGCCGGCCGTCGACTACGGGCCGCTGCTGGTCTTCCTGGTCGCCTACCTGGCCAGCGACATCCTGACCGCCACGGCGGCGGTGATCGTCGCGGCCGTGGCGGCGATCGCCCTGTCGTGGCTGGTCTCGCGACGCATCCCGATGATGACCCTGCTGATGGCCGGCGCGATCGGCGTGTTCGGGGGGCTGACGCTGATCCTGCAGGACGAGACCTTCATCAAGATGAAGCCGACCATCGTGCAGGCCCTGTTCGCCTTGGTGCTCTGGGGCTCGCTGGCGATCGGCCGGCCGCTGCTGCGGGTCATGCTGCAGGGCGGCTTTCCCATGCAGCCCGGCGCCTACCGCACGCTGACCCACCGCTTCGCGGTCTTCTTCCTGGTCATGGCGGGTCTCAACGAGGTGATCTGGCGGACCCAGTCGACCGACCTCTGGGTGACCTTCGACACGGTCGGGCAGATCGCCCTGTCGCTGGTCTTCATCGCCAGCCAGCTGCCCTTCATGATGCGCCACCACGTGGGTGAGGAGAGCTGAGGGCGAGGAGAGCTGAGGGCGCGGCGTCGGTCGCGCAGCAGAAGGGCCCGGCCGCGTCGGCGGCCGGGCCCTGCTTGCCTCGCTCGGCGGCGCCCGGCGGCGCTACTGCACGTGCTTGCCGCCCGGCTCGGTGACGCCGGACAGCGCGGCGGCGCCCAGCGTCGTCTTGGCCTTGGTCAGGTCGCCGAGAGAGATCATGCCGATCAGCCGCTTGTCGCGGTCGACCACCGGCATGCGGCGGATCTGGAGGTCGCTCATCTGCCGGGCGACGGCCTCGGGGTCCTGGTCGTCGAAGCAGTAGAGCACCTCGTCGGTCATCACCTCACGCACCTCGGTGTCGGGCCCGCGGTTGGCCGCGACCCCGCGCACCGCGATGTCGCGGTCGGTGATCATGCCCTGCAGACGGTCGTTCTCGCCGACCGGCAGGACGCCGGTGTCGATCTTCTTCATCGCGCTCGCGGCATCGCGCAGGCTGTCGCCCGGGCTGCAGATCGCGATGTCGTCGGTCATCAGTTCGCGGATATTCATGGCCATTCCTCCGTGCTTCGATGGTTCGACTCGGGAGGAGCCGTCTCGTCCGGCGCCGCGGCCGGCGCGGCCACGGCGCGGCGGCGCCGAGGTTGCCGGCGCCTTCTGACTCGGTGAACGACAGCGCCCGGCCGAGGTTCGCGGCGGCGCCCGAAATCAGAACTGGACGCAGACCGGCTGGTAGCTCAGCAGCACCGACTCGTGGTCGTAGCGGACCTTGTAGATGCCGGACAGCGCGCGCAGCTTGGGCAGCGCCTCGCCGATGTCGGGCACCACGACGACCAGCAGCTTCGTGCCCTCGCGCTCGATCGGCGCGTCCGCGCCGGCGCGCCACTGGCCGTAGCCGTCGAGCACCGTCAGGCCGTCCGGAAAGCGCGCGGTCACCTCCTCGGCCAGGAAGCGCTCCCACTCGGCCTCGCTCAGCTCGCCGCCGTCGCGGGCGCTGCGCCCGAAATAGAGCCGCGCCTCCCAGGCCGCCTCGACCAGAGGCGGGCAGGAGATCGCGTCCTCGGGCAGGAAGGTCGTCACCGACGAAGGGCCGGGCAGCGGCAGGCCGGGCGCGCAGGCGGCGAGCAGCAGCAGGCTGGAAAGCGCACCCGGGACCAGGGCGGCGGGGCGGCGATGGCATCGCGTCACGGGCGGCTCCTCTTCTCGGCTCGACGCCCAGTGGTAGCGAGCCGCCGCGTCGCCGTCGAGCCCCCGTCGGGACCGCGCGGGGTCGGTTCAGTCGGCTTTCGGTGCGGCGCCGCCGCCAGGTTGGGCGACGCGGGCGCTGCGCCGCTCGATCAGCAGCACCCCGCCGAGCAGCACCGCAGCGCCGGCCGTGGGCAACGGTTCGACCATCAGCATCAGCACGCCGGCCGTGGCGAGCAGGACGCGCGAGAGGCGGCCGACGGCGACGCGCCAGTAGCCCTCGGCGGCGACCACCAGCAGAACCAGCGCGGCGACGACGGCGAGCGTGGTGACCGCGATCTCCAGCCAGCTGCCGTCGAGCAGCAGCGCCGGGTGGAAGACGAAGGCGAAGGGCACGAAGAAGGCGGCCAGCGCGATGCGCACCGCGCTGGCGGCGATGGTCAGCGGGTTGGCGTCGGCGATCGCGCTGGCCGCGTAGGCGGCGACCGCGACCGGCGGAGTGAGCGCCGACATCACCGCGAAG
>JAUILQ010000045.1 GCA_030433005.1 Alphaproteobacteria bacterium
CCCGGACGCGCGGCCGCTGCCGCCGCGGCGCTGGGCCGGCCTGGAAGCCGTCGTGTCCGGGACCGAAGGCGCCTGGATCGATCGTCTCGACCTCGATGCCCTGCGCTACCGCCTGCCGCCGCGCGAGCTCGAGCGGCTGAATCCGCAGCAGCTGCTGATGCTGGCGGTCGCCGATTCGGCCCTGCGCGACGCCGGCATCGCGGAGGGCGGTCGCGTCGCCGTGGTCGTCGCGACCGAGGCCGAGCTGTCGGTTCACCGGCTGCGCGCCCGCTGGGACGGCGAGGCGCGGGTGGCGGAAACCCTCGAGCGCGCGGAGGGGCGCGCGGCGGATGCTCTGTCGGCGGCCCTGGGGACGGCGCTGCGCGACGCCCTGCATCCCGCCTGCGAGCCGGCCGACTTCCTCGGCTACATCGGCAATCTGCTGGCCAGCCGGATCACCGTGCTCTGGGACTTCTCGGCGCCGAACTTCACGGTCTCGGCCGAGGAGAACGGCGGCCTCCAGGCAATCCAGACCGCGGAGCTGCTGCTGCGCGCCGGCGAGGCCGATGCCGTGCTGGTCGGCGCCGTCGACCTCGCGGGCGGCCCGGAGGCGGTCTGGCTGCGCGGCCGGCTGTCCAGCACGGGGCCGGCGAGACCGGGCCTGTCGCTCGCCGAGGGCGGCGGCTGGTGGCCGGGCGAGGGCGCGGCGGCCCTGGTTCTGCAGCGCGCCTCGGACGCCGCGGCCGCCGGCCGGCCGGCGCATGGCTTCGTCGAGGCCCTGGCCGAGACGCCGGTCGGCGACGACCGCGCCGCGGCCGTCGAGCGGAGCGCGCGTGCCGCCCTGGCCCAGGCCGGGATCCCGGCGCAGCAGGTCGGGCTGATCGAGAGTTTTCTCGGCGGCGTCGCCGAGGAAGATGCCGACGAGCTGGACGGGCTCGCTCGGGTCTACGGGCCCGGCGAAGCGCCCTGCCTGCTCGGCAGCGCCAAGGCCGAGCTCGGGCAGACCGGTGCGGCGGCCGGCCTGCTCGGCGTCGTGCGCGCGGCGCTTTGTCTCGGCGAGCGGCTGCTCCCCGGCCAGCCCGGCTGGACCGGGCCGCGGCCGGACCTGACGGAAGAGGTCGGCCGGCTGGTCGTCGGCGGCGCGCCACGGCCCTGGCTGTCGCGCGGCACGCCGCGCCGGGCGGCCGTCCAGGGTCTCGGCCTCGACGGCCGCAGCTTCCACCTGCTGCTCCGCGAGAGCGGCGCGCCGGCCCGGCCGCGGCTCGGGTTCGCCGCGATGCCGCCGCTGCCGCTGCCGGTCTTCGGCGACGACCTGGCGGCGCTGCTCGAGGGGCTCGAGCGCCTGGAGGCCGACCCGCGGCCGCTGGCCGCCATCGCCCGCGAGGCGCTGCAAGCGGCGCCGCGCGGCGGGCTGGCCCTGGTGCTCGTGGCCGCCGACCGCGAGGCTCTGGCGCGCGAGATCGCCCTGGCGCGCGGCAGTCTCGCGGATGCCTTTCAGGCCGGCCGCGACTGGCAGACGCCGGCCGGCAGCTTCTGCGCGCCGCGGCCGCTCGGCGGCGCGGCCAAGGTCGCCTTCGTCTATCCCGGCATCGGCTCGGTCGGCACCGGGCTCGGCGCCGAGCTCTTCGCGCTGGCACCGGAGGCGCTGGCCGAGATCGAGGCCGCCTTCGCCGATCCCGCGGCAGCGCTCTCGGCCGACCTGATCCATCCGGCGGCCTTCGGCCCGGTCGGCCCGGCCGAGCGCGAGGCCGCCGACGAGGCGCTGCTCGGCGACGGCCTGCTGGCGCTCAAGACGACGCTGCTCTACTCGGTCGCCTACGCCCGGCTGCTCTCGGCCCGTCTCGGGCTGGCGCCGGACCTCGCCTGCGGGCACTCGATGGGCGAGCTCTCGATGCTGGTCGCCGGCGGCACCTGGTCGCTGTCGGACGACTGGCTGAAGGCGGTCAGCGAAAGCGACTGCGTGACTCGGCGCCTGAGCGGCGCCAAGCAGGCCGTGCGCGCGCTCTGGTCGCTGGGCGCCGACGAGCCGCTGGACTGGAGCAGTCACGTGCTGACCGCGGCGCCGGAGGCGGTGCGCGCGGCCCTGGCCGGGGAGACGCGCGTCTATCTGACCCACGTCAACGCCCCGAACGAGACGGTGATCGCCGGCGAGGATGCGGCCTGCCGGCGCGTCGCCGCGCGCCTCGGCTGCGACAGCCTGCGCAGCACCGAGGCGATGGCGATCCACTGCCCGCCGGTCGAGAGCGAGCGCGCCGCGCTGACCGCGCTGCTCGAGCGGCCGCTCGGCACCGGCCAGGGACCGCGCTGTCTCTTCTCCGCCGGCGCGGGTGCGTCGGAGCCGGCGCCGCGCGACTCCCGGACGCTGGCCGAGCGGGTCGTCGCGGGTATCGCCGGGCCGGTCGACTTCCCCGCGACGGTCGAGCGGCTCTACGGCGATGGCGCGCGCTACTTCGTCGAGGTCGGCGCCGGCGCCACCTGCAGCCGCTGGGTCGGCGCCTGCCTCGGCGAGCGGCCGCACCTGGCGCTGCCGGTCAACCGGCGCGGCGCCAGCGACAGCGTCAGCGTGACGCGGCTGCTTGCGGCGCTGCTCGCCCACCGCGCGCCGGTCGACCCCGCGCGCTGGGCCGCGCTGCTGCCCGAGGCGCCGCCGCCGGCGCGCATGCCGATCCGCATCGAGCTCGGCGGCGAGAGCATCGCGCGCAAGCTCGCCGAGCTGCCCCGGATCGAGGGCGGCCGAGCGGCCGCCGGTCCGCAGCCCGCTGCCGAGCCCGGCGGGCTCGAGCCGGGGGTCGCCGCGCTGGCCGAACTGGCGATCCGCACGGCGCGCACCCACGGCGCCTTCCTGGCCGAGCGGCGCGCCGCCCTGGCCGCGCTCGCGGCGCTGGCCGGGGTGCCGCGTGCGCCGGCCGCCGCGGCGACCCCGGCGCCGCTGTTCGACGAGGCGGCGGTGCGGGCCTTCGCCGACGGCAGCCTGGCCCAGGTCCTGGGCCCGGACTACGCCTTCGCCGACGCCCTGCCGCGGCGGGTCCGGGTGCCGGCGCCGCCCTTCATGGCGCTGAGCCGGGTGACCGCGGCCGACTATCGCCGCGGCCGCCTGGGGCCGGCCAGCATCTCGACCGAGTACGACGTGCCGGATCCGGCCTGGCACGCGGTCGACGGCGAGGCGCCCTATCTGGCGATGGACGCGCAGGGCGTGCTGGTGCTGCTGAGCTGCCTCGGCATCGACGAGCGGCTGGGCGGCATCCGCGGCTTCCGCTGGCTCGACGCCAGCCTGACCTTCCTCGGCGACCGGCCGCGCGCCGGCCAGCGCATCAGCTACGACATCCGCATCGACCGCTTCGTCGAGCACGGCCAGACCCTGCTGTTCTTCTCCGACTACATGGGGCGCGTCGACGGCCGGCCGATGCTGCGGATCGACGACTGCTGCGCCGGCTTCTTCAGCGCCGAGGAGCTGGCCGAGGGGCAGGGGCTGACCGACTCCGGCCGGCCGGCCCGGCCGGCGCCGCGCGAGCAGCTTGAGAGCGCCTGCGGCTCGCTCGAGCGCGAGGCCCTGCTGGCGCTGACCCGCGGCGGCGCCGGCACGGTCTTCGGGGCCGACCGGGAGCCGGCCAGCGGCGCGCTGCGCCTGCCGCCGCCGGACATGCTGATGGTCGACCGCGTCGCGAGCCTGGAGGCGAACGGCGGCCGGCACGGCCGTGGCCTGATGCTCGCCGAGAAGGACCTCGATCCGGCCCACTGGTACATCCGGGCCCACTTCCTCGACGACCCGGTCTTCGCCGGGCCCTGCATGATCGAGGGCGGCATGCAGCTGCTGCAGGTCTTCGCCCTGGCCTGCGGCCTTGGGAAGGATCGCCCCGGTGCCCGCTTCCAGCCGATCGCCGGCCTGCCGCTGAAGGTCAAGTTCCGCGGCCAGGTACCCGGCACCAAGAGCGTCTTCACCTACCGGCTGGAGATCGTCGAGCGCGGCACTGATCCGGTGCCCTACCTGGTCGCCGACGTCGACCTGATCCACGACGGCCGGGTGCGCGGGCGCCTGACCGGCTTGTCGCTGCAGATCGCCGAGGGGCAGGATGGCCCGCGCGTCGACGCCGCCCCGATTCTCGCCCGCCTCGATCCGGAACCCGTCTCGTGAGCCCAGCCGACAGCCTTCTCGCCTCCCGCCAGGATCATCGCCGGGTCGGCAGCCCGGCCGTGGAGCGCGCCGACGACCGCCAGGTGCGCCTGCTCGATCTGGGGCGGCCGCTGGCGGTCCTGGCGCAGCCCGACGGCTCGACGATCCTGGCCGACGGCGGGGCCGCACGTCCCGCCGGCGCTGAGGCGATCGCGCTGATCCCCGCGGTGGCGCCCGGCAGCCTGGGCAGCGCCGCCTTCCGGCGCGCTCACGGCGTGCGGCTCGCCTACATGGCCGGGGCGATGGCCGGCGGCATCGCCTCGGAGGACATGGTCGTCGCGCTCGGCCGCGCCGGCGTCCTGGCCAGCTTCGGCGCCGCCGGGCTCGACCTCGCGCGCATCGAGGCCGCCGTGACCCGCCTCAAGGCGGCTCTGCCCGAAGGCCCCTGGGCGATCAATCTGATCCACACGCCGGAGCGGCCCGACGAGGAGATGGCACGGGTCGCGCTGTTCCGGCGCGCCGGCGTGACCACGGTCGAGGCCTCGGCCTTCATGGAGCTCTCGCCGGCCGTCGTCGCCTTCCGTGCCGGCGGCCTGTCGCGGGCGCCCGACGGACAGGTGCGCGCGACGACTCGGGTCATCGCCAAGCTCTCGCACCCGCGCGTCGCCGAGCAGTTCCTCTCGCCGCCGCCGGCCGCGCTGCTCGAGACCCTGGTCGCCGAGGGCACGATCACCGCCGAGCAGGCGCACCTGGCAGCCGGCCTGCCGGTCGCCGGGGACATCACGGTCGAGGCCGACTCGGGCGGCCACACCGACCGCCGGCCGCTGGTCGGCCTGCTGCCGGCGATGCTGCGCCTGCGCGACCGCCTGCAGCGGCGCCACGGCTATGCCGAGCCGCCGCGGATCGGTGCCGCCGGCGGCATCGGCACGCCGGACGCGGTCGCCGCCGCCTTCGCCCAGGGCGCCGACTACGTCGTCTCGGGCTCGATCAACCAGGCCTGCCGCGAGGCCGGCACCTCGGAGGCGGCGAAGGCGATGCTCGCCGAGGCCGGCTTCGACGATCTGGCGATGGCGCCGGCGGCCGACATGTTCGAGCTCGGCGTCCAGGTCCAGGTGCTCAAGCGCGGCACGCTCTTCGCCCAGCGCGCCCAGCGGTTGTGGGAGCTCTATCGCGGCCACGACGGCTGGGAGGCGATCGCCGAGGCCGACCGCGCCCGAATCGAGCGCGACCTGTTCCGGCGCCCCGCCGACGAGATCTGGGCGGACTGCGAACGCTACCTCGCCGGCGCCGATCCGCAGGCGCTGGCCGAGGCGCGGCGGGACGGCAAGCGCAAGCTGGGGCTGCTGTTCCGCTGGTACCTCGGCCTGTCCTCGAGGTGGGCCAACGCCGGCGAGGCGGAGCGGCGCGCCGACTACCAGCTCTGGTGCGGGCCGGCGATGGCCGCCTTCAACGACTGGAGCGCCGGCAGCCGCTTCGCCGAGCCGGCCGGCCGCGGCGTCGTCGAGGTTGCCGAGGCGCTGATGCGCGGCGCCGCCTACCTCACCCGTCTCGGACAGCTGCGCTGCGCCAGCCCGGAGCTGTCTTGCGGCCTGGCCGGCGCCGAGCCGGACCTGCTGCTGGCGCAGGCCGAGTCCGCGCGGATGGCGGAGGGCCCGTCGACGGCTGCCGAGGGCGCGAAGCGGCCCGCTTCGGCAAACGCGGAGCCGGAAGCGCCCGAGGCGCCCCACGCCGAGGCGCCCCACGCCGAGGCACCCCACGTAGAGGCACCCCACGTAGAGGCACCCCACGCAGAGGCGATCGAGGCAGAGGCGATCGAGGCCTGGCTGATCGAGGAGATCGCGCGCGCCCTCGGCGTCGCGCCGGAGGAGATCGACCCGCGCCGCTCGTTCGAGAGCTACGCCCTCGATTCCGTGAAGGCGCTGGCCGTGATGGGCCGCCTCGAGCAGTGGCTGGGCCGCAAGCTCTCGCCGACCCTGGTCTGGAACTACCCGACCATCGAGGCGCTGGCCGAGCGCCTTGGCGGGCCGCGATGAGCGGCCACGAGGCGTCGGAGGTATCCCTCGGCTGGCAGCTGGTCTTCCTGCTGCTGCTCGCCCTGCCGCACTTCCTGGCGGCGCGGATCCGCCGTCACCCGCTGGTGCCGGAGACGGAGACGGTGTCGTTCGGCGCCGGCGCGGCCGTCGCCTTCGTGTTCCTGCACACCCTGCCGGAGCTGGCGCTCTCGGCCGACAGCGTCGGCGCCGCCCTGGTCGACGGCGAGGCGCTGGTGCCGCTCCGGGAGATCCTGGTCTTCCTCTTCGCGCTCGCCGGCTTCCTGCTGTTCTACGGCCTGGAGAAGGCGGTGCGCGCGCATCAGGGGCGCGAGGGCGGGCCGCCGCCCGGCGTCTACCGCCTGCACCTGGCCAGCTTCTCGCTGTTCAACCTGCTGCTGATGTTCTTCATTGCCGAGCAGGCCGGGGCCGGGCCCACGGTCTACACTTGGCTGCTGACCGGCGCGATGATGCTGCACTACCTGCTGATCGACAGCGGCTTCGAGGAGCAGTTCTCGCGCCGCTTCGACCGGCTCGGCCGCTACCTGCTGCTCGGGGCGCTGGCGCTCGGCCTGCTGCTGTCCCACCTGGTGCCGCCGGAGCACCATGTCTACGGCGAGATGGCGACCGGCTTCATCGCGGGCTCGGTGCTGCTCAACGTGTTCCGCGGCGAGGTCTCCTTCGCCCGCAACTCCAGCTTCGCCTGGTTCGCGGTGGGCGCGGTCGCGGTGACCGCCCTGCTGGTCGTGGTCACGCTGCTGAGGCCGGGCGAGTAGGCAGGCCGGATGCAGGTCGCGGAGCCCCTCAACCTGAACCTGCTGTGGTGCCGGGCGGTCGCCGAGGCGCTGAAGGCTGCAGGCCTGCGCCACGCCGTGCTGACGCTCGGCGGGCGCAGCGCCGCCCTGGTGCTGACCCTGCAGCAGGACGCGGCTTTCGAGACCTTCACGCGCGTCGACGAGCGCGGCGCCGCCTTCCTGGCGCTCGGCATCGCGCGCACCACCGGCCGGCCGGTCGCCGTGGTCACGACCTCGGGCAGCGCCGTCGCCAACCTGCTGCCGGCGCTCTGCGAGGCAGAGGCCTGGGGCACGCCGCTGCTGCTGCTGACCTGCGACCGGCCGCTCGACGAGCGCGCCGGCGGCGGCCCGCAGTCGAGCGACCACCTGGGGCTCTGCCGGGCCCTGGTCGCCGCCGCCGTCGACCTGCCGGAGCCGAGCGACGAGCCTGCGGCGATCGCCGCGCTGCGCGCGGAGCTCGCCAGCGCCTTCCGCCATCTGCTGCCCGGCCCGGAGCAGGGGCCGGTCCAGGTCAACCTGCCGCTGCTCGGCCGCGTCGCGACGCTCGATCCTGGCCCCGACTGGCAGCCGCGGCGCCTGCCGCCCGACGAACGGCGAGAGGTTGCGGCTCCGGCGGTGCCGGCCTGCGACGTCGCCGGGTTGGTCGGCCGGCTCGGCCTGCGCCCAGGCCTGCGCGGCCTGATCGTCGCGGGGCCCGAGACGCCGGTGCCGCCGGCACTGATCGCGGGGTTCGCCGAGGCGACCGGCTTCCCGCTGCTCGCCGACGCGCCGAGCGGCCTGCGCCGGCCGGCGGCGGCCAACCTGGTGAGCCACGGCGACCTGCTGGCGCTGAACCCGGGCTTCGCCGCCGAGCCGCCCGAGCTGGTCGTGCAGGTCGGCGAGGCGCCGATCTCCCACGGCCTGCACGCCTACCTGCGGGGCCTCTCGGTGCCGGTGGTGCGCATCGCCCGACGACCGGTCGCCAGCGACTTCCTGCACGGCCGCTTCGAGGCCCTGGTCGCGCCCGGCAGCGAAGCGCTGGCCGAACTGGCCGCGGCCCTGGGGCCGGGCGACGCCGCGTGGCTAGCACGCTGGCTGGCAGCCGACCGGGCGCTCGCCGGGCGGCGCGAGACGGCCCTGGCCGAGGCCGGCTGGGGCGACGCGCAGGCCGCCGAGATCGCCTGCAACGCGCCCGGCTTCGCCTTCACCCTGCTCGCCAACTCCATGGCGGCACGGCTCGGCAATCTGTTCTGCGCGCCCTCGGGCGCGGCGCACCCGATTCTCTGCAGCCGCGGCGTCAACGGCATCGACGGCACGCTCTCGACCTTCCTCGGCGCCTCGCTCGGGCTCGGCCGGCGCGGCCTGGCGCTGGTCGGCGACCAGGCGCTGCTGCACGACCTGCCGTCGCTGGAGCCGCTCGCGGAGCGCCGGGTCGACGGCTGCATCTGCCTGCTCAACAACAAGGGGCCGGGCATCTTCGACCTCTCGATCTGGCCCGGCGACGCGGCGCGTCGGCAGGCCCTGCGGCGGCCGACCTGCGTCGATTTCGGCAGCCTCGCCCGAGGCTTCGGCCTTGCCTACGAGCGGGCGGAGGGGCGAGATTCCCTGCGGGACGCGCTCGAGCGGGCCGCCGGCCGCGAAGGCCTCAGCCTGGTCGAGGCCGACCTGCCGGAGGCCGGGCTGTTCGAGCGCTTCGGCGGGGCCGTGAGGACTTGGCTCGGCGCATGACGAAACGCTCATCTCGCGGCCAGCGGCCGGCAAGGTGGGCAGGGGCTACAATCGGCGCAGCCATCGAGGCGGATGGCGAGGACGCCGGACGAACGAGCGCCCGAGGCAGGGGCGCCTGGAAGGGGTGGGGAGTGACGTGAGCGCAAGCGCCCGCGACATCGCGATCGTCGGCCTGAGCTGCCGCTTTCCGGGCGCGCCCGACGCCGAAGCCTTCTGGGACCTGCTCGAGGGCGGCCGCGAGGCGATCGCCGAGATCCCGGCCGTGCGCAAGGGGCTCGCCGCGCCGTACGATCCCGAGCCCGGCAAGCCTGGATTTACCTCGACCCGCTGGGCCGGCCTGATCGAAGGTATCGACCGCTTCGACGCCGGCTTCTTCGGCATCGCCCCGCGCGAGGCCGATGCCATGGACCCGCAGCAGCGCCTGCTGCTCGAGGTCGCCTGGGAGGCGCTGGAGGCCGCCGGCGAGACCCGCGAGCGGCTGGCCGGATCGGCGACCGGCGTGTACGTCGGCATCTCGACCTTCGACTACAGCCGCATCCAGCCGCGCGACCCGGCGACCGTCGACGCCTGGTCGGGCACCGGCAACGCGCTGTCGATCGCCGCCAACCGCCTGTCCTACCTGCTCGACCTGAGGGGGCCCTCGGTCGCCGTCGACACCGCCTGTTCCTCGTCCCTGGTCGCGTTGCATCTCGCGCGCCAGAGCCTGCTCGCCGGCGAGAGCGAGCGGGCCATCGTCGGCGGCGTCAACCTGCTGCTGGCGCCCGACCTGATGGTCGCCTTCTCGGCGGCGCGCATGATGGCCGGCGACGGCCGCTGCAAGGTCTTCGACGCCGCCGCCGACGGCTACGTGCGCGGTGAGGGCTGCGGCGTGCTGGTGCTCAAGCGGCTCGACGACGCGCGAGCCGCCGGCGATCCCGTGCTCGCCGTGCTGCGCGGCACGGCGGTCAACCAGGACGGCCGCAGCAACGGCCTGACCGCGCCGAGCGGCCCGGCCCAGGCGGCGGTGATCCGCGAGGCGCTGGCCGCCGCCGGCGAGACGCCGAACGCGCTCGGCTACCTGGAGGCGCACGGCACCGGCACGCGCCTCGGCGACCCGATCGAGGCGCTGGCGCTGTCGGACGCCCTGGAGCTCGCGGGCACGCCGGGCAAAGGCGCGCTGCCGGTCGGCTCGGTCAAGAGCAACATCGGGCACCTGGAGGCCGCCGCCGGCGTCGCCGGCGTCATCAAGACGACGCTGGCGCTGGGCCGCAGGCGCCTGCCGCCAAGCCTCAACTTCCGCGAGCCGAACCCCGACATCCCCTTCGGCGAGATCGGCCTGCGCGTGCTGACCGAAGCCGAACCCTGGCCGGAAGAGCGGCGGCTCGCCGGCGTCAGCAGCTTCGGCTTCGGCGGCACCAACGCCCATGTCCTGCTGGCGCCGGCGCCGCCTCCGGCAGAGGATCGCCCGCCGCTCGCGCCGGCGGAGCGACTGCTCGTGCTGTCGGCCGCCGAGCCGGCGGCGCTGCGTGCGCTGGCCGGCCGCGTGGCCGAGCGGCTCGGGGAAGCGGCCGACGACCCACGCGGCTTCGCCGATCTCTGCTGGACGGCGGCCCTGCGCCGGACCCACCACGACGAGCGCCTGGCCCTGGTCGCCGGCAGCGCGCCGGAGGCCGCCGGGCGCCTGCGCGCCTACGCTGCCGGAGAGATGCCGGAGGGTCTCGTCGCCGGCACGCGCCCGCTGCGCCCGAAGCGCGGCAAGCTCGGCGCCGACACGCCGCTGGCCGAGCTCGCCGAGGCCATCGTCGGCGGGCGGCGCATCGACTGGTCGGGCCTCTTTCCCGCCGACTGCCGGGTCGTGCCCCTGCCGGCCTATCCCTGGCAGCACCGCCGCCACTGGTTCGCCGAGCCGGCGGAGCCGGCCGCCGCGAACCCGGCCGACGCCGAGGGCCTGCTCTACGAGACCGCGTGGGTTCCGCTCGCGCCGCTCGAGACGCCGGATCTCGCCGGTCGGCTCGCCGAGACGGCCGGACGCCTGCGGGACCCGGCGGTCGAGCGCGAGACGCAGGCGCTCGAGGCCGAACTCGACCGGCTCTGCGCCGGCTTCGCGCGCGACGCCCTGACGCAGCTCGAGGCCGGACAGGTGGCGCCCGCGCACCGGCGCCTCCTCGACCGGCTGCGCGACATGGCCGCCGACGCCACGGCCGCGGCCGATCCGTCCGGCTTCGCGGGCGCGCTCGCCGAGCGCTTTCCCGGCCATCGCGGCGGCATCGCGCTGGTCGCCGAGTGCGGCGCGGCGCTGGCTGCCGTGCTGCGCGGCGAGCGCGATCCGCTGGAGATTCTGTTCCCCGCCGGCGGCGGCGACCGGCTGGCGTCGCTCTATCGGGATTCCGCGGTGCTGCGGGTCGCCAACGGTCTCGCCGGCGAGGTCGCCGCGGCCGTCGCCGAGGCCTTGCCCGAAGGCCGCAGCCTGCGTGTCCTGGAGCTCGGCGCCGGAACCGGCGGCACGACCGAGCACCTGCTGCCGCGGCTGCCGGGTGACGCGACCCGCTACGTCTTCACCGATCTGGCCGGGCCGCTGCTCGCCCAGGCCGCACGACGCTATGCCGGGCAGGGCTGGCTGGAGACCGCGCCGCTCGACATCGAGCGCGATCCCGAGGCCCAAGGCTTTGCGGCCGGCGGCTACGACCTGGTCGTCGCGGCCAACGTGCTGCACGCCACCCGCGACCTCGCCGAGACCCTCGGGAACGCCCGGCGACTGCTGGCGCCGGGGGGGCGGCTGTTGCTGGTCGAGCAGACCGCGCCGCGCCGCTGGCTCGACCTGGTCTTCGGCCTGACCGAGGGCTGGTGGCGCTTCGCCGACGCCGGGCTGCGGGCCGACTATCCGCTGCTCGCGCCAGAGGCCTGGCGCGCGCTGCTCTCGGAGCAGGGCCTCGCCGTCGAGGCGCTGCAGGGGTGCGACGGCACCGGTGCCCAGAGCGTCGTCGTCGCCCGGCGCCCGGTCGAGGCCGCGCCGGCCGGCCGCTGGCTGCTGGTTGGCGATGCCGGCGGGGTGGCCGGAGCCTTGGCCGCCCGGCTGGACGCCCTGGTCGTCGAACCGGCCGCGGATCCGGAGGCCGCCGAGCAGGCGGTCGCCGACGCGCTGGAGCAGGCATCCGGGACGGGGGGCTTCGCCGGCCTGCTCTGCCTGGCGCCGCTCGACGGCGGGCCGGCCGGCCTGCGGCGCAGTCTGGCCGCCTTGCGCGGGCTCGCCGCCGGCGGCCGCGGCCTGCCGGCCTGGCTGGTGACGCGCAACGCGCAGTCGGCGGTGCCTGGCGAGGCGCCTGTCGATCCCTGGCAGGCGGCCGCCTGGGGCCTGCTGCGCTCCGTCGCGGTCGAGCGGCCGGACTGCGCCGGCGGCCTGATCGACCTCGACGAGAGCGATCCGCGGACGCTGCTGCCGCTGCTCGGGCAGCGCGCCGAGCGGCAGCTCGCGCTGCGCGGGGGCGAGGCCTTCGGCCTGCGGCTCCGCCCGATGACCCCGCCGGCCGGCGAGCCGCTTCCGGTTTCGCCGGAGGCCAGCTACCTGGTGGTCGGCGCCAGCGGCGCACTCGGCCGAACGGTCGCCGAGCATCTGGCCGAGCGGGGCGCCGGGCATCTGGTGCTGGCGGCGCGAGGGCCGATTCCGGACGAGCTGATCGCGGCGCTCGCGGCGCGCGGCGTCGCGGTCGAGACCCTGGCGCTCGACCTCGCCGAGCCGGAGGCCGTCGAGACCGCCGTCGCCGGGCTGCTGATCCGTCTCGCCGAGGCGGGCCGGCCGCTGCGCGGCCTCGTGCAGGCCGCCGGCGCCTTCGAGGACGCACCGCTGGCGAGCCTCTCCTGGGCGGCCAGCGCGTCGCTGCTCGACGCCAAGATCGAGGGCGGTCGGGCGCTGCTGCGCGCGACCGAGGACGCGCCGCTCGACTTTCTGCTGTTCTTCTCCTCGGCGGCGGCGACCCTGGGCCTCGCGAAGGCCGCGAACTACGCCGCCGCGAACGCCGGGCTCGACGCCGTCGCGGCGGCGGCGCGGGCCGCCGGCCGACCGTCGAGCGCCCTCGGCTGGGGACCCTGGGAGGGCCTGGGCATGGCCGAGCGCGCCGACGCCGCGCGCTGGGCCGGTGCCGGCCTGCACGGCCTGCCGCGCGACCGCGCCCTGGCAGCGCTGGAGCGGCTCGGCGGGCACGCGGGCGGCTCGGCTCTCGTCGTGGCGGCCGACTGGCCGGCGCTCGCCGAGGTCGTCGCATTCAGCGACGCGCCGGCCTGGCTGGAAGCCGTCGTCGGGTCGAACGACGCGGTGGCCGAGACGGATGCGCCGGCTTTGGCGCCGCTGGCCGCGCAGCTCGCGGACAGCTATGCCGGCGAGCGGCCGGCGCTGGTCCGGCGCCTGGTCCAGGAGGCGGTGGCGACGGTGCTGCGCCTGCCGGCAGACCGGCCGGTGCCGCTCGACCGCGGCCTGCAGTCGCTCGGCCTGGACTCGCTCTCGGCGCTCGAGCTGCGCGACCGCCTGCAGCGCGCCAGCGGCCTGGTGCTGCCGGCGACCCTGGCGATCGAGCAGCCGACCGTCACGGCGCTCGCAGAGGCGCTGCTGGCCCGGCTGGAGAACGGCGCAGGGAAGGCGCCCGCCGGAGCGGCCCCCGCCGCCCCGGTGATGGCAAGCGCTGCCGCACCGGCACCGGGTCCCGCCGCGGGCGGTGCCGAGCCGATCGCCATCGTCGGCCTGTCCTGCCGCTTCCCGGGCGGCGAGACGCCCGAAGCTTTCTGGGAGCTGCTCGAGGCCGGCCGCGACGCGGTCGGGCCGATCCCGGCGGACCGCTGGGACGTGGCGCGCTACCACGGCGCCGCCGGGCCGGGCCGCAGCCGCGCCGCCGAGGGCGCCTTCCTCGAAGACGTGCGCGGCTTCGACGCCGCCTTCTTCCATCTCTCCGGCCGCGAGGCCGACGCCCTCGATCCC
This sequence comes from Alphaproteobacteria bacterium, assembly GCA_030433005.1. Taxonomy (GTDB): domain Bacteria; phylum Pseudomonadota; class Alphaproteobacteria; order Kiloniellales; family DSM-21159; genus Tistlia. Next base: position 13,567 of record JAUILQ010000045.1, read on the forward strand.
CAGCAGCGACTGCTGCTCGAGGTCGCCTGGGAGGCGCTGGAGTGCTCCGGCCTCGCGCCCGACCGCCTGAAGGGCAGCCGCACCGGCGTGTTCGTCGGCCTGACCTCGCACGATTACGCCGACCGCCAGATCGCGCGCGGCGAGGCCGAGCGCATCGACGCCTACTTCGGCAGCGGGAATACCGCCTGCTTCGCCGCGGGGCGGCTGTCCTACCTGCTGGGCCTGAACGGGCCGAGCCTGGCCGTCGACACGGCCTGCTCGGCCTCCCTCGTCGCGCTGCACCAGGCCGTCCGCTCGCTGCGCTCGGGCGAGTGCGAGCGGGCGCTGGTCGGCGGCGCCCACCTGATGCTCTCGCCCGGCGGCTTCCTCTACAACGACGTCACCGGCGCGCTCTCGCCGGACGGCCGCTCGAAGACCTTCGATGCCTCGGCCGACGGCTTCGGACGCGGCGAGGGCGGTGCGGTCCTGGTGCTGCGGCGGCTGTCGGATGCGCTGGCGGCCGGCGAGCGCATCCACGCCGTGATCCGCGGCAGCGCGGTCAACCAGGACGGCGCCGGCGGCGGCCTGACGGTGCCGAGCGGCGCCGCCCAGCAGGCGGTGATCCGCGACGCCCTGGCCGACGCCGGCCTGGCGCCGGACGAGCTCGACTACCTGGAGGCGCACGGCACCGGCACCGAGCTCGGCGACCCGATCGAGCTCAACGCGCTCGGCGCGGTCTTCGGGGGCCGGCCGGCCGAGCGGCCGCTGCTGGTCGGCTCGGTCAAGACCAACGTCGGCCACCTGGAGGCGGCGGCCGGCCTCGCCGGGCTGGTCAAGGCCGTGCTGGCGCTCGACCGCGGCCGGGTGCCGGCGCACCTCAACCTGACGACGCCCAACCCGCACGTGCCCTGGAGCGAGCTGCCGCTGCGCGTGCCGCGGACGCTCGAAGACTGGCCGCAGCGCGCCGCGCCGCGCCGCGCCGGGGTGAGCAGCTTCTCGCTGATGGGCACCAACGCGCACGTCGTGCTCGAACAGGCGCCGGCGAGCGCGCCGGCCGCGCCGACGGTCGAGCGCAGCCACCATCCCTTCGTGCTCTCGGCGCGCACGCCGGCGGCCCTGCAGGCGCTGGCGGGCCGCATCGCCGAGGACCTGGCGGCGGCGCCGGCCGCAGAGGGCGGCCTCGGCGACCGCTGCTTCACCAACAACGCCGGCCGGGCGACCCATGCCTGCCGCCTCGCTACGGTGGTCGCCGAGCCCGCGCAGCTGCGGGACCGGCTGGCGGCCGTTGCCCGGGGCGAGACGCCGGCCGGCGTGTGCGCGGGCCGCGCGGCCGGGCAGGGTGCCCAGCCGGTCGCCTTCCTGTTCACCGGGCAGGGCGCGGTCGCGCCCGACATGGCGCGCGAGCTCTACGAGACCGCCCCGGTCTTCGCCGCGGAGATGGAGCGCTGCGCGGCGATCCTGGAGCCGCATCTCGACGTGCCGCTGCTCGAGCTGCTCTACGGCGCCGAGACGGCGCGCCTGGAGCGCACGCGCTACGCCCAGCCGGCGCTGGCCGCCGTCGAGTGGTCGCTGGCGACGCTGTGGCGCAGCTGGGGCGTCGAGCCGGCCGCCGTGCTCGGCCACAGCCTGGGCGAGTACGTCGCCGCCGCCGTCGCGGGCATGCTGGCGCCCGAGCAGTTGCTGCCGCTGGTCGCCGAGCGGGGCCGCCTGATGGACGCGCTGCCGCAGGGCGCGATGCTCGCCGTCCCGGCCGACGCGGCGACCGCCGAGGCGGCGATCGGCGACGAGGTCGATCGGGTCTCTCTGGCCGCGCTCAACGGCCCCTCGGCCAGCGTCCTGGCCGGCGAGGCCGAGGCCCTGGACCGCGTCGAGGCGCGGCTGCGCGCGCAGGGCCTGAGGCCGCAGCGCCTCGCGGTCTCCCATGCCTTCCACTCGCCGATGATGGAGCCGGCGCTCGAGGCCCTGGAGGCGCTCGCCGCCTCGGTCGACTGGCAGCCGGCGCGCCTGCCGCTGGCCCGCAACCTGGACGGTGCGCTGCTCGAGCCCGGGTGCGTACCGGCGGCCGCCGACTGGGCCGCCCACGCGCGCCGTCCGGTGCGCTTCGCCGAGGGCCTGGCCGCGCTCGCCGGGCGCGGCATCGGGCGCTTCCTGGAGATCGGCCCGCGGGCGGTGCTGAGCGCGCTCGGCCCGGCCAGCCTGCCGGACGCGCGCTTCCACGCAACGCTGCGCCCCGGCAATCCCGACTGGGCGTCCTGCCTGGACAGCCTGACCGCGCTCTGGCTCGAGGGCCAGCCGGTCGACTGGGAGGCCCTCGAGCGTCCCTACGGCCGGCGCCGCCTCTGGCAGGCCGGCTATCCCTTCGAGCGCCGACCGCATTGGATCGAGGAACCCGAGATGACCGCCTCCGGCACGCCGGCGCCCCAGCCTACGACCACGGGCGCGACCGCCACCGCTGCGCCCTCCCGGCCGGCGACGGACCTCGCCGCCATGACCGCGCTGGTCGCCGAGGCGCTGAAGAGCGCGCCGGAGGACATCGATCCCGACGCGGCGCTGCTCGAGCTCGGCGCCGACTCGCTGAGCCTGGTCGAGATCGGCCGGCTGGTGCGCGCACGCCACGGGCTGACCCTGACCGCCCGGCAGTTCTTCGACGAGCTGGGCAGCGTCCGTGCGCTCGTCGATCACGTCGCCCGGCACGCGCCGACGGCCACCGAGCCGAAGCCCGCGGCGCCCGCGCTGGACCGGCCGGCCACGGCGGGCGCCTCCGCCGGGGTGCCGGCGGCGGCGGCGGCCGGCGACCTCGCCGCGCTCTTCGCCCGCCAGCTCGAGCTGGTGCAGGGCGTCATCGACCAGCAGATGGCGGCGCTGCGCGGGCAGGGATTGCCGGTTCAGGAGGCTCCCGCAACGCCGGCAGCCACGCAGCCCGCCGCCCGGCCGGCGGAAGCGCGCGCAGCGGTGCGGCGCGACCACGGCCCGCACCGGCCGCCGCGGCGCGAGGAGCGCGGTGCCGCCGATCCGCGCCGCCAGGCCCACCTGGAGGCGCTGATCGCGCGCTACACGGCGCGCACCGCGGAGAGCAAGCGGCTCGCCGAGGCGGCGCGGCCGCGCCTCGCCGACAGCCGGGCCTCGGCCGGCTTCCGGCCCTCGATCAAGGAGATGCACTACCCGCTGGTCGGAGCGCGCGCCGAGGGTTCCCGGCTGTGGGACGTCGACGGCAACGAGTACGTCGACGTCTCGATGGACTTCGGCGTCAACCTGTTCGGCCACAAGGCGCCCTTCCTGGTCGAGGCGCTGCGCGGCGCCCTCGAGCGCGGCACCGCCATGGCGCCGCGCTCGGCGGACGCGGCGGCGGCGGCCGAGCTGGTCTGCGAGCTGACCGGCATGGACCGCGTCGTGTTCTGCCAGTCGGGCAGCGAGTCCGTGATGACGGCGATGCGCCTCGCGCGCCTCGCCAAGGGGCGCGACGGCATCGCGCTGTTCCGCAACTCCTACCACGGCCACAGCGACGGCCTGCTGGCCGCCGGCGGCAGCGGCGGCTTCGACGCCGAGCCGGTCGCCGCCGGCATCCCGCCCGGCATGGTCGGCGACGTCCTGCTGCTCGACTACGGCGACCCGCAGAGCCTGGAACTGCTGCGCCGACACGCCGACCGCCTGGCCGCGGTGCTGGTCGAGCCGGTGCAGAGCCGGGCCCTGCACCTGCAGCCGGGCGACTATCTGAGGCAGCTGCGCGCCGTGACTCGCGAGCTCGGCCTGCTGCTGGTCTTCGACGAGATGATCACCGGCTTCCGCCTGCACCCCGGCGGCGCCCAGGCCTGGTTCGGCGTCGAGGCCGACCTCGCGACCTACGGCAAGGCGCTCGGCGGCGGCGTCGAGGTCGCGGCGATCGCCGGGCGCGGCGGGCTGCTCGACGGCATCGACGGCGGCCTCTGGCGCTATGGCGACGACTCCTATCCGGCGGCCGAGACGACCTTCTTCGCCGGTACCTTCAACGCCAACCCGCTGGCCATGGCGGCGACCCGCGCGGCGCTGACCGAGATGAAGCGGCGCGGCCCGGCGCTGCAGGAGGGCGTCAACGCCCTGACGGCGCGCTTCGCCGGCGAGCTCAACGCCTGGCTCGCCGAACGCGAGGTGCCGCTCGAGGTGGTGACCTGCGGCTCGCTGTTCCGCTTCGCCCACCGCGGCAACCTCGACCTGCTGTTCTACCACCTGCTGGAAAAGGGCGTGTTCGTCTGGGAGGGCCGCAACTGCTTCCTCTCGGCGGCGCATACCCAGGCCGACATGGACCGCGTCGCCGCGGCCGTGCGCGACAGCGTCACGGCGCTGCGCGAGGGCGGCTGGATCGAGGCGCAGCCACCCGAGCCTGCACGCCAGGCCGTTGCCGCGCAGCCGGCGTGGGGCGACGCGGGCGCGGCGCGGGTGCTGCCGCTGACCGCGGCCCAGCAGCAGCTCTGGCTACTCGCCGAGGTCGACGAGTCGGCCTCGCTCGCCTACACGGAATCGCTGGCGCTGGAGATCCAGGGCCGGCTCGATCCGGACTGCCTGGAAGCGGCGCTGCGTCGGCTGGTCGCGCGCCACGAGGGGCTGCGCACGGCGATCGACGCCGACGGCCGGACCCAGGAGATCCTGGAGAGCGTGCCGGTCGCGCTGGAGCGGGCCGAGGGCGAGAACCCGGAGGCCTGGCTGGCCGCCTTCCTGGCCCGCCCCTTCGACCTGTCGGCGCCGCCGCTGCTGCGCGTCGGGCTGCTCGAAGCGGCCGCGAAGAGCGAGGGCGAGGGCAGGGGCCGCCAGCGGCTGGCGCTGGCCGCCCACCACATCGTCGTCGACGGCTGGTCGATGGCGCTGCTGCTCAACGACCTCGTCGCCTGCTACCGCGCGGAGCGGGAAGGCGAAGCGCTGCCGCCGATGCCGGCAGCCCAGCTCGGCGACCTCGTGCGCTTCCAGCAGGCGGCCCTCGAGGGCGCGCGCCGGACGGAGCTGGAAGCCTTCTGGCGCGAGACCCTGACGCCGCTGCCGGCGCCGCTCGAGCTGCCGGTCGACCGCCGGCCGGTGGCCGGCCGGCCGCGACGCGGCGGGCGCCACCGCTTCACCCTGGAGGCCGGGCTGCGGAGCCGGCTGGAGGCGCTCGGGCGGCCGGCGCGGGCGACGCCCTTCGCCGTGCTGCTGACCGTGGTCGCCAGCTACCTGCACCGCCTGACCGGCAGCGACGACCTGCTGATCGGCTGCCCGGTGCTCGGCCGCGGCCACGAGGCCGATCTGGCCGAGGCGGTCGGCTACGCGACGCACCTCGTGCCGGTGCGCAGCCGCCGCATGGCGGGCGAGAGCTTCCGCGACCGTCTGGCCGCGACGCGCGGCGCGCTGGTCGCCGCGCTCGACCACCAGGATTATCCCTACGCCGAGTTGCTGCGCCTGCTCGGCCTGGCCTGGAGCGCCGAGCGGCCGCCGCTGCTCGACGTTACCTTCAACCTCGACCGGCCGGACCTCGGCCCGGCCCTGCCCGGCGTCGAGGCGCGCCTGCTGCCGGCGCCGGTCGGCGCCGCCAAGTTCCCGCTCTGCATCAACGCGCTCGACGTCGGCGGCGAGCTGGTCGTCGACCTCGACTATGACGCCGATCGCTTCAGCGCGGCCGCGGTCGAGCGGATCGCCGTCCAGCTGCAGGTCTGGGCCGAGGCGCTGGCCGAGGCGCCGGACGCGCCGCTGGACACGCTGTCGCCGCTCGGCGCCGAGGAGGCCGCGCTGCTCGCCGGCTGGAACGACACGGCGCGCGAGTGGCCGGAGAGCCTGGGCCTGGTCCACGAGCTCTTCGAGGCCGCCGCGGCGCGCGATCCCGAGGCGCCGGCGCTGAGCTTCGGCGGGCAGACGCTGACCTACGGCCGGCTGCTTGCGGAGAGCGGGGTGCTGGCCGAGCGCCTCGCGGCGCTGGGCGCCGGGCCCGAGAGGGTCGTCGCCTGCCGCTTCGAGCGCTCCTTCGAGATGGTGGTGGCGCTGCTCGCGGTGATGCGGGCAGGGGCCGCCTATCTGCCGATCGCGCTCGACGAGGCGCCCGGACGCCTCGCCTCGGTGCTGACCGACGCCGAGCCGGTCGCGGCGCTGACCGCCGCCGGCCTCGCCGCGCCGGCGGAGGTCGAGGCGCTGCTCGGCGAGAACCGGCCACTTATCGCACTCGAGGCGATCGACCTGTCGGCCACCGCGCCGGAGCCGGCCGGTACCCCGCTGCCGCGGGCCGAGCCCGACCACCCGGCCTACCTGCTGTTCACTTCCGGCTCGACCGGCCGACCCAAGGGTGTGGTCTCGCTGCACGCGGGCTTGCGGAACCGCCTGGCCTGGATGCAGGAGGCCTTTCCGATCGGTCCCGGACGCACGGTGCTGCAGAAGACGCCCTACACCTTCGACGTCTCGGTCTGGGAGTTCTTCTGGCCGCTCGCCCAGGGCGCCCGCCTTGCGGTCGCCGAACCGGAGCTGCATCGCGACCCGCGGGCCCTGGCCCGGCTCATCCAGCAGGAGGCGGTGAGCCATTGCCACTTCGTGCCCTCGATGCTGGCGCTCTTCGTCGAGGAGCCGGAGGCCGCCGCCTGTCGCAGCCTCGAACAGGTGGTCTGCAGCGGCGAAGCGCTGCCGCGCGATCTCGTATCCCGATTCCACGGGCTCGGGCTCGAGGCCGAGCTGCACAACCTCTACGGCCCGACCGAGGCGTCGATCGACGTCACCCACTGGCCCTGCGACGACGCACCGGAGGATCCCCTCGTGCCGATCGGCCGGCCGGTCGCCAACACGCGCGTCGAGATCCTCGACGAGTCCGGGCGGCCGGTGCCGGTCGGCGCCGTCGGCGAGATCCACCTGGGAGGCGTGCAGCTGGCGCGCGGTTATCTCAAGCGGCCGGAGCTGACCGAACGCGCCTTCATCGCCGATCCCGACCGACCCGGCGAGCGGCTCTACCGCACCGGCGACCTGGGTCGCTGGCGCGCCGACGGCGCGGTCGTCTACCTCGGCCGGCGCGACGGCCAGGTCAAGCTGCGCGGCCAGCGCATCGAGCTCGGCGAGATCGAGACCGCCCTGCGCGCCCACCCGAAGGTCCGCGACGCCGCCTGCGGCCTGGCCGGCGACGACCCGGTCGAGCGCCGGCTCGCCGCCTGGGTCGTCGCTGCCGGCGAAACGCGAGACGAGGCTGGCGGTGCCGGGCATGCGCTGCCCGGCGGGCTGCGCGTCGCCGCGCTCAATCCGGGCGAGACCGACTTCATGGCGCGCGAGCACTTCGTCGAGCGTACCTACTTCCGCCACGGCATCGGCCTGCCGGAGGACGCGGTGGTGCTCGACGTCGGCGCCAACGCCGGCATTTTCGCGCTGTCGGTCGCGGCCAGCCTGCCGCACGCCCGGATCCACGCCCTCGAGCCGATGCCGGCCGTGCGGGCCGTGCTCGAGCGCAACGCCGCGCTCGCCGGCGGACGCATCGGGGTCGAGGGGCTGGCCCTCGGCGAGCGCGACGGCGAGGCCGCCTTCACCTGGTACCCGCACGTCTCGATCCTCTCCGGCCCGGCCGCCGACCCGGCCGAGGAGGCCGCCGTCGTGCGGGCCTTCCTGGAGCAGAGCGGCGAGACCGAAGGCATCGACGCGGCGCTGCTCGACGAGCTGGTCGCCGGCCGGCTCGCCCGCGAGGAGGTGACCGTCCCGGTCCGCCGGCTCTCGACCTGGCTGGCCGAACGGGGCCTGGCGCGCATCGACCTGCTGAAGATCGACGTCGAGAAGGCCGAGTGGGCGGTGCTCCAGGGCATCGAATCCGGCGACTGGCCGCGCATCCGCCAGGTCGTGGTCGAGGTGCACGACATCGAAGGGCGGCTGGCGGCGGTCCGCGCGCTGCTCGAGGCCCAGGGCTTCGCGGTCGCCGTCGAGCAGGACCGCTGGCTGGCCGGCACGGCCATCCACTGCCTCTACGCGCGCCGGCCCGGCGACCCGCTGCCCGAGGTGCCGGCGCCCGACGCTCGCAGGCTGGCTGCGCCCGGCGAGGAGGCCGGCCTGGCGCCGGGGCTGGCAAGCGAGCTGCGCGGCTATCTGGCGGGACGCCTGCCGCCGCACATGGTCCCCGACCTCTTCGTGCCGCTGGCGGCCTTGCCGCTGACCGCGCACGGCAAGATCGACCGCAAGGCGCTGGTCCTGCCGGAGCGCGGGGCCGCGCCCGCGGCCCGCGCGCCGGAGACGGCGCTGCAGCGCGAGCTGCAGGCGCTCTGGGCCTCGCTGCTCGGCGTCGAGGCGCCGGCCGTCGACGACGACTTCTTCCGGCTCGGCGGCCATTCGCTGATGGCCGCCCGGCTGGTCGGCACGCTGCGCGAACGCTACGCCGTCGAACTGCCGGTCAAGGCCTTCCTCGACGCCCCGACCATCGCCGCGGTCGCCGCGCGGATCGAGGCGGCCCGCGACGGCGACGAAGTGCCTGAGCCGGTCGCCGCGCCGGCGATCCGCCGCGCCGACCGGGCCCGCCGCTCGCTCGACCGGGCCAGCCTGGGCCTCGACGGCCGCGGCGACGGAGAGGCGGCGTCGTGAGCGGGCAGGTCTACGTCTTCCCGGCCTCGGCGGCGCAGCGGCGGCTCTGGTTCCTCGACCAGCTGCAGGGGCCGAGCACGGCCTACTGCATCGCCCATGCCCTGGACATCCGCGGGCCGCTCGAGGTCGCGGCGCTGGAGCGGGCCTTCGGCGAGCTGGTCGCCCGCCACGAGATCCTGCGCACCGCGCTGGTCGCCGTCGACGGCGAACCGCTGCAGGCGATCGAGCCGGAGCTCGCCTTCGCGCTGCCGCTCGACGACCTCGAAGGCGACCCGCGCAGAGGCCGGCCGGCGGCCGCCCGCCAAGCGCTCGCGGCCGCCCTGGTGCAGCCCTTCGACCTGGCCCGGGCGCCGCTGTTCCGGGCCCGCCTGGTCCGGCTCGGAGCGGACCATCATCTGCTTGGCATCGCCCTGCATCACGCGGTCTGCGACGGCGCGTCGATCGCCGTGCTGGTTGGGGAACTGGCGGCCCTCTACCGCCGCGCCACCGGCGAGCCGCTGCCGGCCCTCCCGGAGCCGGCCTTGCAGTACGCGGACTACGCGGCCTGGCAGGAGGAGCAGGCCTCGGACACGGCGACGCGGGACGCGCGGGACGCCGCCCTGACCTACTGGACCGAACGGCTGCGCGGCGCGCCGCCGCTGGCCGTGCCGCTCGACCGCCCGGCGCCGGCGCTGCTGCCGCCTGACGGTGCGCGCCACGAGGCCCACCTCGACGCGGCCACGGTCGGCGCCCTCGAGGCGCGAGCGCGGACGGCCGGCGCCACGCCCTTCATGCTCTGGCTGGCGCTCTGGTCGGCGAGCCTCGGCCGCGCGGCCGTCCAGGAGGACTTCTGCGTCGGCGTTCCGGAGGCCGGACGCGGACGGCCGGAGCTGGAAGAACTGATCGGCCTCTTCGCCAACACTTTGGTGCTGCGCGTCGACCTCTCCGGCGCGCCGGCGCTCGACGAGCTGCTGGGGCGCTTCCGGTCGATCGTGCTGGAGGGCTTCGCGCAGGCCGGCACGCCCTTCGAGAGCATCGTCGAGGCGCTGAGGCTGCCGCGCGCGACCGGACGCTCGCCGCTGTTCCAGGCGGCCTTCGCGCTGCACGAGGATCCGCTGGCAGAGCTCGCGCTGCCGGGTCTCGAGGTGCGCCCGCTGGAGCTGCCGCAGGGCAGCGTCAAGTTCGAGCTGACCCTGGAGCTGACCCGCGCCCGCGACGGCGGCCTCGACCTGCGGCTGGAGTACAGCAGCGCGCTCTTCGAGCCGGCCACGGCCCGGCGCCTGGCCGACGACCTGCTGGCCCTGGCCCGCGCCTGGGCGAACGATGCCGGCCGGCCGCTGCAGATCGCGAAGCACGAGTTCGACGACGCCGACACCCTCGCCGAGAGCGCCCCTCTCGCGGCTGCGCCGGGGCCCTTCGAGGCAGAGCTGGCGGCGCTCTGGCGCGAGCTGCTGAAGGTCGAGCGGATCGGCCGCGACGACAGCTTCTTCGAGCTCGGCGGCCACTCGCTGCTCGCCTGCCGCCTGGTCGCTCGCCTGCGCGACCGCCTGGAGATCGAGCTGCCGGTCGCTGCCGTGTTCGAGGCGCCGAGCCTCGCCGGCCTGGCGGAGCGCCTGCAGCTGGCGCGGGCCGGCGCGGCGGCGGAGCCGGCGCCGGAGCCGATCGGCACGGCCGTGGCCGACGCCAGCTACCCCTTGTCGCCGGCCCAGACGCGCCTCTGGTTCCTGCAGCAGCTGGAGAGCCAGAGCCCGGCCTACGCCCTGGTCGGGGCGTTGGCCATCGAGGGCCCGCTCGAGGTCGAGCGGCTGCGCCGCGCCTTCGACGCCATGGAGCGGCGCCACGCCAGCCTGCGTACCCGCTTCCGCGAGCTCGACGGGCGCCCGGTGCAGGTCGTCGGGGCGCCGCGCGGCCTGGCCCTGCCGGTCGTCGACCTGGCGCCGATGCCGGCCTATGCCCGCGATGCCGAGGTCCAGCGCCTGGGCCGTGCCGAGGCCCGCCAGCCCTTCGCGCTCGGCGAGGGGCCGCTGGTCCGCCTCAAGCTGCTGCGCCTGGCGTCGGAGCGCCACGTCCTGCTGGTGACGCTGCACCACATCATTGCGGACGGCTGGTCGGTCGAGCTGCTGCTCGCCGAAACCGCCGAGACCTACCGGGCGCTCGGCGAGGGCCGGGCGCCGGCGCTGCGGCCGCTGGCGATCCAGTACGCCGACTACGCCGCCTGGCAGCAGGAGCGCCTGGACGCCGAGCGGCTCGAAGCGCTGCTCGGCTACTGGCGCGAGCGCCTGGCCGGGCTGCCGACCCTCGAGCTGCCGACCGACCGGCCGCGCCCGCCGATCCAGTCGGCCGAGGGCGCGCGCCACGAGCTCGAGCTCGAGGATGGCCTGGCCGGGGCCGTCGCCGCGCTTGCCGGCGACTGCGGCGCGACGCGCTTCGAGGTGCTGCTCGCCGCCTTCGCCGTGCTGCTCGCGCGCTACAGCGGCCAGAGCGACTTCGCGGTCGGCGTGCCGGTCGCCGGACGCGAGCGGCCGGAGACCGAGGACCTGGTCGGCTGCCTCGTCAACACGCTCGTCGTCCGGCTCGACCTGTCCGGCGCGCCGGACTTCCGCACGCTCGTCGGCCGGGTCAGCGCCGCGGTGCGCGAGGCCCAGGCCCACCAGGAGCTGCCCTTCGAGAAGCTGGTCGAGGGACTCTCGCTGACTCGCGACCTCAGCCGCCACGCGCTGTTCCAGGTGCTGTTCAGCTACCAGGCTGCCAGCGCGCCGGCGCCGGAGATGCCGGGGCTGCGGGTCGAGCCGCTGGAGCTCGACCCGGGCGTCGCGCAGTTCGACCTCGCGCTCTACCTCGACGAGCGGGAAGGCGGGCTGTCGGGCGGCTTCGTCTACCGCAGCGACCTTTACGATTCCGGGACGATCGTGCGCCTCGACGGGCATTTCCGGAGGCTGCTCGCGGGCGTGCTCGCAGCGCCGGAGACGCCGGTCGAGCGGCTGCCCCTGATGACCGGGGAGGAGGAGCGGCGGCTCGCCTACTGGAACGATACGCGCATCGACTACCGCCTGCCGCCGCGGCTGCTCGACCTGATCGACGCCCAGGCCGCGCGCACCCCCGACGCGGTCGCGGCTTCCTTCGAACAGCAGCGTCTCAGCTATGCCGAGCTGATGGCCCGCGCCAACGCGCTGGCCGGCGCGCTCGCGCAGAAGGGGGCGGGGCCGGGCGCCGATCCACCCCGGCCGGTCGGGCTCTGCCTGGAGCGCTCGCTCGACCTGATCGTCACGCTGCTCGCCATCCTGCGCACCGGCGCGCCTTTCCTGCCGCTCGACCCGGAGCAGCCGACGGCGCGGCTTGCCGCCATGCTGGAGGACGCCGGCGCCGAGCTCGTGGTGACCACGCCGGCGCTCGCCGGACGGCTGCCGGAAGGCACGGCGTGGCACGACGTTGCCGAGCGCGGCGAACCGCTCGAGAGCCCGCCGCCGGTCGGCGCCGAGGACCCGGCCTACCTGCTGTTCACCTCGGGCTCGACCGGGCGGCCCAAGGGCGCGCTCAACAGCCAGCGCGGCATTCTCAACCGCCTTGCCTGGATGCAGCAGTTCTATCCGCTCGGTTCCGACGACCGCGTGCTGCAGAAGACGCCCTACGGCTTCGACGTTTCGGTCTGGGAGTTCTTCTGGCCGCTGACCGCCGGCGCCCGGCTGGTCTTCGCCAAGCCCGGCGGGCACCGCGACCCCGACTACCTGGCCGCCGCCATCGCGCGCCACGGCATCACGGTCGTGCACTTCGTGCCCTCGATGCTGGAGAGCTTCCTCGGCTCGGCCGACCCGGTCGGCTGCGCCAGCCTGCGCCGCGTCTTCCTGAGCGGCGAGGCGCTCTCGGCGGAGCTCGAGCGGCGCTTCTTCGCGCGCGGCCTCTCGGCCTCGCTGCACAATCTCTACGGCCCGACCGAGGCGGCGATCGACGTCACGGCCTGGGACGCGCTGCCGCCCGGCGGACGGCGCACGCCGCCGATCGGCTATCCGGCGCCGAACTGCCGGCTGCACGTGCTGGACGGGCAGGGTCAACCCGTGCCGATCGGCGTGCCGGGCGAGCTCTTCCTGGGCGGCGAGCAGGTCGGGCTCGGCTACGTCAACCGGCCCGAGCTGACCGCCGAGCGCTTCCTGCCGGACCGCTTCAGCAACGAGCCGGGCGCGCGGCTCTACCGCACCGGCGACCGGGCGCGCTGGCTGCCCGACGGCTCGGTCGAGTACCTCGGCCGGCTCGACTTCCAGGTCAAGCTGCGCGGCCAGCGCGTCGAGCTCGGCGAGATCGAGGCGGCGCTGGAGGCCCATCCGGCGGTGCGTGCCGCCGCCGTCACGCTCCACGGCAGCGACGCCGCGAGCAGCCGGCTGGTCGGCTACGTCGTGCCCGGCGCCGGGGCACTGCCGGCCGCCGGGCTGCGCGAGGAGCTGCGCCGGCATCTCGCCTCGCGCCTGCCGGGCTACATGGTGCCCGAGACGCTGGTCACGCTGGAGGCGCTGCCGCTGTCGGCCGCCGGCAAGCTCGACCGGCGCCGCCTGCCGCCGCCGCAGCCGCCGGCCCGCCACGCGGACGAGCGGCCGCTGGGTCGCGGCGAGCAGGAAGTCGCCGAGGCCTGGTGCGCGGTGCTCGGGCTGCCGTCGGTCGGCCCAGACACCAACTTCTTCGAGGCCGGCGGCAGCTCGCTGCTGCTGGTCGAGGTGCACCGGCGGCTGCGCGCCCGCCATCCCGACCTCCCGCTCGTCGACCTCTTCCGCTTCCCGACGGTCGAGAGCCTGGCCGCCCACCTGGCGCCGGAGTCTGCCGGCGGGCGCGAGGCCCGGAAGCCGGCGCCGCCGCGCTCCCAGAAGGCGGCGGTCGAGGGCTACGCGATCGTCGGCATGGCCTGCCGCTTCCCGGGCGCCGAGGACGTCGAGGGCTTCTGGCGCCTGCTGACCGAAGGCCGCGAGGCGATCCGCACGCTCGACGAGGCCGAGCTGCGCGCCGCCGGCGTCCCCGAGGCCCTGCTCGCCGACCCGCACTACGTGCGCGCCGCCGCGGCGCCCGAGGGCATCGAGCTGTTCGACGCCGGCTTCTTCGGCTACAGCCCCGCCGAGGCGGCCCAGCTCGACCCGCAGGGGCGCCTCTTCCTGGAGTGCGCCTGGCTGGCCCTCGAGCGCGCGGGCCAGGACCCGGGCCAGAAGTCGGGCGGGACCGGCGGCCCGATCGGCGTCTTCGCGGGCGCCGGCATCAGCACCTACGCGCTCTCGCAGCTCGCCGGGCGCGGTGACTGGGCGGCGCTGCAGCGCGACCCGGCCGGCGCCTTCCAGACGCTGTTCGCCAACGACAAGGACTACCTGGCCAGCCGCGTCGCCTACAAGCTGGGGCTGACCGGCCCGGCGGTGACCGTGCAGACCGCCTGTTCGAGCGCGCTGGTCGCGGTGCACCAGGCCTGCCGCTCGCTTGCCGGCGGCGAGTGCCGCGTGGCGCTGGCGGGCGGCGCCTCGATCGCGGTGCCGGCCGGGGCCGGCTACCTGTACCAGGAGGGCGGCATCGCCTCGGCCGACGGCCACTGCCGGGCCTTCGACGCGGAGGCCGGCGGCACGGTGCCGGGCAGCGGCGTCGGCCTGGTCGTGCTGAAGCGGCTCGCCGACGCGCTCGAGGACGGCGACCCGATCCACGCCGTGATCCGCGGCACGGCGATCAACAACGACGGCAACGCGCGCGTCGGCTTCACCGCGCCGGGCGTCGAGGGACAGTCGGCGGTGATCGCTGCGGCCCAGGAGGCCGCGGCCGTGACCCCGGCCTCGATCGGCTACGTCGAGACCCACGGCACCGGCACGCCGCTCGGCGACCTGGTCGAGATCGGCGGCCTGACGCGCGCCTTCGGCCGGCTGGGTGCGGCGGCCACGCCGGGGCAGGGCAGCGTCGCGCTGGGCTCGGTAAAGACCAATGTCGGACATCTCGACGCCGCCGCCGGCATCGCCGGCCTGATCAAGGCGAGCCTGGCGGTCGAGCACGGCCTGTTGCCGGCCAGCCTGCATTTCCGCCGGTCCAACGAGCGCCTCGACCTCGACAGCTCGCCGTTCTTCGTCAACGCCGAGCTCCGGGCCTGGAGCGCGGCGGAGCCGCGCCGGGCCGGCGTCAGCTCCTTCGGCATCGGCGGCACCAACGCCCATGTGGTGATCGAGCAGGCCCCGGCGCGCGAGCCCGGTCCGGCGGCGCGCCGCTGCCAGCTGCTGCCGCTCTCGGCCGCGACGAGCGGCGCGCTCGAGCGCTCCGCCGCGGCGCTCGCCGACTGGCTCGAGGCGCACCCCGAGGCTCCGCTCGACGGCGTCGCCTACACGCTGCAGGCCGGGCGGCGCGGCTTCGGCGAACGGCGCTTCCTGGTCGCCGCCGACGCCGGCGAAGCGGCGGCGGCCTTGCGCGCGCCGGGCGCCGCGCAGCAGCGCCGCTCGGCGGCCGCGGGCCAGGCGGCACCGGCCGTGGCGCTGCTGTTCACCGGCCAGGGCAGTCAGTACCCCGGGATGGGGACCGGCCTTGCGGCGGCCCTGCCGGGCTTCCGCGCGACGGTCGAGCGCTGTCTGGAGACGCTGCCGGAGGACCTCGCCGAGAGCCTCGAGGCCCTGGTCTTCGCCGAGCCCGGCGGCGACGGCCGCAAGGCCTCGCTGCTGCGCCGCACCGACCTCGCGCAGCCGGCGCTGTTCGTGCTGGAGTACGCGCTCGCCCGCCAGCTGCTCGACTGGGGGCTGCGCCCGGCGGCGCTGCTCGGCCACAGCCTCGGCGAGCTGGTCGCCGCGACCCTGGCCGGCGTGTTCCGGCTGGAGGACGCGCTCGATCTCGTACGCCTGCGCGGCCGGCTGATGCAGGCCCAGCCCGAAGGCGCGATGCTGGCGGTCGAGGCCGCCGCCGGGGAACTGGCGCCGCTGCTCGAAGAGGCCGGCGAGGGCGCCGTCGTGATCGCCGCCCACAACGCGCCCGCGATGACCGTGCTCTCGGGCGCGCAGGCGGCCGTCGAGGCGCTCGCCGCGCGGCTGAGCGAGCAGGGCATCGCGAGCCAGCCGCTGCACACCTCTCACGCCTTCCACGGGCCGGCCATGGACCCGGTACTGGCACCCTTCGCCACGGCCGTCGCCGCGGTCGAGCGGCGCGCGCCGGAGCTGCCGGTGATCTCCAACGTGACCGGGGACTGGCTGACCGAGGCACAGGCCCGCGATCCCGAGTATTGGGCCCGCCAGCTGCGCGAGCCGGTCCTCTTTTCCCAGGGACTGCGGCGCCTGCTCGCCGAGCGGGATCCGCTGCTGCTCGAGGTCGGGCCGGGGCGCAGTCTGCTGTCGCTTGCCCGCCTCGACCCGGCCTGCGGCGACGCCAGGCCGCTGTCGCGCTGCCTGCCCGGCGCGCTGGAGGACGCCGAGCCGGAGCGCTGCGTCCTGGAGGCGGCGGGCGGACTCTGGCTCGCCGGCGTCGAGCTCGACTGGCGCGCGTTCCATGCGCCGGCCCGGCCGCTCAAGCTGGCGCTGCCCGGCTATCCCTTCGAGCGCCGCCGCCACTGGCTCGACGCGCCGGCGCCCGAGACCCCGGAAGCGGGCCAGGGCGAAACCGAGCTTCTGCGGCCGTCCTGGGAGCGACTCGACCGCCGGCTGGCGGCGCCGAGGCTCGGCGGCGAGCGGTGGCGGCTGGAGGGCGCGCCGCCGGCGGTGGCCGCGGCGATCGTCGAGGCCGGCGGCGAGACGATCGAGCAGGGCCCGGCCGAGACGCTGCTGTTCGTGGTGCCCCCCGACGCAGGAGCGGCTGAGACCGTGGCACGCCTGACGTCGCTGCTCGCGGCAACGCAGCCGCGGCGTCTCTTCCTGGTGACCCAGGGCGCCGCCGACCTGCTCGGCGACGAGCCGCTCGCGCCCGGCGGCGCCGCGGCCGCGGCGGCGGCGCTGGTTGCCGCGCAGGAACTGCCCGGGCTGGCGCAGCGCACCCTCGACCTGGACGCGCTGCCGGACGAGGCGGCGGCCGCGGGGACCCTGCTGGGAGCCCTGACCGAGGACGGTCCCCGGCGCCTGGCGCTTCGCCGGCGGCGCCTCTGGCAGCCCGCCGCACGGCCGATCGCGCTGCCGCTCGGGAACCTGCCCGAGCGTCCCGTGGTCATGATCACCGGCGGCTGCGGGCTGCTCGGCCTCGCCGTGGCCCGTCGCCTCGCACCGCAGGGCGCGCGGCTGGTGCTCTGCGGCCGCAACGGCGGGCAGGGCCGGAAGCCCGAGCTCGACGCCCTGGCCGCCGCCGGGGCGACCGTGATGACGGCGCGCTGCGACGTCGGCGACGCCGCGGCGCTGCGCCGGGTCGTGGCCCGGGCCGTCAAGCGCTTCGGCCGCCTCGACGCCGTCGTCCATGCCGCGGGAATCGCCGGCGAGGCCGCCCAGCGGGCCTTCGCCGAGACCGACGCGGCGACGGTCGATGCGCAGCTGCGCGCCAAGCTGGAAGGTGCCGAAGCGCTCGCCGAGCTGCTCGGTGCGCTGCCGGAAGGCGACAGGGTGCGGGTGCTGCTCTGCTCCTCGCTCGCCGCGGAGCTCGGCGGCCTCGGCTTCGCCACCTACGCGGCGGCCAACGCCGCGATGGACGGCGTCGCCCTGCGTCGGGCCCGGGACGGCGCGCCCTGGCTGAGCGTCGGCTGGGACGGCTGGCGCTTCGGCTCGGACGCGCCTCAGGGTCTGGCGCCGGAAGCCGGTGCCGAGCTCGCCGAGCGCCTGCTCGCCAGCAACCTGACCGGCCGCCTTCTGGTCGCCGCGACGCCCCTCGGACCGCGCCTGGAACGCTGGGTCGAACAGAGCGACTCGCGGCCCGCGTCACTGCCCGCCGAGCCGTCCAGGACGACGCGGCCGGGGTCCGAGCCCGGCTACGCCGCGCCGCGCAGCGGCCTGGAGGAGGCCATCGCGGCCGTCTGGCGCGAGGCCCTGGGCCTGCCCGAGGTCGGGGTCGACGACGACTTCTACGCCCTCGGCGGCCACAGCCTGCTGGCGGTGCGCATGCTCGCCGGCCTGCAGCGGGTCGCCGGCGTGCCGCTCGGGCTGCGCGCGCTGCTCGAAGCGCCGACCGTCGCCGGCCAGGCGACGCTGATCGAGGCGCTGCGCTGGCAGGCGCAGCGGCAGGAGGGCGGGACGGACGGCGAGCCGGGAGCCGCCGAGCTCGAGAGCGAGCCGGCCGAGCAGGAGGAAGGCGAGATATGAGCCTGCTCCCGCTGCTCGACGAGCTGCAGCGACTCGGCATCCGCCTGCGGGTCGAGGACGGCCGCTTGCGCTTTTCCGCGCCCAGGGGCGCGATGACCGAGGCCTTGCGCGCGCGCATCGCCAGTGAGCGCAGTGCCCTGATCGCCCTGCTCGAGCGGCCGGGCCAGGCGACCGCCGAAAGCGAAGCCCCGTCCGACGACCGAGCGCCGGCGCCGCTCAGCCATGCCCAGCAGCGGCTCTGGGTCGTCGAGCAGCTCGGCGGCCTCGGCGCAGCCTATTCGATCCCCGGAGCGGTGGAGATCGAGGGCGCGCTCGACGCGTCGGCGCTGCGCAGCGCGCTGGCGGTCGTGATGCGCCGACAGCCGAGCCTGCGCACCGCCCTGCGTCTCGTCGACGGCGAGCCGCGCCAGGTCGTCGAAGCGGCGCCGGCCTTGCCCTTCGAGGAAGAGGACCTGGCCGGGCACCCGGATCCGGAGGCCGCGGCGAAGGAGCGGCTGGCCGCGCTCGGCGCCGAGCCCCTCTCGCTCGAAAGCGCGCCGCTGTTCCGGGCGCGGCTGCTGCGGCTCGGGCCGGAGCGGCATGTCTTCGTCGTGGTGCTGCACCACGCGATCGCCGACGGCTGGTCGATCTCCTTGCTGCTGCGCGAGCTGGGCGAGGCCTACGGCGCGATCCTCGCCGGGCAGGCTCCGGACGACACCGCGGTGGCGCCGGACTATGCGGAGCTTGCCAAGCGCGAGCGCGGGCCCGAGGGGCAGGCGGCGATCGCCGCCCGCCTAGACTACTGGAAGACCAAGCTGGCGGGCGTGCCGGACCGGCTGGAGCTGCCGGCCGACCGCCCCCGACCGCCGGTGCAGTCGTTCCGCGGCGCCTCGGTCCGGGCGCAGGTCCCGGCCCGGACGGTCGAGCGGCTGCGGCGCCTCGCCCAGGCCGAGGGAGCCAGCCTTTTCATGGCCCTGGCGGCCGTCTTCGCGACGCTCGTCGCCCGCCACAGCGGCGAGGAGGACTTCCTGGTGGGCACGCCGCTG
Source organism: Alphaproteobacteria bacterium (assembly GCA_030433005.1). Taxonomy (GTDB): domain Bacteria; phylum Pseudomonadota; class Alphaproteobacteria; order Kiloniellales; family DSM-21159; genus Tistlia. The sequence continues at coordinate 32,276 of JAUILQ010000045.1, forward strand.
GCCGGGCGCGACCGGCCAGCGGCTCAGGGCCTGATCGGCCTGTTCGTCAACACGCTGCCGCTGCGCTGCGACCTTGCCGGCTCGCCCGATTTCCGGACGCTGCTCGGACGCCTGCGCCGCACGACGCTCGAGGCCTTCGATCACGCCGAGGTGCCCTTCGAACGCTTGGTCGAGGCCCTGCAGCCGGAGCGCGACCCCCGCTATCCGCCGCTCTGCCAGGTGCTCTTCGCCCTGCAGAGCGCCCTCGACGAGCGGCTCGAGCTGCCCGGCGCACGCCTGCGGCCCTGGCGGCTGGAGACGGACAGCAGCAAGGTCGACCTCTTCGTCGCTGCCGAGACCCTCGACGACGGTGGGCTCGGGCTCGAGGCCGAATACTGCAGCGACCTCTTCGAGGCCGCGCGCGTCGAACGGCTGCTCGCGCATTTCGTCGTCCTGGCCGAAGCCGCGGCCGAGGCGCCCGACCGCCCGGTCCTCGCCCTGCCGATGCTCACGGCGGCCGAGCGCCGGGCCCAGCAGGCCCGCAACCCGGCACCGGCCGAGCCGTCGGGCGCGCCGACGGTGCCAGCGCGATTTGCCGAGCGGGCCGCTGCCGATCCCGAGGCGGTGGCGCTGGTCTTCGGCGAGCGGCGGCAGAGCTACGGCGCGCTCGACGCCGCCTCCGCGCGCGTCGCGTCGGCGCTTCTGGACGCGGGCGTCGCGCGGGGCGAGGCGGTCGGCGTGCACCTGCCGCGCGGCCTCGCCCTGCCGGCGGCCCTGCTGGGAATCCTGCGCGCCGGCGCGGCCTACATGCCGCTCGAGACCGATCTGCCGGCGGCCCGGCGGCAGGCGCTCTACGCCGACGCCGGGGTGCGGCTCGTCGTCACCGACGGCCGGCATGCCGCCGACCTGGCGGACGAGTTGGCCGAGGGCCCGGTCGGCGAGATCCCCCGCGTCCTGGATCTCGACCCCATCCTCGACGCGAGCGACGCGGCGCCGCCCGACACGGAGCGGCTCGACCGCTGCGCCCCCGACGAGCTCGCCTACCTGCTCTACACCTCCGGCTCGACCGGCCGGCCGAAGGGCGTCTGCGTCAGCCATCGCAACGTCATCCGGCTGGTCGACGGGATCGACTGGGGTGCCCGGCCGCCGCGCACCGGGCTGCTCTATTCCTCGATCGCCTTCGACGTCAGCACGCTGGAGCTCTGGCTGCCGCTGCTCACCGGCGGGCGGCTGGTCGTCGCGCCGCCCGGGCCGGCCGAGCCCGGCGAGCTGAAGCGCCTGCTGGCCGAGGAGCGGGTCGAGCTGCTGTGGCTGACGGCCGGCCTGTTCCACCGCCTGGCCGGCAGCGTCACGGACGCGCTCGCCGGCGTGCGCTTCCTGATCGCCGGCGGCGACGTCGTCAGTCCCGTGGCCGCCCAGGCGGTGCTCGACCGCATGGCCGCGCTCGGTTTCCACGACCATCGCCTGGGCAACGGCTACGGACCGACCGAGACGACCACCTTCGCGACGCTGCACTGGATGCGGCCCGGCGAGCGACTCGGCGCCACCGTGCCGATCGGCCGTCCGATCGGCAACACCGCCGTCCAGGTCGTCGACCGCTTCGGCGCGCCGGTGCCGGACGGCGCGCCGGGCGAGCTCTGGATCGGCGGTGCGGGCGTGGCGCGCGGCTACCTCGGCCAGCCGGGCCTGACGGCCGAGCGCTTCCCCGCCGATCCCTTCGCGGCGGCCGCTGGCGCGAGCGCGGGGCGGCTCTACCGCAGCGGCGACCGGGTGCGCTGGCGCGCCGACGAAACGCTCGAGTTCCTCGGCCGTCTCGACCAGCAGCTCAAGCTGCGCGGCTTCCGGGTCGAGCCCGGCGAGATCGAACAGGCGCTGCTGCAGCAGGACGGGATCGCCGAGGCGGCGGTCGTGCCGCACACCGCCGGCTCGGGGTCGGTCCAGCTGGTCGCCTACCTGGTCGCCCGGGATCCGACCGCGCCGCCCGCGCAGGACGCGCTGCGGGCGGCGATCGCCGAGCGGCTGCCGGCCTACATGCTGCCCGCGCACTTCCTGTTCATCGAGGTCCTGCCGCTCAATCGGTCGGGCAAGCTCGACCGGCGCCGCCTGCCGGCCCCCGCGGCCGAGCCCGGACCCGTAGCGGTCTCGCGAGGGCCGAGCGGCCCTGTCGAGGCGAGGCTGGCCGGGCTCTGGGAGGAGCTGCTGAAACGCGAGGGCATCGGCGCCGAGGAGAACTTCTTCGCGCTCGGCGGCGATTCCATCCTCGCCATGCAGCTGGTCTTGCGCGCCGGCCAGGAAGGACTCGCCTTCGGGCTGCGTGACCTGCTGGAGCAGCAGACCATCGCCGGTCTCGCCAGGCGCATCGGCGAGGGCGAGGCGGCGACGGCCGTCCTGCCGCCCGAGACCGGTCCGCTGCCCCTGACGCCGATCCAGCGCTGGTTCTTCGCGCGCCACCTGGCGCGGCCGGCGCACTGGAACCAGGCCGTGCTGCTGGAGACCGCGCGGCCGCTGCCGCCCGAGCGACTGCAGGAGGGGCTCGACCGTCTGGTCGCACGGCATGAGGCGCTGCGCCAGCGCTTTCCCGGCAACGGGAGGGCGGGCAGGGCGGTCGTCGCCACCGCCGCGAGCGTACCGCTGGCCGTCCACGCGCCGGTCGACACGGCCGAGCAGGAGCGCCTCTCCGAGGCGCTGCAGGCGGGGCTCGACCTGGAAGCCGGTCCGTTGTTCGCCGCAGCGCTGTTCCGCCGGACCTACGGCAGCGAGCAGCTGCTGCTGGTCGCCCATCACCTGGCTGTCGACGTGGTGTCCTGGGGCCTGCTGCTCGGCGAACTGGGCGCCTTCGTCGCAGGGACCGGGCGAGAGGAGCCGGCGGTCGCGGTGCCCTGGAGCGCCTATGCGAGCCGGCTGCCCGAAGCCTCCCTGCCGGAGGTTGCACCCGCCGACCCGCTGCCACTCGACGGTTCGGGAGGCGCGAACGAGGAGGTGAGCGCGGAAGTCGTCTCGCTGACGCTCGAGGCCGAGGCGACCGCCGCCTTCCTGGGCCCGGCGCACGAGGCCCTGCGCAGCGAACCGACGCAGTTCCTGGCGGCGGCCCTGGCGGCGGCGCTGCTCGACTGGTCCGGCGGTTCGGCGCTGACCCTCGACCTCGAGCGGCACGGCCGCGACCTGCTGCCGGAGCTCGATCTCTCGGGCACCGTCGGCTGGCTGACCCGGCTCGACCCGCGCCGCATCGAGCGCCCGGCGCGAGAGACGCCGGAAGCCTGGTTGAAGGCGGTGCGCCGGGCCCCCGGGGTCGCGGCCGGCGGCGAGCGGGCCGAGGTTTCGCTGAACTACCTGGGTCGGCTGGAGGCGCCGGGCGACGGCCTGCTGACGCCGGTCGACGGTCCGCTCGGCGCGCTCTACGGCGCCGGCGCCGAGCGGCTTCACCTGTTCGAGCTGATCGCCGGCGTCGGCGAGGGACGCCTGCGTCTCGAGCTCCGCTACAGCCCGGCGCGCCACCGACGCGCGACGGCGCAGGCGCTGCTCGAGGCGACCGGCCAGCACCTCTCCGCGCTGCTCGACTGGGCGGCCGAGCCGGCGAACGGCGGCCTGCTGCCCCGGGACGTCCCCCTGGCCGGTCTCGACGAGCGGCGCCTGGCGGCCCTGCTGGAGCGCATCGGGCCGCGCGACGGCCGGCACCCGGCGCGGACGCTCGAGACCCTGCTGCCGCTCTCGCCGCAGCAGCTCGGCATGCTGTTCGACAGCCTGAGCACGCCCGAGGGGGGCCTGCACCAGGAGCAGCTCCTGATCCGGATGGAGGGGACCCTGGACCCCGAGCGGCTGCGGGCGGCCTGGCGGCAGGCGAGCGCGCGGCACGCGATCCTGCGCACGGCCTTCTATTGGCAGGGGCTGCCGCAGCCGCTGCAGGCCGTGTTCCGGGACGCGCCGCCGGCCTGGGTGGAGCGGGACGGGGAGCCGGACGCGGATTGGCTGCGCGAGGACCGGCTGACGCCGATCGCGCTCGACCCGCCGGGCGCCTTCCGCCTGACTCTGTGGCGGGCCGGCCCCGAAGACTGGCGCCTGGTCTGGACCTTCCACCACCTGCTGCTCGACGGCTGGTCGATGGCACTGCTGCTGCGCGAGGTGATGACGCTCTATGCCGGCGAGGCGGACGCGCCGGCGCTGCCCGCGGCGCCGCCCTACGCCGACTACGTCGCCTGGCTGGCCGAGCGGGACCGCGGGCCGGCGCTCGCGTTCTGGCGCGCCACGCTGTCGGACGTGGCGGATCAGCCGCCGCTCGCCTTCGGGTCGGACGCCGTCGCGGGAGGCGATCCCTTCGGTGAGCGGCGCGTCGATCTGGAGCCGGACGAGGGCGCGCGTCTGGATGAGGCCGCCCGGCGCCTGTCCGTGACCCCGGGCGTGCTGTTCCAGGCGGCCTGGGCGCTGCTGCTCGGCGGCCTGCTGCGCCGTCCCGAGGTGGTCTTCGGCGTGACCAGCGCCGGCCGGCCGGAGGGCGTGACCGGCAGCGGCGCGATCGCCGGGCTGTTCATCGACACCCTGCCGCAGCGGGTCAGCCTGCCCGCGGCAGGCGAGACCGCGGCCTGGCTCGGGGCGCTGTTCGAGCGCCACCTCGGGATCCTGGGCCATCCCCCCGTCGGCGCTGCCGAAATCGCCCGCGCGGCCGGTCTGCCGCCTGGCCGGCCGCTGTTCGAAAGCCTGCTGGTCTACGAGAACTACCCGAGCGAGCTCGACGCGGTGGCGCCGGCCGGGGGCGGGAGCGGCGACCTGCGCGTCGCCGAGGTCGCCGGCTGCGGCGCGCGCACCCGCTATCCCCTGACCCTGCTCGTCGTGCCCGGCGAGCGCATTCGCCTGCAGCTGATCTTCGACCGCCGCCGGGTGCCCGAAACCCTGGCCGGGCGGCTGCTCGCGCTGTTCCGCGAGCTCCTCGCCGGGCTCGCGGCGGACCGGCCGCTGGAGACGCTGCACGAGACGGTCGCCGGCGCCGGCCTGCCGGCACCGGCCGAACAGCCTCGTACGGGGGCGGCCACGACCGCCATCGAGGCGCCGGAGATCCCGCTCGAAGGCGTTCTGGCGGAGATCTGGAGCGAGCTGCTCGGCGGCGCAGTGGTGCCGCCGGACGTCTCCTTCTTCGAGCTCGGCGGCCACTCGCTGCTGGCCCTGGAGATGATCGCCACGGTCGAGCGGCGTCTCGGGCTCTCCCTGGACGCGGCGACGCTGTTCGAGGCGCCGACGCTCCGCGGCCTGGCCGCGGCGCTCGCCGGCCTCGAGAGCAGCGGGAGCCGGCCGCTGATGCCTCTGCGCGAGGGCGCCGGCCGGCCGCTCGTCGTGCTGCCCGGAGCGAGCGGCAATCCCGTCGCCTACCTGCCGCTCGCCGAGCGTCTGGCGGGCCGGCCCGTCTGGGGCCTGCAGCCGGCCGCGCTCGGACCAGCCGTGAGCCTGGAAGAGCTGGCCTGCCGTCTCGCCGACAGTCTGGCGGAGAGCCTCCGCGCGGGCCCGGTCGACCTGCTGGGCCATTCCTTCGGCGCCGCACTCGCCGTCGCCACGGCCCGGCAGCTGGAACGGCGGGGACATCCGGCCGGCGGCGTGATCCTGCTCGATCTCGCCGCGCCCGGAAACCGGGAAGCCGGGCCGGCGCCCTCGGACGGCGCGCTCCTCGCCGAGATCGCGCGGGCGGCGGGGCGCTACTTCGACCGGCCGCTCGCGATCCCCGAGACCGGCTTCGAGGGTCCGAGCGGGCGCGAGGGCTTCCTCGCCTGCCTGGCCGAGGCCGGGCTGGTCAGCGCCCAGGCCGACGCCGGGCTTGCCGACCGCCTGCTGGCGCTCTACCGCGACAGCCTGGCGATGCTCCGGGACTGGCGGCCCGAGCCGCTGGCGGCGCCGGTGACGGTGGTGCGCGCGCGAGAGAGCGAGGCGACCGGCGGGGCGGTGGATCCGACGCTCGGCTGGGCGCGCTGGACTCCGGTCGGGCACTGCGCCGAAGTGCCCGGCGACCACATCGGCATGATCCGCGAGCCGGCCGTCGCGGAGCTCGCCGCGCTGCTGCGCAGACTGCTCGCGTCGCCGGCCGGCCCGGAGGCGCCCGGGGCAGCGCCCCGGCACCCGACCCCGCACCCAACGGAGCCGACGTGCGTGTGACGATTCTGAGCCTGGGCACGCTCGGCGACGTCGCGCCCTTCCTCGGCCTGGGGCAGGGGCTGGCGCGGCGCGGCCACGCGGTGACGCTCGCCACCTACGGGCGCTATGCCGACCAGATCGCCGCGGCCGGTCTGCGGCATCACGTTCTGCCGGGCGATCCGGCCCGTCTGCTGCGCTCGGACTCGAGCCGCCGCATCGCCCGGGCCGGGACCAACGTGCTGTCCTACCTGCGCGGCCAGCGCCGCCAGGCCGAAGCGCTTGCAGCCAAGGCCCAACCGCTGCTCCAGGCGTCCCGGGAGTCCTGCGAGGACGCCGATCTCATCGTCTACGCCCTGACCGCGCTGATGGGCGGCTCGATCGCCGAGGCGCTCGGCCGGCCCGCCGTCCAGGCCTTCCTGACGCCGGTGACGCCGACCCGGCGCTTCGCCGGCCTGCTGGCGCCGCGCGAGCGCTCGCGGTTGGGCGGGCTCGGCAACCGCGCCAGCCACTATCTGGCCGAGCGCGCGCTGACCGGCGGCTTCCGCGGGCTGCTCGACAGCTGGCGCCACGACGCCCTGGGCCTGGCGCCGCTGCCCGGCGGGCCGCTCGCCGAGGCGCGGCGGCGCGGCCGGCCGCTGCTCTATGGCATCTCGCCGACGGTGCTGCCGCCGCCCGACGACTGGCCGGACAGCGTGGCGGTGACCGGCTACTGGCCGCCGCCCCCCGAGCCCGGCTGGCAGCCGCCGCCCGACCTCGAGGCCTTCCTGGCGGCGGGCGAGCCCCCGGTCTGCTTCGGATTCGGCAGCATGGGCGAGGCCGAGGCCGAGCGCATGACCGGACTGGTGCTGGAGACCATCCGGCGGCTCGGCTGCCGTGCCGTCCTGCTCTCGGGCTGGGGCGCGCTCAAGGTCGTCGAGGAAGCGGGCGGCCTGCCGTCCGGCGTGCGCCAGGCCGAGAGCCTGCCCCACGCTTGGCTGCTGCCGCGCGTCGCCGCGATGGTTCACGCCGGCGGCGCCGGCACCTCCGCCGCGGTGTTTCGCGCCGGCGTGCCGGCCGTGGTGGTGCCGTACTCCGGCGACCAGTTCTTCTGGGCCCGGCGCGCCGAGGCGCTCGGCGTCGCGCCCTCGCCGCAGCCCTGGGCCGACCTGACGGCCGAGGGGCTGGCGCGGGCCCTGGGGGCGGTGCTGACAGGCCCGGGGTATCGCGACGCCGCGCGACGGCTCGCGGACTCGCTGGCGCACGAGGACGGCGTGGCGGTGGCCGTAGCCGCCCTGGAGCGCGCCGCGGCCGGAGGCCGTCATGCCTGAGCGGAGCGGGGCCGCGAGGCCGCTACTCGACCCCCGGCGCCTCCAGGCCGAACCAGGCGTCGCGGACGCGCTGGTAGTCGAGGGCAGGGTCGTAGACCTCGACCGGCAGCCCGAGCTCGGTGGCGTTGAGCCGGCCGACGGCGGCGAGCAGCTGGAAGCCGGCGTAGACCTCCGCGCGTTCGGCGCCGACCACGTCGATCTCCGCGTTCTTCAGCTCGATCAGCTGGTCGAGCAGGTCGTCCACGGTCTTATCCGCGAGCCGGTACTCGCGCCGCACGCCCTCGAGGGCCTGGCGGGCGACGCGGACCTGCTCCTGGTAGAAGGTCAGCTGTCGGCGCGCGGCGACCAGCTGCTGCCAGGCCTGTTCGGCCGCGTCCTCGGCGTCGCGCCGCTGCTGCTCGACGGCGAGGCGGCGCTGAGAGGCGGTCTGCTTGGCCTGGCGCACCTCGGAGTAGACGATGCCCTGCTGGTAGAGCGGCACGGTCAGCGACAGGCCGACCGCCGCGGTCGTCTCCTCCGAGCCCTCGCTCAGCGTGTCCAGGTTCTTCGACAGGCTGCCGGTCAGGTCGAGCGTCGGAAACAGTGCGCCCAGCGCCTTGTCGATCTCCTCGAGCGCGGCACGCTCGCGGAAGCCGGCGGCGATCACCTCGGGATTGGCCTGGCGCGCCTGGACGATGGCGCCGTCGAGATCGGCCGGCAGGCCGCCGAGCGGACCCGGCATCGGCAGGCGGCCGGCCTCCAGGCCGGTGACCAGAAGGAAGCTCTTGCGGCTCTGGTTGAGCTCGGAGACCGCGTCCGCGGTCTGGGCGCGCACCCCGGCCAGCCGCGACAGCGCCTGGTCGCGGTCGGTCTGCGTCGCCTCGTTGATGCGCAGCCGGCGGACGATGGCGTCGATCTCCTCCTCCAGCGCCTGCTCGGTCTCGCGCCGCAGGCGCAGCACCTGCTGGTCCTCGGCGACGCCGAGATAGGCCTGGGCCGCCTTGAGCAGCACCGACTGCTCGGTCGAGGCGAGGTCGGCGCGCTGCGCCAGCACGAGGTTCTCGGCGCTGTCGACGTCCGACGCGGTCGCCGCGTCGATCAGCGGCTGGGTCAGCGAGAGCTCGGATTCGCGCGGGTAGAGGTGGGAGGTCACGGCCTCGGGCTCGGGCGGCTCGAAGGTCTCGTCGCGCGCGTAGCCGATGCTGCCGGTGAACTCGACGGTGGGGCGCCAGCCGCCGAGCGCCTGCGGCACGCCTTCGTTGACCGCACGCAGCTCGGCGCGCGCGCCCTGCAGGCTCGGGTTGGTCTCGTAGGCGGCGCTGAGCGCGTCGACGAGGCTCTGGGCCGCCGCGCCGGCGGGCAGCGCGGACAGCAGCGTTCCGGCCAGCATCCAAGCCGGCGCGCGGCCGGACAGGCCGGGTCGGCCTTGCCGACGCCGGGGCGCCGCAGGCGCGGGGTCGGGCCGGAACAGGCTCCGCATGGTCTCGCAGGTCCCCCCAGGACACTCTCGGCCCGAAGACTAAAGGAGTGCCGGGCGTGCCGCCAGTCTCGGCGCGTCGCCGGCGCCGTCGACAGCCCATCCCCCCACGCGGCAGCATGAGGCCTGCGGGCCCGGCTGCTCCCGATCCTTCGGAGGACCCATGGACATCGGCATCTTCCTGCTCATGCAGTCGCCCGAGGGCGCGGCCTCCCGCGAGGTCTACGCCCGCGCGATCGACTCCGCGCGCCTCGCCGAGCAGCTGGGCTTCACCCACGTCTGGGTCGCCGAGCACCACTTCATCAACTACTCCTACTCGTCGCAGCCCTTCGTGCTGCTCTCGCATCTCGCCGCCGTCACCGAGCGGATCCGGCTTGGTACGGCGATCGTGCCGCTGCCGCTCCACAACCCGCTGCTGGTCGCCGAGCAGGCGGCGGCCGTAGACCTGCTGAGCGGCGGCCGGCTCGAGCTCGGCCTCGGCAAGGGCTACCAGCGCTTCCAGTACGAGCGCCTGGGTATCGAGAAGAGCGACGACCACGAGCGCTACGACGAGGCGATCGACCTGCTGCGCCGCGCCCTGGAGGGGCGTCCCTTCGAATTCGAGGGGCGTCACTTCAGCGTGCCCGAGACCCTGATCTACCCGCAGCCGCTGCAGCGGCCGGTGCCGACCTGGGCGGCCGTCAACTCGACGGTGGCGCCGGCCGTCGAGAGCGCGATCTCCCGCGGCATCAACCTCTTCTCCGGCACGCTTGAACCGATCTCGAAGCTGGTCGACATGCGCCGGCAGTACGCGGCGGCCTTCGCGGCCGCGCCTGGACCGATCCGGATCGGCACGCAGCGCCCGGTCTACGTCAGCGAGAGCGAGGACGACGCCCGGCGCGTCGCCGAGGAGGCGCGCTGGAACGCGCGCGCCGGGCTCAGCCTGCGCCACGAGATCGGCGGCGTCGTCGACGGGCGGGTGGTCACCGCGCCGCTGCCCGGCGAGCCCTCGACCGACGAGATCGTCGCCGAGCACATGGTCGTCGGCACGCCCGAGCAGTGCATCCGCCAGCTCGAGCGGATCCGCCGCGGCAGCGGCGCCGACCTGTTCAACTGCAACTTCTGCTTCGGGGCGATGACCCGCCGGCAGGTCGAGCGCTCGATGCGGCTGTTCGCCGAGGCGGTGCTGCCGAAGCTGCGCGAGCCGGTCCCGGCCTGAGGCGGGCGGCGCGTCTCAGGAAAGCGCGGCGGCGAAGGCGCCCGCCGCGGCGAGGCTGGCCGCCGCCGCGTCGACCTCGGCCAGGAACAGCAGGTAGCCGTGCGGCAGGCCGCGCGCGACCGCCAGCTCGGAGCGGCCGCCGGCCGCGCGGACCCGCCAGTGCAGCGCCAGGCTGTCGTCGCGCAGCGGGTCGAGCTCGGCCGCGGCGACGAACAGCGGCGGCAGGGCCCCGAGGGCTTCTGCCGCCTCGACGCCGAGTGGGTCCAGGCGCGGGTCCTCGGCGTCCGCCGGCGCGCGCAGGTGGTTGCGGGTGAAGAAGGCCAGCTCGCGGGCGCCGAGCCCGAAGGCGCCGCCGGCGTAGAGTCGGCGCGAGGCCGAGTCCCGGAGGCCGTAGCTGCCGTAGAACAGCAGCGCGCCGGCGACGCTCTGCGCGGCCCGGACGGCCGGGGCCAGGCAGGTCGCCAGCGCCAGCCGGGCGCCCGAGGAGTCGCCGGCGAGGACGACACGGCCGGTCGCGAGACCGAACTCCCGATGACGCTCGGCGAGGTCCAGTACGGCCGCCTCGACCTCGTCGAAGGCGGCGGGGAAGGGGCGTTCCGGCCCCAGGGCGTAGTCGAGGCCGAGCACCGCCCGGCCCGTGGCCGCAGCCAGCTCGCGCATGACGCGGTCGTGGGTGTCGAGGTCGCCGAGCACGAAGCCGCCGCCGTGCAGGAACAGCGTGGCCGCTCCTCCGGCTTCCCCGTCGGGCCGGTAGAGGCGGGCCGGGATCTGCCGGCGCGGGCCGGGCAGGGCGAGGTCGCGGGTCTCGGCCATGACCGGGCCGCCGAGGTTCCAGGCGCGGCGGGCCGCCGCCGTCCGGGCGCGGGCCTGCTCGACGCCCAGGGCGGCCAGGTCGCGCAGCCCCGGATCCGATGCGAGATAGCGCCGGCCCGCTTCGTAGACCTGCGGATCGAGCTGCAGCGCCGGCTCCCACGGGGCGTCAGGCATCGGCGTCAGGCATCGGCGTCAGGCATGGCGGGCCAGCAGGTCCTCGATCAGCGGCGGCAGGGCGGGCAGGTGGCTGTCCCAGCGGCGCGGGCGCACCGGCAGCGGCAGGTCCGGGTGGTGCCGGCGCAGTTCGTCGGCGAAGGCGAGCCCCATCTCGCCCATGCGGCGGATCTCGCGCGCCGCGGTCCGCTCCGAGGCGACGGAAGCCGCCTCGTGCCACTCGGCCTCGCTGTCGAGCAGCGCCAGGATCTTGGCCTCCAGGTCGGCTTCGTCGGCCTGGAAGGCACGCTGGCCCTGGCCGGACTCGTCGAACAGGTTGCGGATGCGCTCGTCCATCGACAGGCCGATGCCGGCGACGGCGCCGGGCATCGAAGTGACCAGGGCGTGGAAGCGCGAGGAGATCAGCACGCGGCAGAGCCGGAGCAGGGCCACCATGTCGCGCGGATGGCGCTCCTGCACGGCGAAGAGCGGCACCTTGCGGCCGAGCTTCGCCTCCAGGGCCTCGGCGACGTGGCCGCAGGCGCGCTCGTCGAGCCGCTCCATGCCGAAGATAACCGGGAACACGTCGCGGCCGCGGGCGTCGGCGGCGACGGCGCCGGCGATGGCGTCGATGTAGGCGCGGTACTTGGCGCGGCTCTCCGGCGAGTCGTGGTGGAACACGCCGGCGCCGTAGTGCAGCTCGGCGTGGGCGCCGGTCTCCTCCATCTCGCGGGCCTTGACCGGGTCGATGCGCGCCGGCCACCAGAAGGGATTGACCGGGGCGATGCCGATGACCGGCGCCGCGCCGTCCCAGCCGGCGGCGCGCAGCAGCGCCTCGGCGCGCGAGCGTGGCGAGGGGTCGAAGGTCCAGGCGGTGTCGGCGCCGCTCTCGACGCGCAGTCCCAGGTCTTCGAGCAGTTCGGCCGAGGCCTTGCTGCGCGAGATTACGAAGGCGTCGCGGCAGGTCTCGGCGACGAACTCGCGCAGGGCAGGGGTCATCTTGCCGGCGTCGGCGCCGTAGCCGATCGCCGGCTTGCCGGCGGCCGCGCCCAGGCCGAGCGCGCTGGCCATCAGCATGGTGAAGAGGTCGGCATGGCTCGACTTGAACATCGAGCCCTCGCAGGTGACGACGCCATGGTAGCCGCGGATCTTCTGGGCCATCAGCACCGGCATGTAGAGGTCGCCGAGCTCGAAGCCGACCTCGGGGAAGAGGTCCTGGGGCAGGTGCTCCTTGACCATCAGCAGGCCGGGCTCCAGCAGCTCGGGCCCGACGATCGCCTTGAACTGGCGGACCATCTCGCAGACCCGCACGTCGGCGCCGGTGTTGCCCGAGCCGTTGTAGCCGGCCAGGAACAGCCGCAGCGGCTGGCCGGGGCTCCAGCGCGCGCCCGGCGACTCGGCGATCGCCTCCATGAAGTCGAAGATGTGGTCGCGGATCACCGCCTCGGGGTCGCCGGCCAGCGACAGCTCCTGCAGCAGTTCCTCGATCGGGCGGTGTTCCATCGTGGTCCTCGATCCCCTGCCTCTACGGCCCTCAGCCGTGGTCCTGATGCGTGCAGTCTAGCGAGCCGGGACGGCTGCCGACAGTTAAAGGCCTGTGAGAAAGCGGCCGGATGAGACTACGGCGGGCGAAGAGACGGCAGGTGAAGAGACGTCAGGCGAAGAGACGGGGGCAGGGGCCGCCGACGTCACCGACAGATCAAGCTGTCCGGATCGCGGAGCTGGTCGGTTGGCCGCTGTTCTTGCCTCGGTCCCGGAGGATGCCCGGGGCCGGAGCCGGTCCCTGGAGCGGCCTCACGCAGCGATTGGTGTTTCCGACGCGCCGGACTGTGCGTCCCTGGCTGCGGCAGCTTGACGCTCTTTGCGTGCCGATGTCAGGGTGATTCCCGATCTGAGTGTTTCGACCGGCCGATTCTCTCATAATGCGGAGTTTCCCATGAGCGGCAAAGACCACGCGATCGACGACCTGGGCCTGGGCGGCGCCGAGGACGGCGCCAAGGGCAAAGTGACCTGCGTGCCCAACGTCGCCTCCCTCGCGTACGCGCAGATCGAGGTCGAGGACCTGGACCTGCGCGCCGGCCCCGGCAAGAGCTGCTTGGTCTGCTCCACCCTGTGCCGCTGCGCCCTCTAGAGTCGGAGTCGCGCGACCGGATTGAACGATCCGCTCGCGATCCGGTCTAGAGACCGAGGCCCGGAGAGCCGGCAGGTAGCTGCGACCCGTCGTCCGCGCGGCCAGCCGATGCCGCGTGTGGAAAGCAATGCGACTGACCGCGGGTCCGCTGAGCACCTGGGAGCCGCCCGGGAAGCGGCCTCCGATTGTGCCGCGGCCCGGGAGCCACTAGCGTGCCGCCCCGATGTCCCGACTTCGCCAGAGCCTGCTGTCGCAACCGGTGCTGCTCGAGCTCGGGCCGGCCGTCGTCTTCCTGATCGTCAATTTCGCCTGGAGCTTCCGGGCGGCGACCGCGGCGGTGATGCTGGCGACCCTGGCGGCCGTCGCGGTCGGCTGGTTCACCGCCCGAAAGGTGCCGCTGGTCGCGCTGGCGACCCTGTGCATCGTGCTCGGCCTCGGTGCTGCCGGCCTGCTGTTCGACGACGAGCGCTTCATCAAGATGAAGCCGACGATCGGCCGGGGCCTGTTCGCGCTGGCGCTGCTCGTCGGCCTGGCCTTCCGGCCGAGCTTCCTGGAGCGCGTCTTCGCCAACCAGCTGCAGCTGACACGGCGCGGCTGGCGCGTGCTGACCGCCGGCTGGATCGCCCTGGCGCTGTCGCTGGCGCTGCTCAACGAGATCGTCTGGCGCAGCCTCTCGACCGACCGCTGGGTCGCCTTCGATTCCGTCGTCGGGCCAGCCTCGATCCTCGGCTACATCGCGATCACCCACTTGGTGGCGAAGCGCTGGTGGCACCGCGGGGCCGAGACGAACGGCGAAAATTCAGAGGCTTAGCTGCGCGCTCTCTGTCTCAAGATTGGCGCCGGAGCGAGGCCGGGGGAGCCCCGGCGTGACCGCGGGCCGAGATGGCGCCGATCCCGATCCAGAACGCGCATAATGTATATTATGGAAAATATTGGGGCAATTGGTACGGCGAGCGAGCCTGCGGTGCCGGCGCTCGCGTCGCAAGCCGCCGTCGCCATGGTGCCGTCGCCCTGGCGACGCCCTGGCGACGCTAGAACGGCACGCCCGGAATCCAGAGCGACAGCCCGGGGATCGTCAGGATCGCCAGCAGCACCAGCAGGTCGAGCAGCAGGAAGGCCGCGACGCCGCGGAAGATCTGCTCCAGCGTTATGCCCTCCGGCGTGCAGGCCCGGATGACGAAGACGTTGAGCCCGATCGGCGGCGTGATCAGGCCGATCTCCAGCAGCTTGATCACGACGACGCCGAACCACACCAGGTCGAAGCCGTAGCCCTCGACCAGCGGCACCATGAACGGCAGCGTCAGCACCAGGATGCCGATCGAGTCCAGGAACATGCCGATGAC
>JAUILQ010000100.1 GCA_030433005.1 Alphaproteobacteria bacterium
CTTCCTGGTGCACCGGCCAGAGCACCAGGAAGGCGACGCCCATGGTCGTCACGCGGCAGCCGTAGCGCTTGCTGGCGTAGGCATGGCCGAGCTCGTGCAGCACCTTGGAGACGCTCAGGGCCACGGCCGCGGTCAGCGCGCCCAGCGTGGTGAAGAGGTAGGGGAAGGAGTTGACGAAGCTCTCCCACTGGCGGCTCACCAGAAACACCCCGATCACGGCCGCCGCCAGGACCAGCCAGCGGAACCAGGCCCGGAACAGGAAATCCATGGCCGGCGCGGTGCGCTCCAGGAAGGCCTCGGGGCGGATCAGCGGCACGCGCACGAAGAGGTAGTTCTTGATCAGCCAGGCGAGCGGGCTCTGGCGCCGCCGCTCGAGCTCGGCCTTCAGGCGCTCGGTGTGCTCGGCGTCGGCGGTGCGCAGCAGCCCGGCCGAATCGGCGAAGCGCCTGAAGCGCTCGACGTCCTCGGCGTCGGCCGGGATCGGAGTCTCGCGCGCGATCGCCCGGGCGATCGCCTGCGGCTCGCCGAGCGCCCAGCGCGACAGGATCTCGAACTCCAGCCAGCCGATGCGCAGGAAGCGGTTGGCCGCCGGGTCGTAGAGCGTCCAGGTCGGCGCGCCGTCGGCGCTGCGCGGTCCCTGGTGCAGCGCCAGGTCTTCGCGCAGCGGCGGCAGGCGTCGGGACGCCGGCGCAGCCGGCGCCGCGGCGAGCGACTGACCGATAGTCAGTCCACCGCTGCCGGCGGCCGCGCCGGCGGGGCTCAGAGGCCCAGCCAAGAGCGCACCACGCCGATCGGCCGCCGCAGGACGTGGAAGGCCAGCGGCGCCTGCTCGCCATAGATCTTCGCCGTCCCCTTGAGGCCGATGCGCAGGCTGGGATCATAGTCCGCGAACTGCGCCTTGAGCCGATAGGCGAGCGTGCCCTCGGGCGAGGGGGAAGCCTTGTAGCTCTGGCTCTCCAGCCGGGCGGCGATCGGCCGGTCGGGGGAGAAATTGAGGAACAGCAGCACCTCGTCGCCCGGCTTCAGCGCGATCGCGTCCTTGACCGGCAGGTGCATCTCCAGGGCGACGTCGGTCGGCTCGGCCAGCGTCATGATCTTCTCGCCGATCGAGACCGGCTTGCCGATCCAGTCGCTCTTGGCGTCGAAGATCGCCAGGCCGTCTCGCGGCGCCGTTACGTGCAGGCGGTCGAACAGCGATTCGATGTAGGCGAGGTCGGCCGCGGCCTCGTCGAGCCGGCCCTTGAGGGTCGCCATCGAGGCGCGGGCCCGGGGGTCGAGCACCGCCTGCTGGGCGGTCTGGCGGTACTCCGCCTCGGCGACCTCGCGGGCCTTGCGGGCGACCTCCAGGCGGTTGCGCAGCCGCGTCTCGTCCAGCGAGAAGAGGCGCGCGCCGGCGGCCACCGGCTGGTTCGGCTCAACCAGGACGTCGTCGACGACGCCGTCGAAGGGCGCGCGCACCAGCGCCGGATGGCCGGAGACGACCTCCGCCGAGGCCAGCGTCGACTGGCGCACCGGCAGCAGCCCGGCGCCGACGACCAGGGCCAGCAGCACGGCGGCGGCCAGCCCCTTGGCCAGGCGCCGCCCGCCGCCGCCGCGCCGGCGGGCGCCATGCCGGCGCAGCTGCCAGGCCTGGGCGTAGGAGCCGGCGAGGTAGCTGAAGAGATGGCGGTCGTAGTCGGTCCAGGGCGTCGCGCGGGCCATGACGATGGCGGCGCCGAGACGGCCCTGGCGGTCCGGCAGCGGCAGCCAGAGGGCCTGGGAGGAGAACCACTCCTGCCAGCTGTCGGCGACCGCCGGCGGCAGGTCCCTGGCGCCGAAGGCATGGATCTCCAGGGCGTCGGCACCCTTGGCCTTGGCCGCACAGAGCCGCTGCAGCCACTGCGGATAGGGAGCGTTGCGGTCCGGCACCGCGACCCCCGAGACCGCGACGACCCGGCCGTGACGGCCGACCGGCTCCCAGAGCGCGCAGTGCTGGTAGGGCAGGAAGGCGTGGGTCTCGTTGACCAGCACAAAGGCCAGCTCCTCGACCGAGGCGGCCCGCCGCGCCCGGTCCTGCAGCTGCAGCAGCATGGTCAGGCGCAGGAGCTGGCGATTGAGTCCCTCGGTCAAGGCGCGGTCCTCACGAACATCAGGGGACCTGCGGGAAGCTGGCGCGGCCGCTCATGCCGGCCAGCAGCTCGGGATTGTCGCCCTCGACCCGCCCATAGGCCTTGATCGTCTGGCTCACCGCATCGATGCGGCCGGAGAAGCGCACCAGGGTCGCTTCGTAGGTCTTTCCGGTCTCGTCGAGGGTCAGGCCGAAGCGCTCGCCGACATCGAGATAGAGCAGCCAGATCGAGGGCAGCAGCATCTCGACTTCGAGCTCGCGGTCGTCGAGGATCTGCATCAGCGGCTCGCCCTCGTTGACATACTGGTAGCGCTTGACCGGCACCTCCGCCGTGATCCCCGGAAAGGGCGCCTTGATCTCGCAGCGCGACAGCCGCTCCTCCGCGAGATCGACCTCGGCGCTGGCCTGCGCCAGGTCGGCGGCCGCGACGTCGATGTCGAGCGCGGCGATCGAGCCGAGCTGGCCCAGGCGCCGCTTGTTCTCGTAGACCTTCGCCGCCTTGTTCCGCAGGGCGCGGGCGATCGCCGCGTTGTACTGCACCGCCTCGCAGTCGAAGCGCACCAGCACCTGGCCCTCTTCGAAGCGGTCGCCGTCGCGCAGCTCCAGGAAGTCGATGCGCCCCGCCATGCCGCTCGCCAGGGTGGTGCTGCGCGGCGCCCTGAGCTGGGCCCGGATCTCGGGCCTCGCGCTCTCGACGGCGGCCAGCAGCTCGCTCTGCGCCTGCGCCGGGCCGGTCAGGCAGGAGGCGATGGCGGCCGCCGCCAGGCCGAGGCAGGCAGCCGCCCCGAGGGCCCGCCGCCGCCCGGCTCGCGTCGCCCTTGCCGCTAGAAGGAGAAGTTCCACGCCAGTATCCGATCCACGATGCCATCCTGTTGGTCCGCCCCGGCCTGCTGGGCCGGCCCGGTCGCCGGCGCGGCTTCTGTGGCCGGCGCCGGTGCGGGCGTGGCGTCGCCTGCCGCCGCCGCCGCGTCCTCGCCATAGCCGAGGCGCGCCTCGACCACCGCCGGCAGTTCGGGGAACTGGGCGTTCTCCCAGCGCACCGCGATCGCCTTGACCGCCTCGGTGACGGTCGCGAGGTCGGTCGATTCGATCGCGTCGGGCAGCGGGTCGAGGCCGAGCGCCGAGTAGATGTTGCCCAGCGCCGACTGCAGGTCCGCCAGGCTCTGGTCGCGCTGCAGCTCGGCGGCGATCGCCTGGGTCGCGCTGCGGATCCGCTCCAGCTGGGAGGCGGCGTTGCCGAGCTCGTTGATCTGCACGATCTCGTAGATGCGCCGCTCGATCTTCTCCAGCTCGGAGGCGTAGTCGTAGTCGATGCGGCTGCGCTCGTACTGGCGGTAGGCCAGGTTGACCTGGGTCAGCACGGCCATGGACAGCGCCAGACGCCGCGTCTCGGCGACGGTGATCTGCGCTTCCGCGACCTCGACCGCCTTCGGGCCGGAGATCAGCGTGACCAGGTTCCAGGCGGCGCGCAGCCCGGCTTCGGCCCAGGTGTTGTTCACCGCATAGGAGTTGGAGTCGTAATTGTAGCTCGAGGTGAAGTTCAGGCTCGGCAGCATGCGCAGCATCGCCTTGCGCACCTCGTGGTGGCTGATCCGCTTCTGGTAGTCCTCCTCGCGCAGCTCCGGCCGGTTGAGCAGCGCCAGCATCTCGAGCTGCTCGAGCGGCGCGTCGATCTCCGGGATCGGCACCTCCTCGAGGTCCGGCTCGGCGACGGTGAACTCGATGCCGACGTCGAGGTTCATCAGCGAGCCGAGGCGCGACTTCGACTGCACCAGGTCGGAGCGCAGGCCGCGCAGCTGGCGCATGATGTCGAGCAGGCTCTTGCGGTAGCGCAGCGATTCCAGCGGCGACTGCAGGCGCAGGGCTTCGATCTGCTCGGCGCGCCCGAGCGCCTCCTCGGCCTCGACCAGCAGCGGGTCGATGGTGCGCAGCAGCCGCTGGGCGGTCGCCGCCTGCCAGAAGGCGATGCGCACCTGCTGGACGACGTCGCTGACGACCTTGCGGCGGCGCTCGGCGGCGATCAGCACCCGGTCGCCCTGCTGCTTGGCCTGGAAGTAGCTCACCCCGAAGTCGAGCAGATTCCAGGAGAAGGTCAGATCCGCGGTCTGCAGGCGCTGGTCGGTGGAGACCGAGGGCTCGAGCGATTGCTGCCCGGTCTGGTAGGACTTGCTCGAGGTCGCGTTCTCGTTCGATCGCCAGTCGTAGCCGGCGCCGGCCGAGAGGTCGGGCAGCATCTCCAGGGAGACGAGGTCGAGCTGCTGCGCCTGGAGCGCCTCCTCCATCAGCGCGACGCGCTGGTCGAGGTTGTAGAGCAGCGCCCGGGCGATCGCCTCGTAGAGCGTGATCGGGCCGGTGACCGGCGCCTGGTGCTCGGTCAGCTGCTGGCGGTCCTGGATCGCGCGCTCGAAGGTCTCCTGCGGCTCGATCGGCTCGGTCGAAACCGTGCAGGACGCCAGAATCAGCGCCAGGGCGCCGGTCGCGGCGGAACGCGCGTACGCGCCGGGCCGCCGGCACGACGCCACGGCTCGGCTCGTCATCGAACTGGTATCCCTCGCCCGGACGCCTGCTGCCACTGATCTCATGCCTCGTCCACAGTCCCCTCGCCCCGCTCGCCATCGGCCGCCCGCTTGAGGCTCTCGAGCAGCGCGCGAGCCTCCGCATAGAGGCCGCCGCGGCCTGCGTCGTGCAGTTGCATCGTGAAGCCCTGGCGCCCGGCCGGAACCTCGGCCTGCTGCAGCAGCGCGCTGGCCTCGCTGTCGGCCGGCAGCCAGCGGATCGGCAGCAGGCCCAGTTCCTCGGCAGCGAGCTGCGACTGATCGCCGAACCGCAGGAGCTCGGGCGGCAGCGATCCCTGCTGCTCGGGCGGCGCCTGCAGTCCGCCCTGCTGCGGCTGGTCCTCGCCGCCGGCAACCGGGCCCTGCGGCGGCGGCGGTTCGCCGTCCGTCTGCTCGCCGCTGGTGATGATCAGGCGGAAGTTGGCGGTCGCCTCGTTGCCTTCCTCGTCGCGCGCCGAAAGCGCGATCTCGACCGTCCCCTCGGCCCCCGTCGGCGGAGCGCCGGTGAAGGTAAGGGTGCTGGGATCGAAGCTCAGCCAGCTCGGCAGGGGATCACCGCTCGCAAGCTCGGCGGCGTAGACCAGCTGCGCCTGCGGGTCGGAGTGGCGGAAAGTGCCCTCAGGCACCTGGAACTGCCGGGTGACGGTGGTCAGCAGCACCTGGTCGTTGACGCTGCCGGTCAGGGTCAGGGTCAGGCTGCCCGGCTGCTCACCGCCCAGCGCCCCGCCGAACAGGCCGTCGCCGGCGCCGAAGAAACCGCCGCCGAACAGGTTGCCGCCACCGAAGCCGATGCCTCCTCCGGTCTGGCCGCCGTCGGTGCCCGGCGGCTGCGAGACGGTCAGGCCGGCCGGTGCCGGCGGCGTCGGGCCGCCCGGCGGGAAGCCGCGCGGGGCTGGCGGCGGCGGCGCCGGGGTGCCGGTCGGCGGCAGTGGCGTCACGCCCGGTCCCCCCGGCCCGCCGGTCCCGCCCGAAGCGGTGACCGTCACCTGGAAGCTGCGGGTCGCTTGCGCGGTGCTGCCGCCGATCGCCTCTGTGGAGATCGCCGCCATGCCGATGGTGTAGCTGCCGGCTGCCGCGCTGCCGGCCTGCAGGGTCAGGCCCTGGGCCTGGGCCCGGGTGAGCTCCAGCGTGCCGCCGCTCGGCGTGAAGCTCTGTCCCGCGCCGTTCACGAAGGTCATGCCGGCGGGGATGCCGGTCAGACGGTGGGACAGCGTCTCGGAGCCGTCGAGGTCGGTCAGGCTGGCGCCGATCGTCGCCCCGGCGCTGCCGCCCTGGGCGACGGTGATCGCCGAAGGCACCGTCAGGCTCTCCGGCACGTCGGCGATGGCCGCGACCTGGACCGACAGGGTGCCCTGGGTCTCCAGGGTGACGCCGCCGACGGTGCTGCGCGCCGTGACCGTGAGGTCGAAGTCGACGTCGCTGTTCGCCGGCGGCCGGATCGACAGACCGGAAACCTGACCCGGGGTCAGCGTGAAGCTGCCGCCGCTCGGCGTCAGGATCTGGCCGGAGTTCGTGACCAGCACGGCCCCCGAGGGAATGCCGCTGACCACGATCTCCTGGACCCCGGAGCCATCGTCGCTGAGGTCGGTGGTGATCGAGAGCGGGATCGTCCCGTCCTCGTTGCCGCTCGCCGGCGCGACGGTCAGAGCCGGCTGGTCGACGACCGCGCCGACCGCGATCGAGACGCTGTCGCTGTCCGAGAGGGCGCCGCCAGCGCCGCTGTTGGCTTCGTCCTGGGTCGATATCGTCAGAGTTGCGGTGCCGAAGAAGTTGGTCGTCGGGCTGAAGGTTAGCCCCTCGAGCGCCGCGTTCACCTGGGCCTGCGTGCCTCGCAAGGTGACAGTGGTACCGCCGCTGCCCGACACCGTCGCGCCGTGGCCGGTCGCCGTAATGGTGAGGGTGCCGTTGGTCACGCTCACCGTGGTCGTCGCCTGGTTGGTCGGGCCGCCGCTCTCGGCCAGGTCGACGTCCGCGATGGTGATGGCGTTGCCGTTGGCGCTGGAGAACACGAGGTTTGTGTCCTCGGCCACGCTCTGCGCCGCCGGGACCGTGTTCACCGGCGCGTCGTTCACCGGCGTCACCGTGATCGCCACCGTGTCGCTGTCCGAGAGCGCCCCGCCCGAGCCGCTGTTGGCCTGGTCGCCGGTCGCCACCGTCAGGGTGTCCGACCCGTTGAAGTTCGCCGTGCCCCGGTAGGTCAGCCCCGCCAGCGCCGCGTTCACCTGCGCCGCCGTGCCGCTCAGCGTCACCGTGCCCGAGCCGCTGCCGGACACGGTCGCCCCGTGGCCCGTGGCGGTGACCGTCAGCGTGCCGTTGGTCACGCTCACCGTGGTCGTCGCCTGGTTGGTCGGGCCCGAGCTCTCGGCGAGGTCGACGTCGGCGATGGTGATGGCGTTGCCGTTGGCGCTGGAGAACACGAGGTTCGTGTCCTCCGCCACCGTCTGCGCCGACGGCACCGTGTTCACCGGCGCGTCGTTCACCGGCGTCACGGTGATCGCAACGGTGTCACTGTCGGAGAGCGCCCCGCCCGAGCCGCTGTTCGCCTGGTCGCCGGTCGCCACCGTCAGCGTGTCGGCGCCGTTGAAGTTCGCCGTGCCGCGGTAGGTCAGCCCCGCCAGCGCCGCGTTCACCTGCGCCGCCGTGCCGCTCAGGGTGACGCTGCCAGAGCCGCTGCCGGAGACCGTTGCGCCGTGGCCCGTGGCGGTGACCGTCAGCGTGCCGTTGGTCACGCTCACGGTGGTCGTCGCCTGGTTGGTCGGGCCGCTGCTCTCCGCCAGGTCGACGTCGGCGATGG
>JAUILQ010000101.1 GCA_030433005.1 Alphaproteobacteria bacterium
CAAGTCGGCGCTGGGGCTCTAGCGACGGCGCCCGGACGACGACGCCGGCCCCGCCCTCGCGCTGCGCGCGGGGGCACGGGGCCGGCGGTCCGGCCTGATCCCGATCGTCCGCCAGGGGGGCGCGCCTCATGGAAGAGTGGTTCACGAGCTATCGCATCCCGCTGGGCGCGTGGATGCGAAACTTCGTCGACTTCATCAACGCCTACGCGGCCGGGTTCTTCAACCTGATCTCGGACGTCTTCGGCTTCCTGATCGACGGCCTGATCGACATCCTGCTCTGGGTGCCGCCGCTGGCGCTGATCGCGGCGATCGCCGCTCTCGCCTGGTTCATGCAGCGCTCCTGGGTGCTGGTCACCGGCACGCTGCTGTCGCTGCTGCTGGTGCTCAACCTCGGCTACTGGGAGGCGACGGTCGAGACGCTGGCGCTGGTGATGTGGGCGACCTTCCTGTGCATGGCGGTCGGCGTGCCGCTCGGCATCGCCGCCGCGCACCGGCCCTGGCTGTTCACCGTGCTGCGGCCGATCCTCGACCTGATGCAGACGATCCCGACCTTCGTCTACCTGATCCCGACGCTCATCCTGTTCGGCCTCGGCGTCGTGCCCGGCCTGATCTCGACGGTGATCTTCGCGATTCCCGCGCCGATCCGCCTGACCCAGCTCGGCATCTCCTCGGTGCCCAAGCAGCTGCTCGAGGCCGGCCAGGCCTTCGGCGCGACCCGCAGCCAGCTGCTCTGGAAGGTCGAGCTGCCGCACGCCCTGCCGACCATCATGGCCGGCCTGACCCAGTGCATCATGCTGTCGCTCTCGATGGTCGTGATCGCCGCGCTGGTCGGCGCCGACGGCCTCGGCAAGCCGGTGGTGCGCGCGCTCAACACGGTCGACATCGGCCGCGGCTTCGAGGCCGGCCTCGCGATCGTCGTGCTGGCGATCATCCTCGACCGCGTGGCGCGCCAGCCGAACCGCGGCAAGGGAGGCTCGTGACCATGGCCGCCGTCAGCTTCGAGAAGGTCGACATCGTCTTCGGCGAGCAGCCGAAGAGCGCCCTGCCGCTGCTCGATGCCGGCCGGACGCGCTCCGAGATCATCGAGGAGACCGGCCAGGTGCTCGGCGTCGCCGACGCCAGCCTGGCCATCGAGAAGGGCGAGATCTGCGTGCTCATGGGCCTGTCGGGCTCGGGCAAGTCGACCCTGCTTCGCGCCGTCAACGGCCTCAACCCCGTGACCCGCGGCCGCGTCCTGGTCGAGCACGAGGGCCGAGAGGTCGACGTCGCCAGCTGCAACGCCGCGACGCTGCGCAAGCTGCGCACCGAGCGCATCGCGATGGTGTTCCAGCAGTTCGCCCTGCTGCCCTGGCGCACGGTCGCCGAGAACGTCGGCTTCGGCCTGGAGCTGCGCGGACTGTCGAAGGCCGAGCGCGAGCGCATCGTCGGCGAGAAGCTGAAGCTGGTCGGCCTCGACGAGTGGGGCGGCAAGTACGCCCACGAGCTGTCCGGCGGCATGCAGCAGCGCGTCGGCCTGGCCCGCGCCTTCGCCACCGACGCCGACATCCTGCTGATGGACGAGCCCTTCTCGGCGCTCGACCCGCTGATCCGCGACAAGCTGCAGGACGACCTGCTGGCGCTGCAGCGCGAGCTGCACAAGACCATCCTCTTCGTCAGCCACGACCTCGACGAGGCGATGAAGCTCGGCAACCGCATCGCCATCATGGAAGGCGGCCGGATCGTCCAGGTTGGCACGCCGGAGCAGATCGTGCTCGACCCCGCGAACGACTACGTCGCCGAGTTCGTGGCGCACATGAACCCGCTGCGCGTGCTGCGCGGCGGCTCGCTGATGACCCCGGTCGCCGAGCTGGCACGCGAGGGCGACAGCCTGCTGCTCGACCGCGCCGGCCGGCTGCGCCTGGAGCTGGACGGCGAGGGGCGGCCGAAGGCGGCCTCGCTCGACGGCGCCGCGGGCAGCCTGGTGGAGTACCATGAGGGGCTGGAGCTCTCGGGGCTGCCGCAGGACGCCCTGGTGGTCGCGCCGGTCGACCTCTCGATGCGCGCGGCCATCGAGCTGCGCCAGGCGACCGGCCGGCCGGTCGTCCTGACCGAGGACGGCAAGGCCGCCGGCGTCTGCGGCGACGAGGAGATCTATCGCGGCATCCTCGGCAAGCCGACCCACGGCAGCGGGGTCGCCGCATGACCGCGGAGCGCGCGATCCGGGCGGTCGTCTTCGACAAGGACGGCACGCTGTTCGACTACCACCGCACCTGGCGGCCGGTGAACTGGTCGGCGGCACGGGCGGCGGCCGGCGGCAACGAGGCCGTGGCGGCCCGGCTGCTGGCGCTGTCCGGCCACGACCCGGAGACCGACCGTGTCGCCCCGGGCTCGACCATCGCCGCCGGCAACACCAACGAGATCGCGGCGCTCTGGCTGCCCGAGCTGCCGCACCGGCGCTGCGACGAGCTGGTGCCGCTGCTCGACCGCATCTTCACCGAGGAGGGGCTGGCCAACGCCGCGCCGGTCACCGACCTGCCGGCGCTGTTCGACCGCCTGGTCGCGCGCGGGCTCAGCCTGGCCGTCGTGTCGAACGACAGCGAGGCGGCGACGGCGGCCTCGGTCGAGCGCTTCGGCATCGCCGGCAAGCTGGCCTTCCTGGCCGGCTACGACAGCGGCCACGGCCACAAGCCCAGCCCGGGCATGCTGCGCGCCTTCTGCGCGGCCAGCGGCCTCGCGCCCGAGACGGTCTGCGTCGTCGGCGACAATTTGCACGACCTGGAGATGGCCGAGGCCGGCGGCGCCGGCCTGCGCATCGGCGTGCTGACCGGCAGCAGCGCCGCCGAGGACCTGGCGCCGCTGGCGCACCGCGTCCTGGGCTCGATCGAGGAGCTGGAAGCGGCGCTCGATGGCTGGGAGGCGGTTCAGGCCTGAGCGCCGGACATCTTCTCCCGGAGGGAGAGCTGTCGCGCCGCCTCAGCCCCGGCGCCGACGGCCGCCGCGCCGGCCGGCGCCCTCGCCCGGCGCCTGGCCCTGGCCGCCGGCCGAGACGCTGCCGAGGGCCTCGACGACGGCCTCGACGCTCGGCGCCTCGCCCGGCGGCGTCTGTTCCAGGGTCGCGCGCATGGCGCGGATGTGGTCCGGCGTGGTGCCGCAGCAGCCGCCGATGATCCGCGCGCCGCTGTCGCGGGCCATGACGGCGTAGCGCGACATCAGCTCGGGCGTGCCGTTGTAGACGACCTCGCCGTCGACGAACTCGGGGATGCCGCAGTTCGCCTTGGCGATGACCACGTCGGTCGGGCCGGTGGCGTCGCGCATCTGGACCAGGGCGGCGACCAGCTCGGCGGCGCCGGTGCCGCAGTTGCCGCCGAAGGCGATCGGCGCCGGCCGCACCGCGTGGGCGAGGCCGGCGAGGTCGCCCGGCGTCACGCCCATCATGGTCCGGCCGTTGGTATCGAACGACAGCGTGCAGGTGACCGGCAGGCCGGCCTCGTCGGCACCCTGGATCGCCGCCTTGAGCTCCTCGGGCGAGGACATGGTCTCGATCCAGGCGACGTCGGCGCCGCCGGCCTTCAGGCCCTCGCACTGCGCCCGGAAGGCGGCGACCGCCTCCTCGAAGGTCAGCGGGCCGAGCGGCTCCAGCAGGTCGCCGGTCGGGCCGACCGAGCCGGCGTTGACGACCGGCCGTCCGGCCGCCGCGATCTCCTCGGCGAGCAGGCGGGCGGCCGCCTCGTTGATCTCGCGCACGCGGTCCTGGGCGCCGTGCAGCTTCAGCCTGTTGGCGGTGCCGCCGAAGGAGTTGGTCAGCACGATGTCGCTGCCGGCCTCGATGAAGCTGCGGTAGTGCGCGCGCACCTTCTCCGGCTCCTCCAGGTTCCACAGCTCGGGCGCGTCGCCGTGCTGCAGGCCCATGGCGAAGAGGTTGGTGCCGGTGGCCCCGTCGGCGATCAGCCAGGGACGTTCGGCGAGCAGCGTGGTCAGCAGGTCGGACAAGGCGACGGGCCCCCCAGCGAAAACGGATTGTCGACAGCGAGCCAGCGTCGTCGCACGCAAGCCGGGGAGCGTCAAGCGGCTGCCGGCGGCGGGCCGGCGGAACGGAACCGGCGGCTCGGCCGTTTGAACCGGATCTCTTCCTCCGGGAAAGGAACCCGTCGGATGCCCGTGCCGCTCGACCCGCCGTCGCCGTTTCGCAGCGCCGCCCTCGCCGCCGCGCTCTGCCTGGCCGCCGGGCCGTTGCTGGCGTCCGCGCCGGCGGCGCGCGCCGAGGCCGCCGGCCTGACCGCCCGGGCCGTCGAGGAGGCGAGCTTCGAGGGCGGGCCGCTCGGCCGGGCGCTGGTCGCCAAGCTGCAGATCCTGCTCGACCGGCGCGGCTTCTCGCCCGGCGTGATCGACGGCTACGAGGGCGAGAACGTGGTCAAGGCGCTGACCGCGCTGGAGTTCGCCGAGAGCCTGCAGCCGGACGGCGTGCTCGATGCCGACCTCTGGGCGGCGCTGGCGCCGGAGGACATCGCGCCGGTGCTGGTCGACTACGAGATCACCGAGGCCGATCTCGAGGGCCCCTTCCTGGAGCAGGTGCCCGAGGACTACCGCAAGCTCGCCGAGCTGGAGCGCATCGCCTACACGGGTCCGCTCGAGATGCTGGCCGAACGCTTTCACATGGACCGCGAGCTGCTGGCCGAGCTCAATCCCGACAAGGACTTCGCCAAGGCCGGCACGGTTGTCGTGGTCGCCGACCCGGGCCCGCCGCTCGAGGAGCCGACGGTCGAATCGATCGAGGTCGACGGCGCGGCCGGCGGCCTGCGCGCCTTCGACGCCGAGGGCCTGCTGGTCGCCTTCTACCCGGCGACCGTCGGCAGCAAGGACAATCCGGGGCCGAGCGGCGAGCACCAGGTGCGCACTGTCGCCATCGACCCGACCTACACCTACGACCCGAAGATCAACTTCGTCGAGGACGGCATCGAGGAGCGCCTGGTCCTGCCGCCCGGTCCGAACGGGCCCGTGGGCAGCGTCTGGATCGACCTCACCGAGCCGACCTACGGGATCCACGGCACCGCCGAGCCGGCCGAGGTCGACAAGTCCTGGTCGCACGGCTGCGTGCGCCTGACCAACTGGGATGCCCGCGAGCTGGCCGAGCTGGTGCGCGAGGGCACCAAGGTCGTCTTCCTCGATCCCGACTCCGAGGCCGGGACCGAAGCCGTCGGCGCGAGCGGGGCGAAGGAGACCGCCGCCCAGTGAGGCACGTCCGGTTAAGGACTCGGGTGCGGTGAGGGGCGCCGGAGCCCTCCGGCGAGGGGCCTGCGTCGCCCTGTTCCTCGTGCTGGGAAGCGCCGGTCCGGGGGCCGCCGCGACCTTCGAAGAGGGCGCTGTGCCGCTGCCGCCGCTCCGGCCGATCGTCTACGGAGGGCCGGACCCGGTCGCCGACTGGTCGGATCCCGAGGCGCCGCTGGAGGCCTCGCCACCGAAGCCGGCCGGGCTGGGCAGCGTGGCGGCCACGCCGGACGCCGGCCCGGACGAGGCGGCGGACGAGGCGGCGATCGAGGCCGAGGAGGGCAGCGGCGCCGGGGGCGCCGGGCAGGAAGGGCGGGACGCGGATGCCGCCTCGGAGAAGGATGCCGGACCGGCCGAGGCGGAAGACGCCGACGCGGCCGTGGTGACGCAGCCGACGCCCGACCCGGAGGAACCGGCCGGCATCGCGAGCGCCGAGGCGCTGGCGGACGAGCGCCCTGCCTTCGACGAGGCGGCGGCCGAGCGCTGCGAGGACGAGCTGCGGCAACTCGGCGCGACCTTCTCCGTCGCCGAGCCGATCGACGACAACGGCTGCGGCGCCGAGCGGCCGCTGCTGCTCGATGGCCTGCCGGGCGGTATCGCGCTCGACGGGCCCAACGTGCTGCTGCGCTGCGAGGCGGCCCTGGCGGTGGCGCGCTGGGCCGATGAGGTCGTGCAGCCCTCGGCGCGCCTGCATCTCGGCACCGAGGTCGAGACGCTGGTCGCCTCGACCAGCTACTTCTGCCGCGGCCGCGCCGGCAGCGGCACGCCGAGCCAGCACGCCTTCGCCAACGCCCTGGACGTGCTCGGCCTGCGCTTCGCCGACGACAGCGCCATGCTGATCGCGCCGCGGCCCGAGAGCGCCGAGCCGCGACGGGCCTTCCAGGCGGCGATCCGCGGCGGCGCCTGCGCCTACTTCACGACGGTGCTGGGCCCGACCACCGACGCCGCGCACGCCGACCACCTGCACCTCGACGTCAAGCGGCGCTCCAGCGGCTACCGGGTCTGCGAATAGCGCTCACCCGGCGAGTTCGTCGTAGCCGCGGCCCTTGAACTGCAGCAGGCAGATGCCGTGGCCGAAGGGGTCGGCGAGCGCCGCGATGCGGCCCCAGTCGTGCTCGCGGATCTCGCCCTCCAGGCCGGCGCCGGCCTCCAGGGCACGGGCCAGCGCGGCGTCGAGGTCCTCGACCACGAAGTCGAGGTGCACCGGCGTCCAGTGCCGCCGGTAGTCCCGGCGCTGGCCGCCGGCGGTGGCGCGGCTGCCGCCCGGCTTGGCGAGCAGGTAGAGCGGCGCCTCGGCGCCGAGCAGCTCGACGACCTCGGGACCGAGGCGCCGGCCGACGGTCAGGCCGAAGGCGCGGGCGTAGAAGGACTCGGCGCGGTCGATGTCGTCGACGTCGATGTTGATCAGCACGCTTGCGGCCACGGCGTCCGTCCCTCCCTGTCTTCGCCTCTCGGTCCCCGCCAGGGCGCCGCCGGCTCCGCCAGCCCGCCGCGCCGCCCGTCCCGTCGGAAGGCGAGCAGGCAGATGCGGTTGCCGAAGGGGTCGACGAGCTGCGCGATGCTGCCCCAGGCGTAGTCGCGCACCCCGCCCTCGCTGCGGGCGCCGGCGGCAAGCGCCCGGGCGCGGGCGGCCTCGAGGTCGTCGACGACCAGGTCGAGCTCGACCGGCGCCGGGCTCGCGGCGTCTCGGCCGGCGGCCGGCCGCACGACCAGGTGAACCGGCGCCTGGGCGCCGAGGAGCTCGAGCGCGTCCGGCCCGAGGCGGCGGCCGACGACCAGGCCGAAGGCGCGGGCGTAGAAGCGCGCCGCGGCGTCGAACTGCTCCGGTGCCACCTGGATCAACACCAGCGGCGCCATAGTGCGCCCTCCGCATGTTCGTGTTATGTTCTTTATAGCGCGGCGCAGGCCGGAAGGGAAGCGGGGTTCCCTCTCCGCCCCCGGGGGCGGAGAGGGCAGGGAGAGGTCCGAACCGGTAAGATAGCTGACAGATTGGACCGGCAAGATCGTTGACAGGTTTCCTGCTCGGCAAAGGGGGACTTTGCCGATGCCGTTCAAGGAGACCTGTGTATTGGACGAGACGCTCAGTT
>JAUILQ010000102.1 GCA_030433005.1 Alphaproteobacteria bacterium
GGGCGGCGGGCTGCCGGCGCTGGCGGCGCTCGAGGCCGAGGGCGCGGCGGTCGGCGGCCTGGTCGTCGACCTGGAGCGCGGCCGGGTGCTGGCCGCGCACGGCGCCGACCGCTCGCTGGCGCCGGCCTCGACGACCAAGCTGGCGACCGCCAGCCTGGCGCTCGAGACCTGGGGCCCGGCGCACCGCTTCACGACGCAGGTGCTGCGCCGCGGCGCGCTCGCCGGCGGCGTGCTGCAGGGCGACCTGGTGCTGCGCGGCGGCGGCGACGCGACGCTGGTCGACGAGGACTTCTGGCGCATGGCGCGCAGCCTCGCCCAGCGCGGCCTGGCCCGGGTGACCGGCGACCTGGTGGTCGACGAGGGGCTGTTCGGCCGGCTCGCCTGCACGGTCGAGGACCGCTGCGAGGCGGAGGGGCGCACCGCCAACGCCTACGACGCGCCGCTCTCGGCGACGCCGGTCAACTACAACGCCCTGGCGCTGACCATCGTCGGCGCCGAGCGGGCCGGCGAGCCGGCGCGGCTGCTGCCGGAGCCCTTCGCGCTGCCCGGCGTCGTGCTCGACGGCGAGGTCGAGACCGGCGACGGCCGGCTGACCCTCGACCTGGAGCGGATCACCGAGGGCGAGGGCGAGCGGCTGCGCGTCGGCGGCCGCCTGCCGCCGGGCCTCAGCCTGACCTTCTACCGCTCGCTCGGCCTGCCGGCGCGCCACGCCGGCGAGCTGTTCCGCGCGTTCCTGGCCCAGGCCGGGATCGTCGTCGAGGGCGCGGTGCGCGTCGTCCACGCGCCGCTCAAGGGCGTCGAGCCGCTGTTCGAGTACCAGGGCGAGCCGCTGGAAGAGGCGGTCGACCTGATGCTGACCTTCTCCAACAACCTGCTGGCCGACGTGCTGGCGCTCGGCCTGCAGCAGGCGCTCGACCCGCAGGCGCCGGCCTCGCTGCCGGCGGCCGGCGCGCTGCTGGCGCGCCACGTCGCCGCGGCGGCCGAGGGCTCGGCCTTCCCGGCGCCCGCGGGCGACGCGGGCACGCAGACGCCGTCGCCGCAGCTGTTCGACGGCAGCGGTCTCGACCCGGAGAACCGCCTGACGGCGCGCCAGCTGGTCCAGCTGCTGGCGCGCGACTACCGGCGCACCGCCAGCTTCCCGGCCCTGCTCGGCGCGCTCACCGTGCCGGAGCACGGCCCGCAGCGCAGCCTGCCGGCGCCGAGTTGGGCCGAGGACGGCGCGGCCTGGGACAGGCGCCTGATGGTCAAGACCGGCGGGCTCAGCGAGCCGGTCTCGGTGACCGCGCTGGCCGGCTACCTGCGCTTCGACGACGGCGGCTGGGGCGCCTTCGCCTTCCTGGTCAACGGCGCGCCGGGACGGCCGATCTCCCGCTCGACGGCTTTTTCTGCTATGCGCATGGACCTCGCCGGGCTGTGGGCGCGTTAGGCGCTCTGCATGAGGTGTGGCGTCGCCGCGGCCGGCGACCGGACCTTCGGGTCCGAGGCCGGCGGGCGCGGCGCGAGACAGGGGGCAAGATGCCGAAACTTCCGACCATCGCCGGCGCCGCGCTGCTCGCGGGGCTTCCGCTGTTCCTGGCCGGTGCGGCGAACTCGCCGGCGCGCGCCGACGAGGAGCTGTGCAGCCAGGAGTCCGCGGACACCGGGCGCGGCGGCTTCCTGTCGATCGCGCTGGAGAACGACGTGGTCGCCGGCACCGACAGCGACTACACGACCGGCACCCACATCTCCTATCTCTCGGACGAGCTCGACTGCCAGAACTGGCCGCGCGAGGCCGGCCGCATCCTGCCGTTCTTCGACGCCGACCGGGAGCTGCGCTACTCGGTCGGGGTCGGCCAGATCTACTTCACGCCGGAGAACGTCCAGGCGCGCGAGCTGATCGAGGACGACCGGCCCTACGCCGGCTGGCTGTTCCTGTCCTTCGGCCTGGTCTCCTACGACGACCTGACCGAGGGCGGCTTCGACGAGATCGGCCAGTTCGAGACCCTGAACCTCGACATCGGCGTGGTCGGCCCCTATGCCCTGGCCGAGGAGACCCAGAACTCCTTCCACGGCCTGATCGGCGTCGAGCCTTCGAACGGCTGGTCGAACCAGCTGAAGAACGAGCCGGGCTTCGCGCTCAGCTACCAGACCAAGTGGCGCTGGGCCTACGAGCCGATCGAGGACACCGACTTCGCGGTCGACGTCATGCCGCACGTCGGCGCCACGGTCGGCAACGTGCTGACCGACGCCGCGGTCGGCGGCACCTTCCGCATCGGCACCGGCCTCAACCGCGACTTCGGCCCGCCGCGCATCCGCCCCAGTTCGCCCGGCTCGAGCTACTTCGAGGAGACCGAGGGCTTCGACCTCTACCTCTTCGCCGGCGCCGAGGGCCGGGCGGTGGCGCGCGACATCTTCCTCGACGGCAACACCTTCCAGGACAGCCACTCGGTCGAGAAGCGCAACTTCGTCGGCGACCTGCAGGCCGGCGTCGCGGTGATGTTCGGCAGCTGGCGCGTCAGCTACACCCACGTCACGCGCACGCCGCAGTTCGCCGGTGACGAGTGGCAGACCTTCGGCAGCCTGGCGCTGAGCTTCAACGTCGGCTTCTGAGGGACGCGAGCGGCAGCCGAGCCGCTTCATTTCCTCGTCATTCCCGCGAAAGCGGGAATCCAGGGCCACGGGCTCGGAGCGCGCCGCCCTGGATCCCCGCCTGCGCGGGGATGACGGAAGAGAGGGGCGGGATGCCGACGCGAAGGCGTCGCGCTACTGCGCGGCCTGCTCGACCGGCTCGGCCAGGGCGTAGGCCTCCTGGGTCTCGGCGAAGCCCTTGAGCGCGAAGGCGCCGAGCCGGCGCAGCGGGCGGTCGAGGTAGCCGGCCAGGCGGGCCGAGACGACGATCGGCGGATCCAGGTCGCGGGCCAGCGGGCCGAGCCGCGAGACTAGGTTGACCGCCGGGCCGATCACCGTGAAGTCGAGCCGGTCGGCGGCGCCGACGTTGCCGTACATGACCTCGCCGGAGTGCAGCGCGATGCCGGCGCGCAGGCGCGGCAGCTCCTGGCCGGCCAGCTCGTCGTTGAGCGCTTCCAGGCGCTCGATCGCCTGCTCGGCGGCCTCCAGCGCGCGGTGCGTGGCGACCGGGCAGCCGGCCTGGCCCTCGGGGATCGGGAACACGGCCAGCACCGAATCGCCGATGAACTTCAGGATCTCGCCGTCGCGCTCGCGCACCGGCCCGCACATCGCGTCGAAGTAGGCGTCGAGCAGCGTGATCACCTTGTCGAGCGGCAGGCTGTTCGACAGCTCGGTGAAGTTGCGCAGGTCGCTCATCCAGACCACGGCCTCGATGTGCCGGCCCTGGCCGCGCAGGATGTCGCCGGCCAGCACCTGGCGGCCGGCCTGGGGGCCGAGGTAGGTGTCGAGCAGCAGGCCGGTGGTGCGCCGCGTCTCGGCCAGCTCGAGCAGGCTGCCGAAGGGCGTCAGCAGGGCGTCGAGGATCGCCAGGTCGCGCTCGCTGAAGCCCTGGGGCGCCTTGGTCGCGATCGACAGCGCCATCGGCTGCTTTGCCGAGTAGCGCACCGGCCGGATCGTGTAGTCGCTGTAGCCCTGCTCCTTGAGGTCGTCGAGCACCGGGTAGTCGAGCGCGTCGCTGCCGTCGAGCCGGCGGCGGATCGCCGGGGCGCCCTCGTAGATCGGCTTGACCGGGCTGCGCAGGAACAGCGGCGTGTTGCTGACGCCGTGGCGCCGGTCCTGCTCGACCGCGCCGCCGGCGTCGGCGTTCCACAGCAGGGTGCGCGCGGCGAACTGCGGGTGCAGCTGGCGCAGGTGCAGGCTGGCCCGCTCGACCGGCAGGCCGGCCCGGCGCAGCGCCGCGCAGAAGCCGCCGAAGAACAGCGAGGTGCGCGGCAGCAGCGGCCCGGCCTCCTCGTAGAGCCAGTGCAGCACGCCGCGCAGCCGCTCGCGCGCCGCCTCGTCGAGCTGGTCCGGTCGGCTCAGTAGGTCTGTCATCTCTCCTGCCCCTCGCCTGCGCAGGCGGTCGCGCCCTGTCGCCCTGGCATCTGGGCACGCCCGGCGTGCCGCGCCAGCCCCGCGTGCCGTGTCGGCGGCCGCGTCACGCCCGCTTGCGGGTCTCGTCGCCTGTGCCCACCGCTGGCGTGCGCTTGGCGACCTTCGGCAGGTAGGGCGCCAGGAAGGCGCCGGTGTGGCTGCCTTCGGTCGCCGCGACCTGCTCCGGCGTGCCCTGGGCCACGACCCGGCCGCCGCCGTCGCCGCCGTCCGGCCCCAGGTCGAGAATCCAGTCGGCGGTCTTGATGACCTCCAGGTTGTGCTCGATCACGACCACGGTGTTGCCGGACTCGACCAGCGCCTGCAGCACCTCGAGCAGCTTGCGCACGTCCTCGAAATGCAGGCCGGTGGTCGGCTCGTCGAGGATGTAGATCGTCTTGCCCGTCGAGCGCCGCGACAGCTCCTTGGCCAGCTTGACGCGCTGCGCTTCGCCGCCCGACAGCGTGGTCGCCGGCTGGCCGACCTTGACGTAGCCCAGGCCGACCCGCTCGAGAGTCTCCAGCTTGTTGCGGATCGTCGGCACGGCGCGGAAGAACTCGGCGCCCTCCTCGACGGTCATGTCGAGCACGTCGGCGATCGACTTGCCCTTGAAGGTGACCTCCAGGGTCTCGCGGTTGTAGCGCTTGCCCTTGCAGACGTCGCAGGTGACGTAGACGTCGGGCAGGAAGTGCATCTCGATCTTGATGACGCCGTCGCCCTGGCAGGCCTCGCAGCGCCCGCCCTTGACGTTGAACGAGAAGCGGCCCGGCTTGTAGCCGCGCTGGTTGGCCTCGGGCAGGCCGGCGAACCAGTCGCGGATCGGCCCGAAGGCGCCGGTGTAGGTCGCCGGGTTGGAGCGCGGCGTGCGGCCGATCGGCGACTGGTCGATGTCGATGATCTTGTCGAGAAACTCGACGCCCTCGAGCGCCTCGTGCGGCGCCGGGACCTCGCGCGCGTTGTGCAGCCGCCGCGCCAGCGCCTTGTAGAGCGTCTCGATGATCAGGGTCGACTTGCCGCTGCCCGAGACCCCGGTCACGCAGGTGAAGGTGCCGAGCGGGATCGAGGCCTCGACGCCGGTCAGGTTGTGGCCGGTGGCGCCCTTGACCGTCAGCTTCTGCCTGCGGTGGCCGCGGCGGCGCACCTCCGGCACCTCGATCTTCCGCCGCCCGGTCAGGTACTGGCCGGTCAGGCTCTCGCTCGCCTGCATGACCTCGTCCGGCAGGCCCTCGGCGATCACCTGGCCGCCGTGCTGGCCGGCGCCGGGGCCCATGTCGACCAGCCAGTCGGCGCTGCGGATCGCGTCCTCGTCGTGCTCGACGACGATCACGGTGTTGCCGAGGTCGCGCAGCCGCTTCAGCGTCTCCAGCAGGCGCGCGTTGTCGCGCTGGTGCAGGCCGATCGAGGGCTCGTCGAGCACGTAGAGCACGCCGGTCAGGCCCGAGCCGATCTGCGAGGCGAGACGGATGCGCTGGCTCTCGCCGCCCGACAGTGTCGCCGAGGCGCGCGACAGGGTCAGGTAGGTCAGCCCGACGTCGACCAGGAAGCCGAGCCGCTCGTTGATCTCCTTGAGGATGCGCTGGGCGATCTCGCGCTGCTTGTCGCTGAGCTGCGGCGAGAGGCCGGCGAACCAGGCGTGGGCCTGGTCGACCGAGAACTGCGCGACCTCGCCGATGTGCAGGCCGGCGATCTTGACCGCCAGGGCCTCGGGCTTCAGGCGGTGGCCGCCGCAGGCCTCGCAGGGCTTGGAGGAGAGGTACTTGCCGATCTCCTCGCGCACCCAGTCGCTGTCGGTCTCGCGGTAGCGCCGCTCCAGGTTGGTCACCACGCCCTCGAAGGGCTTCGAGGTCTCGTAGGCGCGCAGGCCGTCGTCGAAGCGCATCTTGACCGGCGTGGCGCCGGTGCCGAACAGGATCGCCGTGCGCGCCTCGGCCGGCAGCTCGCCCCAGGGCGCGGTCATCGAGAGCTTGAAGTGGCGGGCCAGGCTCTCGAGCGTCTGGGCGTAGTAGGGCGAGGAGGAGCCGGCCCAGGGCGCGATCGCGCCCCTCTTCAGCGAGGCCCGCGGGTCGGGGGCGACCAGCTCGGGGTCGACGAAGGTGTCGGCGCCCAGGCCGTCGCAGGCCGGGCAGGCGCCGAAGGGGTTGTTGAAGGAGAACAGCCGCGGCTCGATCTCGTCGATCGTGAAGCCGGAGACCGGGCAGGCGAAGCGCTGCGAGAAGACCAGCCGCTCGCCGTCGTCGGCGTTCTCGGCGAAGGCCAGGCCGTCGGCCAGCTCCAGCGCCGTCTCCAGGGAATCCGCCAGGCGGCTCTCCAGCCCCTCGCGCACGACGACGCGGTCGACCACGACCTCGATGTCGTGCTTGCGCTTCTTGTCGAGCGCCGGCGCCTCGTCGATCTCGTAGAGCGTGCCGTCGATCTTGACCCGCTGGAAGCCGCGCTTCTGCAGGTCGGCCAGCTCCTTGCGGTACTCGCCCTTGCGGCCGCGCACGATGGGCGCCAGCAGGTAGAGTCGGGTCTTCTCGGGCAGCGCCATGATCTTGTCGACCATCTGGCTGACCGTCTGGCTCTCGATCGGCAGGCCGGTTGCCGGCGAGTAGGGCACGCCGACGCGCGCGAACAGCAGGCGCAGGTAGTCGTAGATCTCGGTGACCGTGCCGACCGTCGAGCGCGGGTTCTTCGAGGTCGTCTTCTGCTCGATCGAGATCGCCGGCGACAGGCCCTCGATCGAGTCGACGTCGGGCTTCTGCATCAGCTCCAGGAACTGCCGGGCGTAGGCCGAGAGCGACTCGACGTAGCGGCGCTGGCCCTCGGCGTAGATCGTGTCGAAGGCGAGCGACGACTTGCCCGAGCCGGACAGCCCGGTGATCACCACCAGCTTGTCGCGCGGCAGCGCGACGTCGACGTTCTTCAGATTGTGCTCGCGGGCACCGCGCACCTCGATGCGGGGACCCTCGATCGGCGAGGCCATGGCTGCTCCGGCGATGGGCCTGGGAAATCAGGCGGGCTGGCAAAAAGGAAAACGGCCCCGCGAGGCCCGGCCCCGGAAGCACGCCCCCCAATATGGGCCTTCCCGGTGCCGATGACGACCCCGAAACAAAAGCGGAACATCGGGCGAGTCGTCAACAGGCGTCCGAGCTGACCGCCATCCCCCACCTCTCCCTAACCCTCCACCCGGGGGGGCGGAGAGGGGACGGTCCGAACCGGTAAGATAGCTGACAGATTGGACCGGCAAGATCGTTGACAGGTTTCCTGCTCGGCAAAGGGGGGCTTTGCCGATGCCGTTCAGGGAGACCTGTG
>JAUILQ010000046.1 GCA_030433005.1 Alphaproteobacteria bacterium
TATGCGGCGTCGTGCGCGCATTCTCATGGACGTTCATCCGGGGCTCCGGGAGCTCGCTGTTTGGTCTGCCAACCACAGCTTTCACCCCAAGCCTCGGGTGAACAACCTCCATAGCAACGACACCTAGGCGACGAAGCCGCTCCTGCCGCGCGCTTGAGCCATATCAAGGTCTGCACCGCCGCCCCGGTGCATTCCGGTGTCCGGGAACCACAACCGGACAAAGGCCATGACAGAGCAACAGCCCGGCGCGGAGGTCCGCGAAGCCGTCGGCGTTTTCGACGACGCCGAAGGCCTGCAGGCGGCGATCGACGAGTTGCTGGAGTCGGGTTTCGACCGCGCCTACATCAGTCTCCTGGCCAGCGAGGCGACGGTCGAGCGTGAGCTCGGACACCGCTACGACAGGGTCGCCGACGCCGAGGACGACTCGACGATTCCGCGCACGGCCTACGTGTCGCCGGAGACGCTCGGCGATGCCGAGGGCGGCGCCATCGGCGTCCTGATGTACATCGGCGCCACGGCTGCCGCCGGCGCGGTCGTCGCCTCCGGCGGCACGCTGGCGGCGATCCTCTCGGCAGCGGCCCTCGCCGGCGGCGCGGGCGGCTTGGTGGGGTCGCTGCTGGCGCGCTGGCTCGACCGGCGACACGCCAGCTACCTGCAGGAGCAGCTCGACCGCGGCGGCCTGCTGCTCTGGGTGCGCACGGTGGACGAGGCCCACGAGCGGCGGGCGGTGGAGATCCTCGCTCGCCACTCGGGCCGCGACGTGCACGTCCACGGGCTACCGGCGGGCGCCACCTCGGCGACGGCTTCCTAGAGCGACCGGGCGACGCCGCCTTCGCGGGGACGACGGCGGAGGAACGGGGGCAAGGGGCGGCCGGCCCTTGACTAGTACTCGCGGCCCTCGACCTGGCCCCAGGCCTCGCTGGCGAAGACCCGCTCGACGATCGGCAGGAAGGTCTCGATCGGCTCCTCGCGGTAGGCCGGGTCGAAGCAGTTCTGGTCGTAGAGGTGGCAGAACTCGGCGCAGTCGTCGAACCACTTGTGGCCGCGGAAGCGCTCGCGCTCGTCGCGGTCCTGGCCGTAGTGGTGGAAGTAGTAGTAGCCCTGGAACAGCCCGTGGTGCTGGACGATCCACCAGACCCGCTCGCTGACGTAGGGGCGCAGCACCGCGGCGGCGAAGGCCGAGTGGTTCTTCGGCGCGATGACGTCGCCGATGTCGTGGAGCAGCGCCATGACCACGTAGTCGTCGGCGCGGCCATCCCTGAGGGCGCGCGTCGCCGACTGAAGGGAATGACGGTAGCGGTCGATCTGGTAGCCCAGCGTCGGGCCCTTCATGCGCTCCAGCAGCCCGAGGGCCTCGCCGCCGATGCGGCCGCGGGTATGGGCCTCCTCCTCGCGCGCGAGCAGGGCGTAGTCTTCGGCGGTGCCGTCTTCCATGCGCGTGAAGCTGACCGTGTCCATGGGGTCTCCTGGGCTAGGGGCTCGGGACGCCGACTCTAGCGCCGCCGCCCCCGCCAAGGCCAGGGGGCTGCGAGCGCCTCCAGCCCGAAGCGTCATCCCCGCGCAGGCGGGGATCCAGGGCCACGGGCTCGGAGCGGGCCGCCCTGGATCCCCGCCTGCGCGGGGAAGACGGAAGAAAGGGGGGATGACGGAAGAAAGGGGGGATGACGGAAGAAGGGGGGCGGGCCGCCTCAGCCCGCCCGGCGGCGGCGCCGGCGGCCGCCCTCGCCCTCGGCCGGCGGCTCGGGCAGGCGCGGCTCGGGCAGGGCGACGACCCTGGCCAGCTCGGGGTAGGCCGCGGTCTTGTGCGGCAGCGCCATGGCCTCGACGAAGTGCTCCTGGAAGCGCGGTTCGACGGCGGTCTCGACCTTCTCGACGCGCTTGACCAGCTGCTGGATCTCGTCGCGCGCCTTCTGGTTCAGCAGGGCGATGCGCGCGCCGGTGCCGGCGGCGTTGCCGGCGGCCGAGACCTTCTCGAGGTCGCAGTCCGGGATCATGCCCAGGATCATCGCGTACTTCGGCTCGATGTGGCTGCCGAAGGCGCCGGCGAGCTGGATGCGGTCGACGCGCTCGACCCCGAAGCGGTCCATCAGCAGGCGCGTGCCGGCGTAGAGCGCGGCCTTGGCGAGCTGGATCGCGCGCACGTCGGTCTGGGTGACGCAGATGCGCGGGTCGTCGGGATCGGCGGGGTCGTGGACCAGGTAGCGGAAGGTCCGGCCGTCGGCCTCGATGCGCGGACTCCTCGCCGCCAGGCTGCCGTCGATCGTGCCGTCGGCGAGGATGATGCCGGCCAGGAACATCTCGGCCAGCACCTCGATGATGCCGGAGCCGCAGATGCCGGTGACGCCGAGCGTGCGGGTCTCGGCGGTGAAGCCGGGCTCGTCGCTCCAGAGGTCGCAGCCGATCACCTTGAAGCGCGGCTCCAGGGTCTCGGGATCGATGCGCACGCGCTCGATGGCGCCGGGGGCGGCACGCTGGCCCGAGGTGATCTGGGCGCCCTCGAAGGCGGGACCGGTCGGCGAGGAGCAGGCGAGCAGGCGGTGGCGGTTGCCGAGCACGATCTCGGCGTTGGTGCCGACGTCGACGACGAGCGAGATCTCGTCGCGCAGGTGCGGCTGCTCGGACAGGATGACGCCGGCGGTGTCGGCGCCGACGTGGCCGGCGATGCAGGGCATGACGTAGACTCGGGCGTCGGATTCCAGCTCCAGGCCGATCTCGCTGGCCCAGATCGTCATGCCGGAGTTCATGGCCAGCGCGAAGGGCGCGCCGCCCAGCTCGGTCGGGTCGATGCCGAGCAGCAGGTGGTGCATGATCGGATTGCCGACGATCACCGCGTTGAGGATGTCGTCGACCCGGATGCCGGCCTCGTTGGCGACCGTGTGGAACAGCTCGTTCAGGCCGGCGCGCACCGCCTCGGTCAGCTCGAGCTCCCCGCCGGGGTTCATCATGACGTAGCTGACCCGGCTCATCAGGTCTTCGCCGAAGCGGATCTGCGGGTTCATGACGCCGCCCGAGGCGACGACCTCGCCGCTCGCCAGGTCGCAGAGATGGGCGGCGATGGTCGTCGAGCCGACGTCGACCGCGACGCCGTAGACCTTGTCGCGGAAGCCGGGGTAGACGGCCGTCAGCACCTGGCCGCGGTGGATCGCCGCCGTGACCTTCCAGGCGCCCTCGCGCAGCGTCTTCTGCAGGCCCTGGATGACCCGCAGGTCCCAGTCGAGCTCGGCCAGGCCCCACTGCCGCTCCAGCGCCTGGAGCAGCCGCTCCAGGTCGCCGCTCGGCTTGTGCATGTCCGGCTCCTCGACCTCGACGTAGTGCAGCCGGATCGCCGGGTCGAGCTCGATGTTGCGGACCTCGGCGCGCTTGCGCACGACCTGCTTGTGGACCTGGCTTTCGGCCGGCACGTCGAT
Source organism: Alphaproteobacteria bacterium (assembly GCA_030433005.1). Classification (GTDB taxonomy): domain Bacteria; phylum Pseudomonadota; class Alphaproteobacteria; order Kiloniellales; family DSM-21159; genus Tistlia. The sequence goes on from JAUILQ010000046.1 coordinate 3,408, forward strand.
GACGGCGTCGGCCAGCAGCTGGGCCTGGCAGGACAGGCGCCGGCCGGGCTTCATGCCCTTGCGGGCCTGGTAGCGGCCCTCGACCTCGTTCCAGGCGGTGACGTGGTCCTGGGCGCTGCGGATGCCGTGCTTGGCGAACTCGCCCTGGCCGACGACGACCTGGCAGCGTCCGCAGATGCCGCGGCCGCCGCACACCGAATCGACGTCGACGCCGAGCGCGCGCGCGGCCTTGAGCAGCGGCGTGCCGACCGGGAAGCGGCCGCGCCGCCCCGAGGGCGTGAAGACGACGAGGGCGTCGCCGCCGCTCACCTCGGCTGCGGCCGTCTCGGGCAGCGTGGCCTCGCCCGCGGGGGCCTGCTCGGGTCCGCTCATCGCGTGCCGGGCGGCGGCGTCAGACCGCGGCGCGCCGGCGCCGGCGCTCGCCGCGCCCCTCGCGCCCGCCGCCCTCGCCGGCCTGGGCCGCACCCTCGGGCGCCGGCTCCCGGTACTTGCGGATCCAGCGCCCGCAGTTGGCGTCGACGCCGTTGAGCACGTTGGCCGCCATGACGCCGGCCATCTCCTCGTCGTGCAGCGGGTTGAGGATCGCCGAGGTCATGCCGGCGCCGGCCGCCATCGCCAGGAAGGCCTGGTTGAGCGCGTGGCGGTTGGGCAGGCCGAAGGAGATGTTCGAGGCGCCGCAGGTCGTGTTGACGCCGAGCTCGTCGCGCAGCCGGCGGACCAGGGCGAAGACCTGGCGGCCGGCGGTGCCCATGGCGCCGATCGGCATGACCAGCGGGTCGACGACGACGTCCTCCTTGGGAATGCCGTGGTCCTGGGCGCGCTCGACGATCTTCTTCGCGACCTCGTAGCGCACGTCGGGGTCCTCGGAGATGCCGGTCTCGTCGTTGGAGATCGCGACGACGGCGGCGCCGTACTTCTTGATCAGCGGCAGCACCGCCTCCAGGCGCTCCTCCTCGCCGGTCACCGAGTTGACCAGCGCCTTGCCCTGGTAGACCGCCAGGCCGCTCTCCAGGGCCTCGACGATCGAGGAGTCGATCGACAGCGGCACGTCGGTCAGCGACTGCACCAGCTTGACCGTCTCGGCCAGGATCGCCGGCTCGTCGGCCAGCGGGATGCCGGCGTTGACGTCGAGCATGGCGGCGCCTGCGGCGACCTGGGCCAGGGCGTCGCGCTCGACCGTCGAATAGTCGCCGGCGGCCATCTCGGCGGCCAGCTTCTTGCGGCCCGTGGGATTGATGCGCTCGCCGATCACGCAGAACGGCTGGTCGAAGCCGATGATCACGGTCTTCTTGTGCGAGGAAACGACGGTGCGCGCCATGGCGAGGCTCCTGTTGCCGGCACCCGACTCGGGGCCCTTGCCGGCGGTGGCGATGATGCCGCGCAGTTTGTCGGAGCCCGCCGTTCGCACTTGCGATGGTGCGACAGGTAACGGCCGAAATGCGCAATGGATGGCGCTCGCCGCGCCGTCCGGGCCCTTCGCGCTTTGATCGTTCGACAAGCTCACCATGAAGCGCTCCTCGACGGCCGCTCGGACTCGACCGTCGCTTCATGGTGAGCTTGTCGAACCATGAAAGCGTGGGAGCGCCTCGCCGCACTCCGGAACTTGTCTCGGTGACATCGGCGGCCCGCATGGCAGCCCGGCGGCCGGCGGCGTTGACCCGAATAGGACAGCAGCGCTTCCCTATTCCCATGACCGGCGCCGCGCCCCAGCCGACCGCTGCCGAGGTGCCCGCGCCCTTCACCCTGCGCGGCGGGCTGAGGGGCGCGCGCGACGTGCTGCCCTACATGCCCTCGGCGCTGGCCTTCGGCGTCGTCTTCGGCATGGCGGCGCGCGAGGCCGGGCTGTCGCTGCTCGAGGCGGTGCTGATGAGCGCGATCGCCTTCGGCGGCTCCGCGCAGCTGCTGGTGCTGTCGATCTGGACGACGCCGCCGGCGATCCTGGCGCTGGTCTTCGCGACCCTGGCGATCAACTCGCGCTTCCTGCTGATGAGCGCGACCATGCGGCCCTGGTACCGCCGCCTGCCGAAGCGCCTGGCCTATCCGCTGCTGTTCTTCCTGGTCGACGCCGGCTGGCTGCTGGCGCTCCGGGCGCGCGAGCGCGGCGAGGACGACGCCGCCCACCTGCTCGGCAGCGGCCTGATGCTCTACGTCGGCTGGGTCGCCTCGACCTGGATCGGCCATGCCGGCGGCGCGCTGATCGGCGATCCCGAGGCCTTCGGCCTGGACTTCCTGCTGGTCGCCTTCTTCGCGGCGATCCTGGCGGCGACCTGGAAGGGCGCCCAGGATCTCTGGTCCTGGGGCACGGCCGCGGCGGTCTCGCTGCTCGCCGCCTGGCTGCTGCCGGGCGCCTGGTACGTGCTGCTCGGCGGAATCGCCGGCAGCCTGGTCGGGGCAGTCCGCCATGGCCGCTGAAGCGCTCGCGGATCCCTGGTCGCTGGAGCCGGTCAACCTGGCCGTGATCCTGGCCATGGGGGCGGCGACCTACGCGATGCGCGCCGGCGGCTTCCTGATGATGCGCTGGCTGCCCCAGGGCGGCCGCGTCGAGGCCTGGCTGAAGGCGGTGCCCGGCGCCGTGCTCATGTCGATCGTGGCGCCCGCGCTCTTGAGCCATGGCCTGCCCGGCGCGCTGGCGATCGGCGCCAGCCTGGCGGTCATGCGCGCGACCCGCCAGGACCTCCTGGCCGTTGTCGCCGGCGTCGCGACGATCGCGCTGGCGAGACAGCTCGGGATCTGATCAGAACCTGAGGCTGCCGCCGAGGAGGAAACCGTGGTCCTGGGCGCCGTCGGAGAAGCGCCCGGCGTAGCCGGCGCCGAGGGACCAGCCGTCGTCGGCGGCGAGGTCGACGGAGAGGCTGAGGGCGGCGCTGTGGGCCGGCTCGTCGAGGCCGGGCACGGACCAACTCGTCGAGGTGCCGGCGAAGCGGGCGTCGTACTGGCTGCGGCGGTCGCCGAGACGGCCGAGCCACAGCGCCTGGGCGGCGGGCGTCAGGCGCAGGCCCTGGCCGAGCTCGAGGTCGTACGACAGGCCGAGGCCGGCGCGCGGCAGGACGGTCAGGCTCTCGCTGTCGTCGTAGGCGAGGTTGGCGCTGCCGGCGCCGCTCTCGCTCCAGGCCGCCTCGGCCAGGAAGGCGAGGCCGAGGCCGGCTGTCGGCGAGACGGTGAGGGCGCCGAGCTCGACGTCCCAGGTGGCGCCGAGATCGCCGAGGAACTCCCAGCCGGGGTGGTCGCCGCTTGCGGTCTCGTCGTAGCCGGCGAAGACCGCCCGCCGCTCGGAGGAGAGGTCGTGGCGGGCGAGGCCGAGCGAGGCGGCGAGGCGCAGGCCGTCCCCTTGCGGCTGCCAGGCGCCGGTGGCGGCGGCCATCAGGGCCTTGCCCTCGCCGGAGACCAGGCCGTCGTCGCTGTTGGTCTGGCTCTCGACGCGGGCCAGCGTCAGGCCCAGCTCGAGCCCGCCGCCGAGCCGGAAGCCGACGCCGCCGGCGAAGCCCGCATAGTGGCGCTGCTCGCCGGCGGCGAGGCCGTTGCCGTCGCGGCTGCCGAAGCCGCCGACGCCCTGCAGCCAGACTTGCGGTCCGTCGGTCTCGGCGCGGCGGTCCGGGACGTCGGGCGTCGCGGTGACGAAGCCGAGAACGTCGGTCGTGCCGGCCTCGCCGAGCGCGAGCTGCGCCAGCCCCACGCTCCGGGTCGCGAAACTGGCGGGGCCACTGCGGGCGAAGCCGGTCCCGCCGCCGGCCTGGGCGAGCTGCAGCACCGCCTGGCTGCCGAGCTGCGTGGCCTGTGCCGTCGAGCCGGCGCCGCTGCCCGAGAGCTGCTGCACGGCGGCGTCGAGCATGCTGCCGTCGTCGAGGGCGAAGAGCGTCTGCAGCAGCGGGTCGGCAGAATCGCCCTCCGCCTCCCGCGTCGCCTCCAGGTCGTCGAGGCCGGCGGCCGCGCCGGCGAGCCCCGGCTCGCTCGACAGCTCGGCGAAGGTGGTGGTCAGCCGGCCGAGCAGCAGCTCCAGCTCGTTGCCCTCGGTGGCCAGCGAGAGCCCGAAGGTGAGGGTCGAGCCTGCGGCATAGGCGACGGAGTCGAACGCGCCCTCGATGCCGTCGCTGGCGGCGAGGATGGTGTAGCGCCGACCGCGGACATAGCTGCCGGGCTGCGGCGTCACCTCGACCGCGGCGCCCTCCTCGATCGTCGCCGTGCCGGCGACCTCCAGCCTGTCCGAGCTGCCGTCGGCGGCGATCTCGACGCCGAAGGTGCTGCCCGAACGGAAAGTGATGTCGCCGCTCGACAGCGTGCCGATCGAGTTGCCCGGCGCGATCCGGCCCGCGGCGTCGACGGCGCCGACCGCGCCCGAGCCGCCGAGCGTCGCGCCCGAGCCGATCGCGACGTCGCCGAGCGTGCCGTTGACCGCGACTGTGCCGCCGGCGATCGTCGTGCCGCCGGTGAAGGCGTTGTCGCCGTCGAGGATCAGCGTGCCCTCGCCGGTCTTGGTCACGCCGCCGCTGCCGGAGATGGCGCCCGAGAAGCTGGTGCTGCTGCCGTCGCCGCCGGCGGTGAGGCGGCCGGCGCCGAGGCCGACGCTGCCGGCGCCGGCCAGCGAGCCGATCGTCTGGTCGAAGCCGGCGAGATCCAGGGTCGTGCCGGCGGCGACCGTGACCGCGCTGCCCGAGCCGAAGGCGTCGGCGGCACCGGCCCGCAGGGTGCCGCCGTCGATCGTCGTGCCGCCGCTGTAGGTCGCGCTGCCGGTCAGGGTCAGGATGCCGCCGCCCGCCTTGACCAGGGCGCCGCTGCCGGAGATGTCGCCGGCGAAGGTGCCGTCGCCGCGCTGGTCGAAGGCGAGCGTGGCGTTGTCGACGATGTCGCCGGTCAGGCTCGCGGTGTCACCCTTGAGCGTGCCGCCGTCGACGGTCGTCCCGCCCGAGTAGCTGTTGTCGCCGGTCAGTGTCAGCGTGCCGCTGCCGGTCTTGGTCAGGCCGCCGCTGCCGGAGATGTCGCCGGCGAAGGTGCCGTCGCTGCCCTGGTCGAAGGCGAGCGTGGCGTTGTCGACGATGTCGCCGGTCAGGCTCGCGGTGTCGCCCTTGAGCGTGCCGCCGTCGACGGTCGTCCCGCCCGAGTAGCTGTTGGCGCCGGTCAGTGTCAGCGTGCCGCTGCCGGCCTTGGTCAGGCCGCCGGTGCCGGAGATGGCGCCGGAGAAGCTCACGGCGTCGGACCGGTCGAACGCGAGGGTGCCGTTGTTGACCACGTCGCCGGCAAGGCTGCCGCTGGTGCCGCCGTCGCCGATCTGCAGCGTCCCGCCGGAGATCGTGGTGCCGCCGGTATGGCTGGCGGTGCCTGTGAGGATCAGGGTGCCGGCGCCGGTCTTCTCCAGCGGCCGGGCGCCGCCCGCCTCGGTGATCGCGCCGGCCTGCGTGGCGCTGCCGCTCGCCACCTGGAGCTGCGTGCTGTTCGAGTTGACGGTGATCGGCGTCGAGATGGTGACGCCGTCGGCGTAGGCGACCGTCGAGCCCGTGGTGGTCAGGCCGGCGCTGCCGAGCGCGTCCGAGTGGCCGAGCAGCAGGGTGCCGCCGGCCAGGGTCACGCTGCCGGCGAAGCTGGCGTTGGCGGCGCCGAGCGCCAGCGTGCCGGCGCCGGCCTTGACCAGACTGCCGTCGCCGGCGATCGAATCGGCGTCGGCGAGGCTGAGGGTGCCGCCGGCGACGTCGAGGGTGGTGCGGGCGCTGCCGTGCAGGAACATGACCTCGCCCCGGGCCTGGCCGGCGGTGGCGCCGCCGGTGCCGCCGGCGGTGCCCGCCGTGACGCCGTAGCTGCCGGCAAGAGTGACGTTCGAGAGCGTGAGCGTGCCGCCGTCGCGCACGAAGACGGCGCCGCCGAGCGCGCCGCCGCCACCGCCGTCGGCGCCGGAGCCGCTGCCGCCCTTGCCGCCGAACGAGCCGCCGCCGCCGCCGTTCCGGCCGCCGCCGCCGCCGCCGCCGAAGCCGCCCGCGCCGCCGTCCGAATTGTCCGGGTCCGCGCCGCCGCCGCCGCCGCCGAAGCCGCCGGCGCCGCCGGCATCGCCGCCGGCGCCGCCGCCGCCACCGAAATCGCCTCCGGCCCCACCTTTGCCGACGGCAAAGCCGCTGCCGCCGCCGCCCCCGCCGATGCCGCCGGCCCCGCCGCCGCCGCCCTGGAATCCGGCGCCCCCGCCGCCGCCGAGCGCCGTGCCGGCGCCGCCGCTGGCGTACCTATTGCCGCCCGACCCGCCTTGGCTGCCGCCGCCTGCGCCACCGGACGGATTGCCGCCGTCGGCGCCCGAACTGTCCGCACCGCCGCCGCCGCCGCCGCCGAAGCGCCCGCCGCCGCCGCCGCCGCCGAACTCGCCGCCGCCGCCGCCGCCGCCGAAATCGTTGCTGGAAGTGTTTCCGCCGGTGCCTTCGTAGCCGCCGCCGCCGCCGCCGCCGCCATAGGCCGCGGCCCCTCCGTCGCCGCCGAGTCCGCCACCGCCACCGCCGCTGACCCCGTTGGTGCCCGTGCCGCCGCTGCCGCCGAGCGCCGCTGCGTCGCCGAGCGTGACGTTCGACAGGGACGCGTCGGCCGTGCTGTCGACAAAGATGGCGGCACCGGCCCCGAGGCCGCCGCCACCGCCGGCGGCACTCCCCGCGCCACCGCCGTTGCCGCCCTGGGCGCGGGCGTTGTTCACGGTCACGTCGGAGATGGTCGCCGTGCCGGCCTGGATGAAGAACACGCGGCCCTTGTCGTCGGCGTCGATGGTATGGCCGTTGCCGGCGACCGTGACGCTGGTCGTGATCATCGGCAGCGACTGTGTGAGCGTGATGTCGCCGGTGATGTTGATTGCGCTGTCGCCGCCGGCGTTGGCCGAGGAAATCGCGTTCCGCAGCGCCGTCTCGGACGAAACGTCGACCGCCGCGGCCGTCCCTGGCGCGGCGAGCAGGGCCGCCAGGGCAGCCGATCCGAAGAGCGGCCGCCGTCGCCCGGCCGGGCCGCTCGCTGCGGTCCCGGCGCAGCCTGCCTGGCTCGCCGCCGACATTCGAGTTCGCCCCCTTCCACGTCCGGCTGCGAGGCTAGAAGGGCGGCGCGGGGCCGCTCAACGACGCGTATTGGAAATTCCTGGAATTCCAGTCGCATGAATGGGAGATTCACGGGCCAATCGCGGCGCGGCCGAATTCAGCCGGCGGAGGTGAGGCGATCTATCGGGACTTCGACGCGAAGCTGCGCATGACGGCGCTGGCATTGGGCTGCGCCAGCCGCAAGCATCTCGTCGGCCTGTTCCACGCGGCCAATCCGGCGACCGACTGCAGCCTCGAGCGCCTGCACAAGTGGCTGCAGGGGCGTGCCCTGCCGCGCAGCGCGACGGTGACTGAGGATCTGGCCGCCGTGCTCGGCAGCGAGCGCGACGGCACGTGGATGGCGGGTTGCACGCTCGAGGATTTCGCCGCCGAGCTGGAGCGGCTGTTCGGCCGGCCGGCCGGCGAGCTGCTGGCGGCGCCGCCCTTCGCCGGCCGGGGCTCGGCAACCGCGGCGCCGGCCGCTGCCGCGGTGCCGCAGGTCAGCGGCAACCGCTATCTCTGCGGCCGCTACGCCTGCTACTCCCTGGCCTGGTCGCCCTACGCGACCGGCAAGCTGGTGCGCGGCGCGCTCGCGCTCGAGCCGGGGCGCGGCAAGGCGATCGACGCGACCTACAGCGAGACGGTGTTCAACAGGGCGATCGTGCTGACCGGCTCGGCGCTTCTCGCGGAGCGCACCTTGAACCTGCACCTGTTGGAGCCCGGGGGCGAGCTGCCGCTGTTCTTCAACCTTTTCCTGCCGCGCCCGCCCGCCGCCGTGCTGTGCGGCGTGCTTTCGGGCGTCACCTTCCTCGGCGGCGATCCCGAACCCTCGAGCTGCCGAATCGCCGCGGTGCGGCTGCCGGCGGAGCCGGCGCTGAAGACGGGGGTGCGCAGCGGCTACCTGGACCCCGACCCTCGGCTGCTGGCGGACGACTTGACGGCGCTCGGCCTGCCGCTGCGCGAGCCCGGGCATGCCGGAGGTCGTCTGCTCGAATTCCTGATCGCCGACGGCCGGCCGAATCAGGTCACGGCAGCGCAGCAGGCAGAGCTCGCAGCGCTGCTCGATCCGCTGCACCTCGCCGAGCCGCCGGCTTGCGACGAGGCGGCGGACTGACGGCCTGCTACTCGATCGGGCGGGTCACCTCGAAGCCCTTGTCGCCGCGCTTCAGCTCGAAGGCGCCGTCGACCACGGCATAGGACCAGTTGGCCGACTTCTTGAGGCCGCCCAGCGGGTACATGTGCACGCCGGCGATGCCGCAGTGCGGGTCGGTCGCGCGGTAGCGGGCGAGGTCGAGGACCAGCTTGTCCGGCGCGTTGACGGTCATCAGCTTGGCGACGTTGCGGGCCTGGCGGACCAGGAAGTTCATCGAGGGGCCGATGCCGCAGTTGCGCGCGTGGTTGAGCAGGGTCTTGAGGGTCGCCAGGCCCGGGATGCCGATCTTGATCGGCAGGCGGTTGCCCTCGGCCTGGATCGCCCGGTCCCAGGCGATGATCGGCGCGGCCTCGAAGCAGAACTGCGTGGCGACGTAGAGCTCGAGCCCCGTGCGCTCGGCGAAGGCGTTCTTCCAGCGCAAGGCGGCCGCGACGTCCTCGGCGCGGATGTCGGGGCTGCCCTCGGGGTGGCCGGCGACGCCGATGCGGCGGATTCCCGCCTTGTCGAAGAGACCGGTCTCGAGCAGCGCCATCGAGGAGTCGAAGGGCCCGAGCGGCTGCGGCACGGCGCCGCCGAGCGCGACCACGTGGTCGACCCCGGCCTCGCCGACGACCCGCTTCAGGCCCTCGGAGAAGGCGTCGAACGAGGGGAAGGAGCGCGCCGCGAAGTGCGGCGCCGGCTCGAAGCCCTCGCCGCGCAGGCGCACGCAGGTCGCCACGGTGTCGGCGAAGTCGGTGCCGGGCAGGAAGGTCACGGCGACCGTGGCCCCGGGGCGCAGCAGCTGGCGGTAGTCAGGCGTCTTGGCCGCCGTCCCGGGCGTCGTCTCGACCGTGAAGCCGGTCATGAAGTCGACGACCTGCTGCCTGGGATCGGCGGGCTTCCCCGGCTCGCTTCCCGCCTCGCTCCGCGCCTCGCTCACCGCATCGCACTCCAGCAACGCCATGGTCTCGCTCTCCAGGCTGCCGCCGCTCAGGCGGTCTCGTCCGCGCCGCCGGCCTCGACGAGCGCCTTCAGGCGCGCCTCGTCGTAGGCCGTCTCGATTTCCGCGGCGGCGCGTGCCGCCTCGGCCTCCAGGTCGTCGCCGCAATCGACCGGGGCGCCGCGGCGCCACTGCTCCAGGTAGCTGTCGGTGTCGCGCAGCTTGCCGCGCATGGCGGCGCGATCGATGGCTTCCTGGAAACGGTCGGACAGCAGCACCTTGGCCTGCCGGCGGCCGGCCTTGGCGGTGACCTGCGAGGGAATGTCTCGCCAGAAGACGGTGACGATCTGCGCCATGGACGGCTTCCTCTAGCTGTTTTGCGCCCTAGCTCTCGGAGGCCCCGGTCCGGGCCGCTTCGGCGAGAAAGCCGCCGAGCTCGCCGAGCCCGACCGGCTCGTGCCGGTAGGTCAGGCCGAGGCGCTCCGCGGCGGCGCGCGCGCCCGCCTCCAGCGCCGGGTCGTCGAGCTGCGACAGGTAGACCAGGGTGGTGTAGTTGCCGAAGTAGTCGGGCAGCAGCTGCGGGAAGCGGTCGAGGCCCAGGCCCTGCCAGATCAGCCGCTCGAAGTGCCGCGCCAGGTAGTCGGTCAGGTAGAAGCAGGCCGGGTCTTGCTCGGCCCAGGCGGCGAAGCGGTCGTTGCCGGCATAGAAGGCGTAGCAGTGCGGGCCCTCGATACGGCTCGCGCCCTCCTCGGCCAGCACCTGGTCGAGCAGGCCCCCGGTGCCGCAGTCGCCGTAGGCGACCAGCACGCGCTCGACGCCCTCGGCGCGTGCCGCGCGGATCTTGGCGCGCACGCCCTCGGGAATCCGCTCCGGCGTGTTGTGCCAGATCGCCGGCAGGCAGGTGACGTCGAGCGGCGCCTCCGGGAAGAGGCGCAGCGTCTCGACCACCTCGCGCGCCAGCGCGCCGCAGGCGACGATGCGGGTGCGGGGGATGCGATCCGAGTTCTCGGCCATACGACGCCCTCGACGCTGCCTTCCGCGCCGTCACGCTTCGTGGTTCGACAGGCTCACCATGAAGCGACGGACAAGGTTGCGCAGGCTCTCAAGTAGGGCTTCATCCTGAGCCCGTCACCCTGAGCCTGTCGAAGGGCGAAGGGTGAAGCCCGCTGGGCGCCGGCTCAGGCCCGCGCGCCGATCTGGTTGTGCTTGCGCGACAGCATGGTCTTGGCGGTCTCGACGGCGACCGCGGCGTCGCGGCAGTAGGCGTCGGCGCCGATGGCGTTGGCGAAGGCCTCGTTGAGCGGTGCGCCGCCGACCAGCACGATGTAGTCGTCGCGGATGCCCAGCTCCTTCATCGTCTCGATCACGACCTTCATGTAGGGCATGGTCGTGGTCAGCAGCGCCGACATGCCCAGGATGTCGGGCTCGTGCTCCTTGAGCGCCTCCAGGTACTTCTCGACCGGGTTGTTGATGCCCAGGTCGATCACCTCGAAGCCGGCGCCCTCCATCATCATCGACACCAGGTTCTTGCCGATGTCGTGGATGTCGCCCTTGACCGTGCCGATGACCATCTTGCCCTGCTTGGGCGCGCCGGTCTCCGCGAGCAGCGGCCGCAGGATCGCCATGCCGCCCTTCATCGAGTTGGCGGCCATCAGCACCTCGGGCACGAAGAGGATGCCGTCGCGGAAGTCGACGCCGACGATGCGCATGCCCTCGACCAGCGCCTCGGTGAGCACCCGGTAGGGCGTCCAGCCGCGCTCGAGCAGGATGTTGACGCCCTCGCAGACCTCGTCCTTGAGGCCGTCGTAGAGGTCGTCGTGCATCTGGGCGACCAGCTCCTCGTCGTCGAGGGACCGCAGGTCGAGATCGTCGTCGCTGTCGCTCATGCCCGGCTTCCTTTGAACGCCCCCGCAAGGGGCACCGTCGCGCACCTAGCGGAAAGGCCGGCCTGTGCGGGCCGGCCCTTTCATTCCGCTGTCCGAGGAGCATGATTTGGGCAAGGCCGGCCCGGCGACTTCAGCGGCGGCGACCACCGCTGGCCGGAATGCGACAGCGCCGGCGAATGCGCCGCCGGCGTTGCCTGCAGGCTACCTGGCGGGGCTATTGCGCCGCCTGGCTCTGCGGGCGCAGCGCGGCGGTCGCGGCGGCGTCGACGGTGCCGTCGGCGGCCAGCGCGACGCCGAAGAGCGCGCGGGCCTGTTCGGTGCTGTAGTAGCCGCGCCGCACGTCGCGCGCGACCGCGGCCGGGTCGCGCTGCAGCGGGTCGCCGTAGCCGCCGCCGCCGGGGGTCGAGACCTCGACGCGGTCGCCCTCGCGGACCTGGATGCCCTGGTCCTTGGAGAGGTGCGGCGGCACGTAGGCCTCGCCGTCGCGCCAGACCGTGACGCGGTTGGGCGCGCCGTCGCCGCCGCCCTGGACGCCCTGGGGCCCGACCCGGCCGTGGTCCATGACGAAGGAGGCGCGCGCCTCGCCGCGGCGAATCCGGACCGTGTAGTCGATGCCGAAGCCGCCGCGGCGCCGGCCGGCCCCGCCCGAGCCCTCGCGCAGCGCGTACTTCTCGAACAGCACGGGATAGATCTGCTCGACGACCTCGATCGGCGGCGTCTTCGAGATGCCGATGGTCGAGCAGCCGTTCGACAGGCCGTCGTGCTCGGCGTTGCCGCCGTAGCCGCCGCCGGAGATCTGGTACATGACGTAGGCGCGGCCGCGCGCCGGGTCCCAGCCGCCGAGCGCGAAGTTGCCGCTGGAGCCGGCCGGCGCGGCCGTCACCTTGTCCGGGATCGCCTTGACCAGGGCGGCGAAGACCGCCTCGGCGATGCGCTGCGAGACCTCGGCGGCGCAGCCCGAGACCGGGCGCGGATAGCGCGCGTAGAGGAAGGTGCCGTCGGGGTCGGCGATGTGCAGCGGCACGAAGGTGCCGGCGTTGATCGGCACCTCGGGGAAGATGTGCTTCATCGCCAGGTAGACCGAGGAGCGCGTGGTCGCGATCACCGAGTTCATCGGGCCCTGGCAGGGCGGCGAGGAGCGCGAGAGGTCGAAGGACAGGTCGCTGCCCTGCTTGGTGACGGTGAGGCGCACGAACAGCGGCTCGTCGACGACGCCGTCGGAGTCGACCACGGCCTCGCCCTCGTAGCTGCCGTCGGGGATCGTCTCGATCTTGGCGCGCATCTGCTGCTCGGCGCGCGCCTTCAGCTCGTCGATCGCCTGCTTCACCGTGTCGGCGCCGTAGCGCTCGATCATCGTCGCCAGGCGCCGCTTGCCGACGGTCAGCGCCGCCGCCTGGGCGCGGATGTCGCCGATGCGCTGGTCGGCGATGCGGATGTTCGAGGTGATGATCGCGTAGATCTCGCGGTCGAGGTCGCCCTTCTTGAACAGCTTGACCGGCGGCAGGCGCAGGCCCTCCTGCTCGACCTCGGTGGCGTTGGCCGAGAAGCCGCCGGGCACGGCGCCGCCGATGTCCGGCCAGTGGCCGGTGTTGGCGAGCCAGGCGAAGAGCTCGCCGTCGTGGAAGAAGGGCGCCACGAAGCGCACGTCCATCAGGTGCGTGCCGCCGAGATAGGGGTCGTTGACGATGTAGACGTCGCCGTCCTCCGGCGGCGCCGTCTCGCCGGCCTCGATCTTCTCCAGCACCGCCATGGTCGAGTACTGCATCGTGCCGACGAAGACCGGCAGCCCGAGGTCGCCCTGGGCGATCAGCTCGCCGGTCGTCGCATGGTAGATGCCGTCGGAGCGGTCGTTGGCCTCGGCGATCACCGGCGAGAAGGCGGCGCGGCTGAAGGCCAGGTCCATCTCGTTGCAGACCTGCTGCAGGCCGTTCTGGATGACGGTCAGCGTGACGGGGTCGAGGGCGGTGGCGGTCATGGCGGTCATCCTAGCAGCTGGGCCCGATCACCCGCGAGAAGGCTGGGGGGCAGCAATACGCGCCCATTCGCTTCACCCTGAGCCTGTCGAAGGGCGAAGCGAAGTCAGCCCCGCCCGTGCCGCTTTCGCTCCCTGGTTCGACAGGCTCACCTTGAAGCGAATGGGAGCTGAGCGCAGAGCTCATCGTCACCCTCCCACCTTGACGATCAGGTTGCCGTGGCCGTCGACCTCGACGCGGTCGCCGGGCTCGACGACCAGGGTCGTGTCGAGCTGCTGGACGATGGCCGGGCCGGCGAAGAGCGCATCGAAGGGCAGGGCCTCGCGGGCGTAGACCGGGGTGTCCTGCCAGCCGCCCTGCTGGAACCAGACCGGCCGTTCGCCGATGCGCGCGTCGTCGACCCGGTCGGCGCGGCCCTCGGCCGGCAGCAGCGTCTCGACGGCGACCGACGGCCGGCGACCGATCACCGCGGTGTGCAGGTTGACCAGCACCGGGCGGATCTCCGGCAGCTCGACGGCGAAGCGGTTCCAGTAGGCCTCGACGAAGGCCTCGTGCAGCGCCTCGCGGGTCGGCTCCGGGCCGTCGAGCGCGACGGTCAGCAGGTGGGTCTGGCCCTGGAACTGCATGTCGGCGAAGTAGAGGGCGCGGGTCTCCTCGACCGCCACGCCCTCGCGCTCGATGGTCGCCAGGCCCTCGGCGGTCTGCTCGGCGAAGCCGGCGTGGACCTCGGCCAGCTCGACCGCCGGCAGCGGCTTGTTGATCGTGCGCACGTAGTCGTGGCGCAGGTCGGCGACGATGCAGCCGAGCGCGTTGGTGATGCCGGGCCTGGCCGGGATCAGCACCCGCGGGATCGCCAGCTCGCGGGCCAGCGCCGTCGCGTGCAGCGGCCCGGCGCCGCCGAAGGCGAAGAGCGCGAAGTCGCGCGGGTCGTGGCCGCGGCTCAGCGAGACCATGCGGATTGCCCCGGCCATGCGGTCGTTGGCGATGCGCAGCACGGCCGCCGCCGCCGCGTCGGGCGCCAGGCCGAGGGGCTCGCCGATCTCGCGCGCGAAGGCCGCCTTCAGGTCGTCGAGCGAGACCGGGCTGTCGACCGACAGCAGGCGGCCGGGGTCGAGTCGGCCGAGCAGCAGGTTGGCGTCGGTGATGGTCGGGCGCGTGCCGCCGCGGCCGTAGCAGATCGGGCCCGGCGTGGCGCCGGCGCTCTCGGGCCCGACCTGCAGCAGGCCGGCCTCGTCGACCGAGGCCAGCGAGCCGCCGCCGGCACCGATGGTGTGGACGTCGACCATCGGCACGTGGATCGGCAGGCCGTACTCCAGCTCCAGCTCGGAGGAGACCTGGGGCACGCCCTCGCGGATCAGCCCGACGTCGGTCGAGGTACCGCCCATGTCGTAGGTGATCAGGTTGGCGACGCCGCAGGCGCGCGCCGTGAAGGCGGCCGCCATGACGCCGGAGGCCGGGCCGCTCATCACCGTCTTGACCGCCTCCTCGGCGGCGATGCCGGCGGCCACCGTGCCGCCGTTGCCCTGCATCAGCAGCAGCTCGCGCGCGTAGCCGCGCTGCTTCAGCTCGCTGGCGAGGCGCTGCAGGTAGCGGTCGAGCACAGGCTGCACCGCGGCGTTGACCGCAGCTGTGGTGCCGCGCTCGTATTCGCGGAACTCCGAGAGGATGGCGTGGCCCAGGGTGACGTAGGCGTTGGGCCAGACCTGCCGCGCGATCTCGCCGGCCCGACGCTCGTGCTCGGGGTGGCGATAGGCGTGCAGGAAGTGGATGACCAGGGCCTCGCAGCCGGCCTCGAGCAGCTGCCGGCAGGCGGCCTCGACCGCGGCCTCGTCGAGCGGCGTCAGCACCGCGCCGTCGGCGTCGACGCGCTCGGCGACCTCCAGGCGCAGCTCGCGCGGGATCAGCGGCTCGAAGCGGCCGGTCATGCCGTAGGGCTGCGGGCGCGTGCGCCGGCCGAGCTCCAGCACGTCGCGGAAGCCGGCGGTGGTGATCAGCCCGACCTTCGCGACCTTGCGCTCGAGCAGCGCGTTGGTCGTGGTCGTGGTGCCGTGGACCAGTTCGGCCACCGCCGAGAGCTCGGCGCCGGCCGCCTCGAGCGCGGCCAGCACGCCGTAGGCCTGGTTGTCGACCGTCGTCGGCACCTTGGCGACTCCGAGCCGCGGCGGCCCCTCGGCGCCGCGCTCCATCAGGATCAGGTCGGTGAAGGTCCCGCCGACGTCGACGCCGACAACCACTGCGCTCATGGGGCTCCTGGGGCGGTGCTGGTGGAGACTGCGGACACCTCACCCTCCCACGGCCTGCGGCCGCGGGCCCCTCCCTCTCCCCTGAAGCGGAGAGGGAAGATGTGGGCGCCCGGTGAACCCTCTCCGCTCTGGGGAGAGGGTGCCGAGCGCGAGCGAGGCGGGTGAGGTGAGGGCACGAACAGATCCGACACGGCAGCCCTAGACCGTCAGGTAGGCCTGTCGGACGGCGTCGTCGGCCATCAGCTCGGCCATGCTGCCCTGGTAGCGGATGCGGCCGCCCTCGATGACGTAGGCGCGGTCGGAGAGCTCCTTGGCGAAGTAGAGGTTCTGCTCGCTGAGCAGCACGGTCATGCCCTCCTTCTTCAGCTCCAGGATGGTGCGCGCCATCTGCTCGACGATGACCGGGGCGAGGCCCTCGGAGGGCTCGTCGAGCAGGATCGCGCGCGGGTTGCCCATCAGGGTGCGCGCGATGGTCAGCATCTGCTGCTCGCCGCCCGACATGCGCCCGCCCGGCCGGTCGCGCATCTCGGCGAGGTTGGGGAACAGCTCGAACAGCTTCTCCGGCGTCCATTCGGGCGCGTCCTCGCGGGCCGGCTGGCGGCCGACCTCGAGGTTCTCCATGACCGTCAGATTGGTGAAGATGCGCCGCTCCTCCGGCACGTAGCCGAGGCCGGCCTGGGCGATGCGGTACGAGGGCAGGCGTGCGATGTCCTCGCCGTCGAAGGCGCGGCTGCCGCGCGTGTTCGCCAGCAGGCCGACGATCGCCTTCAGGGTCGTCGACTTGCCGGCGCCGTTGCGGCCGAGCAGGGCGACGACCTCGCCGCGGCCGACCTCCAGCGCGACCTCGAAGAGGATGTGGGCGCGGCCGTAGAAGGCGTCGAGCCCGGAGACGGTGAGCAGGGCGCTCATCGGGCTTCTCCTTCGGCTCGCTCGCCCGGAAGCTGTTCGCCGGCGCGCGCCTCGATCTGGCGCGCGGCGGCCTCGGCGCCGGCGCCGCCCAGGTAGATGCGCTGGACCTCGGCGTCGTCGCGCACCTCGGCCGGCGTGCCGGTCGCGACCTGGCGACCGCGGTCGAGCACCAGCAGGCGGTCGGCGTGGGCGAAGACGACGTCCATGTCGTGCTCGGTGAACAGCACCGAGATGCCGCTCTCGCGCACGATGCCGGCGGTCAGGGCCATCAGCTCGATGCGCTCGCGCGGCGCCATGCCGGCGGTCGGCTCGTCCATCAGCAGCAGCTTCGGCTGGTGGGCCAGCGCGATCGCCAGCTCGACCCGCTTGATGTCGCCATAGGCGAGCAGGCCGCACTGCCGCTCGGCCTGGCCGGCCATGCCGACGCGCTCCAGCACCGCCAGCGCCTGCTCGCGGTAGAGCCGGCGCGCCGAGGGCAGCAGGGCGCGCAGCCGGCCGTGGTGCGACAGGAAGGCCATCTGCACGTTCTCGGCGACGGTCATCGAGCCGAAGGTCGCGGCGACCTGGAAGGTGCGCCCGACGCCGAGGCGCCAGATCCGCCGCGGCGCCTCGCCGGTGATGTCGCGGCCGGCCAGGCGCACCGAGCCGCGGTCGGGCCGGAGCTGGCCGCCGACCATGTTGAAGCAGGTCGTCTTGCCGGCGCCGTTCGGGCCGATGATCGCGAAGAGCTGGCCGGCCTCGACGCCGAAGGAGACCTCGTCGACGGCGGTCAGGCCGCCGAAGGCCTTGCGCAGGCCGGAGACGTCCAGAACGGTCACCGGCTCTCCTCCCCGGCCAGGCGCTCGCGCAGGAAGCCGGCCAGGCCCTGCGGGAAGGCGATGACCAGGACCACGATGATCAGCCCGACGATGGCCCGCCAATAGTCGGTCAGCGGCAGGATGTAGGCCTCCAGCAGGTGGAAGGCGGCGGCGCCGAGCAGCGGCCCGGTCAGGGTCTGGATGCCGCCGAGCAGCACCATGACCAGGGCGTCGACCGAGGTCGGGATCGACAGCGCGCCGGGGTCGACGTTGCCCTTGGAGAACACGAAGACGCCGCCGGCCAGGCCGGCGCAGGTGCCGGCCAGCGCGAAGCCGAGCCACTGGTGGCGCTTCAGGTTGATGCCGATGGCGTCGCAGCGCAGCGGCGAATCGCGGCCGGCGCGCAGGGTGTAGCCGAAGGGCGCGTAGCTGGCGCGCCACAGGAAGGCGATCGCCGCGCCGCAGAGGATCAGCGAGAGGTAGTAGTAGACCGTGACGTCGCTGGCCCAGGCCGAGGGCCAGATGCCGATCATGCCGTTGTCGCCGCCGGTCAGCTCGACCCACTGGAAGGCGGTCGACCAGGCGATCTGGGCGAAGGCCAGGGTCAGCATGGCGAGGTAGACGCCCGACAGGCGCACGACGAACCAGCCGAACAGCAGCGCGCCGGCGCCGGCCGCCAGCGGGGCGGCGAGCAGTGCCGGCTCCATCGCGAAGTCGAGGTGCTTGACCGCCAGCGCCGCGCCGTAGGCGCCCAGGCCGAAGTAGGCGGCGTGGCCGAAGGAGACCATGCCGCCGGCGCCCATGATGAAGTTCAGCGAGAAGGCGAAGAGCGCGAAGACGAAGACCTCGAGCACCAGCTTCTCGGTGTAGTCGCCGAGGCCGAGCGGCAGCAGCAGCAGGACCGCGACCAGCGCCGCCAAGCCGAGCTGGGCGCGCCGGCCAAGCGGCTTCAGCGGCCGGTCGCCGGCGAAGCCGTGGCCGGTCATCGGCTCGGGCGTGCCGAGCAGGCCCCAGGGCCGGACGACCAGCACCAGCGCCATCACCAGGAACGGCAGGACCAGGGTGATTTCCGGGAACACCAGGATGCCGAAGGCCTGCAGCTGGGCGATGATCAGGGCGGCCAGGAAAGCGCCCAGGACGTTGCCCATGCCGCCGATCACGGTGACCACGAAGGCCTCGGCGATGATGTTGATGTCCATGAAGGGGTTGGCCGGTTCGACCGGCATCTGCAGGGCGCCGGCGAGGCCGGCGAGCGCGCCGCCGAGGAACAGCACGCCGGTGAACAGGACCGACTGGTTGACGCCCAGCGCGCCGACCATCTCGCGATCCTGGGTCGCGGCGCGCACCAGGGTGCCCCAGCGGGTGCGGTTGAACAGCAGCCACAGGCCGCCGAGGACCAGCGGGCCGGCGGCGATCAGCACCAGCTGGTACTCGGGAAAGCGGAAGCCGAGGATCACCACGAAGGAGGTGAAGCCGGGCGCGCGCGGTCCGAACAGCTCCTCCGGGCCCCAGATCGCCGGCACCAGGTCCTGGACGATCAGCACCACGCCGAAGGTCGCCAGCAGCTGGAACAGCTCGTGGGAGCGGTAGATGCGGCGCAGCAGCAGCAGCTCCATGAGCACCGCGAACAGCCCGACGCCGACCGCGGCGACCGGGATCGCCAGCCAGAAGCCGAGCGCGTCGCCGAGCGCCGGCATGATCGTCGCGGTCAGCGTGAAGGCGAAGTAGGCGCCCAGCATGTAGAAGCTGCCGTGCGCGAAGTTCACGATCCGCGTGACCCCGAAGATGATCGTCAGGCCGCAGGCGATCAGGAAGAGGTTCGAGGCGCTGGCCAGCCCGTTGAGGAACTGGATCACGTAGAAGGCGGGATCGATCATGGGGTGCTTCGGTTGTCTGAGCGGGGAGGGCGGCCGTCCGTCATGGAAAGGTGCGCGCGACTCGCGCTTCGTGGTTCGACAGGCTCACCATGAAGCGCGACCTGAAGCCTGCGCAGACATCTCCATCGCTTCATGGTGAGCCTGTCGAACCACGAAGCGTGACGGCGCCATCGGCGCCGCGTCCCCGCGCTCCGCCGGCTCTCGGCAGGGCGCAGGGACGTCGGCCCGGGCCTACTCGGCCGGACGGGCGGCCTCGACCTCGGCCTCGCTGTGGGCGTAGTCGGCGCCGTCGGCATAGTACCAGTCGACCATCTTGCCCTGGCCGTCCTCGACGGCGAGCGTGCCGACGTAGGCGCCCATGGTCGACTGGTTGTCGATGGCGCGGAAAGCGATCGGCCCGATCGGGGTCTCGACCTTCAGGCCCTTGAGGGTGTCGACCAGCGTCTCGGTGTCGGTCGTCCCGGCGGTGTCGAGCAGCGTCTTCACCGTGTAGCCGAGCGCGTAGCCGAGCAGCGAGGCGAGGCGCGGGAAGTCGTCGTACTTGGCCTGGTAGGCCTCGACGAAGCGGGTGTGCTGCTCGCTCTCGATCTGCTCCCAGGGATAGCCGGTGACGATCCAGCCCTCGGGGGCCTCGGCGCCCATCGGCGCCAGGTACTCCGGCTCGCCGGTCAGCAGGCTGAGCACCGGGCGCTCGCCGTCGAACAGGCCGCGCAGGGTGCCCTCGCGGACCAGCTTGGCCTGGTCGCCGGCGAAGGTGGCGTTGAACACGCCGTCGGGGTTGGCGGCCAGCATCGCCTGCACGGTCGCGCCGGCGTCGATCTTGCCGAGCGCCGGGTACTGCTCGACCACGACCTCGGCCTCGGGGTCCATCTCGGCCAGCAGCTTCTTGAAGTTCTCGGCCGCCGACTGGCCGTACTCGTAGTTCGGCGCGACGATCGCCCAGCGCTTGGCGCCGGCGTTCTTGCCGGCCTCGACCAGCATCTTGGTCTGCATGTAGGTGTTCGGCCGCATGCGGAAGGTGTAGCGGTTGCCCTGGGCCATGGTCAGGGCGTCGGTCAGCGGCTCGGCGGCGATGAACAGGATCTTCTTCTGCTTGGCGTAGTCGCCGACGGCGAGGCCGATGTTCGAGAAGAAGGTGCCGAACAGGAAGGAGACGCCCTCGCCGGTGACCAGCTCCTCGGCGACGCGCACGGCGTCGGCCGTGGTGCCGCCGTCGTCGCGGCTGATCACCTCGATCTGGCGGCCGCCCATGACGCCGCCGGCCTCGTTGATCTCGCCGATCGCCAGCTGCCAGCCGTTGCGGTAGGGATCGGCGAAGGCGGCGATGCGCGCGTAGCTGAACAGCTCGCCGACCTTGACCGGCTCCTGGGCGGCGGCCTGCTTGACCGTGGCGGGCTGGAATGCGGCGGCAGCGGCGAGCAGCGCCGTGCCGGCGATCACAAAGGTCCTTCTCAGCATCGTCTTGTTCTCCCTGCTTGCTTCCCTGGTTTGACTTCCGGCCTTCGGGCCGGCACCGGCCCGCATCCCCTCCCGGCCACCCCTACCAGGACACTGTCGTGGGTGGCCCCCGCTTCGCGGCGATCCTACGGATCGGGGGCGAGGGCCGGTGCCGATTACCGAAACAATCCCCTACCTCTGGCCGTCCTCTCCCTTGATGTCCTCGGCCTTCAGGCCGGCGACGCGGGCATGCACGCGCGGGCCGCTCGTCATGGCCAGAATGTAGACGATCTCGCCGGCGCGCGGGGCGTCGGGCACGCGCATCTCGATCGCGGTGAAGTGGCTGCGCACGTAGGCGGCATTGATGTGGTGGACGGGAATGTCGATCGCGGTACCCAGCGTGCCGACCTTCTTGGCCGAGGGCACGATGGCCTTGCTGTCGCCGAGCAGCTCGCGCATCGACCAGCCGCCGGGCACGTGCCAGAGCGCGCCGTGCTCCAGTTCGCCGTCGGCGCCGACGATCGCGCCCTTGCCGTAGGCCTCGATCTCGCCGGGCTGCTTGTCCATCGCCTTGACCAGGCGCCGGGCCATCTCCAGGCCGACCGGCTTGAGGGCTTCCATCATCGGCAGGATGTCCTCGACGTAGCGCCCGGCGTAGGGGTTCTTCAGGACGCAGGCGACGGCGCCGCGGACCAGCGGCACCGCGGCCGGCGGGCCGCCCTCGTGGCGCTCCTCCTCGACCTGGGTGACGATCTTGCGGATTTCGATCAGCTCCATGCGGCGGGCGCTCCCTGGCTTCTCGTTGAGGGGACGGCGCGGCGGCGGCCGCGCAGGGTCAGCAGCGCGGCGTCGATCCGGCCGTCCCGGCGCATCGCCTCGGCGAGCGCGGCGCCGGCGCGCAGGGCGCGCTCGATCTCGTGCGGCGCCAGCGGGCCGAGCGCGACGACGACCGGCAGGTCGCCGAGATCGCTGTCGGCCACGATCTCCCGCGCCGGGCGGCGCAGCACGGCCGGATGATCGTCGAGATCGACGGCGTTGGCGATCAGCGTCGCCGCGACGTCGGCCTCGGCGGCGCTCGGCGCCAGCACGGTGACGGCGTCGGCGATGCCGCGCGACAGGCTGCGGCCCTGGCGGCCGCTGGTCGCGGCGCCGCGCACCCGGCTGGCCGCGGGGATCGAGGTCATCGCGCCCGGCAGGGCTTCGGCGAGATCGCCGACCAGCCCGAGCTCGAAGCCGCCGCCGGGCGCCAGGTGGAAGGCGATGTCGCCGCCGTCGTTGACCCAGGCCTTGGACAGCGCGCCGTCCGCGACCAGGGCGGCCAGCACGTGGTCGGCGACGGCGCCGGCGACCGCCGCCATCGGCGTCACCCAGAGGGCCGCGTGCGGCAGGCAGGCCGCCGCCATGGCGCGGGCGACCGGGTGTCGGAAGGAAGAGAGCCAGGCCTCGGCGTCGGTGACTCCCTCTCCGCCCCCCTGGGGGGGAGAGGGGCGGGGAGGGGAGTCCTCTGGAGCGGACTCGAAGAGCGGTACCGGCGTCCTGAGCAGCGGCAGCTCGGCGGCGAGGGCGGCGAGCAGGCCGTGGAAGGCGCGCTCGGCGCGGGCGTAGGCGGCCTCGACCTCGGCCGCCTCGCCCTCGGCGCCGATCACCAGGTCGATCGGGCCGTCCTGCAGGTGCAGGCGGTTGCCCGGCAGGCGGTCGGGGGGCAGGCGCCGTCCCGCCGGCATCGCCAGGGCGCTCATCGCCGCGGCTCCAGCGGCCAGGGATTGTCGGCGCGCCAGGGCGCGGCGCGCGCCGTATCCTTCTGCTCGGCCAGCACCTCGCTCAGCGCCACGACCGCGCCGGCATGGCCGCCGAGCGCCTCGTAGTCGGCACGGCTCATGGTGAACTCCATGGGCGCCACGATCGCCGGGGTCGGCACGTAGCCGAAGGCGTTGGCAGGCATGCGCAGCACGTCGACCATCACGGTGATGCCGCCGCCGGGCCAGACGTAGACCGGTGCGCCGCCCATGGTGACGCGGGTCAGCGCCGACTTGACCGAGCGGGTCAGGTGCACCGGGTTCTCGGTGACGCCGGCGCGCAGGGAGCCGCCGGCGCCGGCCATGAAGACGACCGAGCAGAGCGCCGGCTCGCAGTTCTCGCCGATGCGCTCGACGACCTTGGCGACCGGCGCCGGGATCTCGGCGGGGACCGGGCGGAGGTCGTCGTCGAGCACGCAGTAGAGGGCGTCCTCGCCGGTCGTCGAGGTCAGCAGCAGGCGCAGCCCCGGCCAGGCGGTCTTGGCGTCGATCGACTCGATGACCGACAGCGGCTCGGTGATGTCGGTGCCGCCCCAGCCGCTGCCCGGCTCGGCGACCTGGAAGTAGCGGCCCGGCGTCGAGCGGCGGCCGCGCACCCGGATGCCGGCGGGCGGCATGTCCAGGCACTTGCCGGCCTGGTGCTCGGTCAGCACGCCGGTGATGTGGTCGTCGACGACGATCACCTCGTCGACCTCGCCGTGCCACTGCTGGGCGAAGATGCCGATCGTCGCCGAGCCGCAGCCGACGCGCATGCGCTCCTCGCGGTGGCCGTCGACGACCGGCGCCTGGCCGGCCTGGACGGTGACCGTCGAGCCGCCGTCGATGGCCAGCTCGACGGCCTCGCCGCTGCACAGGGAGAGCAGCGTTTGGCAGGTCAGGTTGCCTTCCTTCTTGCTGCCGCCGGTCAGGTGGCGCACGCCGCCGAGCGAGAGCATCTGGGAGCCGTACTCGGCGGTCGTGACGTGGCCGACCGGCTCGCCCTTGACCCGGATCGCCGCCGTCTCGGGGCCGAGGTGCCGGTCGGTGTCGATCTTCACCTTGACGCCGCAGTAGCTGAAGATGCCCTCGGTCACGACCGTGACGGTGTCGAGGCCCTGGTACTGCGAGGCGACGATGAAGGGCGCCGGCTTGTAGTCGGGATAGGTCGTGCCGCTGCCGATGCCGGTGACGAAGGTCTCGGCCTGCTGCAGGATGCGGCCGTCCCACTCGTCGCCTCCCTGGAACGGCACCAGCTCGCCGCCGGACTCGGCGACCCGCTGGGTCAGCACCAGCGGGTCGGTGCGGGTCAGCAGGCCGTCCTCGTTTGCGTAGCGGCCGCAGGCGCCGGCCTTGCCCGGCCGGATGCGGCAGAGCACCGGGCAGGCGTCGCAGCGCACGATGCCCTCGGTGCCCTCCTGGGCACCGAACTTCTGGTTCACGGGAGGGGGGCCGTTAGCCATGGCCGGCCTCCTTCAGCAGCGCGCGCAGGCGGTGCGGCAGGCAGGGGGCCTGGCGTACGACGACGCCGGTGGCGTGGCGGATCGCCCCGAAGATCGCCGGCGCGGTCGGCACCAGCGCCGGCTCGCCGATGCCCTTGGCGCCGTAGGGGCCGAGCGGCTCGGCGTCCTCGACCAGGTGGATCTCGATCTCCGGAACGTCGCCGGCGGAGGGGATCAGGTAGTCGTGCAGGTTCTCGGTGCGGCCCGGCAGGTACTCCTCCATCAGGGCGAGACCGATGCCCTGGGCGATGCCGCCCTCGATCTGGCCCTCGACGAGCAGCGGGTTGACCGCGCGGCCGAGGTCGTGGGCGGCGACGATGCGGTGCAGCGCGACGGTGCCGAGCTCGAGGTCGACCTCGAGCTCGGCGAGCTGCGCGGCGAAGCCGTAGGTCGCGTATGGGCTGCCCTGGCCCTTCGCGTCGAGCGGCGTGGTCGGCGGGTCGAAGCGGCCGTGGCCCTCGAGCGGCTGCTCCAGACGCTCCAGCGCGAGGCTGCGCGCGCGGCCGCCCTCGACGACCTCCAGCGTGCCGCCGGCGAGGCGCAGGACGGCGTCCGGGCCGGCGTTGGCGAGGCGCAGGATCTGGCCGCGCAGGTCGAGGCCGGCGAGCTCCGCCGCCTTGCCCGAGACGAAGGTCTGGCGCGAGGCCGAGGTCTTGCCGGCGTCCGGCGTCAGGTCGGTGTCGCCGACGACCTGGCGGAAGGCCGAGACCGGCAGGCCGAGCGCGTCGGCGCAGATCTGCAGCATCACCGTGGCCGAGCCCTGGCCGATGTCGACGGCGCCGTTGTAGAGCGTCAGGCCGCCCTCGCGGTCGAGCACGACGCGCATGTCCGAGGGGTTGGCCAGCGCCGTGTTGCCGATGCCGTACCACATGCAGCCGACGCCGACGCCGCGTCGCGTGCGGCCGCGCCTGGCGGCGTTGAAGTCCTCCGCCGCGGCGCGCAGCGCCCGCCAGCGCGGCTGCAGGATCTCCAGGCACTGCGCCAGGCCGGCCGAGTGCTCCAGCACCTGGCCGGTCGCGGTCGACTGGCCCGGCCGGATCGCGTTGGCCAGCCGGAAGGCCAGCGGGTCCCTGCCCAGGCGCTCGGCGAGGTCGTCCATCAGGCACTCGTGGGCGATCGCCGCCTGCGGCACGCCGAAGCCGCGGAAGGCGCCGGCCGGCGGCTCGTTGGTGTAGAGCGCGCGGCTGAGCACGCGGACGTTGGGCAGGTGGTAGGGCCCGCTGGCGTGGACCGGTACGCGGCCGGCGACGGTCGGCCCCCAGGAGGCGTAGGCGCCGGTGTTGAAGTCGCCCTCGAAGTCGAGCGCCAGCAGCCGGCCCTCGGCGTCCGCGGCGGCCTTGGCCGCGATCTCGGAGGGGTGGCGCTTGGTCGTCGCGGCCATCGATTCGTTGCGGCTGTAGACGCCGCGCACCGGCCGCTCCAGCACCCAGGCGGCGACCGCCAGCAGCGGCTGGATCGAGACGTCGAGCTTGCCGCCGAAGCCGCCGCCGCAGGCGCTGGGGCGGATGCGCACGGCCTCGGGCGCCAGGCCGACGACGCGGGCGACCTCGTCGCGGTCCATGTAGGGCGCCTGGGTGCAGCCCCAGACCTCGAGCCGCTGGCCGACGCGCTCGGCGTAGCCGGCCTCCGGCTCGATGTAGGCGTGCTCGACGAAGCCGGTGCGCCAGGTCCCCTCGGCGACCGTCGCCGCCCCGGCCGCGGCCGGATCGGCGAAGACATCGGCCGGCGTGCCCTTCTCGACGTAGCCGCGGATCAGCTCGTTGCCCTCGGCGAAGCCGTGCAGCTGCGGCGCGTCCGGCGCCTTGGCGGCGGCGCAGCCGGTGACCGGTTCGGCCGGCTGCCAGGCGATCGGAATCTCGGCGGCCGGGATCGCCTCGACCGTCTCGCGGTCGCCGACCAGCGCCAGCACGGCCTCGCCCCGGTAGCGCGCGAAGCCCTCGGCGAACACCGGCTGGTCCTTGAGGTGCGGGTAGATGCCGTAGGAGTTCTCCCCCGGCACGTCGGCGGCGGTCAGCACGCGCACGAGGCCCGGCCATTTCGCGTGCAGCGGCGCGAGGTCGCCGATCTCGAAGCGCGCCGAGGCGTGCGGCGAGCGGACCGCGCGCAGCCAGAGCGCCTCGGCCGGAGCCGCGTCGGCGCCGAAGCGCTCGGCGCCGGTCAGCTTGGCGAGGCCGTCGGCGCGCGGCAGGCGCCGGCCGACGCTCGGTGCCTCGTCGGCCTCTGCCGCGCCGTTGCCCTCCTGCGGAAGGCTCGGCGCGGCGACCACGGCCTCGACGATCTTGCGGTAGCCGGTGCAGCGGCAGAGCACGCCGCCGAGCGCGTCCTCGACCTCGGCGGCCGTCGGCTCGGCCACGCGCGCCAGCAGGTCGCTCGCCGCCATCAGCATGCCCGGCGTGCAGATGCCGCACTGCGCCGCGCCGTGCAGGTGGAAGCTGCGCTGCAGCGCCGAGAGGCGCCCCTCCTCGGCCAGCCCCTCGACCGTGACGACGTGGCACCCGGCGGCCTGGGCCAGCGGCACCAGGCAGGCGCAGACCTGGCGGCCGTCGAGCCGCACGGTGCAGGCGCCGCAGTCGCCGGCGTCGCAGCCGACCTTGGTGCCGGTCAGGCCCAGGTGGTCGCGCAGCACCGTGGTCAGGCGGGTGAAGGGCCCGGCCCGCACGGCGACCGGCCGGCCGTTGACGGTGAACTCGACGGCCGCCGTCTCGGCCTGCCGCTCCGGGGCGGGCGCATTCAGCGTGTCCGGGCTCATGCCGCGCGCTCCAGGCCGGGGGCGGCCAGCGTCTCGAGGGCGCGCCGGACCAGCGTGACCGCCGCCTCCGAGCGGTAGCCTGCGGTGGCGCGGGCGTCGTCGATCGGCGACAGCTCGGCGAGGTGGTCGGCGGTGACGGCCTCGGCGAGCGAGGCGTCGCAGGGCCGGCCGCGCAGCGCCGCCTCCAGCGCCGGCAGCCGCCGGGCGACCGCCGAGCAGCTGCCGACGGCGACGCGCGCCGCCGTGACCCGGCCGTCGGCGACCTCCAGCGTGGCGGCCACCATGACGATCGAGATCACCAGGTAGCGGCGCGCCCCGAGCTTGAGGAAGGTGGCGCGCGCCGGCGCCGCCGGCTTCGGAATCTCGATCGCGACCAGCAGCTCGTCGGGCCGGCGCGCCGTCCGGCGGTTGCCGAGCAGGAACTCGGCGAGCGGCAGGCGCCGGCTGCCGGCCCTGCTCGCCAGCTCGACCTCGGCGTCGAGCGCCAGCAGCGCCGGCACGCCGTCGGCGGCCGGCGAGGCGTTGCAGAGGTTGCCGGCCAGGGTGCCGCGGTTCTGGATCTGCCGGCCGCCGACCTCGCGCGCCGCCAGGCGCAGGCCCTCGAACCAGTCGGGCAGGCCGGCCTCGAGGAGCTCGCTCCAGATGGTCAGCGCGCCCAGGCGCCAGCGATCCTCGCGCTCGGCGACGCCGCGCAGCTCGGGCAGGGCGGAGATGTCGAGCAGGTCGAGGTCGGGCGCCTGGTTCCAGGCGGCGAGGTTGGCCTGCGCGGGATAGAGGTCGGTGCCGCCGGCCAGCGGCGTCAGGCTGCCGGACGCCAGCGCGTCGAGCGCCTCGGCCAGCGAGGCAGGCCGCAGGTAGACCCCCATGCCGTCTCCCGATCCATCGCCGGCCGCGGTACCCCGATCGGCCCGCTCCGCCAGCGAAGACCGGGATTGGAGCGGATCGGCCGGCGGGGTGTCAAGCGGGCGGCGCGGCGCTGCAACCGGGGTGACGCCTGCCGGGGGCGCCGCTCGCCCCGGGTTGTTCCGGCCTCGCCGAAGGTCCAGGGTCGGCGGGATCGTCCGCCGGACGCGGAAGCCCACCGACCGAGGAGGACGCGGCCGATGTCCTACGCCGCCGTGGAAGACCGCCTGCGCCGGGGCGGCGTGCTGCTGCTCGACGGCGGCACCAGCACCGAGCTGGAGAAGCGCGGCGTGTCGATGGCGCCGCAGGCCTGGTGCGGCGCGGCGGGAGTCGACAACGAGGAGGTTCTGGCGGCGATCCACCGCGACTACCTGGACGCCGGGGCCGAGATCCTGACCGCCAACACCTACGCCTCGAACCGCCTGCTGCTGGCGATGGACGGCTTCGGCGAGCGTTTCGAGGAGATCGTCCGCGGCGCGGTGCAGACAGCGAAGCGCGCGCGGGACGAGGCCGGCCGGCCCGAGGTGCTGCTTGCCGGCTCGCTGTCGCACCGCGGGCCGGTTGTCGCCGGCACGGCGCGGCCGGATAACGCGGCGGCCGGCGGCAAGGACGCGATGGCCGAGGCCTTCCGCGAGCTGGCGCTGCTGCTGCGCGACGAGGGTTGCGACCTGATCCTGCTGGAGATGATGTACGACCCGGAGCGCATGCCGCTGGCCTTCGACGCCGCCGCCGAGACCGGCCTGCCGGTCTGGGCCGGCTTCTCGGCCCGGCGCGGCGCCGACGGCCGCGTGCTCGGCTTCGGGCCGGAGCCCGACACGCCCTTCGAGGCGATCGTCTCGATCCTGGCCGACTACGAGGTCGCGGCGGCCGGCCTGATGCACAGCCAGGCCAACGTCGTCGGCGACGCCCTGGCGATCCTGCGCGAGCGGCACGACGGGCCGTTGCTGGCCTATCCCGATTCCGGCTTCTTCAGGTCGCCGCACTGGGTCTTCGAGAACGTCATCCCGCCGGCCGAGCTGCGGCGCTTCGCCGAGGACTGGGTCGCCGGCGGCGTCCAGGTCGTCGGCGGCTGCTGCGGCCTGTCGCCCGAGCACGTCGCCGCCCTGGCGCCGCTCAGGCGGTAGCGGACGACGGGCACGGCGCCTGCCCGCGTCGCGAGGGGGCGCCGCGAATCTCTTCTCGTGTCACGGGGCTGCAAGAGGCCTATCCTGCCGGGTCCCGGCGATCCGCCGGCCAGGGAGGAGGGGGCGCCATGTCCGGATCCGGCGAAGAGAAGCTCCACGCCTTCGTGGGCCGCCTGCTCGGCGACCTCGGCGGCGCCTACTCGGTGCCGCTGGTGCGCCTCGGCGACCGCCTCGGGCTCTACCGCATCCTCGCCGAGGAGGGCCCGATGACGGTCGAGGCGCTGGCCGCGGCCAGCGGCTGCGCGCCGCGCTACCTGCGCGAATGGGCCTCGGCCCAGGCCGCCTCGGGCTACGTCACCTACGAGCCGGCCGGCGAGCGCTTCTCGCTGTCGGCCGAGCAGGCGATGGTCTTCGCGCTGCCCGACAGCCCGGTCTACATGCTCGGCGCCTTCGACGTCGCCGCCGCCTTCCTGGACAACGAGGCCAAGGTCGAGCAGGGCTTCCGCAGCGGCGCCGGCGTCGCCTGGGGCGAGCAGGCCGGCTGCCTGTTCTGCGCGGTGGCCAGCTTCTTCCGGCCGGCCTACCGGAGCTTCCTGGTCGACGACTGGCTGCCGGCGCTCGACGGCGTCGTCGAGCGACTCGAGGCCGGCGGGCGGGTCGCCGACCTCGGCTGCGGCCACGGCTTCTCGACCATCCTCATGGCCCGGGCCTTCCCGGAAAGCCGCTTCGTCGGCTTCGACTTCCACGAACCCTCGGTCGCCGCCGCGCGCGAGCACGCCGAGGCCCACGGCGTCGCCGGCAACTGCCGCTTCGAGCTCGGCCGGGCCCAGGATTTCGGTGCGGCGGGCGACGAGGCGGACGACGCGCAGGCCTTCGATCTCGTGACCTGCTTCGACTGCCTGCACGACATGGGCGACCCGCGCGGCGCCGCCGCCCAGGTGCGCCGGCAGCTGCGGCCCGGCGGGCGCTGGATGATCGTGGAGCCGCTGGCCGGCGACCGCCTAGCCGACAACCTGAACCCCGTCGGCCGGCTGAACTACTGCGCCTCGACCATGGTCTGCGTGCCGACCGCCCTGGCCCAGGTGGGCGCGGAGGCGGGCGGCGAGGCGGGCGGCGAGGCCCTGGGCGCGGCGGCCGGCGAGCGCCGGCTCGCCGAGGTGATCCGCGCCGGCGGCTTCACGACGGTGCGCCGGGTCGCCGAGACGCCCTTCCACATGGTCCTGGAAGCCAGCGGCTGATCACTTGGCGTTGGCCCGGATCTCGGCGGCGGCAGGTCGCCGCTATTCAGCGTTATTACTTGAGAGAATCAAATAACGCGCCTGTCACTCCGTCGTGATGCCGGTTGAGGCGCATGTGAATTCCACCGATCGGCGGCGGATGCTTACGTCTGGGGCGTCTGGTTCCACCACCCCTACCGATTGGAGAACAGGATCATGCGCAAGTTTTCGATGACCGCCCTCGGCGTCTCCGCCGCCCTGGCCACCGCCGTCGCCGGCGCGTCGCTCGTCCCGCAGGCCGCCCAGGCCGAGACGGTGAAGTGCTACGGCATCGCCAAGGCCGGCGAGAACGACTGCGGCAACAAGGCCGCCGGGCACTCCTGCGCCGGCCACTCCGAGGTCGACTACTCCGGCATGGACTTCAAGGCCGTCGAGAAGGAGCAGTGCATGGAGATGGGCGGCAAGACCGAGCCCTTCGAGGGCATCAACCAGAACGTCAAGAGCTGAGCGCTTCTGCGGCAGCGTCCGCAGCGAAGCAGGAGACGGGCGCGATGACTGCGCAGGACCCCGTCGCCGCCGAGACCCGCCCGGGCAGGATCGCCGCCCGGGCGGGCATCGGCCTCCGGCACCGCCACGTCCCGGCCTTCCTTGACGGCGCCCTGCCGGACGGCTGCGCCGCGCCGGCCTGGCTCGAGGTGCACAGCGAGAACTACCTGGTCTCCGGCGGACCGCGCCTGGCGCAGCTCGAGCGAATCCGCCGCGACTACCCCCTGTCGTGTCACGGCGTCGGCCTGTCGCTCGGCTCGGCCGAGGGACTCGATCCGGACCATCTGGCCGCCCTGCGGGGCCTCTACGACCGCGTCGAGCCGGCGCTGGTCTCCGACCACCTCTCCTGGTCCGTCGCCGGCGGCACCTACGCCAGCGACCTGCTGCCGCTGCCGATGACCGAGGCGGCGCTCGACGTCGTCGTGCGCAACGTCGCGCGGGCCCAGGAGGCGCTAGGGCGGCGCCTGGCGGTCGAGAACCCCTCCTGCTACCTGGCCTTCGCCGACTCGACGATCCCCGAGGCGGAGTTCCTGGCCGAGCTGGTCCGGCGGACCGGCTGCGCGCTGCTGGTCGACGTCAACAACCTCTTCGTCTGCCGGCACAACCTGGGCCTCGACCCCGAGGACTGGCTCGCCCGGATCCCGGGCGAGGCGGTCGCCGAGCTCCATCTCGCCGGCCACGCCCGGCTCGAGGTCGAGGGCGAGACGCTGCTGATCGACGACCACGGCGCGCGCGTCGCCGAGCCGGTCTGGCGCCTCTACGAGACGGCGCTCGAGCGCTTCGGCCCGCGGCCGACGCTGATCGAATGGGACACGGCCCTGCCGCCGCTCGATGTGCTGCTCGGCGAGGCGGAACGCGCCGATGCCGTGCTGGCGCGCGCCGCCGCAGCCACCGCCGAGACCTCCCGGCACCGCCTGCGGGAGCCCGCCCATGCCGGGTGACGGCCGCCCTGACCCGCGTCGCGACGACCTGGCGGCCCTGCAGCGGCGCATGGTCGGCGCGGTGCACGGCGACGCGGAGGCCTTCCGGGCGGTCGCCGCCGGTCTCTGCGACTCGCGCCTGCCGGCGGACAAGCGGCTGTTCCTGCACCTCAACACCGTGACCCATGCGCTGACGGGCGTGCTGCGCGAGGCCTATCCGGCGACCGCCAGGCAGCTCGGCGCCGAACGCTTCGAGGCGCAGGCCAAGGCGTTCCTGCGGGCCGAGCCGCCGAGCGCCGCCGTGCTGTCGCGCTACGGCGCCGGCTTCGAGCGCTTCCTGGCGGCGGCAAGCCGCCTGCCCGAGGGCACCGCGGCGCTCGCCCGCCTCGACTGGGCCGCCCACGAGGCCTACTTCGCCGCCGACGCCGCAGTCCTGGCCGCGGCCGAGCTGGCGGCCCTGCCAGAGGCGGCGCACGCCGGCCTGCGCCTGCCGCTGGTGCCCTCGGCGCGGCTGCTGCCGCTGCCGGCGCCGGCCGCCTGGGCGCGATGGTCGGCGCTGAGCGGCGAGGCGGTCGTCGTGCTCCCCGGCGCCGGGCCGGAGGGCCGCGGCGCCGCGGGCGCGGCGGTCTGGCGCCGTCCCGATCTGCGGGTCGCGACCCTGCCGCTGTCGGGCGCCGAGCTGCTGTGCCTCGCCGCGCTCGAGGCCGGCGAGCCGCTGCTCGCGGCCGCCGAGGCGGCCGCGCCGGCGGCCGAGCCGCTCGACCTCGCGGCGCTGCTGACCGCCGGACTGGCCGGCGGCCTGTTCCGGGCCAGCGAGGTCCCTTGCCGACTCGACGGGCAGAGAGGAAACCCGCCATGACCGGCTTCGCGCGCAGCGCAGGACGGCTGCTCGACCCGGGACCGGTGGCGCGCTGGCCCTTGCCGGCGGGCCTCGCCGGCGGGCTGGCGCTGCTGGCCGCACGGCTGTGGCTCGGCTGGGCCTTCTTCTCGGCCGGGCTGACGCGGGTCTCGAACTGGGGCGGCCAGTCCTTCCTGTTCGAGATGGTCCATCCGGTGCCCTTCCTGCCGCCCGAGGTCGCCGCGCCGGTGACCACGGCCGCCGAGCTGCTGCTGCCGGTCGCTCTGGCGCTCGGCCTGCTGGCCCGCCCGGCGGCGCTCGGCCTGGCGGTGATGGCGGCGACCATCTTCTTCGTCGTCGGCCAGACCCCGGAAGGGCTGGAGAACGGCATCGCGCTCGCCGAGGAGCAGTTCCCCTGGATGGCGGTCGGCCTGCTGCTTGCCGCGGTCGGCCCGGGGCCGCTGTCGCTCGACGCGCTGGCGAAGCGCCGGCTCGAGGGGCGGCCGCTGTCCGGCTGAGCGGCGGCGGACCGGCCAGCGGGCGCGATTGACCTGCCGCCGTGCCCGGCGCAGCATGGCCCCCGCGTGATGGCAGACGACGCGAGGGCTTCGGCATGGCGGAACAGGCTTTGGCGGGTGAGCTTTCCGAGGAGCTGCGCGGGCGGCGCATCGACTTCGACGAGGTGCCGCTGGTCGACCTCGCCGCGCTGATCGACGGCAGCGACCCCGCCGGCGTCGCGGCGAAGGTCGCCGAGGCCTGCGAGCGGGTCGGCTTCCTCTACGTCACCGGCCACGGCGTCGCGCCGGAGCTGATCGAGGCGGCCTTCGCCCAGACCCGGGCGCTGTTCGACCTGCCGCTGCCGGCCAAGGAGGCCTGGCACATCCGCACCTCCTCGGCGCACCGCGGCTACATCCCGCTCTACGAGGAGAACACCGACCCCGGCGACACGGCCGACCGCAAGGAGGCCTTCGACCTCGGCCGCGACCTCGGCCCGGACGATCCCGACGTGCGCGCCGGCAAGCCGCTGCACGGCCCCAACACCTGGCCGGACCCGGCGCTGCTGCCGGCCTTCCGGCCGACCGTCGAGGCCTACGAGGCCGAGATGCAGCGGCTCGCGCGGGTGCTGCTGCGCGCCTTCGCGCTGGGCCTGGCGCTGCCCGAGGACTGGTTCGAGGACAAGGTCGATCGGCCGCTGTCGAACCTGCGGCTGCTGCACTACCCGCCGCAGTCGGGCCGGATCGAGCGGCGCGAGATGGGCTGCGGCGCGCACACCGACTACGGCTGCCTGACGATCCTGGCCCAGGACGAGGTCGGCGGCCTGCAGCTGCTCAACTCGGCCGGCGAGTGGGTCGACGCGCCGCCGCTGCCCGGCAGCTTCGTGGTCAACATCGGCGACCAGATGGCGCGCTGGACCAACGACCGCTTCAAGGCGACCTTCCACCGCGTCGTCAACCTCTCGGGCCGCGAGCGCTACTCGCTGCCGTTCTTCTTCGACCCGAACTACGACACCCGGGTCGAGACGCTGCCGTCCTGCCTGGCGCCCGGCGAGGCGCCGCGCCACGAGCCGGTGCTCGCCGGCGAGTGGCTGGCGCACCGCCTCAACGCCAGCTTCGGCTACCGGCAGCAGGGCTCGCACGGCGCGTCTGCCGGCGGCGCCTGAGCGCGCCATGGCCGCGGCCGAACTGCGCTACCTGACGGCGACGGAAGCCCGCGCCCGCTTCCTGGCCGGCCGCCTGTCGCCGGTCGAGCTGCTGGCCGCGCAGCGCGCCGCCGCCGAACGGCTGGCCGGCCCGCTCAACTGCTTCACCCAGAGCTACTGGGACGAGGCCGAAGGCCGGGCGCGCACCGCCGAGGCCCGCTTCGCGGCGCACCGCAAGAGCGGCGGGCCGCGCCCGAAGCCCCTCGAAGGCATCGCCTTCGCGGTCAAGGAGAGCCACGGCGTCGTCGGCCAGCCGCTGACCGACGGCTCGCTGCTCTACCAGGACCGGATCGCGGAGACGACCGACGTCTCGGTCGCCCGCCTGTTCAAGGCCGGCGCCAACCTCGTGGCCCGCACCACGGCGCCGGAGTTCCAGTCGGCCACCGTCACCCACAGCCGCGCCAACGGCGTGACCCGCAACCCCTGGGAGCGCTCGGTCTCGCCCGGCGGCTCCGGCGGCGGCGCCGGCGCGGCCCTGGCCGCCGGCCTGGCGACCCTGGCCGACGGCGCCGACTACGGCGGCTCGATCCGCGTGCCGGCCGCGCTCTGCGGCCTCGTCGGCTTCCGGCCGCCGGCTTTTCGGGTGCCCGAGGGCGGCGCCTGGTCGGTCAACCGCATGTCGGCGCGCGGACCGCTGGCACGCTCGGTCGCCGACTGCCTGACGCTCTACCACCTGATGGCTGGCCCGCACCTCGCCGACCCGATGGTCGCCCGCCGGCCGGCGCTGCCGCGGCGGCTGCCTTCGGTGCGCGGCTGGCGGGTCGCCTACAGCCGCGACTTCGGCGGCCTGTTCGACGTCGAGCCCGAGGTCGCGGCGACCGTCGAGAACGTGCTGCGCGGCTTCGGCGAGGCCGGCTGCCTGGTCGAGGCGGCGGGGCTGGCGATCGAGCGCGAGCCCTTCTTCGCCGCCGCACTCAACGCCTACCGGCTGCACTTCGAGGGCACGCTGGAGAGCTTCGGCGAGGCCGAGCGGGCGCAGCTGACCGACTACGTGCTGCGCAGCGACGCCTACTTCGACCGGGTGCCGCGGATGCCGATCGCCCGGGTCTGGGAGATCGCCAAGGCCGGCTACGACCGCCTGGCCGCGCTGTTCGCCGACGGCGTGCGCGCCCTGGTCACGCCGACCCTGGCGACCACCGCCATACCGGCCGACCTCGATCCGGTCGACGGCCGCGTCGCCGTCGCCGGCCGGCCCGTCGACCCGGTGCTCGGCTGGGCGCTCTGCTACCCCGTCAACCTCTGGGGCACGCTGCCGGCGATCACTCTGCCCTGCGGGCTGGCGCAGAACGGCGTGCCGCTCGGACTGCAGATCGTCGGACGGCCGTACGACGAGGCCTCGGTCTTCGCGCTGGCCGCCGCTTTCGAGGCGGCGCGGCCGTTCCGCGACCGGCCCTGGCTGGAGGCCTTCGAGCCGGAAAGGCAGGAGGCATAGGGCCATGGCGCGCTCCGGCCGGCCGAAGCCGCTCAGCGTCGCGATCGTCGGGTCGGGGCCGAGCGGCTTCTACGCGGCCGAGGCCCTGCTGCGCGACGGCGGCGTCGCGATCGACCTGATCGAGCGGCTGCCCTCGCCCTTCGGACTGGTGCGCGGCGGCGTCGCGCCCGACCACCAGAGCACCAAGCAGGTGGTGCGCGCCTTCGAGCGCACCGCCGAGCATCGCGCGGTCGCCTACTTCGGCCACGTCGAGCTCGGCCGCGACCTGACGATCGACGAACTGCGCGGGCTCTATGACGCCGTCGTCCTGGCGGTCGGCGCCCCGGCCGACCGGCCGCTCGGCATCGACGGCGAGGCGCTGCCCGGCGTCGTCGGCTCGGCGGCCTTCGTCGGCTGGTACAACGGCCATCCGGACTTCGCCGCCCTGTCGCCGCCGCTCGACGGCCGCCGCGCGGTGGTCATCGGCAACGGCAATGTCGCGCTCGACGTCGCGCGGGTGCTGGTCAAGTCGCCGGCCGAGATGGCGGTCTCCGACATCGCCGAGGACGCCTCGGCGGCGATCGCCGCCTCGCCGCTCGAGGAGGTGGTGCTGCTCGGCCGGCGCGGGCCGCTGGAGGCGCGCTTCAGCCAGAAGGAGCTGCGCGAGATGGGCGGCCTGGAGGCGGCCGAGGTCGCGCTCGACCCCGGGCAGCTGCCGGCCGCGGTGCCCGAGGAGCTGCCCGAGCGGGCGCGGCGGCTCGCCGAGCGTAACCTGGCGGTCCTGCGCGGCTTCCGCGCTGTGGGCGGCGGGACCGGCAAGCGACGGCGCGTGCGCTTCGAGTTCTTCGCGCGGCCGCTCGCGGTGCTCGGGCGAACGCGCGTCGAGGCGCTGCGCTGGGAGCGCACGGCCCTGGTCGACGGCCGGCTGCGCGGCACCGGCGAGACCGGCGAGCTGAGCTGCGGGCTGGTGGTGCCGGCGATCGGCTACCGCTCGCGGCGGATTCCCGGCGTGCCCTTCGACGCCGCGCAC
Organism: Alphaproteobacteria bacterium; assembly: GCA_030433005.1. Taxonomy (GTDB): domain Bacteria; phylum Pseudomonadota; class Alphaproteobacteria; order Kiloniellales; family DSM-21159; genus Tistlia. The sequence goes on from JAUILQ010000046.1 coordinate 39,338, forward strand.
GGCCGCCTGCGCAACCGCGAGGGCCGCATCGGCCCCGGGCTCTACTGCGTCGGCTGGTGCCGGCGCGGCCCGAGCGGCGTGATCGGCTCCAGCAAGCAGGACGGCGACCAGGCCGCGGCGGCGATCCGCCGCGAGTGCGAGGCGGGGCCGGAGGCTTCTCAGAACGGCAAGGCGGGGCGCCGCGGGCTGCGCCGGCTGCTCGCCCGGCGCGCGGTGACCTGGGTCGACTACCCGGCCTGGCAGGCGATCGACGCCGCCGAGCGGGCCGCCGCCCCGGCCGGCGCGCCGCGCCGCAAGTTCGTCACGGTCGAGGACATGCTGGCGCTGCTCGAGCGGCCGTCCGGCGGGGGTGGCGCTTGATCTGGCGCAAGGCTGCGGCGCCCGCCCTGGCGCAGAGAAGGAGCCTCGCCGGCAGCGAAGCCCCCAGCCAGAAGAGGGCTGAACTGGGGGCGGCGACGTGCTAGAGCGCTTGTCGCTGATGTCGGCGCCCCGCGTGCCGTGTCGTCCGAGTCGGGCCCTTCGATCGCCAGCCGGCGGGGCCGGACCGCCCGCGGCACGGCGGGGCCGGCCACCGTACCGGTTCGGAAACGAGAGGTAGCGGGAATGGAAGGTGCGAGCGTTCTGACGCCGCCGCGACAGGAGCTGGAGTCGGCCGTCGTGCGCTTCGCCGGCGATTCCGGCGACGGGATGCAGCTGACCGGCAGCCAGTTCACCCTGGCCACGGCGCTCGCCGGCAACGACCTGGCGACCTTCCCCGACTTTCCGGCCGAGATCCGCGCGCCGGTCGGCACGACCTACGGCGTCTCGGCCTTCCAGATCAACTTCGGCGGCCGCACGATCCGCACCGCCGGCGACGCGCTCGACGTGCTGGTCGCGATGAACCCGGCGGCGCTCAAGGTCAACCGCGCCGACGTCAAGCCGGGGGCGCTGGTCATCGTCGACAGCGGCGCCTTCACGGCCAAGAACTTCGCCAAGGCGCACTACCAGGCCAATCCCCTGGAGGACGGCTCGCTCGACGCCTACCGGGTCATGGAGGTCGACATGTCGGCCGCCACCGAGAAGGCGGTCGAGGGTCACGGCCTGTCGAAGAAGGAGGCCCTGCGCTGCAAGAACATGTGGGCGCTGGGTCTGGTCTACTGGATGTTCGGGCGCGATCGTCAGCCGACCGTCGACTGGCTGGAGTCGAAGTTCGCGGCCAAGCCGGAGATCGCCAACGCCAACATCGCCGCGCTCAATGCCGGCCATGCCTACGGTGAGACGGCGGAGCTGCCGACCGGCGTGCGCACCTACTCGGTGCCGGCGGCCAAGCTGCCGGCCGGCCTCTACCGCAACGTCACCGGCACCGAGGCGCTGGCCTGGGGGCTGGTCGCCGGCTGCAAGCTGGCGCGCCTGCCGATGACCTTCTGCAGCTATCCGATCACGCCGGCCTCGCAGCTGCTGCACAGCCTCGCCGGGCTCAAGAGCTTCAATGTCACGACCTTCCAGGCCGAGGACGAGATCGCCGCGGCCTGCGCGGCGATCGGCGCCTCCTACGCCGGCTCGCTGGGCGTCACCTCCTCGTCGGGCCCGGGCATCGCGCTGAAGACCGAGGCGCTGGGCCTGGCGATCTCGGTCGAGCTGCCGCTGGTCGTGGTCAACTCCCAGCGCGGCGGACCCTCGACCGGGCTGCCGACCAAGACCGAGCAGTCCGACCTGTTCCAGGCGGTCTGGGGCCGCAACGGCGACGCGCCGCTGGCGGTCCTGGCCGCGCGCTCGCCGCAGGACTGCTTCGAGGTGGCGATCGAGGCGGTGCGCCTGGCGACGCGCTACATGACGCCGGTCATGCTGCTGACCGACGGCTACCTCGCCAACGCCTCTGAGCCCTGGCGGATTCCGAGCCTGTCGGACTACGAGGCTTTTCCGGTGAGCTTCCATGAAGAGCCGGAAGGCTTCCAGCCCTTCGCGCGCGACGCGGAGACGCTCGCCCGGGTCTGGGCGAAACCGGGCACGCCCGGCCTGATGCACCGCATCGGCGGCATCGAGAAGGACTACGACAGCGGCAACATCTCCTACGACCCGGCGAACCACCAGCGCATGACCGACGTGCGCGCCGACAAGATCGCCGGCATCGCGCGGGACATTCCCGAGCAGGGCATCGAGCAGGGCGAGGCCGGCGGCCGCCTGGCGGTGGTCGGCTGGGGCTCGACCTACGGGCCGATCAGCCGCGCCGTCGCCAACCTGCGCGCCGAGGGCGCCGACGTCAGCCACGTGCACCTGCGCCACATCTGGCCGCTGCCGGCCAACCTGGAGGCCCTGCTCGGCGGCTTCGACAAGCTGCTGGTGCCGGAGATGAACCACGGCCAGCTGGTCAAGCTGCTGCGCGCCGAGACCCTGCTGCCCTGCGCGGGGCTGTCCAAGGTCTCGGGCAAGCCGTTCAAGATCGCCGAGCTGGAAACCGCGATCCGCGCGACGCTGGAGGGCTGACGCGAAAGATGAACGTCCACACACCGCCCGAGCAGCTCAAGCCCAAGGACTTCGCCAGCGACCAGGAGGTCCGCTGGTGCCCGGGCTGCGGCGACTACGCGATCCTCAAGGGCATGCAGAAGACCTGCGCCGACCTGGGCCTGAAGCCGGAGACCACGGTCTTCGTCTCCGGCATCGGCTGCGCGGCGCGCTTTCCCTACTACATGGCGACCTACGGCTTCCACACGATCCACGGCCGCGCGCCGGCGATCGCGACCGGGGTCAAGCTGGCCAACCCCGAGCTCGACGTCTGGGTGATCGGCGGCGACGGCGACATGCTGTCGATCGGCGGCAACCACCTGATGCACGCGCTCAGGCGCAACGTCGACCTCAACATCCTGCTGTTCAACAACGAGATCTACGGCCTGACCAAGGGCCAGTACTCGCCGACCAGCCGGGTCGGCACGCGCTCGCCCTCGACGCCCGGCGGCTCGCTCGACGCGCCGGTCTCGGCGACGCTCTACGCGCTCGGCTCGGGCGCCCGCTTCGTCGCGCGCGGCGTCGACACCCAGCAGAAGCAGCTGCCCGAGGTGCTCAAGCGCGCCCACGCGCACCGCGGGGCCTCCTTCGTCGAGATCTTCCAGAACTGCATCGTCTACAACGACGGCGCCTTCGCGCACTTCACCGAGCGCGAGGCGGCGCAGGAGATGCAGGTCTTCGTCGAGCACGGCCGGCCGCTGGTCTTCGGCAAGGAGGGCCGCAAGGGCCTGCGCCTGAAGCCCGGCTCGCTGAAGCTCGAGGTCGTCGAGATCGGCGACGAGGGTCCCGAGGCCGCCGGCGTGCTGGTCCACGACGAGACCGACCGCATGCTGGCGACCCTGCTGGCCGGGCTGCAGCCGCCGCTGCCGGTGGCGATCGGCGTGCTCTACTGCGACCCGGCCGAGTCCTACGAGCGCCAGGTCGTCGGCGAGACCGCGCCGCCCCCGGTCGAGGGCGACCTCGACGCCCTGCTGCGCCGCGGCCATACCTGGACGGTGGAGTAGGGGACGGCTTCCTTGTTCGTCATCCCCGCGAAGGCGGGGATCCATAGGAACGGCGCCGGAGCTCGGACGCCGATAGGCTGCTCAATCGCCACTCCCTATGGATCCCCGCCTCCGCGAGAGCTCTGCGAAAGGCGGCGGGGTCGCGTCAGATAGGTTTTGAAAGGGTTGGGCGGTCTGGTGATCGCAGAGGGTTCGCTTGAGCGGCTGGCCTGTCTTTGTCGATCCGTACTGGTGTGGCT
>JAUILQ010000047.1 GCA_030433005.1 Alphaproteobacteria bacterium
AGAGCTTGGAGAGCGTGACCTCACCGGCCACTTTCCCGGCGATGAAATTGGCCAGAAAGAACTCGATCCGGGCCTTCTTATAGCGGCCCTGCTTTTCCATCACGCTCCAAAACGGGTCTTCAAACCCGGTCCAGTATTTCTGGAAAAGCTTGTCAGCGTTCTCCTGCCGCGCATCGGCCCGGTGGAAGATGTTGTTGCGAACAAGATCGGCCGCGAGCAACGGCTCGCCGCGCTCATTCAGGGTCTCGAAGATGACTTGCGCATCATCGCCTTCTTCCAGCGTGATCTCGACGACCTTGAATTCTTCAATCAGGGCTTCCCACAGCGCATCGAGGCGCAGCTCCATCGCCGAGCGGTCCTGATCGGCTCCGCTGACATCCGCTTCGCTCTCGGCGGCATCATCCTCATCGGCGTCCAGATCAATCGTCTCGGCAAAATCATCTTCGAGATCGTCACTCTCTACCGCATGTTTGATGCGGTCGAAGAAAAAGCCGTAGGCTCCAAGGAGTTTGGGGACGGTGCTGTAGGCGTAAATTTTGTCCCGGCTCTTGTAGAAATGCTGGCGGTATTTTTTGCGCAGATCATCCCGCGTGCCCGTGACGATATCCTGAAACAATTCCCGGTCGTATTTGGTGGGCCAGACCTTGAATTTCTCAACGTCCGGGTCCTCCATCAAATGCTCTTTTTCGTTGAACAGATAGCCCTCGATCAGGCCCACCGTATCGGTGAACCCGGCCTGACGGGCATAGTCACGCGCCGCCGCGAGATAGAGCTGAAATGTGGTCAGGCGTTGCTGGCCATCCACCACCTGGAACGAGGTCACTTGACGGGACGAAACAGACCCGCGGGCTTCAAGCACGACTGCGCCCATGAAGTGTGAGAAGCGGCGCTCGCGCCCGTTCAGGCGTTCAATCGCCTTGGTGCGCACGTCATTCCAGAACGGCTCCCATTGCTTGTAGCGCATACAAACATAGTGACGCTGATAGATCGGCACGCAAAAGCGCTGCCGGTTTTCAAGGAGTTGTCTGACTGTAACGGGACCTGCTTTCAAAGATGTGCCTCACAATGTTCTCCAGTGAGCATAGCGATGCTGCCCAATATTTCAATGAATACAGATGTTTGGAGACTTACGGAAAAGCGTGAGTCGTGAGCGCACCCGCCGGTGATGCGGCGGGCCGGGCTGTCGTGAACCGAGCCACGCCTTAGCCTTCGGCGTCGGCGGGTCTCGGCCATGCGGCGTCCATCCCTTGCGCCTGAATATGGGCCAGCCCTGACGGGCTGAGCTCTCTTTTTCGTCTCTTTTTTGGGGCCTGCGGCCCCGTCCTCCGTCAAGACCAAGCCCTTCGCCCCAACGATGTTGTGTCTGCGGGCGCAGCCAGCGGTGTCCCCATCCTTCCTTCGCGATGCTTCGTGCAGGACGGGTGATCCCCCTCCGCTGGCTGCGGTCTGTGACGGCTCTCCCCCCGCTCATTGGCGCGGGCCTAGTCCGGTTGCATGTGCAACCGACTAACCCAAAGGGAGAAAAACCAATGAAACAAGACATTTACGAGCGCGTGACCGCGAAGATCATTGCCGATCTTGAGCAAGGCGAACTGACATGGCTGAAGCCATGGTCCGCCGGGAACATGGACGGGCGGATCGTCAAACCCCTGCGCCATACCGGCCAACCCTATAACGGGATCAACGTCCTGATGCTCTGGGGCGCAGCCGTGGAGGCCGGGTATCTCTCCCCGTTCTGGATGACCTTCAAACAGGCCAAGGAACACGGCGCACATGTCAAGAAGGGCGAGCGCGGGTCACTGGTGGTCTATGCCAACACGCTGACCAAGACCGAGGAACAGGACGACGGCACAGAAGAAGAGCGGACCATCCCCTTCATGAAGGGCTACACCGTCTTCAATGTCGAACAGATCGAAGGTCTGCCGGAGCACTACTATTCCAAGCCCGAACCCGTGATCGATCCGGCGCAGCGCATCGGCCATGCCGAGGCGTTCTTTGGCGCAACCGGCGCAGACATTCGCCATGGCGGCAACCGGGCGTTTTACAGCGGCGGCAGCGATCATGTGCAGATGCCAGCCTTTGAAAGCTTTCGCAGCCCCGAGAGCTACTATGCCACTTTGGCCCATGAGCTGACCCACTGGACCAAGCATAGCGACCGGCTGGACCGGGAGTTTGGCCGCAAAAGATGGGGCGATGAAGGCTATGCGCGGGAAGAGCTGGTGGCCGAATTGGGCGCGGCGTTTCTCTGCGCCGATCTCGCCCTGACACCGGAGCCCGGCACCGATCATGCCGCCTATATCCAAAGCTGGCTGAAGGTCCTGAAGAACGACAAGCGCGCGATCTTTGCCGCCGCCGCCCATGCGCAGCGGGCTGCTGACTATCTGCACGGCCTTCAGCCCACAGCGGACTCCGAACCCAAGCAGGGAGTCGCCGCGTAAGCGGCGACTCCGTCCCGGCGGAGGGCAGGACCATGGACCAGCATTCCATCACATGGCGCGGCATTGCCATCACCATCACTTTCACGCCGGACAAATTCGGGATCACCGAGCATATTGAGCTGCGCTCAGACAACCGCGTGCCCTTGCCGGTTACCGAGACTGGCTATCGGTCCTGCTTTCTTGAGCCGGGCAGCGTGGCCCGGTATGGCGGGCCGGTGGCTTTCACCACAGCATGGCTGGACCATGAAGCCGCGCAGACCGGCTGGACCGGCGCGCAGCTCAGTTTGTTTTAGGCGATGCTGCACAAAAAATCGCGCCCGCCTCATCGAGGCGGGCGCGGGGACCGTCCGGCAGAGCGGACGGTCCCTGACAAACGGATTATCAGGAGGTGCGACGTTCTCTCAGCGAACGTGCAGCACTACATCAGTAGCGAGATCAACGCAGAGCCGGGCAGACGATCATGACCCAGAACCAGACCGAGACCAGTATCCCCGAAGGCGTGCCGTTCGGCTCGAAAGTGCTCTTACTCCCGCGCCTTCCGGGCGAACTCGATCTGGCGATCTGGAGGCAGAATGCGGTGAAAGACTCTCACCCTCAAAAGTACTTCACCTATGGCGGATGGATTGAACGCGGTGCGCCGCTCTATACCTTTGGATTCCCCGGCTCGGTGTTCAAGAGCGGAACGCGCATCGATGTCATCAGCCCTGTGTCCGGCATGGTGTTGTCCTACGGCAACAAGCCCTTTGAAGGCACGCAAGAGCAGGCCAGTGCCTATCTCGCCATCTTGCTGCCACGGGTCTTCGGCGAACCGCTCAGCATGAAGACTGTCTTCGGGCCGTTGCTCACCTTTTGCTTCGATAATCATGACCGGCTCTTTGGCCAGGGGAGCGAACTCCAAGACCGTCCTGAATACGAGAAAGCAACCCTCGAAAGGCGCTTCAGCGCGTTTTTGAAACAGGACTATCCGATTATCGATCTTCTGGAGGATCGCATCGCTCTCAACCGGCTGATCCATGGTGCCGACGACTATCCTATGGATGATTTGCTGACTGATCTGTCCGGCAAATCGCCAGAGCACGCAGCCATCCTGGCCCCCTTGCGCCGATAGCGCTGACGCCACCGGTTGCTCGGATTGGAGCAAGAAACGCCGGACGGCGGTGAACCGTCCGGCGCGAAGATTACCGATGGGCTAAGGCCCATCTGGGCGGCGCGCCAGCTCGGCGGCGATGGTCTCCAAAGAGGCCAGCGCGTTGCGGCGCGCGGCGCTATCGGGCGCGGAGCGGACCAGCGCATTGAAGGTCTCGCGGTAGAGCCCGTGCAGGGCGCGCGTGCCGGTTCTGGCGGCGTCGAAGCGGGTGATCAAGGTCATGATCGTCCTCCTGTCTTGCGATTGGACAGGCCCCGAACCACTCAGGGCCTTTCGGCCCCGGCACACATCCTCATCGGCCCATGAAGGCCCTGATGGTGCAGGTGGACTGCTTTCCAAAACAGCAAAGGACAGGGGGCGGCAGACCCGATCTCCGCCGCCGACCGGCAAAGAACCCACAGCAAATGCACGGCTCAAAACCGCTTCTTCTTCAATGCGATGGATTGCTTGCGGTAGAATTTTTGAAAGCCGGAAGAGGAGGACTTGAAACGACCGAACCACAGCGATGACGACGCCAAAGCCTGGGTTGCCGCCTTTACGCAAGCCATGCCGCATGACGCCCTCAACGCGGAGCTGACAGACCGGCTCACTGCGCTCTGGCTCAAAGACAAGCGGCTGTGGTCCAGCCGCCCCGACACTGCTGCTAGGAATATTCAAGCCTTGGCCAAGGGATTGTCCCTTTCGCTCAGCAAAGTCCTGAGCATGGCATGCCGTACGCCGAACCATTTCTATCAGAGGCCGGAGGCCACGCTTGAGCGGATCGATGCGCTCGCCAAAACACTCGGGCTCACACGCGCGCAGATCGTTCAACTGGCAGGTCCGACGGGGGGACTGTTGCTGTCCGCGCCCGCCACCGTCGCCCGGCGTATCACAGACACCGCAGCGGCACTTGACATTACCGAGGACGCCTACCGCGCCCTTTGCCTGAAGCAGGCCAGCCTGTTGAATATGGATCCGGTCTCGATCCACCAGCGCGCCTGCGCCAGCGCAGAAGTGTTCGAGACGACGCTGGACGATTTTCTCGAATTGGCCCGCAAGTCTCCGGCGTTGCTTGCCCGCGATCCGGCCGCGCTCAAGGCCTTTCGCGATGATTTGGCAAGGCGGCTCAAGCTGTCCGATGCCGATGTGCTGCGCCTGATCCGCAAACAGCCGCGCCTGACCTCACAAAACCCGGCCACGCTGGCCGAAACCTTGAGGCGGTTCGCGCACGGGCTGGCGATTGACGCGGCCACGGCCAGCGCCATGGCCCTGAAGTTTCCGCCGCTGCTTTATCTCGACCCCGACCACGCTTTGAAGAAACTGGACGAGGCCGCCGCGCGCCTGTCCATGCCGCCGGAAGACATGCACGCCATTGCCGTACGGATGCCCACCTTGATCAGCCGTGATCCGGTCATGCTGGCCCGGAAAATCCGGCTTGGAGCGCGCATCGCCCGCGCATTGGGGGAGGATATCAGCCCGGCGGACATCCTGCGCGCGGCTCCGGCCTTGCCCACCTATGCGATGGACCGCTTGCTGCTCCGGTTCCTGATCGCCCGGCTGAGGCTGTGGGAAGGCCGGTGGAGCTCACTCATTGCCCGCTCCAATCCCCGCGCACAAGCCATGGTGGAACAATATCAGGCGACCCTGGAGCCGGGCAGTACAGAATACAGCGCGCTGACTGAAATCATCGAAAGGCGTTTCACATGACTATTTTCTATGATAAACTTCGCTAATATTATTCTTGACTGCGTCTAAACACATTTTTAACCAAATCTTGTTTAAAATAGAGAGATATTTGAAAGGTTATGTCTTGTTATGGGGTTGCGCGTTTTTGCATTGATCGTGGTTTCTGTTTTCGTTTTTGGCGCGGATGCGGCCCAAGCGCAGATCACCGGCCCCATCACCTGCGATGCCTCATCGGAAGGCACGATGATCTACAATGACGACCAGAACGTCATGCAATTCTGTGATGGAAGCGATTGGATCGCCATGGGCGGCGGGTCAGGTCTTCCCACGCCACCAACCTGCACCGGCGCATATGCACGCCTGCAATGGGACGGATCGGCTTGGCTCTGTCTTGGCGGCGATACTGCGCCCGATGCGTTCAGCTTTACCGATCAAACCGATGTCGCCCAAAACACGCTCATCACTTCGAACAGCGTGACGATCAGCGGAATCGATGCTCCGACGCCGGTGAGCATCAGCGGGGACGGCTCTCCGGAGTTTCGGATCAATGGCGGGTCATGGGGCACGAGCGGCGATATCGAGAACGGCCAGAGCCTTGAGCTGCGTCTGACTTCAAGCACGAGTACGACCACGTTGCACAGCGCGACCGTGAGCGTGGGCAGCGTCAGCGATCAATGGGATGTGACAACTGGCAACGACCCGTGTTCTGGTTCACCGTCACCGGGTGATGTGTGCGCAGACGGGTCTGTCTATGCGGGTTTATCGCCTGATGATAATGTGGCCATGTACACAACGCCCGCCGATGCGCCAAGTTTGATGAGCTGGAATAACGGCACATCGAACTGGTTCGATACATCCATGGTCAATTGCACGACCGGCACACCGGGATCGCAGGCGTCCTGCCGGACGGGTGAGGCGAACACGACACTACTTGTGGGATTAACGGGCAACCATGCGCCCTACAATGCAGCCGTCTATTGCCACAACCTGACCGCCCACGGTCATAGCGACTGGTATCTCCCCGCACAGGACGAGCTGGACGTGCTCTATGACAACCGCGCAGCGATTGGCGGCTTTAACATAAGCGGTTCTGTCCCTGCTGGCTGGTACTGGTCTTCGTCAGAGGACGTTCACTTCAGTGCGCGGACCCAGAGATTCAGTGACGGCAGTCAGAGCTACGGCCTTAAGTTCCATGAAATCGCCGTCCGCTGTGTCCGGAGATGATCGGAGCGCAGCGAACGATGAGTCATTTAATCATTCAATCCTTTAACACTCCCCGCGCAGCGGGGTCTCAAAAATTTTGAGGGGTCGCTTTGGCACAATATGAGCACTTGCCAATATACAAACAAACCTATGATCTTCTTCTGCGGATTATGACAGCCACAAAGAATTTTCCGCGTGAGTATAAATACACGCTCGGACAGAAGCTCAAAGACGAAGTTATCGAACTGGTCGTGCTGATCTATCGCGCCAACAGCGAAAAGGATCGGCAGAGGCACATCGGCGCTATTTTGGAGCGCGTACAGGTGGTTCAACTGATGATCCGTCTTGCTCATGATATGAAAATTTTGCCGCGCCGCCACTATGCCGCGCTCGCAGAAATGACGGATATACTGGCACGTCAGGCAGGCGGCTGGTTCAAAAGTTCGGGGGAGGGAAGGACGGAACGGGTCGCAAGCTAAGGCTTGATCCGGAGAGCATATTCATCTCGGATGACGGCGGTACACATCCAAAATAACAAGGGTGTGCACCAGAGCAGAGGCCTTAACAGGCTGAAGATCGCGGTGCTGAATCATCGGCGCTGTGCATCATAAGACCGTCATCTAAATGCTGCGGGTTCTTTCCCTGCTGGCTGGTACTGGTCTTCGTCAGAGAACAATAACAACAATGCGCGGAACCAGAGATTCAGTGACGGCAATCAGAACAACAACAATAAGAACAATGAAATCGCCGTCCGCTGTGTCCGGAGATGGGTTCCCTTCCCCGATCCCTACCACGCTGACTCTAGAATCCGTTTTTGATGCTTATTTTGAATGCCGAAAGCACAAACGGAACACCATCAATCAACTGGCATTTGAAGCCGATCTTGAAGCAAATCTTGTCACGCTCTACCGAGATTTGACTGAAGGCCGGTATGCAATCGGACGGAGCATCGCGTTTGTCATACAGCACCCCAAAGTACGGGAGATTTGGGCGGCTGATTTCCGTGACAGGGTTGTGCACCACTTGGTCTATAACGCGGTGCGAGAACGCTTCGAGAAGCGGTTTGTCCGCGATTCTTATGCTTGTATTCCGGGGCGAGGCACCCATGACGGAATGCGTCGCGTTTCCGGCTTCGCACGCTCAATCACACGCAATTGGACTCACGAGGCTTTTTTTCTAAAAGCGGACATCGGCAATTTCTTTGGCAGTATCGACAGACATATTTTGCTCGGCCTTGTTTTGCGCCACGTTGAAGAAGACTGGCTTCGGTCTCTGATCCGACAAATTGCACTTCACGATCCGCGCGAGAACGCTGTGTTCCGGTCAACGCCCGCGCTATTCGCTTCCGTCCCGCGTCACAAAAGTCTTCTTCATGCGCCGGACGGCAAGGGGCTGCCCATCGGCAACCTGACGAGCCAGTTTTTCGCAAATATCTACCTCAACGAGATGGATCAGTTCATAAAACATCGCCTCCGCGCGAGTTATTATGGCCGCTATGTCGATGACATCGTTTTATTTCACAATGATCCCGGTGTTTTGAATAGCTGGTATTATCAGATCGATGACTTTCTGCGAGACAACCTTGCCTTACATCTTCATCCGAATAAGAAACATATGAACCGCGCTGAATCTGGCATTGATTTCACAGGGTTCATTATCAAGCCGGGTCGTACCTACTTGCGCCGCTCGTCGCTTGCGCGGTGCAGGCGCAAGATCGCGGGCTGGGAGCGATCAGACAATCCGCATGATCCTGACGCGCTCAAGCAGTTCTCACACAGCATGAACAGCTATCTCGGCCAGCTGCGGCAGGTCGATGGGTTCAAGGCGCGTAAGCGGCTTTGCCAGCGGGTGGAAAGTCTGTTTCTCCGGGCGGATGCAAATTGCACGAAAATTTTGCCTTAGATTGCAGGTTGTTTTCCGCATGATCGCATCCGCCGCATGCCGATCTGACAGCCTTGGAGGCCATGCGCATCGATGTCAGTGCGCTTCCACCATGCCGCCCCGGCGAATCCATCGAAGCTGATCGGCGCTAACGCCTCGCATCGCCTCGCCATAGCCGCATAGGAACGCGCCCTTTTTCCTGTCCCTGTGTATTGGAGGCGGTCCTTAGCCTTGTCCTGGCTCAGGCCCACGATCCGAGTCGCGCCGTCGGGCACGACCACGCTCACGCATTGGCTTTGGACTTGCCGGAACCTGGCCTGTCTCCATCGCACGTGCGATGTCACGGTTCAGCTCTTGCATGGTCTTTTGCTGGCGGTCCTTTGCCGCCTTGATCTGCCGTTGCAGATGCCTGCGCTCACCAAGTTGCTGTGTGATGACCTTTGACCGCTCGGCCTGATCCCGGGCTTTCGCGCGGGCCATCTCAGCCTCGTTTTCTTGTCTGATCGACCGGTTTCGGCCGGTGATCCAGCCCCAGAGCCCGCGAATGCCTTTCGGCAGTCTTGCAGCGCGGGCCTTCTCTTCGCTCAGCCAGCGCTCGTTCTGTGCGGCTTGCAGCTTGGCCCGTGCATGGCGGTGGCGCTGGACCATCTGATCGCGCTGGAATTTTGCCGCGAGATTCTCTTTCTCGGCTCTGGCTTCGGCCTCTTTCGCCCAGGCTCTGAGCTTGGGCGTAAGGCGCTCGGCGATCTTTGCCCGCGTTTCATCCGTTGACAGCAGCGCCTTGGGATCACCGATCCGCGCTTTCAGGTCTTTTGTTTTCACGTCGGTCATCCGGCTCAGCGAATAGACTTCTCCCCGCCAGTCCATGGCCACAAAGCCCCGCTTGTCGCCGCGTGCGAGCCAGAGGCCCTTGTCCTTCAGGGCGGCTTCAAAGCTGCGCTTGTCATCCGAGGCCAACCAGCATTCGCGAAGCAGCGCCCTCATCTCACGCGGGTCCTGCCGTGTCCGTTTGGCTTGCTGCCATTCGGCCAGACTGAATGTGAGCGGGTCGCGCTGGCTTCTGTCCCGCAGCCCATCCGGCATGCGCCAGCCATGCTCCAGATACAGATCGCGTGAGATGGTCGTCAGGTTGCGCTTGTAGAAGGGCAGAGGAATGGCCTTCATCTCCTCCCCATCAATGCGCGACCACACCACATGCGCGTGACGCCGCGCCTCTTTTTCATGGAAGACGATGGCGCGGGGCTGGTTCTCAAGCCCCAGGTCTTTTTCAATCCGGTCAATCGCCGCCTCGAAGTGTTCCGGCGGCACATCGGCCTCGCCCGGCGGATTGAGGCTGAGGCTGAACAGATGCTTCTTGCAGCACGTGCCCATGGCAATGGCTTCGCTTTCCTGCAAGGCCCCATGCAGGTCATCGGCCACGAAGCCGCGCAATTCGTGCAACTCGACATGCTCGTTGTCGCGGACATTCATCAGATGCGCAGCCAGGTTGCGGGCATTGCCCCGCTCATTGCCGTTGAGGATCATGCCGGGCCTCCGGCCTTGCCCAGCGCCTCCAGCAACAGCGCGCGCAGCACCGCGACATCATCACAGGCCAAGCGCAGATCGGCTTCCGTCTCCGGATGAACCGGCAGCGTGCCGGTATTCACGGCCCGTGCCAGTTGATTGAGGTTATTGGCGAGTCGGGATTGACCCAGGGCCGCGAGGACACGGCCAAGCGCTTCATGGTCCTTCACCGGGGTCTTGCTGCGCTGCCGCACTTTCTGGAGGTCCTGACCGAACAGGACGGCTTTGATGTAGGCCCCAAGGGGCATATCGCCCGCCGCCGCTTCCAGCGCAGCCCGTTCCTCAAAGGTCAGGCGCAGGGAGAAGGGCGCTTCGCGCTTTTTACCGCTCCCCTTTAAGTTGTTGACATTATGGTGCGAATTCGTCATCTTCGCACCTCGGATGATAATCATCCAAAGATGCGAGGTGGCGCTCCCACTCTTGCAGAGTGTCCAGCAGAGAGTTCAAAGTTTCTCTCTCTAGGCGCACCAGTCCCGGCGAGCAGCGGCTGCCGCCGGGCGATCTCGCGGCCCATGAAATCCATGAAAGCGCGCACCCGGCCGACCCGGCGCAGGTCGGGGTGGGTCAGCAGCCAGAGGTCGACGGCGAGCCCGTCGAGCGGCGGGCCGAGCCGGCGCAGCGCCGGGTCGGCCTCGGCGAGATAGCAGGGCAGCACGGCGGCGCCGAGGCCGGCGGCGACGGCGCTGCGGATCGCCAGCAGGCTGTCCAGGCGCAGCACGACCCGGGGCGCCAGTCCCTCGGCCTCCAGCCAGTCCTCGAGCGCCGGGAAGAACAGCGCCGGGTCCGGGCCGATCCAGTCGAGGGCGCGCAGGTCGGTCGCGTCCTGCCGGTTCCCGGCCGCGAGGTAGACGGCCTCGGCGACGGTGCCGAGGCGGCGGCCGACCAGGCGCTCGGGCGGGCGGTCGGCGGGGCGCAGCGCGACGTCGGCCTCGCGCCGCGTCAGGTCGGAGCGGGCGTTGGAGGCGACCAGCTCCAGCAGGATCTCCGGATAGGCCGCTCGGAAGCCGGCGACCAGCGGCAGCAGCAGGCCGTGCAGCAGCGTGTCGGTCGTGGTCACGCGCAGCGTGCCGGAGGGCCTGAGGTCGCGGCCGGCGAGGCGCCGCTCGGCCGCGGTCACCGTCGCCTCGACGCCGGCGGCGGCGGCGATCAGCTCCTCGCCCGCGGGGGTCGGCGCGTAGCCGCCGCGCGTCCGCTCGAACAGGCGCACGCCGAGCTGCCGCTCCAGCGCGCCGAGCCGCCGGAACACCGTGGCGTGGCTGACCGAGAGGCGTCGGCCGGCGCCGGCGAGCGAGCCGGCCTCGCCGACCGCGAGCACGAAGCGGAGGTCTTCCCAGTTCATTTCCTGTGCGTTTCTGCAAAGCCTTCTTGCAGTATTGGCGAATGGCATTGCGCAAACAAACAGCACACCTTCCGGACCAGCGATCCACCCGGAAAGGAACCCGCCATGCACGCCCTGATCGTCCTTGCCCATCCCGAACCCCGATCCTTCAACGGCCAGCTCGCCCGCACCGCCCGCGCCGCGCTGCAGGCGGACGGCCACAGCGCCGACCTGCTGGACCTCGCCGCCGAGGGCTTCGATCCGCGCGAGGGCCCGGCACACTATCCCCCTCTCGCCGCTGCCGGCGCCGATGCCGCCTTCAACGCCCTGACGGCCCAGCGCCGGGCCAGCGAAGCCGGGCGCCTGCCGCCCGCGGTCGCGGATTCCCTGGCCCGGCTCGAGCGCGCCGACCTGCTGCTGCTGCAGTTTCCGCTCTGGTGGTTCTCGATGCCGGCGCTGCTCAAGGGCTGGCTCGATCGGGTCTTCGTCTACGGCGGCGTCTACGCCAGCCGGCGGCGCTACGACAGCGGGCACTTTCGCGGCAAGCGGGCCCTGGTCTCGGTGACCACCGGCGGCGCGCCGGAGACCCACGGACCGGACGGCCGCCAGGGCGACCTGGACCTGCTGCTCTGGCCGCTGCACTTCGCGCTGAACTACGTCGGGTTCAGCGTGCTGCCGCCGTTCCGCAGCTTCGCCGTCGAGGGCGGCCGCGGCGACGCCGCCGACCGCGCGGCCCACGCCGCGAAGCTGGCCGGCTACCGCGACGGGCTGGCGGCCCATCTCCAGGCTCTCGACTCGCTGGCCCCGCTGGCCTTCAACGGCTGGGACGACTGGGACGCCGAGGGCCGCCTCAAGCCCGAGGCGCCGAGCCATGGTCCTTTCATGCGCCATTGCCGCCCGGCGCCCTCTCCGGGCCGCGGGCAGCAGACGGCCGATAATTGAGGACCTGCGGCGGCGCTGCCTCGCCTAGATTGCCAGGCGTCGGAAACGCGGCGGATCGGGAAGCCAGGCGAGGGTGTCGGCGCAGGACGAGACAGAGGGCAGAGGCCTGGTCGGGCGGCTGGTCGGCAACGCCTATCTGCTGCTGTTCTTCACCACCATGGCGTGGGGCGGCAACGCCGTGGCCAGCAAGATGGCGGTCGGCGAGGTCTCGCCGATGACGCTGACCGCGCTGCGCTGGGTCGGCGTGGTCGTGCTGCTGGCGATCTTCGCGCGCGGCGAGATCCGCTCGGCCTGGCCGCTGCTGCGGCCGCGCCTCGGCATCCTGCTGCTGCTCGGCACGCTCGGGTTCACGGCCTTCAACGCGCTCTTCTACGTCGCGGCGCAGTTCACCACGGCGATCAACATCGGCATCCTGCAGGGCTCGATCCCGATCTTCGTGCTGCTCGGCGCCTACGCGCTCGACCGCACGCCGGTGACGCTGCTGCAGGCGGTCGGCGTGCTGCTGACCCTGCTCGGCGTCGTCGCGGTGACCAGCGGCGGCACCATCGAGAGGCTGCTGGAGCTGCGGCTCAACCTCGGCGACCTGCTGATGCTCGCCGCCTGCGCGCTCTACGCCACCTACACCCTGGGGCTGCGCCACCGCCCGGCGGTCTCGGCGCTGGCCGGCTTCTCGGTGCTCGCCTTCGGCGCCGCGGCCGCGGCGCTGCCGCTCGCCGCGATCGAGGTCGCCGTCGGGCTCGCCCAGGCGCCGACGACGACCGGCTGGCTGATCATCCTCTTCGTCGTCGCCTTCCCCTCGTTCCTGTCGCAGCTGTCCTTCATGCAGGGCGTCAAGCTGATCGGCGCGGCGCGCGCCGGGGTCTTCGTCAACCTGGTGCCGATCTTCGCCTCGATCTTCTCGGTCCTGCTGCTCGGCGAGGAGTTCGCGCTGCACCACGCCGTCGCGCTGACGCTGGTGCTGGGCGGCATCTGGATCGCCGAGCGCGCCAAGAAGCGCCGGCCGCCGGCGTAGCGCAGCGCCTTGGGCGCGCGCGCCCGGCATGCTAGAGCGAATCGCGAGGCCGTAGCGGATCGCCGGGCCGTGCCGGGCGTTCGGCAGGCAGGCGCCCCGCCCGGGGGCCGCAGAGCTCAGGAAAGGACAGCGCGACCGATGACCAGCGAGATCGCACGCAGGCTCTGGGAGGCGCGGCGCAGCGCGGCCGCCCGCCCCGACTTCCCGGGCGAGGTGCCCGGCGACCTGGAGACCGCCTACGCCATCCAGGACGAGGTGCGCCGGCTCTCCGGGCGCAGCCTGGCCGGCTGGAAGGCCGCCATGATCCACCCGCAGCTGCGCCAGGCGCTCGGCGGCGACCGCCTGGCCGGCCCGCTGTTCGAGGACAACATCTGGTCGGCCGAGGGCGGCCGGCCGGTCCAGGTCCCCGTCTTCGCCGGCGGCGAGGCGGCACTGGAGGCCGAGTTCGTGGTCCGGCTGGGCCGCGACCTGACCGCCGCGGACGGCCCCTTCACGCCGGAGAGCGTCGCCGACGCCGTGGGCAGCCTGCACATCGGCGCCGAGGTCGCGGCCAGCCCGATCGCCTCGATCGTCTCGCTCGGCTCGGCGGCGATGATCGCCGACCTCGCGTTCAACGCCGGCGCCATCGTCGGCGCCGAGATCCCCGACTGGCGCAGCCACAAGCCGGAGGAACTGCTGGCCCGCGTCACCATCGACGGGCGCATGGTCGGCGAGGGCGACGCCGCCAAGGTGCCGGGCGGGCCGCTGGCAGCCCTCGCCTTCGTCGCCGACTTCGTGACCGGCCGCGGCGGCAGCCTGGCCGCGGGCCAGACCATCCTGACCGGCGCGACCACCGGCGTGCACCCGATCGGGCCGGGGCGCAACGGCCTGGTCGAGTTCCCCGGCCTCGGCGAAATCGAGGTCGCGGTCGGCACCGCCTCCGCCGGCTGACGCCCCGGAGGCGGCCGGAAAGCAGCCGGGGCCGCCCGGAAAAGCAGCGAGGCCCCGCACCGGCGCGGTGCGGGGCCCCTTCCGCTCGGACGCCCGGCTCAGCCGGCGCGCACCTGCTCCAGGAAACTCCCCACCTGGGCCTTCAGCCCCTGCGAGCGGCGGCCGAGCTCCTCGGCCACCGACAGCAGGTCGCGGGCGGCCTCGCCGGTCGACCGCGCCGCGTCCGAGACGCCGCCGATGCTGCGGTTCACCCGCTCGGTGCCCTGCGCCGCCTCGGTCACGTTGCGGGCGATCTCGCCGGCCGCCGCGTTCTGCTCCTCGGCCGCCGAGGCGATGGTGGTGATCGCCTCGTTGACCTTGCCGATGACCTTGCCGATCGAGGCGATGGTCGCGGTGACGGCAGCGGCCTCGGTCTGCACCGTGCCGATCTGGCCGGTGATCTCCTCGGTCGCCTTGCGGGTCTGGTCGGCCAGGTTCTTCACCTCCGCGGCGACCACCGCGAAGCCCTTGCCGGCCTCGCCGGCGCGCGCCGCCTCGATCGTCGCGTTGAGCGCCAGGAGGTTGGTCTGCTCGGCGATCTCGTTGATCAGCTGCACGATGCCGCCGATCCGCTGGGTCGACTCGGCCAGGCTCTCGACCTGCGAGACGCTGCTCGTCGCCTCGGCCACCGCCTGCTCGGCGATGCGCTTGGAGCCGACGGTCTGCTCGGCGATCTCGCGCACCGAGGCATGCAGCTCCTCGGTCGCCGAGGCGACGGTCTGGACGTTGCCCGAGGTCTCGTTGGCGGCGACTGTGACCTGGCCCGCCTCCTGCGAGGCCTGCTCCGCCGAGCTCGTCATGGTCTGGGCCGAGCTCTGCACCTGGCCGGCCGAGACGGTGACCGCCTCGACGACCCCCAGGACGCTGCGCTCGAACTCGTCGGCCATGCGGTGCAGCGCCTCGCGGCGCTCCTGCTCGGCGCGCTTCTCGCGCTCGGCCTGCTCGGCCTCCAGGCGCAGGCGCTCCAGGCCGTTCGCCTTGAAGACTTCGACCGCCGCGGCCATCGCGCCCAGCTCGTCGCCGCGGTCGCGCTCCGGCACCTGGGTCTCGTAGTCGGCGTCGGCGAGGCGGCGCATCGCCTGCTGGATGCGCAGGATCGGCCGACAGACGCCGCGCGCCGCCAGCCAGCCGAGCAGGCCGATCGCGGCGAGGGCGACCAGGACGGTGATCACCGCGCTGTGCATCAGGGCGTCGACCGGCGCGTCGACCTCGGCGAGGTCCTTGCGCTCGAGCAGCGCCCATCGGCTGCCGAAGACCTCGACCGGGCCGTAGGCGATCTCGCGGCCCGCGTCGACGAGGTCGCCGCGCTCGCCGGCCAGGGCCCGGTCGACCGCGTCGCCCGACACGCGCTCGGCCAGGACCGTCGGGCCATCGGCCAGGCGCCGGTCGTTGCGCAGCAGCCCGTCCGGGCCGACCAGCAGGATTTCGCCGGTCTCGCCCAGTCCGGTCGTGTCGCTCATCAAGGCGTCGATCCGCGAGACCGGCATCTGGAAGGCCAGCACGCCGAGCAGGCGGCCCGAGGCGTCGAGCACCTGTCGGGCGACGAAGGAAGCCGGCGCGCCGGCCGACGGGCCATAGGGCGCGAAGTCGGCGAACTGCAGGCCCGGGGCGGCGAGCGCGGCGCGCAGCACCGCGCCGAGGCCGCTGTCGCGCCACTCGCCGCTCAGCAGGTTGGTCGCGTAGTCGGGCTCCTTGAAGACGCTGTAGACCAGGTTGCCGCGCGGATCGAAGAGGAACAGGTCGTAATAGCCGCGGACCTGCTGGATGCGGTGGAACCAGCCGTGGTGCTCGGCATGCACCCGGCCATAGGCCAGCCCGGTCGCCGCCTCGTAGAGCTTGTCCTTCTCGCCGGCCGGATGGGGGTTCTCCTCCACGAAGAGCCGCTGCAGCTCGGCCTTCGGGTCGCCCTCGATGGCCGTCCAGGCGGCGGAGAAGGCCGCCAGGGCGCGCGCCGTGGCCGGGGCCGCCGCGGTCACCTCGAGATCCTCGGCGATCGAGGCGAGATAGGCCTGGAGCTGGTCGGTGCGCGAGGCGACGACGAGAACCTCGCGCTCCTGCGCCAGCTCGTGCAGCGCGTCGCCGGCCTGCCGGGTCAGGACCAGGGAGACGACCAGCGCCGCCGCCATCGACAGCAGTATGAAGAGAGCCGGCAGCTTGACCGCCAGGGACAGGGACTTGACGAACCGCATGACATCGCTCCTCGCAAGGGGAAGGTCCGCGCCGGACGGCCGGGCGGACGAGGCATGCGATGGTTCTAGAAGGCCCCGGTGAAACCGTCTCGCTGTCTATTCGAATACAGGAAACTGTTCCGCAACCTGTTGATTTTTCTAAGTTCTTCGCTTCGGACAGAGGCCGGCCGAGGCCGCCGCTATCCGACTGGATAGGTCGGCGTTCGAGGGCTTTCCGCGGCCGGCACGAAGAAGGGCCGCCGGAAGCCCCTGCCTCCGGCGGCCCTGTCTCTGTTTCCGACGGGTCTCTTCCGGTCGCGGTCCGGCCGGAACGGCCCGGACCGCGGGATCCGGCCTTCAGGCCAGCTCGACCGATTCCGCCATCGGGCCCTTGTCGCCCATGCGCGTGGTGACGCGCACGCGCTGGTCGGGCTCCAGGGTCATGATGTGGTTGCGCTGCAGGACGCGCGCCGAGACGAAAACGTCCTTGCCGCCGTCGTCCGGGACGAT
Source organism: Alphaproteobacteria bacterium (assembly GCA_030433005.1). Lineage (GTDB taxonomy): Bacteria > Pseudomonadota > Alphaproteobacteria > Kiloniellales > DSM-21159 > Tistlia. The sequence continues at coordinate 16,817 of JAUILQ010000047.1, forward strand.
GAAGCCGAAGCCCTTCTCCTGATTGAAGAACTTCACGGTGCCCTCGACCGGGTCCGAGACCGGCCCGAGATCGCGGCCGCCGCCGAAGCCGCCGCGCGCGCCGCCGCGATCGCCGCCCCGGTCGCCGCCCCGGTCGCCGTAGCCGCCGCCGAAGCCGCCGCGGTCACCGTAGCCGCCGCCGCCGAAGCCGCCGCGGTCGCCGTAGCCGCCGCCGAAGCCGCCGGACCGCGGCCCGCGCGCACCGGCCGGCGGCGCGTCGGGGATCGACTCGATCGAGGTGATCGCCTGGACCTGCAGGCCCTTGCGCCCCGGAGCGACGTCGCAGGTCAGCTCCGTGCCCTCGGGCAGGGTGGCATGACCGTGCGGCTGCAGCACGGACACGTGCAGGAAGGCATCCGGCGAGCCGTCGTCGAGCCGGACGAAGCCGAAGCCCTTGGTCGCATTGAACCACTTGACCACGGCCTTGACGTCGGTGCGGGCGTCGTCGCCCGACCCGGAGAAACTGTTCATCACTGAGTGGAAACTCCAAACGCTGGTTGGATCTGCCGCGCCTGCAGGCGAGGCGCCGCCTCACGTGCCGGGCCGAAGGCGGACACGCGGCACGCCTGTTCCGGCCGGAAACCGGTCTCAACGGGGATCGTACGGACAGCGATCACGGTTACGATGGTTACCCGACGGCGACGTGACGGCTTAACTATAGCCGAAAGTAGAGCGCGAATCGACGGGATTCCTTGTATCGGGCGTGTCAACGTTCGCCGCCCGCCGGTCGCCCGGTACCTCACGCACCGGAGGCGCCGCCGTGCCGCCCGAAGGACGCGCTCGCGCGCCGGCCGGCTCGCTGAACGCCGGTTCAGGCACCCAGGTGCTTGCGGCTGAGGTCGAGGTCGCGGAGCTCGGGCCGTGCCAGGCGCTCCGGAACCTCCTCGGCCGAGAGCCGGAAGCCGAGCCCCTGCAGGGCCGGGCCGAGCTTGACGTAGCGCGTCTCGCCGGGCGCCAGGGACAGGCTGACGACGGTCTCGGGGTCGTGCGTCGAGAAGATCTCGTAGCCCCCCGGCTTCGCCAGGCGGACGAAACCACTGCCCATCTCCAGCGTGCCGACACGCAAGCCGTTGACGATGACGTCGGGCGACAGGCCCTGCAGGAAGGGCACCGCGCGGCGGTAGAAGACGATGCGCGCCAAGCCCTCGGCCGGCGCCTCCTCGAGCGCCGCCAGCAGGGCCTCCTTCGGCTGCGCCGGGACGCCCTGGCCAAGCGCCGCGGCTGCCGGGTCGGCCGTTCTCGGCAGATCGCCGCCGCCCGTCCTGCAGCCCGCCAGCGCGACCCCGACCAGCGCCAAGAGAGCCAGCATGCGCGCCGCCCCGCCGAATGCCTGTGCTGCCCGCATCGATCCCGCCTTCCCCGATCCCGCGCCGTGCCTGCCGCCGATCTGTCTAGCAGGCGGCCGCGGAGTCCCGCCATCGCGGCCGGCCGGTCCGCTCCCGACGGGGCGCGCCGCACCGACCTCGCGGCGCGCAGGCCGGAAACTGCTGCACCGCGTCAAGAGCTCGGCGGGCGGAGCAGAAACCGGGCCCTGCTTGCTCGCGAGCCGGCCAGCGGCTATATCTTGCAGCGCACAATGAACCGGATCGCCGGGCGCGAGGGACCGTCGTCGCCGCTCCTCGCCTGCCGGGCCGCTCCTCAGGCCGGGACCGCCAGATGACGCAGGGCTACTACCTCGAGGATCTCGAGATCGGCATGTCGGCCAGCTTCTCGAAGACCGTGACGGACGCCGATATCGTCATGTTCGCCGGCGTCTCCGGCGACACCAACCCGGTGCACATCAGCGAGGAGTTCGCCGAGCAGACGATGTTCAAGGGGCGTATCGCCCACGGCATCCTCTCGGCCGGCTTCATCTCGGCCGCCTTCGGCACCAAGCTGCCCGGGCCGGGCTGCATCTACCTGAGCCAGAACCTGCGCTTCAAGGCACCGGTCAAGGTCGGCGACACGGTGACGGCGCGGGTGACGATCCGCGAGATGGACGTCGAGCGCCGCCGCGTCACCTTCGACACGGTCTGCACGGTGCGCGAGCGCGTCGTCGTCGACGGCGACGCGCTGCTCATGGTCGCCAGCCGCGCCGAGGCCTCGCAGGCCGCCGAGTAGGGCCGCCGAGTAGCCGACGAACCACCCCGTCCCGGGCCTGTCGCGCTCCGCCGTCCGGCTTGACCCGGCGGGCCGGCTCGGCGTAAGGGCCTGCTCTCGCCCGCGCTGCCGCGCATCCGAGCCCCGTGTCGGAGACCGCCCCTTCCCATGATGCCGCGCGCCCTGGCCCTCGCCGCCGTCGTCGTCGTGCTCGACCAGGCGAGCAAGTGGATCATCCTGACGCAGGTGATGACGCCGCCCCGGACCCTCGAGGTCACCGGCTTCTTCAACCTGGTGCTGGCCTTCAACCGCGGCGTCTCCTTCGGCCTGCTGGCCAGCAACTACAGCTGGAAGCCCTACCTGCTGGCGGGCCTGGCGCTCGCCGTCGTCGGCCTGCTGCTCTACTGGGTGCGCCGCCAGCCCGGCTGGGGCCCGACCACCGCCGTCGCCCTGATCGTCGGCGGCGCCATCGGCAACGTCATCGACCGCTTCGTGCACGGCGCCGTGGTGGACTTCCTCGACTTCCACCTCGGCGGCTGGCACTGGCCCGCCTTCAACCTCGCCGACACCGCCATCGTGCTGGGCGTCGTGCTGCTGCTCGCCGACTCCTTGTTCGGCTCGGCGCAGAGCGATAAATAGGAACGCTCAGGGAGGACAAGCAGCATGAACCGCCGTCTTGCACTGGCCGCGTCGCTGGCGGCCGCTTTCGCCGTCACCGGTTGCGAGAACGTGCGCGAGCAGTTCGGGCTCGCCAAGTCGCCGCCCGACGAGTTCAAGGTCGTCTCGCGCGCGCCGCTGACCCTGCCGCCGAACTTCGCGCTGCGCCCGCCGCAGCCCGGCGTCGCGCGGCCGCAGGAAGGCACGCCGCGCGACCAGGCCCGGCGCACGGTGTTCCGGCTCGAGGACAGCAACCCGCAGGGCGTCGACCAGGTGATCCCCGACGACGGCCGCTCCCAGGGCGAGCGCGCGCTGCTGATGCAGGCCGGCGCGGCCGAGGCCGAGCCGAACATCCGCCAGATCGTCAACGCCGAGACGCGGACGATCGCGGAAGAGGACGAGAGCCTGATCAACAGCCTGGTGTTCTGGCGCGCCGACGAGCTGCCGGGCACGGTCGTCGACGCCGGCGAGGAGAGCCGGCGCCTGCGCGAGGCCCAGGCGCTGGGCGAGCCGGTGACCGGCGAGAACGCGCCGACCATCGAGCGGCGCGAGAAGGCGCTCTTCGAAGGCATCTTCTGAGCGCGGGCGGGCGGGCGAGCGCGCGCCGGCGGGCGGCCCGAAGATGACGGCCTTTTAACCCGCCCGGCGGACCGGTGGCCTTTTCTGCCCCGCGGCACGGCCCAATATCAACGCGGTCCCCGATGGCCTCGGCCGGAGTTCCGCCGCCGCGAAGGCCGCCCTGAGAGACCAGCGCTGGAGATGCCGCCTTGCGCCCGTTCCGCCGCCCGCTCGTCGCCACGCTTCTGCTGGCCGCCACCCTGGCCGGCCTGCCCGTCGCCGGCCGCGACGCCGCCGCGCAGATCTTCGACCCGACCGTCTTCACGCTCGACAACGGCCTCGAGGTCGTGGTGGTCACCAACCGCCGGGCGCCGGTGGTCACCCAGATGGTCTTCTACAAGGTCGGCTCGGCCGACGAGCCGCGCGGCAAGTCGGGCATCGCCCACCTGCTCGAGCACCTGATGTTCAAGGGCACCGAGGCCCGCGCACCCGGCGAGTTCTCGGACATCGTGGCGCGCCACGGCGGCCGCGAGAACGCCTTCACGACCTACGACTACACCGGCTACTACCAGACCTTCGCCAAGGACCGCCTGCCGCTGATGATGGAGCTGGAGGCCGACCGCATGGCCAACCTCGTGCTAAGCGAAGAGATCGTGAAGCCGGAGCTCGAGGTCGTGCGCGAGGAGCGGCGCATGCGCGTCGACAACGAGCCGGGCTCGCAGCTTTCGGAGATGGCGCGTGCGAGTCTCTGGGTGCACCACCCCTACGGCACCCCGGTGATCGGCTGGGAGAACGAGCTCGAGTCGCTGACCACCGAGGACGCGCTTGCCTTCTACGAACGCTGGTACGCGCCCGACAACGCCGTCCTGATCGTCGCCGGCGACGTCGATCCCGAGCGGGTGCGGACCCTGGCGGAGACCTACTACGGGCCGATTCCGGCCAAGGACGTGCCGCCGCGCGAGCGCGTCGAGGAGCCGAAGCACTGGACCGGCAGCCGTGTCGAGCTGGCCAGCGCGCAGGTCGGCCAGCCGTCGATCTCGCTGAGCTTCCGCGCACCGAGCTACAGCACCGCCGAAGCGCCCGGGCAGCCCTATGCGCTGCAGGTGCTGAGCGAGCTGCTCGACGGCTCGGTCGGCCGCCTCTACCGCAGCCTCGTCGTCGAGCAGCGCCTGGCGGCCGGCGCCGGCGCCGGCTACAGCGCCAACGGCCTCGACGGCAGCAGCTTCTCCTTCTGGGTTTCGCCACGGCCCGAGGTCGAGCTGGCGCAGCTGGAGGCGGCGCTGCGGGCCGAGATCGAAAGACTGCTCGACGGCGGAGTCACCGCGGAAGAGGTCGACAAGGCCAAGCAGCGGCTGATCGACCAGACGGTCTATGCCAACGACTCGGCCGGTGCCGCCGCCCAGATCTTCGGTCGCGCGCTGGCCACCGGCGGCAGCGTCGCCGAGGTCGAGGACTGGCCGAACCGCATCCGCGAGGTCACGCCCGAGCAGGTCGAGGCGGCGGCGCGCGCCGTGCTCGACCTCGACCTGGGGGTCACCGCGGTGCTGCGCAGCGAGCCGACGACCTGAGCGTCCGGCACGGCCGCTGTCCCGTGCTTCGAACCTGACCCCGATCGCCCCGCCCCCGAGATCAACGAGGATTCGCGCCCATGCGAGCCCCCCGCCCCCGCTTCCTGCTCTTCGCCGCCCTGCTGGCCGGCACCGCCAGCCTCGCCGTCCCCGCGGCGCGCGCCGTCGAGGTCGAGCGCGTGGTCTCGCCCGGCGGCATCGAGGCCTGGCTGGTCGAGGACGACAGCAACCCCATGCTGTCGCTCGAACTGTCCTTCGAGGGCGGCGCGGCGACCGATCCCGAGGGCAAGGAGGGCCTGGCGCGCTTCGCCGCCTACCTGCTCGACGAGGGCGCCGGCGAGCTCGACAGCGAAGCCTTCCAGCAGGCGCTGGCCGACAACTCGATCCGCCTGTCGTTCGACAGCGGCCGCGATTCCTTCCAGGCCTCGATGGCGACCCTGACGCGCAACCGCGACGAGGCCTTCCGGCTGCTGCGCCTGGCGCTGAGCGAGCCGCGCTTCGACGCCGAGCCGGTCGCCCGGCTGCGCGCCCAGCTGATGACGCGCCTGGCGCGTCAGGCCGAGGATCCCCAGTCGATCGCCAGCCGCCAGCTGTGGGCGGCGATGTTCCCGGATCACCCCTACGGCCGACCGGCCGACGGCACGCCGGAGAGCCTGCAGGCCATCGAGGTCGCGGACCTGGAGCGCTTCGTCGAGCGCCAGCTGACCCGCGACCGCCTGGTCATCGGCGTCGCCGGCGACATCGACGCCGAAACGCTCGGTCCGCTGCTCGACGAGACCTTCGGCGCCCTGCCGGCCGAGGGCCCGGCGCTCGAGGTGCCTGAGGCCGAGCCGACCGCCGAGGGCGGCACCATCGTGGTCGAGCGCGACCAGCCGCAGTCGACCATCGCCTTCGCGCAGCCCGGAATCGCGCGCGACGACCCCGACTACTACGCCGCCTATGCGGTGAACTACGTCCTGGGCGGCGGCGGCTTCGCCTCGCGGCTCTACGAGGAGGTGCGCGAGAAGCGCGGGCTCGCCTACTCGGTCTACTCCTATCTGCTGCCGCTCGACCACGGCCCGCTGGTGCTCGGCGGCCTGGGCACCCAGAACGCCCGCGTCGCGGAAAGCCTGGAGGTCGTGCGCGAGCAGTGGCGGCGCATGGCCGACGAAGGCCCGAGCGCCGAGGAGCTGGCCGACGCCAAGACCTACCTGACCGGCTCCTTCCCGCTGAACCTGTCCAGCACCGGCGACATCGCCGGCATGCTGGTCGGCATGCAGCGGGAGAACCTCGGCATCGACTACATCGACGAGCGCGAGGGCTATGTCGAAGCGGTCACGCTGGAGCAGGCGCGGCGCGTCGCCCGCGAGCTCTACGAGGCCGACGCCCTGACGACCGTCGTGGTCGGCAGCCCCGAAGGCGTCGAGGCGACCCGCCCGGCGCCGCTGCCCGAAGGCTGAGGCCCGCGTGCCGGCCGGGCGCGCCGGCGTTCAGACTGGGGTCGCGGTCTGCTAGGCTGGCCGGACTGGACGCACGGAGCGGTGCCGATGTCCCGCCGCAGCCTTCTTCTTCCCGGCCCAGCCTCTTCGGCGCCTGAGCGTTTGAGCGACTCGGGCCCGGGCGGCGAGGCTGCGCCATGACCGACCAGCAGTTCACCGAGCGCCCCGAAGCGGCTGCGACGCCGCGCGGCCGGGCGACGATCCGCCGCCTGCCGGAGACCCTGGTCAACCGCATCGCCGCCGGCGAGGTCATCGAGCGGCCGGCGGCCGCGGTCAAGGAGCTGGTCGAGAACAGCCTCGACGCCGGCGCCCGGCGCATCGCCGTGGCGCTGCGCGACGGCGGCAAGGCCTGGCTGTCGGTGACCGACGACGGCGAGGGCATGGAGCCCGCCGCCCTGGAGCTGGCGCTGCAGCGCCACGCCACCTCGAAGCTGCCCGACGACGACCTGGTGCGCATCGCCACCCTCGGCTTCCGAGGTGAGGCCCTGCCCTCGATCGGCGCGGTCGCCCGCCTCTCGATCGCCAGCCGGCCGCCGGGCGCCGCCGAGGCCTGGCGCATCGCGGTCGAGGGCGGCGGCCCGGCCGAGCTGGCGCCGGCGGCGCTGGGCGGCGGCACCCGGGTCGAGGTCCGCGACCTCTTCTTCGCCACGCCGGCGCGCCTGAAGTTCCTGAAGTCGGCGCGCAGCGAGGTCATGGCGGTGCGCGACAGCCTGGAGCGCCTGGCCATGGCGCACCCGGCGGTCGCCTTCTCGCTGGAGCACGAGGAGCGCAGCCTGTTCCGCCACGAGGCCGAGGCCGGCGACCTGTTCGACGCACGCCTCAGGCGCCTCGGCGCGGTCATGGGCCGGGAGTTCCAGGACAACGCCCTGGCGCTCGACGCGAAGCGCGAGAGCCTGCACCTGACCGGCTACATCGGCCTGCCGACGCTCAACAAGGCCAACGCCATGGGCCAGTACCTCTTCGTCAACGGCCGGCCGGTGCGCGACCGCCTGCTGCTCGGCGCGATCCGCGGCGCCTACCAGGACTTCCTCGCCCGCGACCGCCACCCGCTGGTCGCGCTGTTCCTGGAGCTGCCGCCCGAGGAGGTCGACGTCAACGTGCACCCGGCCAAGGCCGAGGTCCGCTTCCGCGACCCCGGCCTGGTGCGCGGGCTGATCGTCTCGGCCTGCAAGCACGCCCTGGCGGAGGCCGGCCACCGAGCCTCGACGACCGTCGCCCAGGCCGCGCTCGGCGCGATCCGGCCCGGGGCCGGCCAGGACGGCGGTCTCGAGCAGGGCGGCCAGGGCCGCCTGCCGAGCCACGCCTGGCAGCCCGGCCGGCAGGGCGGCGGCTACGGGTCCGCGACGCTGCCGCGCGGCCTCGCCGAGGCGGCCGCCGGCTACCACGCGCCGCTGGAGGGACTGGACGCCCAGCCTTCAGCGCGCGGCGAGACGCCGACCGAGGAGGCCGGCGCCGGCCCGGCCGAGAGCCACCCGCTCGGCGCCGCGCGGGCCCAGCTGCACGCGACCTACGTTGTCGCCCAGACGGCCGACGGCATCGTCATCGTCGACCAGCACGCCGCCCACGAGCGCCTGGTCTACGAGCGCATGAAGCGCCAGATCGCGAAGACCGGCGTCGCCCGCCAGATGCTGCTGGTGCCCGAGGTCGTCGAGCTCGACGAGGCCGCGGCCGAGCGCCTGCTCGCCCGCGCCGCCGAGCTGGCCGAGCTCGGCCTCGTGGTCGAGGGCTTCGGCGGCGGCACGCTGCTGGTGCGCGAGACCCCGGCCCTGCTCGGCCAGGTCGACGTCCAGGGCCTGCTCAAGGACCTCGCCGACGAGCTGGCCGAGCTCGACCAGGCGCTGAGCCTGAAGGAGCGCCTGGAGGAGGTCTGCGGCACCCTGGCCTGCCACGGCTCGGTGCGCGCCGGCCGGCGCCTGACGGTGGAGGAGATGAACGCGCTCTTGCGCGAGATGGAGGCGACGCCGCACAGCGGCCAGTGCAACCACGGCCGGCCGACCTACGTCGAGCTCAAGCTCTCGGACATCGAGAAGCTGTTCGGCCGGCGATAGGGGCGTCGGCCGGCTCGTCCGCCAAGCCGGTGCATCTCGTGCTTCGTGGTTCGACAAGCTCACCACGAAGCACGACCCTGTGCAGGCCAGACCCCATCCGTCGCTTCATGGTGAGCTTGGCGACCCACGAAGCGTGTGAGCGACGGCCGACCGGATCGCCTGGCCTCCGCTCAGATCAGAACAGGTCCTGCGAAACTTCCGCGGTGACGAAGAGGTACTGGCGCTGGTGCGGCGTCGGGGCGCGCGGGCTGACGCCGTGCAGCGCCTCCGGGACGTTCCAGAAGACCACCAGGCGATTCAGCGCGTAGGGCACGGTCGAGACCAGCTCCAGCTCGCCCTCGTCGATCTCGTAGCGCTGCAGGTCGCGCGGCCGGGCGCGCCAGCGCCAGAGCTGCAGGTCGCCGCCGGTGCTGTCGTCTTCCGGCCGGCGCAGGTACCAGAGCAGCGAGAAGAGTCGGTTCGGCGTGTCGAGATGCGGCCCGCGTACCGAGCTGGCAGCGCCGGTGACCGGCGTGTTGATCTCCAGCCGGCAGTCCTGCAGCAGCGGCACGCGCACCGGGTCGTCGACCTCCAGGAGGCCGGTCTCGAGCCGCTCCGGCACGGCCAGGGCCGCCTCGAGCGCCGGCGGCAGGCGACGGCGCAGCGGCCCGAAGAGCGCCGCGGCCTCGGCCAGGAAGGCGGGCGAGACGTGCCGCCGCACGAAGGCGTGCCAGGCCGCCATCGCCGGATCGGCGAGGATCCGGCGGGCCGCGTAGGGAAAGCGCCGGTTGCTCTGGCGGTTGCCGCGCCAGGAGACCGCCTCGTAGCCCGGGACCTCGGCCAGCAGCGGCGCCAGCTCCGCCGCCGGCAGGGCGTCGTCGAGGACCAGGTGCGGGAAGGGCGCGCGGACCAGATCCGCCGGGCGCGCCCGGGCCAGCAGCGAGCTCGGCGTCGGCTTGTCCATTCCGACAAGCCTATCCCAGCCGCCGGCGCGATCCAAATCGCCGCAGGTGACTGATTTCGTGCGATGATCGACGATACGGCCTTGCGCCGTCGGGTTCGACGCCCTTGATGCTAAGAGAGGGCTCTCGGCTTCCGGCCGGCCCGGACAAGAAGAGGAGGATCAGAGATGCAGGTTCCCCTGGAGACGACCTTCCGCAACCTCGACCGCTCGGAGGCCGTCGAGGCCCTGGTCCGCGAAGAGGCGGCCAAGCTGGAGCGCCATTTCGAGCACATCGTCTCCTGCCGCGTGACGATCGAGGCGCCGCACCGCCACCAGACCAAGGAGCCGAAGGTCAAGGGGGAACTCTATCACGTCCACGTCGAACTCGGCGTGCCGCAGCAGCGGCTGGTCGTCTCGCAGAAGGGCAAGCCGGCCTATTCCGACGTCTACAAGGCGGTGCGCGACGCCTTCAAGGTCGCCAACCGCCAGCTCGAGGACTACGCCCGCAAGCTGCGCGGCGACGTCAAGAGCCACGCCCACTGATGGCCGGCGCAGGGGAAGAGACCGGCGGGGGGAAGGCCGGCGAGGGCAAGGGCGTCCTGCTGGTCACCGGCGGCAGCCGCGGCATCGGCGCCGCGGTTTGCCGCCAGGCCGCCGAGGCCGGCTGGGACGTGGCCGTCGGCTATGCCGGGCGCCGAGAGGCCGCCGAGGCGGTCGCCAGGGAGGTCGAGGCGGCCGGGCGGCGCAGCCTGGCGGTGGCCGCCGACGTCGGCGACGCCGCGGCGGTCGCCCGTCTCTTCGAGCAGACCGAGGCGGCGCTCGGGCCGGTCGCGGCCCTGGTCAATTCGGCCGGCCTGACGGGGCTCAGCAAGCCCTTCGTCGACTCCGATCCCGAGGAGATGCGCCGGGTCATCGAGGTCAACACCGCCGGCACGCTCTACTGCTGCCGCGAGGCGGCCCGACGCATGGCGCGCTCGCGCGGCGGCGCGGGCGGAGTCATCGTCAACCTCTCCTCGGCGGCGGCGACCCTGGGCAGCCCGGGCGAGTTCGTCTGGTACGCCGCCTCCAAGGGCGGCGTCGACAGCCTGACCATCGGCCTCGCCAAGGAGCTCGGCCCCGAAGGCATCCGGGTCAACGCCGTCTCGCCGGGCCTGATCGAGACCGATATCCACGCCAGCGCCGGCGACGCCGGTCGCCTGCAACGCTTCACGCCGCAGGTGCCGCTCGGCCGCTCCGGCACCGCCGAGGAGACCGCGGCGCCGATCGTCTGGCTGCTCTCCGAGGGCGCCTCCTACGTCAGCGGCGCGATCCTGAGGGTCGGCGGCGGGCGCTGAGGCGGCGCCGCGGCAGGGTCCGTGGCGCCGGCCGCCTCGCGGCGCCGTCGCCACGGCCTTCAGCGCTTCGGGAAGACCTGCCTGGTGGCGTGGATCTCGACCTTGGCGAACAGGCCGGCCCGCGCGTAGGGATCGCCGGCGGCGAAGGTCTCGGCCGCATGGCGGTCGGGCACGTCGATGACGATGACGCTGCCGCAGGGCTTGTCGTCTTCGCCGAGCAGCGGCCCGGCGAAGACCAGCTGGTCGGCAAAGCTCTCGAGGTAGGCGAGATGCTCCGCCCGCGTCTCCTGGCGGATCGAGAGACTGCCCGGCTTGTCCGAGCAGGTCAGGGCAAAGAGCATCGACACCTCCCCCTACCGACGTAGTTTCTTCTGGCTGCGGAAAGCCTAGTGCAGAACGCACGCCGAGGGAAACGCCTCGCCGCACGGGCGGACGGCGTTCAGCTGCGCTCGCTGCGCAGCGGCCGGTCGAGCAGCGCCCGGATCGTCTCGCCCAGGTCGGCGCCGCGGTTGACCACGGCATCGACGGCCTGGGAGATCGGCAGGTCGACGCCGAGCGTCGCGGCCAGGCGCAGCGCCGCGGCGGCCGCCGCGACGCCCACGGCGAGCGCCGGCGGCGCCGCGCCGCCGCCGCCGATCGCCAGGCCGTGGGCGTAGTTGCGCGAGCTCGGCCCGGCGCAGCTGAGCGTCAGGTCGCCGAGCCCGGACAGGCCCATGAAGGTCTCGGCCGCGGCCCCCTTGGCGCGGCCGAGGCGGACGATCTCGGCGAGGCCGCGGGTCACCAGGGCGGCGCGGGCGTTCTCGCCGAGGCCCATGCCGTCGACGATGCCGCAGGCCAGGGCGATGACGTTCTTGAGCGCGCCGCCGAGCTGCGTGCCGACCGGGTCGCTCGAGAGGTAGGGCCGGAAGTGCCGGGTCGCCAGCGCCTCGGCGAGACGCCCCGCCAGCGCCGGATCGTCGCCGGCCAGGGTCACCGCCGTCGGCCGGCCCTGCGCCAGCTCGCGCGCGAAGCTCGGGCCGCTGAGCACCAGCGCCGGCCGTCCGGGCAGGGCCTCCGCCAGCACCTCGCCGGGCAGCAGCCCGCTGGCCAGCTCCAGCCCCTTGCAGCAGAGCACGACCGGCGTCGCCGCCGGCACCAGCGGGTGCAGCGCCTCGGCGACGCCGCGCAGGCTCTGGGTCGGGACGGCCAGCAGCAGAGCCCCGGCGCTCGCCGCCCGGGCCAGCTCGGCGGTCGGCTCGATCGAATCAGCCAGCGGGCTGTCCGGCAGATAGTCTGCGTTGACCCGCGCCTCGGCCAGCGCCCTGGCCTGCGCCTCGCGGCGGCACCAGAGCAGCACCGGGCGGCCGGAGGCCGCCGCCTGCTGCGCCAGGGCCGTGCCCCAGGCGCCGGCGCCGAGCACCGCCAGCGTGCCGATCTCGGCGCCCTCGCCCGCCGCCGCGGCTGTCGGACCGGCCATCGCGCTAGACGCTCAGGTTGAAGGCGATCGAGATGCGCGCCGCCTCGCCGCGGTAGGGCCGCACGCCATGCTCCAGCCAGCTCGGGAACAGCAGCAGCATGCCGGTCGTCGGGGCGATCGTCTCGGCGGCGCCGATCGACAGGCCGCCGGGCGCGGCGAAGGCCAGCTGCGGCGCATACATCGCCGGCGCCACGCCGCGCGGGTCGCGCAGCTCGAACTCGCCGCCCAGGCGCGGGTCGGCGCCGATGCCGCCGTCGTCGACATAGTAGCTGCCCGACCAGAAGGCGCCGGGGTGGCTGTGCGCCTCGTTGGCGTGGCCGCTGCGGTTGACGTTGGCCCAGGCGTTGACGCGCCACTCGACGGCGCGCGGCTGGCCCTGGCGGTCGCAGGTCAGCTTGCCGGCCAGCGCCTTGCCCGCCGAGATCACCGCCGAGGCGGCCGGTCCGCCCCAGTCGAGCAGGTCCCAGCTCGACTGCCAGCCGCCGAGATTCGAGTGCTCGGTCGTCGGCTGGCTCGCCTCGCGCGCCAGGATCGTCTCGGCGAGTTCCCGGTTGACCTGCGCCGGCAGGCCGAGATGGGCGACCGCGACCGGGGTCGCGAAGAGCTGGCGCACCTCGGCGCGGGTGCTGCCCTCCCCGCCGGGCTGGCCGGCGGGCCGGGCCCCGGTCCGGGCGCCGGGCGCCGGCGAATCTGTCTTGGTCATGGACGCGTGGCTCTCCTGCTTCGGGGGCGGGCGCTCGGCGCCCGGTGGCTCTAGCCGGCCGCGACCAGCCCGGGAACGCCCAGCTCGTCGAGCGGCCAGCGCGGGCGGGCGCGGAAGTCGAGCGGGTCGGCCGCCCCGAGGCGCAGCCGCTCCAGGCCGGCCCAGGCGATCATCGCGGCGTTGTCCGTGCACAGGCGCGGCGGCGGCGCGACCAGCGCGGCGCCGGCCGCGGCCGCGGTTTCGGCCAGCGCCGTGCGCAGCTGCTGGTTTGCCGCGACGCCGCCGGCGACGACGAGCGGCCCGGCGCGGCCCTGCTCGGCAGCGAAGCGGGCGAGAGCGCGGCCGGCGCGGTCCTGCAGGACTTCGGCGACCGCGGCCTGGAAGCCGGCGGCGAGGTCGCGCGTCGCTGCCGCGTCGCGGGTCTCGCCCAGGCCTTCGACGGCATGGCGCACGGCGGTCTTCAGCCCGGAAAAGGAGAAGTCGCAGCCGGGTCGGCCCTTCATCGGGCGCGGCAGGGCGAAGCGCGCCGGATCGCCCTCGGCGGCGGCGCGCTCGACCGCGGGGCCGCCCGGATAGCCTAGCCCGAGCAGCTTGGCGACCTTGTCGAAGGCCTCGCCGACGGCGTCGTCCAGGGTGCCGCCGTAGCGCCGGTAGCGGCCGACGCCCTCGACTGCGAGCAGCTGGCAGTGGCCGCCCGAGACCAGCAGCAGCAGGTAGGGAAAGGCGAGCCCATCGGTCAGGCGCACGGTCAGGGCATGGCCCTCCAGGTGGTTGACCGCGACGAAGGGCTTGTCGTGCACGGCGGCGATCGCCTTGCCGGTCATGGCGCCGACCAGGACGCCGCCGATCAGGCCCGGCCCGGCGGTCGCGGCGACGCCGTCGAGCGCCTCGAAGCCGAGCCCGGCCTGGGCCATGGCCTCGGCGACCAGCCGGTCGACGTGGTCGAGATGAGCGCGCGCGGCGATCTCCGGCACCACGCCGCCGAACGGCCGGTGCTCGTCGAGCTGCGAGAGCACGCGGCTGGCCAGGATCCGGCCGCCGCCCGCGCCGGCGGCGTCCGCCTCGACCACCGCCGCCGCGGTCTCGTCGCAGGAGGTCTCGATACCCAGAACCTTCACCGGAGCTCTCCTCTGGCGCGGCGCCGCCCGCCGCTCAAGGCGGTGGCCGGGGCCTTCTCTCGCCGCTGCTGGCCTAATATGGTGGCGGGACCACGGCAAGTTCAAAGGCCTCTCTTGCGCGCGCTCCCGTCCCTTCTTCTGCTGCTGCTCCTGCTCGCGGCGCCCGCGCCGGCCCGGGCCGGCGAGCCGGCGGCGCGACCCGGGGCGATCGAGGGCGCCTGGCTCGGGCCGGTCGCGCTGGAGGATCCGGCCGATCCGCTGAGCCTCGCCGCGCCCGACGAGCTGCTGGTCCTTGTCTACAATCACGGCTCGCGCGCGGAGTTCCGGCGCGATCGCTGCCGGCCGCGCGACGGCACCACGCCGCCGGCGATCGCCGGGCTGGCCGGCCGCGAGGTCGCCGGCCTGCGCATCGCGGTCTTCGCCTTCTGCACGGCCAGCCGGCTCGGCCGCTTCGACGAGACGACCGGCCGCGGGGAGCCGAAGCTGCTGCTGCGCACCGCCGAGATCGCCGCGCTCGTCCGCCAACTGCGCGCGGCCGGCGTGCCGGCGCGCCGGCTCGTGCTGGCCGGTCAGTCGGCCGGCGGCTGGGCGGCCCTGCTGGCGGCCGCGCGCGCGAAGGCCGCGCCCGGCGGCGTGATCGCCTTCGCGCCGGGCTTCGCGGGGCGCGCCGCAGGGCGGCCGGACAGCTGGCGCCGCCTGCGCCAGGAGCTCGCGGCCGAGCTGGCCGACGCCGGCGCCGTGCCGGCGCTCATCTACGCCTTCGAGGGCGATGCCTTCGAGCCGCCCGAGGACCTCGCCTTCCTGGGTGCGCGCGCCGGCACCGACCTGCAGGTCCGCAGCGTCGGCGCCTGCGGCGGCGCGCCGCACCTCGGCGCCTTCACCGACTGTTTCCGCGCTGCCGAACAGGCGCGCCTGCTGCGGTTCCTCGAGACCCGCGTCGCCCCGTCGTCCCGGGGCCCATCCAGGGGGGAAGCCCGATCGTGACCGAAAGCACCCGTCCGACCGCCGGCCTCAAGCTCGGCAGCCGCGGCAGCCCGCTGGCGCTGGCCCAGGCCGAGGAGACGAAGCGCCGGCTGGCCGCCGCGGTGCCGGCGCTGGCCGAGGAGGGCGCGGTCGAGATCGTCGTGATCCGCACCACCGGCGACCGGGTCCAGGACCGGCCGCTCGCCGAGATCGGCGGCAAGGGCCTGTTCACCAAGGAGATCGAGGAGGCTTTGCTGGACGGCCGCATCGACGTCGCCGTGCACTCGATGAAGGACGTCCCGACCTGGCAGCCGGCAGGCCTGGCGATCCCGGCCATCCTGCCGCGCGAGGATCCGCGCGACGCCTTCTTCTCGCCCCATGGCGGCAGCCTCTCGGCGCTGCCCGAGGGGGCGCTGGTCGGCACCGCCTCGCTGCGCCGCCAGGCCCAGGTGCTGCTCGCCCGGCCCGACCTGCGGGTCGCGCCGATCCGCGGCAACGTGCAGACCCGGCTGGGCAAGCTGGCGGCCGGCGACTTCGACGCGACGCTGCTGGCGGTCGCCGGGCTCAAGCGGCTCGACAAGCAGGACCTGCTGCAGGCGGTGCTGCCGACCAGCGAGATGCTGCCGGCCGTCGCCCAGGGCGCCATCGGCCTTCAGGTACGCGCCGACGACTCCCGTACGTTCGAGGCGGTCGCCCGGCTCGACGACGCCCCCTCGGCGACGCGGGTGACCGCCGAGCGCGCCTGCCTGGAGGTGCTCGACGGCTCCTGCCGCACGCCGATCGCGGTGCTCGCCGAGCTCGAGGGCGAGCGCCTGTCGCTCTCGGCCCTGGTCGCCCGGCCCGACGGGACCGAGGCCTGGCGCGCGACCCGCGAGGGCCCGGCGAGCGAGGCCGAGGCGCTGGGCCGCGACGCCGGCCAGGAGCTGCGCCGCGCCGTCGGCCCCGACTTCTTCGCGGTGCTCGGGCTGCCGGCGTGAGCCGGTCCCGGCGAGCGCGGCGCCCCCGATGCACCTGCTGCTGACCCGCCCGCTGGAGGACTCCCAGCGCACCGCCGCGGCGCTGGCGGCCGCCGGCCACAGCGTCGAGATCGAGCCGCTGCTCACCGTCCGGCTCACGCCCAGGCCCCTGGACCTGGCCGGCGTGCAGGCGCTGCTCGTGACCTCGGTGAACGGCCTGCGCGCCTTCGTCGCCGCCTCGCCGCGGCGCGATTTGCCGGTGCTCGCCGTCGGTCCGGCCTCGGCCGAGGAGGCCCGCGCCGCCGGCTTCGGCCAAGTGGTCTCCGCTGAGGGCGACGCCGCGGCCCTGGCCGAGCTGGCGATCGCCCAGCTCGATCCGGCCGCGGGCGCGCTGCTGCATCCGGCGGGCAGCGTGTCGGCCGGCGGCCTCGCCGAACGGCTCGAGCCGGCGGGCTTCGCGCTGCGCCGGGTCGTGCTGTACGAAGCCGCGACGGCCGAGGCCTTGTCGGAGCGTACGGCCGCGGCACTGCGCGCGCGTGCGTTCGACGGCGTTCTCCTCTATTCTCCCCGTACGGCGACCCACTTCGTCCGGCTGGTGCGCGAGGGCGGACTGACGGGCAGCTGCGAGGCGCTGGCGGCGTACTGCCTGTCCGCCAACGTCGCGGCCGCCCTGGCGCCCCTTCCGCTGCGCCGGGTACGGGTCGCAACCAAGCCGCAGGAGTCTGCGTTGCTACGGGAGATCGAGCAGGACGGCGGCGACGGCGGCGGAGCATCCGCGCGGCGCTCGACGACCTGAGGCACACGGCGGCCCGGCGCGGCCGCGAGGGGACTAGGAGGGGCCCGCTCCGGGGCGACTGCAGCGTCGGCGAGTGGGAACCTGGGAGAGCGGGAGCAATACGATGGCCGAAGACGACGCCACCGGCAACGGCGGCAAGGAGGCGAGCGGGACGGAGAACGGCGGCGACGGCAACGCGGCGGAGCGGCTGATCGCGCGCTTCGGCGGGCTGCGGCCGATGGCCAGCAAGCTCGGCATCGCGGTCTCGACCGTGCAGGGCTGGAAGACCCGCGGCCACGTCCCGCCGGCGCGCACCGAGGAGATCCGCCGCGCGGCGGCCGAGCACGGCATCGCGCTCGACGAGGCCGAGCTGGCCGCGGCGACCGCCGAGCAGCCGAGCGCCGACGAGCCGACCGGCCAGGAGGCCGCCGCCGGCACGCTGGAGGCCGAGCACGTCGACGGCCCGAGCCCCTGGGGCGCCGCCCCGAAGGACGGCGAGGAACAGCGCGACGAGGCCGAGGCGGCGAGCGACGAGCGGCCGGCGGCCGGCGAGGACGACCGCTCCGCGAAACCGGAACCGGCGGGCGCCGCCGCCGGCACCGGGGCGCCGGCGGCGGCGCGCCCGGCGGATCGGCAGCAGGGTTCGCGCGCCGGCGCCTGGATCGGCGGCCTGCTGCTCGGCGCCCTGCTGCTCGGCGGCGGGCTCGTGGCCGCGGTCTACACCCAGCCCTACTGGCAGCCCTACGTCGATGCCAACCTGCCCGACCTGAACGAGCGGGTCGGCGATGCCCTGCAGCCGCTCGAGGAGCGCCTGCAGGCCCTGGAATCCGAGCCGGCGCCGCAGCCGTCCGCCGACAGCGGCGACCTGGAGCAGCAGGTCGCCTCTCTGCAGGCCAGCCTCGAGGAGCTGCGCACGCGGCTCTCCGAGCTGCCCGCCGAGGGCCAGGGCGGCGCCGACGGGTCCGCGGTCGCGGCCGAGCTCGAGCCGCTGCGCGAGCGCCTCTCGGCGCTGGAGCAGGAGCTCTCGTCCGGCAGCGCGGCGAGCGACCGGCTGGCCGCGCTCGAGGAGCAGGTGACCCAGCTGGGCGACACGCTCGCGGCCTCGGGTGCCGATCCGCAGGCGCTCGAGCGCTTCCGCGGCGAGGTCGCCCGCCTGTCTGCCCGCTTCGACGACCTGAGCGGCACGACAGAGCAGCTTCGCCAGGCACTGGCCCGCGTCGAGGTCGTGCAGAGCGAGCTGGCGTCGGTGAAGAGCCGGCTCGACGACCTGGCCGGCCAGGTCGGGGCGATCGCCGACCAGCGCCTGGCCGAGCTCGACCGGCGCGTCGCGGCGAACGCCGAGGCCATCGAGCAGCGCTCCGAGGCGCGCAACCGCGGCGCCCTGCTCGCCCTGGCGCTCGGCCAGCTGCGCGAGGCGTTGCGCTTCTCCGAGCCCTACGCCCAGGAGCTCCAGGGCGTGCGCGGCGTCGCCGCCGGCGCCGACCTTTCCGGCCTGATCGAGCCGCTCGAGGCGCAGGCCGACAGCGGCGTCGCCAACCTGACGACGCTGCGCCGGCGCTTCTCGGAGCTGGCGCCCGACATCGTCGGCGCGAGCTACGCCAGCGGCGAGCAGGGCTGGTTCCGCGAGGTCATGGACCGCGTGCCCGAGCTGGTCACCGTGCGCCCCGTCGGCCAGGCGACCGGGGATTCGGTCGGCGCCAGGGTGGCGCGCGCCGAGCAGGCCCTGGCCAGCGGCGACCTGCCCGCGGCGGTCTCCGAGATCGCCAGCCTGGAGGGCGAGCCCGCCGAGGTCGCGGCCCCCTGGCTGGAGGCCGCGCGCAACCGCCTCGCCGCCGACGAGGCGCTGGCCGAGCTGACCCGCCGGGCGATCACCCAGCTGTCCGGCGACCGGCAGGGCGCCGACTCGAACGGCGCCGCCCCCGCGGGCGCGGCGCAGCAGACCGGCAGCGGGGGCTGAGGCGATGCGCGGACTGATCCTCTTCGGCCTGCTCGCGGTCGTCGCGATCGCGGCCAGCGTCTGGCTCGCCGAGAACCCGGGCCTGCTGATCGTCGACTGGCTCGGCTGGCAGCTGCGCACCTCGGTCGGCATCGCCGTCCTGGCGCTGCTGGTCCTGCTCGCCGTCTCGATCCTGGTCTACAAGGTCTGGCACGCCATCATGATCGCGCCGAAGGAGCTGAGCCGCGGCGCCAAGCTGCGCCGCGAGCACCGCGGCTACGAGGCGGTGACGCGCAGCTTCGCCGCCGTCGCCTCGGGCGATGCCGAGGAGGCCGACCGCTGGGCGCGCAAGGCCGGCGAGCTGCTCGGCGACCAGCCGCTGGCGCGCATGGTGCTGGCCGAGGCGGCCGAGGCCGGCGACGACCGGGTGCGCGCGGCCAGGCACTACAAGGCCCTGCTCGAGGCCCCGGAGACCCGGCTCTACGCGCTGCGCGGCCTGACCCGCCTGGCGCTGGAGGCCGGCGACCAGGAGGCGGCGCAGGGCTTCATGCGCCAGGCCTACGAGCTGAAGCCCGACACCCCCTGGGTGCTCGACCGCCTGTTCGAGCTCAGCGAGTCCTCCGGCGACTTCACCGCCGCCGAGAAGGCGCTGAAGGAGGCGCGCCGACGCCGCGCGCTGACCCGGGAGGAGGCGGCGCGCAAGCAGGCCGTGCTGCGCCAGGCCCGGGCCCAGGCGCTGGCCGAGGCCGGCCGCGAGGCCGACGCCCGCAAGGCCGCGTCCTCGGCGCTCGGCGACCAGCCGGACCTGGTGCCGGCGATCGCCCTGAAGGCGCGCCTGGAGCGCGACGCCGGCGACACCCGCCGTGCCGCCTCGACCCTGGAGAAGGGCTGGAGCAAGGCGCCGCACCCGCAGCTGGCCGCGCTCTACCGCTCGCTCAAGCAGAACGAGGAGCCGCTCGCCCTGGTCAAGCGCATGGGCAAGCTGGCCGCGAAGAACCCGGGGCACCTGGAGAGCGAGTTCGCGCTCGCCCAGGCCAACCTGGAGGCCAAGCTGTTCGGCGAGGCGCGCCGCCACCTGGCGGCCTCGGGCCTGGCCGGCGGCGAGGCGCCGCCGACGCACCGCGGCTGCCGCCTGATGGCCGAGATCGAGGAGGCCGAGCACGCCGACCGCGCCGCCGCCGCCGAGTGGCTGCGCAAGGCCGAGGGCGCCGAGCCCGACCCGACCTGGGTCTGCGACAGCTGCGGCGCCCAGGCCGAGGAGTGGAGCGCCCACTGCCCGAACTGCAACGCCTTCGACAGCCTGGCCTGGCGCAGCCCGCGCCGCTTCGCGCGCACCCTGCCGGTGGTCGCCGGCGCGGCACCGGCCGACCTGCCCGGAGCAGGCACGAGCAGGGCCGGCCCGGACGGCGGCGGCGAGGGCCAGGCCGTCGAGGTCGTCGAGCCGGAGCTGGTGCCCGAAGGCGAGGCCCCGCGGGACCGCCGCCAGGGCTAGACCGGATCGTGACCGGAGGGACCCATCCCCGGGTCCCTCCGGTCACGTGAATCTGGTCTGTCTTCAAGAGAATCGAGCAGATCAGACGACCTGTGTGGATCGCGTAGGCGATGCCATAGGGCCGCGATCGGCTCTAGGAACCCGGCCCCCCGGCCCGCGCGTCGCCGGCCGTCTCGCCCATCCCGGCCGCGCCGCCGTGCGGCGGTCGCGGGAGGCAGCGCTTGGCGGGGAAGCGGACCTCGGCGAGGGTCCCCTCGCCCTCGCGGCTGGTCAGGCGGATCATGCCGTCGTGGAGCTGGGCCAGCTGGCGGGCCAGCGGCAGGCCCAGGCCGACGCCCTCGCCGGCCCGGCCGCCGGTCGCGCCGCCCGCCCCGCCGGCCAAGCCGTTCGCCCCGGCCGCGGCGGCGCCATCGAGACGCCCCGCGGGACCGCCGTCGAGCTGCACGAAGGGGTCGAAGACGTGTTCCAGCTCGGCCTCGGGGATGCCGCGGCCGCTGTCCTGGACGCAGAGGCAGAGGCCGCCGTTCGGGCAGGGCGTGACGGCGACCGCGACCCGACCGCCGGGGCGGTTGTACTTGATCGCGTTGGACAGCAGGTTGAGCGCGATCTGGCGCAGCCGGCGCTCGTCGCCGAGCAGCAGCGGCAGGCCCTCGGTCGCCTCAAGCGGCACCAGGGTGACCTCGGCGTCGCGCGCCCGGCTGGCGACCAGGCGCAGGCAGTCGTCGGCCAGCGCGACCAGGTCGACCGGCGCCTCGCTCAGCTCCAGCTTGCCGGCCTCGACCTTGGAGAGGTCGAGGATGTCGTCGAGCAGCTGCAGCAGCAGCAGGCCGCTACCGTGGATGTCCTCCAGGTAGCCCTGGTAGCGCGGCTCGCCGATCGGGCCGTAGAAGCCGCGCAGCATGACCTCGGCGAAGCCGATGATGGCGTTGAGCGGCGTGCGCAGCTCGTGGCTCATGTTGGCCAGGAAGGCCGACTTCGCCCGGTTGGCGCCCTCGGCCGCCAGGCGCGCGCGCCACAGCTCGGCCTCGTGGGCCTTGCGGTCGGTGATCTCCTGGACCGAGCCCTCGTAGTACAGCGGCCGTCCGGACTCGTCGCGCACCAGGCGGGCGTTCTCCTCGATCCAGATGCGCTCGCGCGTCTTGTGACGGTAGATCTCGGAGACGAAGCCCTCGACCTTGCCGTCGCGCTCCATCAGGCGGGCGAAGACCTCGCGCCGGCCGGGCTCGACGTACCACTCCTTGGCGATGTCGCCGACGGCGGCCAGCAGCTCCTCCTCGCTCTCGTAGCCGTTGAGCCGCACCAGGGCCGGATTGGCGCGCAGCTGGCGGCCGTCGAGGGTCGAGCGGTAGATGCCCTCGCGAGCGTTCTCGAAGATCTCGCGGTAGCCGCGGTCGGCGAAGCGCAGGGCCTCCAGGGCCTCGACCTCGGCGGTGACGTCGACCAGCATGCCGATGTAGTAGAGCGGCCGGCCGTCGGCGTCGTCGATCTGCTGGGCGCTCTCCTTGACCCAGAGGATCTTGCCGTCGCGCCGGCGCACCTGCAGGACCTCCTCGTCGACGCGGCCGAACTCGGCGATCTTGCGCTTGAGGCCGGCGCGCCGCTGCGGGTCGACGTGCAGGTCGCGGTCGAGGCAGCGGACCTCGGCGACCATCTGCGCCGGCGCGTCGTAGCCGAACAGCCGGGCCAGCGCCGGATTGACGCTGAGCAGCCGGCCATCGGGCGTCGCCTTGAAGATGCCGACGCTGCCGTGCTCGTAGAGCACCCGCTGGTCGGCGGCGGTCCAGGCCGAGAGGTGGGGCGCCGGGACCGGGTCGCCCCCTTCCGCGGCGGCGCCGGGCGCACGCTCCCGGGCCTCGACCGTCTGCTTGCCGTATGCCTCTTGCCCCATCGGCCCCGTCGTCCCGCGCCGCCTGCTCGTCGCGCGGACCGTTCGGCCGCGCCGTCTTCACCATAACCCGGGTCCAGCCTATAAGCCCGATACCCTTGACGCGAGATGAACGGCGCCGGTCGGGCGCGGGCCGTGCGCGCCCTCCGCCAACCGGGCGACCGCCGGGCCATGGGGCGAGCCGGGAACGGCCACGGGGCCACCACGGGGCGGCCACGGGGCGGCCACGGCGCGATTGACGATCGCCGGGCGCTGCATTAGGTAAGGCCCTCGCTGTGCGACCCCGCCCGTCCCGGCGCCGATCCGGCGTCCGAACACCGGCCGGCTCTCGTGCGGCACGACCCGGGTCCCGCTCTTCTTCGGGAAGAGCCCGCCCCGCCCGGCGCCGACGTAGCTCAGGGGTAGAGCAACTGATTCGTAATCAGTAGGTCCGCGGTTCAAATCCGCGCGTCGGCACCACCTTTTAGACAGAGTAGCAACAGCTTATCGCGCACTCGGCGTGGAAGCAGAACGCATGTGAGCGAGCCACATCGCCTTCAGACGGGATAAGCCAATCGGCTACGCCTGAAAGTTTCTGAATCCGAAGCCACTGCGCCCAAGGAACCAAGAACACCCGCAGGTGCGCAGGTTCCTAACTGGGATTTGCATCGGTCACAGAAGTTGCGACGTATTTTCTTGCCTAGCCGGCGTCCAAATCGCCTGCTTCACTGTCATCAGCCTCAACCAATCCAGGATCAAGCTTGAAAAGGGATTGACGAGCCTCAGCCAGCTTCGCTTCTGCTCCCGAGAGTGCTTTACGGTACTCATTCTCTACAGCCCGAAGGGATTTAGAGATTTTAATCTGTTCCGCCCTGGATTCGGGTACCTCAATAAGCACGGACTCCACCTGATCCGGGGTCAGTTCAATCAATCCTGTTGACCCAGTAAAAAGCCTCTGAATCTGGATGTGACCGAAGCCGATGCGCATGTAATCGCATACGTACTCCGGATAGTACCTCTCTTGATCCAAACGAATAACAGTGACATGACCATCAGGGATTGCCTCAATATCAGCCCTAAATACACAGCACTTACCCAATGTGCCCGTTCCAGTAGAGGCGACGAGTATATCTCCATCCTGCAACGCAAGAGAGGCATAGTCTTCAAATATATTCTTCTCAATGTAGTCACCTTCTGCGATCAACTCCCCAAAACGTGAAATATTACTACCCGCCTTCACCACGAGCGCAAATCCCTCGTCGCGATCTACATAAGTATCGGCCGGGGGGCTCTTCCCCCGGCGCGTCTCTATCAGGTTCATATTTCCGATCGCTGGATGCCCTCGCCCCTTTAGCTCCATGAGTGCATCCCGCACAGTTGGATTCCAGTATTTCAAGTCCAGCCGGCAGGTCGAGTCAGAAACGATCTGCTTTGACTCCACAGAGAATCCGGACCACTGGTAGCCCGCCTTAGTTCCTTCGCCCTTTCGAATCCAATCTTCCACCTCTCGATGAAGTTTTTCTGTGTCAAAGCCACGAACCAAATCCCCCGATCCATAATAACCAAGAGATTCTATTCTTATGAATTTCACATTATAGTTGTCTTCTTGATCAATATCCGGAATCTCGCGCTTCTGAAGCCAAACCACGCTTGAACGCACATTGATCTTATTTGGTTTGAACGTCTCTTCGGGGAGAAGAACGATTGCTTTCACACGACAATGCTGAAAAACCCATTTCCGGAGGTCGGCACCGGACTCGGTATTCAAGACACCTTCATCGATAACAGTGCAGATGTCGCCACCTGGCACAGTGCAAATTACCATTTTCTGGAGAAAGAGATGTTGGCCCTTCCCGGAACGAACCGGAAACTGCGCCATGTCATCTGCGGTGAGACTTTCGGTTTCAGAAGTACCGAAAGGCGGATTAGTAATCAAGACATCAACATCGGGAGCGTCAACCGACCATAGCGTGGCCGATTTCGTCAAAGAATCTTCTGGTTGTATGTTGGTATGACCATCACCCGCGATTATCATGTTCATCTTCGCCGCTGACGCGACGCCATCATTGGCATCTCCGCCATAAAAGGTCTCTTGCAGCAGTCGTTTGGTAAGCGAATCGCGCGCCGTGGATGTTAGTTCACCTTTTTCATAGGCCGCCTGGATGGCGCCCCTGTTTTGTTGCAATAAGAAAACTAAGAAGCCGCCGGTACCACATGCCGGATCCAGGACTTTGACTTTTCCATGCGCCAAGCTATTTATTATTTTCTTCTGCCCAATCAAAATCGACATTAGATGAACTACTGGCCTAGGAGTGAAATATTGTCCTAGTTTTTTGCCTTTCAGAGTCGCTCGGACATAGTACTCAAAAGCCGCGCCTTTCGAGTCTATGCTGCTATCGTTGAAGGAGACACCAGCGAGCTGGCGAACGATATACATGTAAGTCTTTGCATTCCTAAGATGTATTGGTTCACTTAGTACATCTCCGTACGGGGTTTTTTCGCATATTTTCCCTATCATGCTGAAAATTGAATCTTTTACTTGATCGGCATCGGAATCAGGGTAGTCAGCTAATTTGTGAAATTTATAACTATACGGTAAGGTAAAATCTGCTTCAAAATCCTCTTTTTCTTCTAAAAGCTTTAAAAAAAGCAGTTTTGAGAAATCTTCAAAGACATATTGTTCATTTTTTTCTATTTTGCGAATTTGATTATGGCATCGGGAAAAAAGAGCGTTTAACTGCTTTAGTGGGAGTCCAGGTCGAAAAGGGAGTGTATCATCTTTTCCAAGTGAAATATTCTCTGCCTCAGGGTTGTGTTTGAGAGCGCTTATTACATGGGGTAGCTGGTCATAAGTTGGAATTTTCGCGGTCAAATCACCATTCCATAGAATGGGCGCACCAGTTCGAACGTTAAAGCACTGTATTTCCGTCCCGTTTGTAACAATTACGAAGGGAACATCATGCCCTTTCCCATAAGAAAGAGCCTGGCGACGATCTTTGTCATTTAGACGCTTCGAAGCCCGCTTCGCTTCTATTAGAAAGGCGGGGTTTTTTTTTCCGCATGTTACAAGTAAGTCGACGTATCCTTTGCTATACCTATCTTTACGTTGAGACGGTGCTTCAAACTCTATGTCCTTAGAAATTTCGTATCCGCGTCTTTGCAGATAAGGGAGAACCTTTTTATCACTGTGTCTGTTTCGCTAGTTACTTTGATCCCCATATCGCCCTCTGGCTTTCCTCACATGCACTAGGGATAGAATTTTGCTCCCCCGAAGTCGGTAGGATCGTAGGCGGTTTGTGAGCGCTTGAGAAGATGGCTGGTCTTGCTGGTTCGGCTGACGACGGTTGGCGTAGAGGGTGCAGAGTTTGGGAAGGGGCCCTTAGCCGAGGAAATGAAGCTGCTTTTCTATCTGCTTGAGGCGCCTTGCGGTGGCGCTCCGGATCGCCTTAGGTTCTCGGCCTGCCATTGAGAAACAGTTTCCGGTGCTTATTCAGCTGACACTCAGATATCCAAGCCGAACCTAACCGCAGATCTCATGCTCCTGCTGTACGCGATGGCGCCTTACCGCGCTAAGTCATGCGCTCTCGCAATTCGTAATCAGTAGGTCCGCGGTTCAAATCCGCGCGTCGGCACCACCAAGCTCACGACCGTCCGCGCCGCGCCGCTCAGTCCATCACGTGGTAGCCGGCGTCGGCGTGCACGGTCTCGCCGGTCAGGCTGCGCGCCGCGTCGGAGCAGAGGTAGGCGGCGAGCGCGCCGATCTCCTCGATGGTCACCAGGCGGCGGCCGGGGCTGCGCCGGCGCGCGCGCTCCATCAGCTCCTCGAAGCGGTCGAGGCCGCTCGCCGCGCGGGTCAGCAGCGGTCCGGGCGAGAGCGCGTGCACCCGGATGTCCTGGGGCCCGAGCTCGGCGGCGAGATAGCGCACCGAGGCCTCGAGCGCCGCCTTGACCGGGCC
>JAUILQ010000048.1 GCA_030433005.1 Alphaproteobacteria bacterium
CGCGCCGGCGAGGCCGGCAAGGGCTTCGCCGTCGTCGCCTCGGAGGTCAAGAACCTGGCGACCCAGACCGCCAAGGCGACCGAGGAGATCTCCCAGCAGGTCGCCTCGATCCAGTCGGAGACCGGCAGCGCGGTCGACTCGATCGGCGAGATCAACAGCGTGGTCGCCGAGCTGAGCGAGATCGCCTCGGCGATCGCCTCGGCCGTCGAGGAGCAGTCGGCGGCGACCGGCGAGATCTCGGGCAACGTCGCCCAGGCCTCGGCGGGCACCACCGAGGTCAGCCGCGCCATCGCGGAGGTCGCCTCGGCGACGCGCCGGACCGGCGGGGCGGCGACCAACGTGCTCGAGTCCTCGCAGCAGCTCAACCGGGAGTCCGACGAGCTGCGCCAGCTGGTCGACCGCTTCCTGAGCGACGTCCGCGCCGCCTGACCGCAGGGCAGGTCGACAGGACGGGCCGCCGGCGCTCGCCGGCGGCCCGTTCGCGTTTCGCGGCACGACCTTGAAGCGAACTATATTTATGCGTTTCTTCTTAATCGAGAATTAAACGAAAATTTTACGGGCCCTCCCATAGGAAAGGGATCCGTTCTTCCCCCCCCTTGCTCCGCGGAGCAACCTGACGAGGATCCCGATGAACGCGTCCACGATGCTGAAGGAGCGGCTTGCCTTCGCCCAGATCGACTCGGAGACCGGCGCCACGCTGAAGGCGGCGAAGAGCTGGCTCGAGGTCGAGCTCGAAGGGATTCTCGGGCAATTCTACGACCACGCGGACCATCATCCCGAGATGGCGGCTTTCTTCCCGAACCAGGGCATCAAGGAGCATGCGAAGCAGGCCCAGCTGAAGCACTGGAAGCTGATCCTCGAGGGCCGCTTCGACGAGACCTACGTCGCCTCGGTGCGGCGCATCGGCGAGACACACCACCGCCTCGGCCTGGATCCGCGCCTCTACATCGGCGGCTACTCCTTCCTTCTGACCCGGCTGCTGGCCGCGATCTCCAACCGCATGCAGTCGCGCTGGTCGAAAGGCGCCGCCGAGGCGCGCAACGCCCTGCAGGCGGCGGTGACCAAGGCCGCGCTGCTGGACATGGACTTCGCCATCTCGATCTACCTGGAGGCCGGCGTCTCGGAGAAGCGCGAAAGCCTGGAGCGGGTCGCCGGAAACTTCCAGCGCGACGTCAGCGGCATCGTCGAGACGGTGTCCGGCGCCGCCGCCGAGCTGCACAGCACGGCGCGCGGCATGTCCGAGATGTCGGGCCAGACGACCGCGCGGGCGACCGGCGTCGCCGCGGCCGCCGAGCAGGCCACCGGCAACGTCGCGACCGTCGCCTCGGCGGCCGAGCAGATGTCGAACTCGGTGCGCGAGATCTCGACCCAGGTTCACAGCGCGACACGCATCGCGCGCGATGCCGTGGCGCGCGCGCAGGAGACCGATTCGACGGTCCGCACGCTGGTCGAGACCGCCGACAAGATCGGCTCGGTCGTCACGCTGATCCAGGAGATCGCCGAGCAGACCAACCTGCTGGCGCTCAACGCGACGATCGAGGCGGCACGCGCCGGCGAGGCCGGCAAGGGCTTCGCCGTCGTCGCGTCCGAGGTCAAGAACCTGGCGACCCAGACCGCCAAGGCGACCGAGGAGATCGGCCAGCAGATCACCGCGATGCAGGGCATCACCGACAACGCGGCGCGCGCGATCAGCGAGATCGGCAAGGCGATCAACCAGATCGACGAGGTCTCGACCTCGATCGCCTCGGCGGTCGAGGAGCAGTCCGCCGCCACCGGCGAGATCGCCCGCAACACCCAGGAGGCCTCGACCGGCACCCGCCAGGTCAGCAGCGAGATCGCCGCGGTGCAGCAGGGCGTCACCGAGAACGGCCACGCCGCCGGTCAGGTCGTCGAGGCCGCCGGCGAGCTGAGCCGACAGGCCGAGCGCCTCAACCAGCAGGTCGCCGCCTTCCTGGCCGAGGTCCGCGCCGCCTGAGGCCGCGACGGCGGGCCGCGGGAGCGGCTCCGCCGGCCACGGCCCGGGCGTTCGGGCCGCCTCTCTCGCGCTCGCGGCGCGAACGCTTGCCGGCCTTGCTGCGTTGCAATACGGCAATGCGCGCAGACCTCTTGCCGCGAACCGGAGCCGGCGGCAGGATGCGCGCGGTCGAGGCGAAGATGAGCATCTGGGGAAAGATCGTCGGCGGCGCCGCCGGCTTCATGCTGGGCGGGCCCTTGGGCGCGTTGATCGGCGGTCTCGCCGGTCACGCGGTCGATTCCATGCGCGAATCGACCCGCCAGGACCTGCTCAAGGACCGCAGCGGCGGCCAGGCCGGGGCCGAGGCCGGCGCGACCTACGAGCATCACGGCCAGGGCGACGGCTCCGACAGCGCCCACTCGATCGCCTTCACCATCGGCGTGATCGTGCTCGGCGCCAAGATGGCCAAGGCCGACGGCCACGTCACCAAGGACGAGGTCTCGGCCTTCAAGGAGGTCTTCCGGGTGCCGCCCGAGGAGATGAAGAACGTCGGGCGCATCTTCAACCAGGCCCGGCGCGACGCCCACGGTTTCGAGCCCTACGCCCGCCAGCTCGGCCAGATGTTCAAGGGTCGCCCGCGGGTCCTGGAAGAGCTGCTCGACGGACTGTTCCACATCGCCCGCGCCGACGGCAGCGTGGCCGAGGCCGAGCTCGACTTCCTGCGCAAGGTCGCCGGCGAGTTCGGCTTCGGCGAGGCCGACTGGGCGCGCATCCGGGCCGCCAACATGGGGCCCGACCAGCGCGACCCCTACACCGTGCTGGGCGTGCCGCACGACGCCGACGAGGACACCATCAAGTCGGCCTATCGCAAGCTGGTCCGCGAGAACCATCCGGACAAGCTGATCGCCCAGGGCATGCCGGAGGAGTTCGTCGCCGTGGCCAACGAGAAGCTGGCCACGATCAATCAGGCCTACGACGAGGTCCGGAAGCGGCGCGGCCTCTCCTGACCCGATCCATCCAGAGCATGTCCCCCGCCCCCAAGAGCCCGGCGCCCAGCAAAGCCTCGGGCGCCAAGTCCCCCGGCGCGCCCGCCAAGTCGCCGCCCTTGCTCGCCCTGCAGCAGGTCGGCGTCGACCTCGGCGACCGCAAGCTGTTCGAGGGCCTGGACCTGGCCCTGGCGCGCGGCGAGCGCGCCTGCCTGGTCGGCCGCAACGGCAGCGGCAAGTCGACCATCCTGCGCCTGCTGTGCGGCGAGCAGGAGCCGGACGGCGGCCAGCGCTTCCTGCAGCCGGGCGTGCGCGTCGGCTACCTGCCGCAGTCGCCGGCGCTGCCGGGCGAGTCGACGGTGCGCGACTACGTCACCGCCGAGCTGGAACCGGAGGCGCTGCACCTCGGCGAGGCCGCCATCGAACGCCTGTCGGTCGACCCCGATGCCCGCCTCGCCACGCTGTCCGGCGGCGCCGGGCGCCGCGCGGCGCTGGCCCGCGTGCTCGCCGGCCAGCCCGAGGTGCTGCTGCTCGACGAGCCGACCAACCACCTGGACCTGCCGACCATCCTGTGGCTCGAGGAGCAGCTGCAGCGCTGGCGCGGCGCGCTGCTGACGATCAGCCACGACCGCCGCTTCCTGGAGAACGTCTCCTCGGTGGTGCTGTGGCTGGACCGCGGCGCCCTCAGGCGCATGGAACGCTCCTTCGCCCACTTCGACGCCTGGGTCGAGGAGGTCGCCGCCGCGGAAGCCAAGGAGCTGGACCGCCTGGGCAACGTGCTGCGCCAGGAGGAGCACTGGCTGCAGCGCGGCGTCACCGCGCGCCGCAAGCGCAACGAGGGCCGCCTCGCCCGCCTCAAGGACCTGCGCGCGACCCGCGCGAAGCTGCTGCAGCGCCGCCAGGGCGAGGCGCAGATCGAGATCGCCGAGGCCGAGCGCGGCGGCACCGTGGTCATCGAGGCCGAGGGCCTGACCAAGCGCTACGGCGAGCAGAGGGTGGTCGCCGACTTCTCGACGCGCATTCGCCAGGGCGACCGCGTCGGCCTGGTCGGCCGCAACGGCGCCGGCAAGACGACGCTGATCAACCTGCTGCTCGGCCGCCTCGAGCCCGATGCCGGCCGCGTGCGCCTGGGCAGCGGCGTCGAGGCCGAGGTCTTCGACCAGCACCGCGAGGCGCTCGATCCCGAGGCCAGCCTCTGGCAGACGCTGTGCCCGGCCGGCGGCGACATGGTCCAGGTCGGCGGCCGCCAGCGCCACGTCGTCGCCTACCTGCGCGACTTCCTGTTCGAGGAGGCGCAGGCCCGGCAGCCGGTCAAGGCGCTGTCGGGCGGCGAGAAGAACCGGCTGCTGCTGGCACGCCTCTTCGCGCGGCCCTCGAACCTGCTGGTGCTCGACGAGCCGACCAACGACCTCGACATGGACACGCTCGACCTGCTGGAGGAGGTGCTGGCCGACTACGGCGGCACGCTGCTGCTGGTCAGCCACGACCGCGACTTCCTGGACCGCCTGTGCAACTCGGTGATCCTGCTCGACGGCCGCGGCGGCGCGGCCGAGTACCCCGGCGGCTTCAGCGACGCCCTGCGCCAGGCCGGCGGCCTGCCCGACGCCGTCGCGCCCGAGAAGCCGGCCCCGCGGACGGGCGCTCCGGCCGCGAAGCCGACGGCGCCCAAGCCGGCGCGCGGCAGCAAGCTCGGCTACAAGGACCAGCGCGAGCTCGACCAGCTGCCGGCGCGCATCGCGGCGCTGGAGGAGGAAATCGGCGCAATCGAGGCGCTGCTCGCCGATCCCGCCCTCTACAGCCGAGAGCCCGCGCGCTTCGACGAGCGCAGCCGCCGCCTCGAGGCCGCCCGGCAGGAGCTGGAGACGGCCGAGACGCGCTGGCTGGAGCTGGAGGAGAAGCGCGAGAGCCTGGCCCGAGAGGCCGGCGCCGGAGCAGGCGGGTGAGCTATCTCGCGATTCCCCCGCTGCACCTGCTCGGCTTCATCGGGATCATGGCGATC
The DNA here is from genome assembly GCA_030433005.1 of Alphaproteobacteria bacterium. GTDB lineage: Bacteria > Pseudomonadota > Alphaproteobacteria > Kiloniellales > DSM-21159 > Tistlia. The sequence goes on from JAUILQ010000048.1 coordinate 4,940, forward strand.
TGGGGCTTCAACCTGGTCATGGCCAAGTGGGGCCTGCGCGAGCTCTCGCCGATGCTGCTGATGACGCTGCGCTTCGGCATCGTGGCGCTGGTCCTGCTGCCCTTCGTGCCGCGGCCGAGCGGGCGCTGGCGCGAAATCCTGCTGCTCTCCTTCCTGCTCGGCTTCCTGCACTTCTCGATGATGTTCACCGGCCTGCAGGGCATCGACGCCTCGACCGCGGCCATCGCGATCCAGCTGCAGGTGCCCTTCGCCTCGCTGCTCGCGGTCTTGTTCTTCAAGGACAAGCTGGGCTGGCGGCGGCTGCTCGGCATGGCCATCGCGTTTGCCGGCGTCGCCGTGGTCGCCGGCGAGCCGCGGCTGGCCGACAGCTACTTCTCGCTCGGCCTGGTGATCGGCGCGGCGCTGATCTGGGCGATCTCCAACGTCCTGGTCAAGGCGCTGCACGAGCTGCCGGGCTGGACCATCGCCGGCTGGATGTCGCTGTTCGCGACGCCGCAGCTGGCGCTCGGCTCGCTGGTCTTCGAGAGCGGCCAGCTCGAGGCGCTGCGGTCGGCCGGCTGGCTGACCTGGACGGCGGTCGCCTATACCAGCCTGGCGGTCATGGTCGTCGGCTACGGCGCCTGGTACTGGCTGCTCAAGCGCCACCCGGTCAGCGTCGCCATGCCCTTCACCCTGCTGCTGCCGATCTTCGGCGCCGGCTCCGGCGTCCTGGCGCTCGGCGAGAGCCTGACCCCGCAGCTGCTGGTCGGCGGCGCCCTGGTCGTCGTCGGCGTCGGCATCATCGTCATCCGCCGGCCGGAGACGACCGAGCCGAACGCCGAGCGGGTCTAGCGATGGCGGAAGCGCGTCCGGAGCCACGGCCCTCGCCGAACCACGACGCCCGGCCGGACGGCGCCGCGGTCGACGTCCTGCTGCTGCACTACACCGGCATGCAGAGCGCCGAGGCGGCGCTGGAGCGGCTCTGCGACCCCACGGCCAAGGTCAGCGCGCATTACCTGATCGACGAGGACGGGCGCTGCTTCGGCCTGGTCGAGGAAGGCCGCCGCGCCTGGCACGCCGGGCGCGCCGAGTGGCGCGGCGCCGCCGACGTCAACGGCCGCTCGATCGGCATCGAGCTGGTCAATCCCGGCCACGAGTGGGGCTACCGCCCCTTCCCGCCGGTGCAGATGGCACGGCTCGCCGAGCTGTGCCGGGCGATCCTGGCGCGCCACCCGATACCGCCGCGCCACGTCCTCGGCCACAGCGACGTCGCGCCGCTGCGCAAGGAGGACCCGGGCGAGCTGTTCGACTGGGCCGGCCTCGCCGCCCAGGGCATCGGCCTGTGGCCGCAGCGGGCGCCCGAGCGCCGGCCCGACGAGGCCGAGGCGCGGCGCCGGCTCGCGGCCTTCGGCTACGGCTACCTCGACGAGGACTTCCCGGCGGTGCTGCGCGCCTTCCAGCGGCACTTCCGGCCCGAGGCCGTGACCGGCAGGCTCGACGCCGCGACGGCCGGGCGGCTCGACGCCCTCTGCCGGCTGATCTGAGCGCCCACGGCCCTCGCCCGGGGCGCGCCGCGATTGACCCGCGGCCGCGCAGGTCCTACATGGCTGCCACGCCAGACGGCCGGATGGCCGCCTTCGCCCGCCGGCCTGCCGGCGGACGGGGGAGGAAAGTCCGGGCTCCACGGAAAAGCGGTGCCGGGTAACGCCCGGCGGGGGCGACCCCAGGGACAGTGCCACAGAAAGCAAACCGCCCCGCCCGGCTGCGGCCGGCCGCGGGGTAAGGGTGAAAGGGTGCGGTAAGAGCGCACCGCGGGCCCGGCAACGGGTCCGGCACGGTAAACCCCACCGGGAGCAAGACCGAGTAGGGACGACGGGCCGAGCAGGCCGGGCGCCTTTTCCGCGCCGTCGTCCGGGTAGGTCGCGCGAGGCGCCCGGCGACGGGCGTCCCAGATGAATGGCCATCCAGGGGCCTCGCCCTCGGGCGGGCCCTGGACAGAACCCGGCTTACAGGCCGTCTGGCGTTTCCTTTCCCTGCCGTTTCGGCGCCCTGCGGCGTCTCCGCCCGCGTTCTCCCCGCGAGAGAACAGAGTGAGAACAAATATTGACGCGACGCTCGACTGACCGGGCACGGGTTCGCGCCCGAAGAGAGCCGTTTGATGCGGCTCGATAACTTTTCCTAAACTGAATCGAGACCTTTAGAGCGCCGATATTTTACTTGGTTCTGCGTTGACGCCTACCCTAGCCCATGCTATCCCACGAAATCCCATAACGGCACTTAGCCGTCCTACAAGGCATGCGCGGGCGGGCGCTGCCGGGACGGGCCGGAAGGGGGGCGGCCCGAGGTGAAAGCCCTCACCAGGGGCCGCGGCGTCAGGCGGGAGACCCAGGGTGAGGCAGCCGTTCCTCGGCACCCACATCAACAAGATCGACGCGAAAGGCCGCGTGTCGGTGCCTGCCGCCTTCCGGCAGGTGCTGGCCGAGGACGCCTTCGCCGGCGTCGTCTGCTTCCCGTCCTTCACGTCCGAGGCGCTGGAGGGCTGCGCCATGGGCTTCATGAACGAGATCTCCAACTCGGTCGCCGAGCGCTACGAGCTGTTCTCCAACGACCAGGAGGACCTGTCGGACCTGATCTTCGCCGAATCCGCCACGCTGGCCTGGGATTCCAACGGCCGCATCCAGCTGCCGCCCGAGATGATCGCCTTCGCCAGGCTCGAGGGCACCGCCGCCTTCGTCGGCATGGGCAAGACCTTCCGCATCTGGGAGCCCGAGACCCTGGCCCGCAGCCAGGCCGAGCGCCGCGCCCAGGCCCGCGAGAAGGGCCTGTCCCTGCGCCTGCGCTCCGCCGGCCCCGAATCCCGCCCCGACTCCCGCCCGGAGTCCGCGTCGTGACCGCCCGCCCCCGCTCCACCCCGCTTCGCGCCGCCCGCGCGACCGCCGCGCCCGCCCCCGCCGGCGCCGCCCGGGGTGCCCACGCGCCGGTCATGCTCGCCGAGGTGATCGAGGCCCTGGCACCGCGCGACGGCGGCCTCTACGTCGACGGCACCTTCGGCCGCGGCGGCTATACGACCGGCATCCTGGAGGCCGCCGACTGTCGGGTCGTCGCCATCGACCGCGACCCCGAGGCGATCGCCCACGGCCGCGCGCTGGCCGAGCGCTTCGGCGAGCGGCTGGCCCTGGTCGAGGGCCGCTTCGGCGAGATGGACCGCCTGGTGACCGCCCGCCCGGTCGACGGCGTGACCCTCGACCTCGGCGTCTCCTCGCCGCAGCTCGACATCGCCGAGCGCGGCTTCTCCTTCCGCTTCGACGGGCCGCTCGACATGCGCATGGGCCGCGACGGCCCGAGCGCCGCCGACGTCGTCAACGGCCTGCCGGAAGCCGAGCTGGCCGACGTCATCTATCGCCTGGGCGAGGAGCGCCGCTCGCGCCAGATCGCCCGCGCGATCGTCGAGGCGCGCGCCGCCGGGCGCATCGAGCGCACCCTGGAGCTCGCCGAGATCGTGCGCTCGGTGGTCAAGCCCTCGAAGGACGGCCTGGACCCGGCGACGCGCACCTTCCAGGCGCTGCGGCTCTACGTGAACGACGAGCTCGGCGAGCTGGAGCGCGGCCTCGGTGCCGCCGAGCGTCTGCTGGCGCCGGGCGGCCGGCTCGCCGTGGTCGCCTTCCACTCGCTGGAAGACCGGTTGGTCAAGACCTTCCTGCGCCAGCGCAGCGGCACCGCCGCGCGCGGCTCGCGCCACCTGCCGCCGAGCGTCGACGACGAGGCCGCCGCCGGCAGCTTCATCCTGCTCAAGCGCCAGGCGACCCAGCCCGGCGCCGCCGAGGCGCGCGCCAACCCGCGTGCCCGCTCGGCCAAGCTGCGCGCCGCCGAACGCACGGCGCGGCCGGCCTTCGCCGCCCCCATCACGGCAGGGGAGGCCTGAGGCGATGCGCTGGTCCTACCTCTTCTGGCTGGTCGTGGTGGCGGGCGCCGCCACCACGCTGTTCGAGATCAAGCACGAGGTGCAGTCGCTCGAGGAGCAGCTGCTGCGCGCCCAGCACAAGATCCGCCAGGAGCGCGAGACCATCGAGGTGCTGCGCGCCGAGTGGAGCTACCTGAACCAGCCGGCGCGCATCGAGTCCCTGGCCAAGGAATACCTGGGCCTGCAGCCGCTCGGCCCCGACCAGATCGTCTCGGTCGACCGGCTGCCGCCGCGCCCCGAGGACTTCGACCGCGTGCCGGTCGCGGTCGGCAGCCGGCTGCCGCCGGCCAAGCCCGAGGTCCTGCCCCAGGCCCCGACCCAGGCCCAGACCCCGGCCCTGCCGCGGGCGATGGCGTCGGGCCGCGGGCAGGCCGGCGCCGGCCTGGCCATCACCCCCGTTTCGGAGACCACGCGATGATCGGCCACACGCCCGGCCGGAAGGCCGCCCAGAACCGCGGCGCGCGGGTCGCCCGCGTGACGCCCTGCGGGCGCGACCTCGGCCCGCACCAGGGCTGGGTCGTCGAGCTGGACGGCCAGGCCAAGAGCGCGCTGGAGACCGGCCGCACGCGCCTGCTGGTCACCGGCTTCGTCTTCGCCCTCGCCTTCCTGGGCGTCGCCGGCCGCCTGGTCGACCTGTCGCTGTTCGGCGCCGCGGCCGAGCCGGCGCGCGCCGAGGCGCCGACCGCCGACGAGCTGCGCCCGACGCGCGCCGCCATCACCGACCGCAACGGCGAGATCCTGGCGACGACGCTGCCGGTCGCCTCGGTCTACGCCAACCCGCGCGAGATCCGCGACCCGGCCATGGCGGCCAAGCGCCTGGCCACCGCCCTGCCCGACCTCGACCACGCGGCGACCCTGCGCCGGCTGTCCGAGGACCGCAGCTTCGTCTGGGTCAAGCGCCACGTCAGCCCGCGCGAGATGGCCGCGGTCAACCGTCTGGGCATCCCCGGCGTGCGCTTCCAGCGCGAGGAGAAGCGCGTCTACCCGCACGGCAGCCTGGTCAGCCAGGTCGTCGGCCTGACCGACATCGACGGCCACGGCATCGCCGGCATGGAGCGCGCGCGCGACGGCCAGCTCGCCGACGGCCGCAGCCCGCTGGCGCTCTCGCTCGACCTCCGGATCCAGTACATCCTGGCCGAGGAGCTGGCCGCCTCGATGCAGACCTTCAGCGGCATCGGCGCCGCCGGCCTGGTCGTCGACGCCCGCTCCGGCGAGATCCTGGCACAGGTCTCGCTGCCCAGCTTCGACCCCGACGACCCCGGCGCGGCCAGCGAGGAGGCGCGCTTCAACCGGGCCAGCCTGGGCGTCTACGAGATGGGCTCGGTGTTCAAGCTGTTCACCGCCGCGATGGCGCTCGACGCCGGCACCGCGCGCCTGACCGACGGCTACGACGTCACCGACCCGATCCGCGTCGGCCGCTACCGCATCACCGACTACCACCCGATCCGCGGCACCCTCAGCGTGCCGGAGATCATCATGCACTCCAGCAACATCGGCACGGTGCACATGGCGATGGACGCCGGCACCGAGCGACTGCTGGCCTTCTATGACGCCCTGGGGCTGACCCGCGCCGCACGCACCGAGCTGCCGGAGAGCGGCCAGCCGCTGCTGCCCTCGCCCTGGCGCGAGATCAACACCATGACCGCCTCCTACGGCCACGGCATCGCCGTGACGCCGCTGCAGCTTGTCAGGGCCGTCTCGGCGATCGCCAACGGCGGCGAGCTGCCCGAGCTCTCCCTGGTCCGCAAGGAGCCGGGCGAGCCGGTGGCGCGGACCCGGGTGCTGACCGAGGAGACCTCGCGGCAGATGCGCTGGCTGATGCGCCTGGTCGTCGAGAAGGGCACCGGCAGCAAGGCCGACGCCGCGGGCTACCTTGTCGGCGGCAAGACCGGCACCGCGGACAAGCTGGCGCCCTCCGGCGGCTACGCGAAGAACAAGCGCATCGCGACCTTCGTCGGGGCCTTCCCGATGGACGACCCCGAGTACGTCATCTTCGCCATGGTCGACGAGCCCAAGGGCACCAAGGAGACCTACGGCTACGCCACAGCCGGCTGGGTCTCGGCGCCGGTCATCGGCCGGGTCGTCGAGCGCATCGCGCCGCTGCTCGGCATCGCGCCGCGGCGCGGCGACGACGAGACCGAGACCGAGCGGCGCATCGTCCCGGTGGTCTACCGGGGAATCGACTTTGCGGATCGCTGAGCTGATCGGAGCGGAGAACGCCACGACCATGACCGGGCTCGCCAGGGAGACGGCAGCTGAGACCGAGATCCTCGGCCTGACGGCGGACAGCCGCCGGGTCGAGCCCGGCTGGCTGTTCGCGGCGATCCCGGGCAGCCGCTTCGACGGGCGCGACTACATCGACGAGGCGGTGTCGCGCGGCGCCGCCGCCGTGCTGGCGCCCCAGGGCACGGAGCTGAAGGACTACGGCCGGCCGGTCGCGCTGATCGAGGACGCGCAGCCGCGCCGCGCCCTGGCCCGCATGGCGGCGACCTTCCACGGCGGCCAGCCGCGCACCGTCGTCGCGGTCACCGGCACCAACGGCAAGACCTCGGTGGTCAGCTTCACGCGCCAGCTCTGGGAGCTGCTCGGCTGGCCGGCGGCGAGCCTCGGCACCCTGGGCCTGGTGCCGCCGCGCGCCGACGCGCCGCGCGCACTGACCACGCCCGACCCGGTCGAGCTGGCGCGCTGCCTGGCGGACCTCAAGGGCGCCGGCTTCGAGCACCTGGCGATCGAGGCCTCGAGCCACGGCCTCGACCAGTACCGCCTGGACGGCCTGCAGCTCTCGGCTGCCGCCTTCACCAACCTGTCGCGCGACCATCTCGACTACCACGCCGACATGGCCGCCTACCGCACGGCCAAGGAACGCCTCTTCGTCGAGCTGCTGCCGGCCGGCGGCACCGCCGTGCTGAACGCCGACGTGCCGGAGTTCGAGCGTCTCGCCGGACTCTGCCGGGAGCGCGGCCAGCGGGTCCTCTCCTACGGCCGCAAGGGCGCCGAGCTGAGCCTGCGCGACCTGCAGCCGGAGAGCGGCCGCCTGATCCTGGAGCTGACCGTGCTCGGCAAGGAGCGGCGCGTCGCGCTGCCGGTCGCCGGCGTGTTCCAGGCCTGGAACGCCCTGGCCGCGCTTGGCCTGGTGCTGGCCGAGGAGGCCGCCGCGCCCTGCCAGGCGGTCGCCGCGCTGGAGCGCCTCGACGGCGTGCCGGGCCGCGTCGAGCTGGTCGGCCACACGCCGGCCGGCGGCGCCGTCTACGTCGACTACGCCCACACGCCCGACGCCCTGGAGACGGTGCTCGGGGCGGTGCGGCCGCACACCGCCGGACGGCTGCTCGTGGTGTTCGGCGCCGGCGGCGACCGCGATCCCGGCAAGCGCCCGCTGATGGGCGAGGCCGCGGCGGCCCACGCCGACCTCGCCATCGTCACCGACGACAACCCGCGCAGCGAGCCGCCGGCGACGATCCGCGCCCAGATCCTGGCCGCGGCACCGGGCGCCCGCGAGATCGGCGACCGCCGCCAGGCGATCGCCCAGGCGGTCGCGCTGCTGGAATCCGGCGACGCCCTGGTGATCGCCGGCAAGGGCCACGAGGCCGGCCAGATCGTCGGCGACCGGGTGCTGCCCTTCGACGACCGCCTGGTCGCCGCCGAGGCCATCGCCCGCCTGGGCGACACGACGGGAGGCCGGGCATGAGCAGCGCCGAACCGCACCGCCTGCCGCTCTGGACCGCCGCCGAGGCGCAGGGCGCCACCGCCGGCCGACTGGAGGGTCGCGGCGACTGGCAGGCCCATGGCGTGTCGATCGACAGCCGCACGCTGCTGGCCGGCGATCTCTTCGTCGCGCTCGCCGGGCCGAGCTTCGACGGCCACGACTTCGTCGCCGCCGCCCTGGAGGCAGGCGCCGCCGCCGCGCTGGTGCATCGCGTGCCCGAGGGCCTGCCGGCGGACGCGCCGCTGCTCGTCGTTGAGGACAGCCTGGCGGGGCTGCGCGCGCTCGGCCGCGCCAGCCGCGCGCGCACCGGCGCCAAGGTGCTGGCGGTCACCGGCTCGGCCGGCAAGACCGGCACCAAGGACGCGCTGCGTGCCTGCCTGTCGGCCCAGGGCCCGACCTACGCCAGCGCCGCCAGCTTCAACAACCACTGGGGCGTGCCGCTGTCGCTGGCGCGGCTGCCGCGCGAGGCCGCCTACGGCGTCTTCGAGATGGGCATGAACCACGCCGGCGAGATCGCCGAGCTGACCGCCCTCGCGCGCCCGGACATCGCCATCGTCACCAACATCGGCCTCGCCCACATCGAGTACCTGGGCAGCCAGGAGGCGATCGCCGACGCCAAGGCCGAGATCTTCCGGGGCGTGCCGCCGGGCGGCGCCGCCGTGCTGCCGCGCGACGACGCGCACTACGCGCGCCTCGCGGGCCACGCGCGCGACGCCGGCATCCGGCGCATCGTCGGCTTCGGCCGCCACGCCGAGGCCGAAGTCCGGCTGGTCACGCTCGACCTCTACGCGACCTGCAGCGCGGTCTCGGCGGTGGTCCTGGGCGAGCCGATCGACTTCTGCCTGTCGCTGCCCGGCGAGCACCACGCGATGAACGCCCTGGCGGTGCTCGGCGCGGTGCGCCTGGCCGGCGCCGAGCTCGGCCCGGCCGCCGCCGAGCTGGCGCGGCTGAAGCCGCTCAAGGGCCGCGGCCTGCGCCGCAAGCTGACGCTGCCCGGCGGCAGCTGCCTGCTGATCGACGAGAGCTACAACGCCAACCCGAAGTCGGTGGAGGCGGCGCTGTCGGTGCTCGCCAAGGCGGCGCTCGGCCCCGGCGGCCGGCGCATCGCGGTGCTCGGCGACATGCTCGAGCTGGGCGCCGAGGCCGCCGACTACCACCGCGGCCTGGCACGGCCGCTCGAGGCCTACGGCATCGACCGTGTCTACTGCTGCGGCCCGCTGATGGCCGAGCTCGCCGCCGTCCTGCCGGACGGGCGCCTGGCCGCGCACGCGCCCGATTCCGCGGCCCTGGCCGAGCGCCTGGTCGCCGAGCTCGCGCCCGGCGACGCGGTCCTGGTCAAGGGCTCGCTGGGCAGCCGCATGGCCCGCGTGATCGAGGCGCTGGAGCGCCTGGAGCGCGAGGCCGAGGACCAGCCGGCGCCGCCGCGCGCGGCCAACGGGCACTGAGGAGACGCCATGCTCAACCTCCTCGTCCCCTTCGCCGACCAGTTCGTCGTCTTCAACCTGTTCCGCTACCTGACCTTCAGGACCGGCGGCGCGGTGCTGACCGCCCTGCTGTTCGCCTTCGTGTTCGGCCCCCAGGTCATCGCCCGGCTGCGCGCGCGCCAGCGCGAAGGCCAGCCGATCCGCACCGACGGCCCGGAGACGCACCTGCTGACCAAGCAGGGCACGCCGACCATGGGCGGCGTGCTGATCCTCTCGGCGCTCAGCGTCTCGACCCTGCTGTGGGCCGACCTGTCGAACCCCTACGTCTGGATCGTGCTGTTCGTGACCATCGGCTTCGGGCTGCTGGGCGCCGGCGACGACTACCTGAAGCTGACCAAGCGCAGCCACCGCGGCCTGCCCGGCAAGCTGAAGCTGCTCGGCCAGTTCGCGATCTCGGCGGTCGCCGTGGTCGCCATCGTCTCGATCAGCCCCGACGAGCTGCGCAACCAGCTGACCATCCCCTTCCTGAAGAACGTGCTGGTCGACCTCGGGCTGTTCTTCGGCGTCTTCGCGATCTTCGTGATGGTCGGCGCCTCCAACGCGGTCAACCTGACCGACGGGCTCGACGGCCTGGCCATCGTGCCGGTGATGATCGCCGCCGCCAGCTTCGCGCTGATCGTCTACCTGGTCGGCAACATCCGCTTCGCCGACTACCTGCAGGTCCATTACGTGCCGGGAACCGGCGAGCTGGCGGTGTTCTGCGGCGCGCTGGTCGGCGCCGGGCTCGGCTTCCTCTGGTTCAACGCGCCGCCGGCCATGGTCTTCATGGGCGACACCGGGTCGCTGTCCTGCGGCGGCGCGCTCGGCACCATCGCGGTCATCGCCAAGCACGAGCTGGTGCTGGCGATGATCGGCGGCCTGTTCGTGCTGGAGACCGTCTCGGTGATCGTCCAGGTCGCCTCGTTCCGGCTGACCGGCAAGCGCGTCTTCCGCATGGCGCCGCTGCACCATCACTTCGAGAAGAAGGGCTGGGCCGAGCCGACCGTCGTCATCCGCTTCTGGATCATCGCCGTCATCCTGGCGCTGATCGGCCTCTCGACGCTGAAGCTGAGGTGAGGCCGTGATCGAGCTGCCCTTCTTCCACGGCTACACAGTCGCAGTGCTCGGGCTCGGCAAGTCCGGGCTGTCGGCGGCGCGCGCGCTGATGGCCTCCGGCGCCGAGGTCTGGGCCTGGGACGACAACGAGGACACCCGCGCCCGAGCCCGCGAGGCCGGCATCCCCCTGGTCGACCTGGCCAACGCCAACTGGGACGAGCCGGTGACCCTGGTGATCAGCCCGGGCATTCCCCATACCCATCCGGCTCCGCACCCGGTCGCCGCCCTGGCGCGCGAGCGCGGCGTCGAGATCATCGGCGAGATCGAGCTGCTCGGCCGCGCCGACCCCGACGCCCGCTTCATCGGCGTGACCGGCACCAACGGCAAGTCGACGACGACGGCGCTGATCGGCCACATCCTGAAGCTGGCCGCCCGCCGGGCCGACGTCGGCGGCAACCTGGGCACCCCGGCGACCGCGCTCGAGCTGGTCGGCGCCGAGGGCTTCCACGTCATCGAGATGTCCAGCTACGCGCTGGAGATCACCTTCTCGATCACCTTCGACGTCGCGGTCCTGCTCAACGTCACGCCCGACCACCTGGAGCGGCACGGCGGCATGGCCGGCTACGTCGCGGCCAAGCGCAACATCTTCCGCCGGCAGACCAGCCCGCGCACCGCGGTGATCGGCGTCGACGACGAGACCTGCCGCACGATCCACCGCGAGCTGGCCGAGGCCGGCGACCAGGTGGTCCGCCCGATCTCGGCCGAGCGGGCGGTCGAGGGCGGCGTCTACGTGCGCGACGGCGTGCTGGTCGACGACAGCGAGGGCCAGGCCGTGCCGGCGCTCGACCTGCGCGAGGTCGCGACCCTGCCGGGCCGCCACAACTGGCAGAACGCCGCCGCCGCCTACGCCGCCTGCCGGGCGGTCGGCGTCGACGGCGCGACGATCGCCGCCTGCATCCGCAGCTTCGCCGGCCTGCCGCACCGCCAGGAGCTGGTCGCGACCGTCGACGGCATCGCCTACGTCAACGATTCCAAGGCGACCAACGCCGACGCCGCCGGCAAGGCCCTGGCCTGCTACGACGCGATCTACTGGATCGCCGGCGGGCGCGCCAAGGAGACCGGGCTCGAGGGCCTGGAGCCCTTCTACCCGCGCATCGCCGAGGCCTTCCTGATCGGCGAGGCGGAGGAATCCTTCGCGCAGGCGCTGGAGGGGCGGGTCGCCTACCAGCGCTGCGGGGACCTGGCGACCGCGATCGCCGCGGCGACGGTCGCCGCCCGGCGCGACGCCCGGCCGGGCGCCGTGGTGCTGCTGTCGCCGGCCTGCGCCTCCTTCGACCAGTTCCGCTCCTTCGAGGAGCGCGGCGAGACCTTCCGCAAGGCGGTCTCGGCGATTCCGGGACAGCGCGCCGAGGGCGCAGGAGGCCGGCCATGATGGCGGCCTACGGACGCGGCGACACCTCGCTGGTCGGGCGCTGGTGGTGGACCATCGACCGCTGGTCGCTGGTCGCGCTGCTGCTGCTGATGGCCTTCGGCGCGGTGCTGATCGTCGCCGCCTCGCCGGCGGTCTCGGAGCGCATCGGCCTCGACTCCTTCTCCCTGGCCAAGCGCCAGCTGGTGCTGCTGCCGGTGGCCATCGCCCTGATGCTCGGCCTGTCGCTGTTCAACGTGCGCTGGATCCGCCGGATCGGCGTGCTCGGGCTGCTCGGCTCCATGGCCCTGCTGGTCCTGACCCTGGTGCTCGGCAGCGAGATCAAGGGTGCGGTGCGCTGGATCAACATCGGCGGCTTCTCGCTGCAGGCCTCGGAGTTCGCCAAGCCCTGCTTCGCCGTCGCCGCCGGCTGGATCTTCGCGCTCGGCCGCGAGCACCGCGAGTTCCCGGGCTGGATGGTCGCCACGGCGCTCTGGGCGGTGATGGTCATGCTGCTGCTGCTGCAGCCCGACCTCGGCCAGGCCGTGGTGGTCAGCGCCATCTTCGGCGTGCAGTTCTTCCTGGCCGGCCTGCCCTGGTTCCTGGTCGGCGCCTTCGCGGCGCTCGGCCTGGCCGGCATCGGCGGCGCCTACTTCCTGTTCCCGCACGTCGCCCAGCGCATCGACTCCTTCCTCGATCCGGCGGCCGGCGACCGCTACCAGATCGACCGCTCGCTCGAGGCCTTCGCCGACGGCGGGCTGTTCGGCCGGGGCCCCGGTGAGGGCCGGGTCAAGGAGGTGCTGCCCGACGCCCACGCCGACTTCGTGTTCGCGGTGGCGGGCGAAGAGCTGGGCCTGCTCGCCTGCCTGCTGCTGGTCCTGCTGTTCGCCTTCGTCATGCTGCGCGGCTTCGGCCGCGCGCTCGGCGAAAGCAACCTCTTCGTGCTGCTCGCGGCGACCGGGCTGTTCACCCAGTTCGGCCTGCAGGCCCTGATCAACATGGGGTCGTCCCTGCACCTGATCCCGACCAAGGGCATGACCCTGCCCTTCGTCAGCTACGGCGGCTCGTCGCTGATCGCGCTGGCGCTGGGCATGGGCATGGCGATGGCCCTGACCCGCCGCCACGCCGGCCGCCTCGAAACCGCATCCGGAGACGCGCCATGACCGCCGCGAAGCAGCAGCGCAAGCTCGCCGTGCTGGCCGCCGGCGGCACCGGCGGCCACCTGTTCCCCGCCAAGGCGCTGGCCCAGGCTCTGCTGGCGCGCGGCTGGCGGGTCGCGCTGATTACCGACGAGCGCGGCGGCGGCTTCGGCCCGGACCTGCCGCAGGTCGAGGTCTACCGCATCTCGGCCGGCGGCCTGGCCGGCGGCGGCCTGATGCGCAAGCTGCGCAGCTTCGCCAAGCTGGCCTACGGCAGCTTCGAGGCCTGGTCGCTGCTCGGCCGCCTCAAGCCCGCGGTCGCGGTCGGCTTCGGCGGCTACCCCTCGGTACCGACGATCCTGGCGGCGCACCGCCGCCGCATCCCGATCGTGCTGCACGAGCAGAACCAGATCGCCGGCCGCGCCAACCGCCTGCTCGCCGGCCGCGCCCGGCTGATCGGGGTTTCCTTCCCGCAGACCGCCGGCCTGGAGGCCGTCGCCGAGCGGCTGCGGGTCACCGGCAACCCGGTGCGCGGCCCGATCGCCGCGGTCGGCCGCAAGCCCTACGCCCTGCCCGGCAAGGAGGACCGCCTGCGCCTGCTGGTCACCGGCGGCAGCCAGGGCGCGCGCGTCTTCAACGAGCTGCTGCCCAAGGCGCTGTGCCGGCTGCCCGAGGCTGTCAGGGCGCGGCTCCTGGTCGCCCAGCAGGTCCGCGGCGACGACCTGGAGAGCGTCGCGGCGACCTACCGCGACTGCGGCATCGCCTGCGACCTCAGGAGCTTCTTCGACGACATGCCGGAGCGTCTCGCCGCCGCCCACCTGCTGGTCTGCCGCGCCGGCGCCTCGACGGTGACCGAACTGGCCGCGGCCGGCCGGCCGGCGATCCTGGTGCCCTACCCCTTCGCCGCCGACGACCACCAGACCGGCAACGCCCGGGCCTTCGCCAGCGCCGGCGGCGGCTGGGTCATGCCGCAGCACGACCTGACGCCCGAGCGCCTGGCCGAGCGCCTCGCCGACCTGCTGTCCGATCCCGGCACGCTGGCCAGGGCCTCTGCGGCCGCGCGCGGCTTCGCCGAGCCCGACGCCGCCGAACGGCTGGCCGACCTGGTCGCCGAGGCGCTCGACGGCAACGGCCAGGCGCGTCCGGCCGGCAAGCGCGACGAGGAGGCCGCGGCATGAGGGCGCTCCCGCTCGACATCGGCATGATCCACTTCGTCGGCATCGGCGGCATCGGCATGTCCGGCATCGCCGAGATCCTGCACAACCTGGGCTACCAGGTGCAGGGCAGCGACCAGGCCGACAGCGCCAACGTCAAGCGCCTGCGCGGCCTCGGCATCGAGGTCGCGATCGGCCACCGGGCCGAGAACCTGGGCGAGGCGACGGTCGTGGTGATCTCCTCGGCGGTCAAGCGCGAGAACCCCGAGGTCCAGGCGGCGCGCGCGCGCTTCATCCCCGTGGTGCGGCGCGCCGAGATGCTCGGCGAGCTGATGCGCCTGAAGTGGTCGATCGCGGTCGGCGGCACCCACGGCAAGACGACGACGACCTCGCTGGTCGCCGCCCTGCTCGACGGCGCCGGGCTCGACCCGACGGTGATCAACGGCGGCATCATCAACGCCTACGGCACCAACGCGCGGCTCGGCGAGGGCGACTGGATGGTCGTCGAGGCCGACGAGAGCGACGGCACCTTCACGAAGCTGCCGGCGACCATCGCGCTGGTCACCAACATCGACCCCGAGCATCTCGACCACTACGGCAGCGTCGAGGCGCTGCACGAGGCCTTCGAGACCTTCGTCGAGAACATCCCCTTCTACGGCTTCGCGGTGCTCTGCCTCGACCATCCCGACGTGCAGACGCTGATCGGCCGCATCGAGGACCGGCGCATTGTCACCTACGGCTTCTCGCCGCAGGCGGAGGTGCGCGCCGAGGGCCTGGTACTCGATCCCGAGGGCGCCCGCTTCGACGCCGTGATCAGCGACCGCCGCCAGGGCGAGCAGCGGCGGCTCGCCGACCTGCGCCTGCCGATGTTCGGCCAGCACAACGTACAGAACGCCCTGGCCGCGATCGCGGTCGCCCAGGAGATGGGGCTGCCGGAGGCGGCGATCCGCCAGGCGCTGGCGCGCTTCGACGGCGTCAAGCGCCGCTTCACCGTCACCGGCACGGCCGACGGCATCACCGTGATCGACGACTACGGCCACCACCCCGTCGAGATCGCGGCGGTGCTGCGCGCCGCCCGGCAGACCGCCGCCGAGCGCGTCGTCGCCGTCGTCCAGCCGCACCGCTACTCGCGCCTCGAGCGGCTGTTCGACGACTTCTGCCGCTGCTTCAACGACGCCGACTGCGTCATCGTCGCCGACGTCTACCCCGCCGGCGAGGCGCCGATCGAGGGCTACGACCGCGACCACCTGGTCGCCGGCCTGCGCTCGCACGGCCACCGCGACGTCGTGGCGCTGGAGAGCGCCGAGGCCCTGCCCCGCACGGTCGCCGGGATCGCGCGGCCCGGCGACCTCGTGGTCTGCCTCGGCGCCGGCAACATCACCGCCTGGGCCCAGGCCCTGCCCGAGGCGCTGCAGGCGCTGAAGGACGGGGGAGGGACGCCGTGACCGCCGTCCCCGAAACCTCGCCCCGCACGGCCACCCGGCTGATCGAGCGCCTGCCGGCCGTGCGCGGCCGCCTGACCGAGCAGGCGCCGCTCGCCGGCGTCACCTGGTTCCGCGTCGGCGGTCCGGCCGAGGTCGCCTTCCGGCCGGCCGACCGCGACGACCTGATCGCCTTCCTGAAGGCCAAGCCGGCCGACGTGCCGGTGACGCCGATCGGCGTCGCCTCCAACCTGCTGATCCGCGACGGCGGGGTGCGCGGCGTCGTGCTGCGCCTCGGCCGCGACTTCGCCGGGGTCGAGGTCGCCGAGGCCGAGGGCGGCGGCCGCGAGATCCTGTGCGGCGCCGGCGCGCTCGACGTCGACGTCGCCGAGGCCGCGGCGCGCGCCGGCGTCGGCGGCCTGGAGTTCCTGGTCGGCGTGCCCGGCACGATCGGCGGCGCGCTGAGGATGAACGCGGGCTCCTACGGACGCGAGATCAAGGACGTGCTGGTCTGGGCCGAGGCGCTGGCGCCCGACGGCACGCTGCACCGCCTGACGCCGGACGAGATGGACCTGAGCTACCGCCACTGCGGCGTGCCGGCCGACTGGATCTTCCTGGGCGCGGCGCTGCGCGGCCATCCGGACGAGCCCTCGGCCGTGGCGCGGCGCATGAGCGAGATCCAGCAGGCGCGCGCCGAGAGCCAGCCGATCCGCAGCCGCACCGGCGGCAGCACCTTCAAGAACCCGCCGGGCGAGCGCGCCTGGCAGCTGGTCGACCGCGCCGGCTGCCGCGGCCTGCGCAAGGGCGGCGCCCAGGTCTCGGAGAAGCACTGCAACTTCCTGATCAACACCGGCACCGCCACCGCCGCCGACCTGGAGGGCCTGGGCGAGGAGGTCCGCCGCCGGGTGCGCGAGGCGACCGGCGTCGAGCTGCAGTGGGAGATCAGGCGCATCGGCGTCGCCGCCGACGACGACGCCGGCACGGGCCAGGGAGGGGGACGATGAGCGCAGGCAAGCGCGTCGCGGTGCTCTACGGCGGCTTCTCGGCCGAGCGCGAGGTCTCGCTGGTCAGCGGCCGCGCCTGCGCGGAGGCGGTGCGCGAACTCGGCCACGAGGCCGTCGAGATCGACATGACCCGCGACCTGGCGGCCCTGACGGCGGCGCTGACGCCGCGCCCCGACGTCGTGCTCAACGCCCTGCACGGCCGCTGGGGCGAGGACGGCTGCGTCCAGGGCCTGCTCAACATCCTGGGCATCCCCTACACCCACTCCGGCGTGCTGGCCTCGTCGCTGGCCATGCACAAGCCGACCGCCAAGCGCTTCTTCGAGGCGGCCGGGCTGCGCTGCCCCGGCGGCGAGGTCATGCACCGCAGCCGGGTCGAGACCGGCGACCCGATGGCCCGGCCGTACGTGGTCAAGCCGATCGACGAGGGCTCCTCGGTCGGCGTGATCATCGTGCGGCCCGGCGACAACGAAGCGCCGATCCACGCCGACGACTGGCCGTTCGGCGAGGAGGTCCTGGTCGAGCCCTTCATCGAGGGCCGCGAGCTGACCGTCTCGGTGATGGACGACCGCGCCCTGGCGGTCACCGAGCTCAGGCCGACCGCCGGCTTCTACGACTACGAGGCCAAGTACACCGCCGGGCGCACCGAGCACATCGTGCCGGCCCGGGTGCCCGACGCGATCTACGCCCAGGCCATGGAGCAGGCGGTCGCCGCCCACCGGGCGCTGGGCTGCCGCGGGGTCAGCCGCGCCGACTTCCGCTACGACGACCGGCCGGGCCTGGGCGAGGCCGGCGGGCTGTACCTGCTGGAGGTCAACACCCAGCCGGGCATGACGCCGCTGAGCCTGGTGCCGGAGCAGGCCGCCCACTGCGGCATCTCCTTCGCCGATCTGGTCGGCTGGATGCTGGAGCAGGCCGCATGCGACTGAGCCGCAGCAGCGCCAAGACCAACGGCACGCGGGCCAACCCGGCCGCCAAGCCGCGCCCGCCCGGACCCAGCCGGCCCGTGCGTCGCGGCCAGGCGCGCAAGGCCGGGTTCAGGGCGCGCTGGGGGCGCTGGCTCGGCTTCGGCCTGCTGCCGGCGATCGTCGTCGGCGCCGGCGCCGTGGTCTGGCAGTCGGGCGTGCTCGACCGCGCCGCCGCCGCCGTCTCCGAGGCGACGCTCCGGTTCAGCGCCGACGCCGGCCTCGAGGTCCGCAACGTGCTGGTCGAAGGCCGCGGGCAGACCAGCTCGGCGGCGCTGGTCGAGCTGCTGGCGATCGAGCGCGGGATGCCGATCCTGGCGGTCGATCCCGAGGACGCCCGCGCCCGGCTCGAGGACCTGCCCTGGGTCGCCGAGGTCGCGGTCGAGCGGCGCCTGCCCGACACGGTCTTCGTGCGCCTGACCGAGCGCCGCGCGCTGGCGCTCTGGCAGAACGGCGGCGAGATCGCGGTGATCGACGGCGAGGGCCGGGTCATCCCCGGGGTCCATCCCGGACGCTTCGCCAAGCTGCTGCTCGTGGTCGGCGAGGACGCCGCGCCGCACGCCGCCGCGCTGCTCGCCATGCTGACCGGCGAGCCGGACCTCGCAGACAAGGTCACCGCCGCGATCCGCGTCGGCGGCCGGCGCTGGAACCTGCGCCTCGACGGCAACATCGACGTGCGCCTGCCCGAAGAGGGCGCGCCGGCGGCCTGGTCGCGCTTCGCGCGCATGGTCCGCCAGGAGGACCTGCTGGAGCACGACGTCGCGGTCGTCGACCTGCGGCTGCCCGACCGCCTGATCGTCCGCACCTCGCGCGGCGGCGTGCCGCCGCTGCGCGCCCAAGGCCAGGAGACCTGAGAAGCGCCATGAAGAAGCGTGCCCGTCGCAATCCGAACGGCGTCTTCGCGGCCCTCGACGTCGGCAGCAGCAAGATCTGCTGCCTGATCGCCCGGCTCGAGGAAGAGCGCGGCCAGCCGCCGCGCCTGCGCGTCGTCGGCATCGGCCAGCAGCTCAGCCGCGGCGTCAAGGCCGGCGCGGTGATCGACATGGAGGCCGCCGAGACGGCGATCCTCAACGCCGTCCACGCCGCCGAGCAGATGGCCGGCGAGGAGATCGAGCAGGTCGCGGTCAGCCTGTCCGGCGGCTACCCGGCCTCGCGCCTGCTCGGCGTCGAGGTCTCGATCGACGGCCACGAGGTCGGCGACGAGGATCTGCGCCGCGCGCTCGAGCAAGGCCACCAGCTGGAAGGCCTGCTCGGCCAGCCCGAGAAGGGCCGCCAGCTGATCCACTCGATTCCCGTCGGCTACACGATCGACGGCAGCCGCGGCATCCGCGACCCGCGCGGCATGTTCGGCGAGCGCCTGGGCGTCAACATGCACATCGTCACCGCGGCCAGCGGGCCGGTGCGCAACCTCGCGACCTGCGTGCAGCGCTGCCACCTGGAGATCGGCGCCTTCGTGGTCTCACCCTACGCCTCGGGCCTCGCCTGCCTTGTGCCCGACGAGACCGAGCTCGGCGTCACCCTGATCGACATGGGCGGCGGCACGACCTCGATCGCCGTCTTCGTCGAGGGCAGCGTCGTGCACACGGACATCGTGCCGGTCGGCGGCCAGCACGTGACCAGCGACGTCGCCCGCGGCCTCTCGACCACGCTCGCCCACGCCGAGCGGCTGAAGACCCTCTACGGCCACGCCATCGCGACCTCGGCCGACGAGCACGCGACGATCGACGTGCCGCAGGTCGGCGAGGAGGACGACGGCCACGTCCAGCAGGTGCCGCGCTCGCTGCTGATCGGCATCGTCCAGCCGCGCCTGGAGGAGACCTTCGAGCTGGTCCGCTCGCGCCTCGAGGCCAGCGGCTTCGACAAGGCCGGCGGCCGCCGCGTCGTGCTGACCGGCGGCGCCAGCCAGCTGCCCGGCATGCGCGACCTCGCCGCCCTGGTCATGGACAAGCAGGTCCGCATCGGCCGGCCGATCCATCTGACCGGGCTGGCCGAGGCGACCAGCGGGCCGGCCCACACCGTCGGCGCGGGGCTGCTCGCCTACGCGCTGCAGCAGGACCAGAGGGCGCCGGCCGCGGCCGGCGCCGAACAGGAGGAGGCGGCCGGCAGGATCGGCCGCATCGGACGATGGCTGAAGCAGCACTT
Organism: Alphaproteobacteria bacterium; assembly: GCA_030433005.1. GTDB lineage: Bacteria > Pseudomonadota > Alphaproteobacteria > Kiloniellales > DSM-21159 > Tistlia. The sequence continues at coordinate 24,332 of JAUILQ010000048.1, forward strand.
CTAGGCAGACCGCCATCGCGAAGGACGTGGGGGACGGCCCCATCGAGGGGCAGACAGGCCGCCGGCGCCGGGCCGGCAGATCGATACCGGCGCCAGTCGAGCCGGAACACCGAGCGGTAGAGACGGAGGCAACGATGACCTTGACCCTGAACGTGCCCGATACCGAGCCGCAGCTGCGGCCGCGCATCACCGTCGTCGGCGTCGGCGGCGCCGGCGGCAACGCCGTGAACAACATGATCCGCTCCAACCTCGAAGGGGTGGAGTTCATGATCGCCAACACCGACGCCCAGGCGATGAAGCAGTCGATGTGCGACGCCAAGCTGCAGCTCGGCCGCAACATGACCGCCGGCCTGGGCGCCGGCTCGCGCCCCGACGTCGGCCGGGCGGCCGCCGAGGAGGCGATGGACGAGATCCTCGACCACCTCGAGGGCGCCAACATGGTGTTCATCACCGCCGGCATGGGCGGCGGCACCGGCACGGGGGCTGCACCGGTCATCGCCCGGGCCGCGCGCGAGGCCGGCATGCTGACCGTCGGCGTGGTCACCAAGCCCTTCCAGTTCGAGGGCATCCACCGGATGCGCATCGCCGAGCAGGGCATCGAGGAGCTGACCCAGTACGTCGACACCCTGATCATCATCCCGAACCAGAACCTGTTCCGCATCGCCAACGAGAAGACGACCTTCGCGGACGCCTTCAAGATGGCCGACGACGTGCTCTACTCGGGTGTCCGCGGGGTCACCGACCTGATGGTCATGCCCGGCCTGATCAACCTGGACTTCGCCGACATCCGCACGGTCATGACCGAGATGGGCAAGGCCATGATGGGCACCGGCGAGGCCGAGGGCGACAACCGCGCCATCGCCGCCTCCGAGGCCGCGATCTCCAACCCGCTGCTCGACGACGTGACCATGAAGGGCGCACGCGGGGTGCTGATCAACATCACCGGCGGCATGGACATGACGCTGTTCGAGGTCGACGAGGCGGCCAACCGGATCCGCGACGAGGTCGATCCCGAGGCCAACATCATCTTCGGCTCGACCTTCGACGACACACTGGACGGGCGCATGCGCGTCTCGGTGGTCGCCACCGGCATCGACCAGATCGCCAACCAGGAGCCGCGCCCGGTCAACCTGAGCCTGGTCCAGGCGCGCGGCGGCACCGCCCCGCGTCCGGAGCGGCCGGCGGCCGAGTCGCCGGCCGCCGCCCGCACGGAGCCGGCCGAGACCCCGCGCCCGGCGGCCGAGCCCGCCGAGACGGCAGCTGCGGCGTCCGAGGAGGAGTGGCCGGCCTTCGGCGCGCCGACGGAGCGCGAGCCCGCCCGGGCGGAACGCGAAAGCGACGGCGCGGCGGTCGCCGCCAAGGTCGAGCAGTCGCAAGACGAGGCCGACAGCTTCGTGGCGCCCGAGCCGATGCGCCCGGCCAAGCGCCCGGTCTTCGCCGAGCAGCGGCCGGCGGCCAAGCCCGAGCCCTTCAAGGCCGCGGAGTTCGCCAATGCGGCCTCCTCGCCGGCCTCTCACGGCACCGCCGGCCAGGCTCCTGCGGGCCAGGGCGAGACGGCGGCCGCCGAGAAGAGCGGCTTCCGCCTCGGCTTCGGCAAGTCGAAGCGGCCGAGCCTGTTCGAGCGCGTGACCGGCGCCGGCCAGACGGCCCGCCAGCCGCAGCCCGAGCCGGCCCGCCAGCCGGCGCGCGCCGAGCCGCGGCTCGACCAGCGCCAGGAGCCGCTCGCCGAGGCGGCGCCGCGGCCGGCCGCGGCCGGCCAGGGCGGTGGCCAGGGCGGCGCCCAGGGCGGATCCGGCCGCCAGCAGGCCGCGGCGGCCAAGCAGGCCAGCCTGAGCGGCCTGGAGCCGGCCGAGCGGCCGGCCCAGAGCCGGGAGGACGAGGACCTGCTCGACATCCCGGCCTTCCTGCGTCGCCAGGCGAACTGAGCGGCCGATGGCTACGGCGGCCGGGGACCTCCGCCCCGGCCGCGCGAGGACCGCAACGGCGGCGGCGTCATCGGACGCCGCCGCCGTTCGCGTCTGGCCGCCCGCCGTCTGGCCGCCCGCCGTCTGGCCGCCCGCCGTCTGGCCGACGCCTGGCCGCCGCCTCCGGCCCGGCCCGTTGCAGAGTGTAATAAAGAGTGATTTGAGGGACTTCGCCGCGGATCGTTAGAAGAGAGTCAGGCAAACACGCAGTGCATCAGGCGTTTCTCCATAAGGGGGGCGCGCCGCGATCCGGACCAGGGGGGCCAGGCCGGCCGGTATCGGATCAGTGGGCGGCGACGAGGGATGGAAGGCAAGATCAAGATGGCAGACGGGTCGGGTTTCATGGGGATCTCCGGTTTCGACGGCGACCGCCAGCAGCGCTACGCCGGTCTCGGCGGCGCGCCGGTGACGCTCAACCAGCGCACGCTCAAGAACGCGATCCACTGCTCCGGCATCGGCCTGCACAGCGGCGTGCGCGTCGCCATGACCCTGATGCCGGCAGCGGCCGACAGCGGCATCGTGTTCCGCCGGGTCGACCTGGCGGGCCAGCCGGAGATCCCGGCGCTCTGGACCCACGCCGTCGAGACCCCGCTCTGCACCACCATCGTCGCCGAGGACGCCCCGCACGACGTGCGGATCGCCACCATCGAGCACCTGATGTCGGCCTTCGCGGGCCTCGGCATCGACAACTGTCTGGTCGAGATCGACGGCCCGGAAGTGCCGGCGATGGACGGCTCGGCCGCGCCCTTCGTGTTCCTGATCGAGTGTGCCGGCGTCACCGAGCAGCGCGCGCCGCGCCGCGGCTTCCGCATCCTGGAGACGGTCGAGGAGCGCGAGCCGCACCGCAGCTGCCGCCTGCTGCCCGGCGAGGGCTTCGAGCTGCGCTTCGAGATCGACTTCGACAGCCCGGTGATCGGCCGCCAGGTCTTCGACCAGGAGGTCGACGAGGCGACCTACAAGCGCGAGATCGCGCGGGCCCGCACCTTCGGCTTCTTCGAGGAGGTCGAGGCGCTGCGCCGCCACGGCCTGGCGCGCGGCGGCTCGCTGGAGAACGCCGTGGTGATCGACGGCGACCAGGTGCTCAACGAGGGCGGCCTGCGCTTCCTCGACGAGTTCGTGCGCCACAAGGCGCTCGACTCGATCGGCGACCTGCTGCTCGCCGGCGGCCCGCTGATCGGCCGCTTCGAGGGCGACAAGGCGGGCCACGCCCTGACCCTGCGCCTGCTCAAGAGCCTCTTTGCCCGCCCGAACGCGGTCGTGCGCGAGCCGCTGCTCGCCCCGGTCGCCAGCGCCCTCGAGGCCGAGACCGCCTGATTGCTCCCGATAGGCCGCCAACGGCGGCCGAGTCGCGTCCGCTGGGAACCGGCCGCCGGCCCTGCCGGGCCCGCCGTTCCGCGGCTCCGGCGCCGGCGCGACCGCGCCCCGGGCGCCCCGCTTGTGGCCGCGCGATCGTCTCGCCTATAGTCCGCCGGCGATTCCTAGAGACAGCACAGCACGGGACAGTCCCACGCCCATGCGGCGCAGAGCCCTTCACGCCCTCCGTTCCTTCCTGGCCTGCCTGGCGCTCGCGGCTCTCGCGGCCGCCTGCTCCGGCGACGACGAGCGCCCGACCTACGTCGAGCAGCCGCCCGAGGAGCTCTACAACGTCGCGCTCAACGAGCTGCTCGCCGGCAGCTACGAGGACGCGGCCGCGAGCTTCGACGAGGTCGAGCGCCAGCACCCCTATTCGGTCTGGGCCTCGCGCGCCCAGCTGATGGCGGCCTACGCCTACTACCAGGGCGACCTCTACGACGACGCCATCAACGCGCTCGACCGCTTCATCCAGCTCAATCCCGGCAGCCGCGACGTCGCCTACGCCTACTACCTGCGCGCCATCTGCTACTACGAGCAGATCTCCGACGTCGGCCGCGACCAGGGCAACACCGTCGAGGCGCTGGAGAACCTGGAGGAGGTGGTGCGCCGCTTCCCCGAGTCGCGCTACGCCCGCGACGCCCAGCTGAAGATCGACCTGGCGCGCGACCACCTGGCCGGCAAGCACATGGAGATCGGCCGCTACTACCAGGGCCAGGCGGAATACCTGGCGGCGATCAACCGCTACCAGATCGTCATCCGCGACTACCAGACCACGACCCACGTGCCCGAGGCCCTGCACCGACTGGTCGAGAGCTACATGGCGCTCGGCGTCTACAACGAGGCCGAGGCGACCGCCGCCGTGCTGGGCTACAACTTCCCGGGCAGCGACTGGTACCTCGACTCCTATGCGCTGCTGACCGGCGAGGATCTGCGGCCCGAAGACCACGAAGGCTCCTGGATCTCGCAGGTCTGGAACAGCGTCTTCTAGGCGGGCCGCCGCATGCTGGTCAGCCTGTCGATCCGCAACGTCGTCCTGATCGAGCGGCTCGACCTCGAGTTCTCGCCCGGCCTGACCGTGCTGACCGGCGAGACCGGCGCCGGCAAGTCGATCCTGCTCGACGCGCTCGGCCTGGCGCTCGGCGCGCGCGCCGAATCCGGCCTGCTGCGCCACGGCGCCGACCAGGCCAGCGTCAGCGCCGCCTTCTCCCTGACGTCCGGCCACCCCGTCGAGGCGCTGCTCGCCGAGCAGGACATCGAGCCCGAGGAGGGCACGCTGGTGCTGCGCCGCGTGCTCGGCGCCGACGGCCGCAGCCGCGCCTTCGTCAACGGCCAGCCGGCCGCGGTCGGCCTGCTGCGCAGCCTCGGCGACCTGCTGGTCGAGGTCCAGGGCCAGTTCGAGCAGCGCGGCCTGCTCGATCCCGCCGGCCACCGCGCCCTGCTCGACGCCTTCGCCGGCCTGGCGCCGGCCGTCGAGGCGCTGCGCGCGCGCCACGCCGCCTGGCGCGAGGCCCAGGCCGCGCAGGTCGCCGCCGCCGAGGAGCTGGAGCAGACCCGGCGCGACGAGGCCTACATGCGCCACGCCCTGGAGGAGCTCGACGCCGTGGCGCCGCAGCCCGACGAGGAGGACCGGCTGGGCGAGGAGCGTGCCTTCCTGATGAACGCCGAGAAGCTGGCCGAGGCGCTGCAGGGCGCCGGCGACCAGCTGGCCGGCGAGGGCCGCGGCAGCGCCAAGGCCGCCGGGGCAGCGGCTGCGGTCGCCGGCGCCCAGCGCGCGCTCGAGCGCATCGCCGAGAAGGCCGGCGGCCGGCTCGACGCCGTGCTCGGCGCGCTCGACCGCGCCGGCGCCGAGATCGCCGAGGCCGAGAGCCTGCTCGCCGGAGTCGCCGCCGACCTGGAGTTCGATCCCGGCCGCCTGGAGGCGATCGACGAGCGCTTCTTCGCGCTCAAGGACCTGGCGCGTAAGCACGGCTGCTCGGTCGGCGAGCTGCCGGCGCTGCAGGAGGGGCTGCGCGAGCGCCTGGCGGCGATCGACAGCGGCAGCGAGCGGCTGGAGAGCCTGGCGCGTGCCGCTGCCGAGGCCGAGCGCCTCTACCGCAAGGACGCCGAGGCGCTGTCGGCGAAGCGCAAGGCCGCGGCCGGCCGGCTCGACGCCGCGGTCAACCGCGAACTGCCGCCGCTCAAGCTGGAGCGCGCGCGCTTCGTCACCGGCCTGGCGCCGCTGGCGCCGGAGGACTGGGGGCCGACCGGCGCCGAGCGCGTCACCTTCACCGTCGCGACCAACCCCGGCGCGCCGCCGGGCCCGCTCGGCAAGATCGCCTCGGGCGGCGAGCTGTCGCGCTTCCTGCTCGCGCTCAAGGTCGTGCTGGCCGGGGTCTCGCCGGTCGAGAGCCTGGTCTTCGACGAGGTCGACAGCGGCATCGGCGGCGCCACCGCCGCGGCCGTCGGCGAGCGGCTTGCGCGGCTCGCCGCCGAGCGCCAGATCCTGGTCGTGACCCACAGCCCGCAGGTCGCCGCCCGCGGCCTCTGCCACTGGGTCGTCCACAAGCAGGCCGACGGCGACGGCGCGCGCACCAGCGTGGCGACGCTCGATCCGGCCGGCCGCACCGAGGAGGTCGCGCGCATGCTGTCGGGCGCCGAGATCACCGAGGAGGCCCGCCGCGCGGCGGAGAAGCTGATGGCGGGCGCGGCATGAGCGGGAAACCCGGGAGCCTCGACACGCCGGTCGAGATGCTGACGCGCGCGGCGGCGAAGAAGGAGCTGAAGTGGCTGGCGCAGGAGATCGCGCGCCACGACCGGCTCTACCACCAGCAGGACGCGCCGGAGATCTCCGACGCCGACTACGACGCCCTGCGTCGGCGCAACGAGGCGCTGGAGACGCGCTTTCCCGACGAGAAGCGCAAGGACAGCCCGAGCGAGACGGTCGGCGCCGAGGTCGCCTCGGGCTTCCGCAAGGTGCGCCACGCCGTGCCGATGCTGTCGCTCGGCAACGCCTTCGACGAGGAAGACGTGCGCGACTTCGTCGCCCGGGTGCGGCGCTTCCTGAGCCTCAAGGAGGACGACGCCCTGGCCTTCGTCGCCGAGCCGAAGATCGACGGCCTGTCGATCTCGCTGCGCTACGAGCGGGGCGTCTTCGTGCAGGGCGCGACGCGCGGCGACGGCAGCGAGGGCGAGGAGGTCACCGAGAACCTGCGGACCATCGCGGAGATCCCAGAGCGCCTGGAGGGCGTGCCCGAGGTCTTCGAGGTGCGCGGCGAGGTCTACATGACCAAGTCGGACTTCCTGGCGCTCAACGAGCGGCAGGAGCAGGCCGGGCGGAAGCTCTTCGCCAACCCGCGCAACGCCGCCGCCGGCTCGCTGCGCCAGCTCGACGCCTCGATCACCCGCGCGCGGCCGCTGCGCTGCTTCCTCTATGCCGCCGGCGAGCTGTCCGAGCCGGTCGCCGAGACCCACTGGGCGTACCTGGAGCGGCTGCGCGAGCTCGGCTTCCGGACCAACCCGCTGGCCGAGCGCTGCGACGGCGCCGAGGCCATTCTCGAGGTCTACCGGCGCATCGAGAAGCAGCGCGCCGAGCTCGACTACGACATCGACGGCGTCGTCTACAAGGTCGACCGCTACGACCTGCAGCAGCGGCTCGGCTTCGTCAGCCGCGCGCCGCGCTGGGCGATCGCCCACAAGTTCGCCGCCGAGCGCGCCGAAACGGTGCTCGAGCGCATCGGCATCCAGGTCGGGCGCACCGGCGCGCTGACCCCGGTCGCCCACCTGACGCCGGTCACCGTCGGCGGCGTCGTCGTGCAGCGCGCGACGCTGCACAATCAGGACGAGATCAGGCGCAAGGACGTTCGCGAGGGCGACCGGGTCGTCGTGCAGCGCGCCGGCGACGTAATCCCGCAGGTCGTCGAGGTCGTCGACGACGGCCACCATGCCGAGCGGCCCGAGTACCGCTTCCCCGAGCATTGCCCCTGCCCGCTCAGGACCGAGGTCGTGCGCCCAGAGGGCGAGGCGGTCAGCCGCTGCTCGGGCGAGCTCGCCTGCCCGCACCAGCAGCTGCGGCGACTGACCCACTTCGTCAGCCGCGACGCCTTCGACATCGAGGGCCTGGGCGACAAGCAGGTCCAGGCCTTCTTCGAGCGCGGCCTGATCGCCACGCCGCCCGACATCTTCGATCTGCAGGCCAACGACGGGAAGCAGGGCGAGCCGCCGCTCGCCGAGTGGGAAGGCTGGGGCGAGAGGTCGGCCGGCAACCTGTTCCAGGCGATCGAGGCGCGGCGGAGAATCCCGCTGGAGCGCTTCGTCTACGCGCTCGGCATCCGCCAGATCGGCCAGGCCACGGCCCGCCTGCTGGCGCGCAGCTACGGCAGCCTCGACGAGTGGCACGCACGCATGAGCGAGGCGGCGCGCGAGCGCGCCGAAAAGCCGGAGGAGAAGAAGCCGGAGCTGGTCGGCGAGGCCTATGCCGAACTCTGCAACCTCTCGGGCATCGGCGTCTCGATGGCCGACGACATCGTCGGCTTCTTCGCCGAGGCGCACAACCTGGAGGTCCTGGAGGCGCTCGAGCAGCGCCTCACCGTCGAGGACGCGGCGGCGCCGTCCGGCGGCGACTCGCCGCTGGCCGGCAAGACCGTGGTGTTCACCGGCTCGCTGGAGACCATGAGCCGCGGCGAGGCCAAGGCGCGGGCCGAGTCGCTGGGCGCCAAGGTCACCGGCTCGGTCTCCAAGAACACCGACTTCGTGGTCGTCGGCGCCGACGCCGGCTCCAAGGCGAAGAAGGCGCAGGAACTGGGAGTCGAGACCTTGAGCGAGGAAGACTGGGCGAAGCTGCTGGAGCGCCTGCGATGACCGGCCCGAAGACCGGCCGGGGACGCGCCCCCGGCAAGCCGCCGAGCAAGCCACCAAGCAAGCCGGGCGTCTACCTCCAGGAGGCGGACGGCACGCTGTCGCTCGTGCACGCCTACAGCGACGAGGCGCTCGACTACGCCCTGGAGGACCTCCCCGAGCTGCTCGGCTACGGGCGCTGGGAGGAAGCGGAGCCGCCGGCGCTCACCCTGGAGGCCCGCGACGTCCGGGCGCTGGCCACCGAGGCCGACGCCCGCGCCTTCGACATCGAGGAGGACCTCGTGCGCCTCTGCAAGGACCTGCGCGAGGCGACCCGCGGCCGCCCCGAGGAGAGCTTCGTCTTCCTCGACTATCCCTAGCGCGACGCTATCTTCAGCCGGACCGCGAGGCCCCGCCGACGCCCGCCCGGACAGGATGCCCCCGATGAGCCAGCACGCCGCCGTCCTCTTCGCCAACGACGCCTTCTACCTCGCCTTCACCAACCGCGATGCCGAGGCCATGGAGGCGCTCTGGTCGGCCAACCCTTCGGTGAGCTGCATCCATCCCGGCTGGCAGGCGGTGGTCGGGCGGCGCGACGTCATCGACTCCTGGCGCGCCATCCTCGGCGGCTCGAACCCGCCGCAGGTGCGCCCGCTCGGCGCCCGCGCGACGCTGCTCGGCGAGGTCGCCGTGGTGGTCTGCTACGAGGAGCTGGAGTCGGCCGAGCGGCTGCTCGTCGCGACCAACGTCTTCACCCGCGAGGGCGGCACCTGGAAGCTGCTGCACCACCAAGCCGGCCCCTCGCCGCTCGAGCCCGCCCAGATGCGCGAGGCCGACCCGGAAACGCCGGTCCAGTAGCCCGCTCCCCACAACGAAAAGCGGCCCGGGAATCGCCCCCGGGCCGCCGTTCGTCCGGCTCCGGCAGGAGCCTTACATCGTGTGGAAGCGATAAATGAAGACCGGGACCGAGGCCGCGGTCGACTCGTCGGCGTCCATCTCGGCGTCGGAGCCGGCACTGGCCGAGTCAGCCTCGGCCTCGCCCTGGGCCTGGCCCGGCTCGAGGGTCTGGGACCCGTCCCAGGCCTCGACGGCCTCCTGCTCCATGGCGTCGCCCTCCTCCAGGGTCTGGGGCCGGTCCCAGGCCTGGACGGCTTCGCGCGCCCGCTCGATGTCGGCGCCGCGCGCCTGCCTGTACTCCTCGCGCGTCATCTCGCCGTCGCCGTCCGCGTCCATCGCCTCGAAGTGCTTCTCGGCCAGGCTCGGCGACAGGCCGGCGGTGACCTCGGCATTGAACTCGCTGCGCGTCAGCATGCCGTCGCCGTCTCGGTCCAGCGCGCCGAAGCGGTGCGCCGCGCGCGCCGCGGCCTCGTCGCGCGCCATCTCGCGGATCCGCACCTGGCTGCCGTCGGCGCTCATCTGCACCGGCTGCGGCACCAGGATCAGGTAGCGGCGCAGGGTCACGGGCTCCGGCGCGGTCGCGGCGTCGCGGTGCGCGTCGGAATAGACGTCGCCGCTGGTGCGCGCGTACTCCTCCAGGCTGATCCGCTCGTCCTGGTTGCGGTCGGCATGGCCGAAGGCGTCGTCGTAGGCCGCCTGGATGGCGTCCTTCTTGCCCTTGCTCTGCATTGGGATCGAGGAGGCCTCGTCAGCGGCCGAGGCGGACCGGTCGGACTTGTCGGCCGAGGCGCTGCCCGACGTGCTCTGGGAGGTGCTCTGGGAGTCGCTCCCCGAAGCGCTCTGGCCGGCGCTGCCGTCGCCCTTGATCTGATCCTCGTCGCGATAGCGGTTGCTGGTCACGCACTCGCGATACTCCTCGCGCGAGATCGCGTCGTCGCTGTTGGCGTCGATCGCTGAGAACTCGACGTCGAGGGCGGCCAGCGCCTCGCTGCGGGTGACGCGGCCGTTGTTGTCGGTATCGACGGTGACCCAGCTCTCGCCGCAGTAGCCGGGCTGGCGGTCGAGCGCCTGGGCGGCCGGGGCGAAGGCGGTCGCGCCCAGGGCCGTCGCGCCGAGGGCGAGAGTGGCGGCGGTGGTGGTCATCAGGATCTTCATGGCGTGTCTCCCTTTTCCGTTCCTGGAAGGGCGGCGCCGTGGCCCCGTCGGGGTGGCGGCCAAGCGAGGGACCAGGGCGCCGGTACTACCTGCGGGAACGACACTCAGCCGAAACGTTCCATCGCGAGGCGTCCCCCGACAGTGCGGCCGCCTTGCGTGGCGGCGGCGCTCCGCTATGCTGCCGGCCGATGCGACAGGCGCCCCTGTGGCGGAACCGGTAGACGCGCGCGACTCAAAATCGCGTTCCGAAAGGAGTGGGGGTTCGAGTCCCTCCAGGGGCACCATCTCTCCATTTTGGATGCAAAAATTCTCTAACACCTTGAAAGGAAACGACATTTCAGGTGTTCCATACACGCCATTTCGGCCATATTGGAGGGGCTTCGAAAACGCCAGTTTCAGCACCGTCTGACGCACTGCAAAACTGCCTTTTTCGTATATTTTCCAAGGGTTTGACAAAAACCCGAGCGCGAGTTCAATACACTCCTCCAGCCGTCCCGTTTCCGGCACCGCTTCGACCTCCCGCGAGGCCAGCGCACGCTTCTGTCTTTCGAGCTTGTCGATGCGGGCCTCATAGGCCGCTATGACGGTTGGCGAGCGCGCCTCGACGATCCGGTCAAGCAGCTCTTCGACCTGCTTTTCAACATCCCTGATCTGGCGCTTCCAGTCCTCCCGCCGGGCTTCGGCCTGTGTCAGACGCATATCCCAGGCATCGCGGAACATGGCCTTCACGAGCGCAAAGAGCGGGCGTGCGGGCGTCATGGCCTTGAGGATGTCCTCGCAGTCGTCATGCAACTGCCGCACAGGGATGGATTTGCCCTTGGCGGCACAGCCCCGTGTCTCGCAGCGATAGTAGGCGTAGTGTTTGGTTTTGCCCTTCGACCAGGCAGCCGTCAGGGCCTTGCCGCAGTCGCTGCAATGGACATGGCCGCGCATCGGGAATTCCTCGCGCGCTGTCTTGCGCACGAACCGGCGTTTCTTGCCCTCCAGAAGCTCCTGGATGCGCTCATGCGTGTCAAAACTGATCAGACCCTCATGCTGGCCGTCCCGCACACCCACACCCCAGCTGGGGGCCTCGACGCACCCGGCATAGACCACCTTCTTCAAGAGCCGCGAGACGGTCATGGGCCGGATCGACCCGTCATCGCGATCCTTTGGAAAATGCGGATCGTTTTCCAGAAACCGTACAACTTCGGACTGTGATCCGAAGCGCCCGTCGGCAAAGCCCTGGAGCGCTTCGCGCACGACGGAGGCCAAAGGCTCATCGGGCACCAGCACCTTGCCGCCGCCTTTTGCGCCTTCGTAGCGATAGCCGACCGGCGCACGAAAGACCCAATAGCCGTTTTCGATGCGGGCGCGCATCTTCTGGATCACCTGACGGCGGTTCTGTTCGCGCTCCAGCTCACCCTGGGCGGCGAAGACCGTCTCCACAAACTTGCCTTCCGGCGTATCCTCAAACTTGAAATTCAGGCATTCGACCCGCGCGCCGCGCGTGGCCAGTTCCCGGCGCAGCTTGATATGAAACTCGGTATCGCGGGCAAAGCGCTTGAGATCATCGAAAATCACGACATGCGGGATATCCGGCTGCGCATCGAGATAGGCGAGCAAGGCCACCATGCCGGGGCGTTTCATGAAATCCCCGCCGCCCGAGCTGTCATCGGGAAACACGGCATCGACCGTGTATCCCCGGTCCTCGGCGTAGGTCCGGCAGCGTTGTTCCTGGCTTTGCAGGCCTGCCCCGTCGATCCTTTGCTTGACCGAGGATACCCGGCAATAGATCAGTGCCGAAATTGCGGAGCTGTCTTTTGTCTTTTTCTGCGCCATGACTTCTACCTTTCTCGCGCCTTCCTGGCCCTATCCGGGCGTGCGCGCCGCGTCCTCCGTTTTGCTTTCTGAAACCTTCTCATAGTCTACCGCCAATCGGTCGGGTTTGCCGCTCCCGTCAGCAGATTCTTCAGGTTGTCCACAGGCTGGCGTCAGCGGCTCGACGGAGAACCCCAGATCGACAAAGCAGATGATCATCGACCAGAGGGCCTTCAGGAAGTCCTCCTTCTCGGCCTCGGTCATGTCGGCCTCATCGAGGAAATGCTGATAGCGCGCGACGTCGATGCTGACCGTTCCGGCCCGCGATTTCTCGAACGCAGCCGACAGGCTGCGCATGTGATCAGTCTTGTCCATGCGGTCCTCCATTTACAGCCCGGCTAGTCCCGCGCGCGCCTCGCGCACCGGGGTGCCGGTCAATCCGATCCTGATGGGTGAGGTGTTCGGCGGCGCACCAGAAGCGCTGGCACGGCCTGCCAAGGTCCGCGTTTTGATCACCGGACCAGTCAACCTTCTACTCAATTTCATTGTACCATGTCCTCTGAAAGCCGCGCAAATTGTGGGTTTCCGGGTATTTTTAGGGGATGGCTGGCCGTGCATGCGTCATCGCGTTCGCTCCGGCTGGGTGTTGCGCGCTGGCCGATGGTCCGATCTGGAAACCGACTCTCTGGCCAATCGCTCACGGCGTTGAACGGCCTTGTTCAGGTCCGCGCGGGATGAGCCCTTGAGTGCGGCCAGGCGATGATCCCGGTGCGCCATGGCTGAGGCATCCCGCAGGCGCCTCTCGCCTCTGGCCAGCGCAGCGCGCTTGGCCGCATCAATGTCGGCATGCACGAAGGATTCCGATGCGCCGCCCGGTGTCAGTTCCGGCGCGGATGCCGGACGGGCGAGCTGATCCCTGAGGGCCTCAAGGCCTGCGCGTGTCACCGCCGCGATGCGGGCGCGAAGCCCGGCGGTTTTCTGTGCCTTGGTCATGGCTGGCTCACCGGCCCCGCGCAGGATCGCGCGGCTTGCGCTCGCGCCTGGCGCGGCGTTCCCGTTCATCGCGCTTCATCGCCATGATGCGGTCATGGGTTTTGCCGCTGAGATGGCGCAGCGGGAGATGATCGCTTTCGCGCATCTGCGTGGTTTCATGCCACGCGCCGTCCTGATCCTTGTAGGCGCGGGTGTATTGCGTCGTGAAATACGCGCCGTTCCGGCCCTCATTGCGCCAGATCGTGGATTTCAGCGGTCCTTCCCGCAGCGTGTCTTCCGGCGTCTTCGTCGTCTTGTCTGTCTCGGACATGGCTATCTCCTTTTTCCGAGTTTTGGTTTGAACCCGTGGACGTAAGACCACTGGCCGTCCTGGTATTGCGGCAGGTGTGCAAGCTGATCCGGCACGGGTTCGGTGATGACGCGGGCCTTGCGCGGCCTGCCGAACCAGCCCGCAATCGAGACCGTGCCGGGGGCATCATGGAAGGGATCGCCCAGATACCGGCCCCGCAGGTCCCGGCGGGTCCAGTAGTTCGGGACAGCCAGCTTCATCGGCGCGGGGACAACGCCCGGCATGAACACGATGGCCATGCGCGAGGGCATGTTGCGGAGCTCATCGGGTGTCATCAGCGCCCGGCGCATCTTGGATTTGTGCACGGTGAGCGCATCCTGAAGCGCGAGCGCGCGTCCCGTGTCGAAGGGATCAGCGCCCTCAAAAAGCATCGCATCCGTGGCTCTGGCCTGTTCGATGCGGGCGCGTTCATTGAGGGCAAAGTCTTCGACCTCAAGAGTCAGATCGCCCAGCATCGAAGACACGCGCCTTGCTTCGCCATCATCGCGAATGCCGCGGTAAATGTGGGTGCCGCAGCTATTGGGGATGATCTGAGATGCGCGCGGCGCGAGGTTGTCGAGCTGGGCCGTGGACTGCACGATGTAGATCGGACGAATGCCAAAGCCGGGGCCGAAGGTCGCCAGTTCCACAGCAAGCGGCCAGCGCCCGATATTGCCGATCTCATCGAGCAGCCAGACCTGATCGCGACTGCCCAGATGGCGGCGCTTGTAGATCATGACCGAGGTATAGATGGCGCGAACGACAGGCGCGGAGCTCTGCGCGAACTCCATCGCCTCCATCAGGTTCACCTGAAAGCGCGGGCCGTTCGGCTCAACCAGCTCCGCCGGATCGAAGTCGAAGGGCGGCGAGACCGAGGCGCGCAAATCCTCATCGGTCAGGCAGGCGAAGCTGTTGGTGATCTCGCCCTTGGCCCCGGCAAAGCCCCCGGCATTGGGGTTGTCGGAATGGCGCAGGGCCAGAAGCTCTTCGGCTACCGCACGGACGGAGCCAAAGCGCGACTCCGCCATCCGGGCCTCAAAGGCTGTCCAGAACTCCGTATCGGTGCCGACCAGGGCCATGACATCGGCAAAGCCGGGCAGGTCAAGCGCCCCGAACTGTTCGACATAGGCGAGCGCGCAGCCTTCGGTGATCCGCTGCGCCTTCACCTGAAAGAACTCGCCGTCTTTCGCGCCGGTTCTCGGAATCCAGTTCTGGACGAAGAGCTTCGTGTCCGGGCCGAGGGTCGGTGAATCAATGTGCAGATAGGAGACAGCGTTGATCCGGTGTCCCCCGCTGCGACGTGGGGACCAGTTGAAAATATGCGTATCCGGTTGCAGGCCGGTGATGGGTCCGTTCTGGCCCTTCCAGTCCATCGAGATCACATGCTGATCGGCAAATCCGTCCAGCAAGGAGGGGATGATGTTGTCGCCTTTGCCCCCGCGAGCGCCTCCCACCATAAGGACAGCGGATTGCTGGCGCGACCAGACGCTCTCACCGTTCTCATTTTGACCAGAGAAAAAGCCGCCGGGCCGCGTCAGGCCCTCCGCCGCCTGTTCATCGGGGTCGGCAAACCGCGCGCTTCCATGGCGGAATTGCTCGTGAAAGGGCATCAGCTTGTTCTCTCGCGAGGTTAAGGACAGCGCGGCCGACGCCGTCTCGGGCGTCGGCCAGTTTTGTTAGCGCATGCGCCAGAATTTCTGCGACGCAAGAACGAAGGAGTTGATGGCGCACAGGATCGCGACCAGCGTCCAGAACAGGCTTCCGGCCATAGCCGCGTGGAACGCTCCGTAAAGAAAACCAAGGCCGAAAATCAGCGCCAACAGGCGCTCCCACCACGGCGCATGACGTTCAGTGCGGGCATTCCTCGGAACACGAACTTTGAGATTTGACACGGGGGTTCTCCTTTCCTGGGTGATGCGTGGGCCGGGCGAAGTCCCGGCCCACGGCGGTGTCACTGAACGCGCACAGTTGTCTGCGTCGCGAGAGTCAGCGTGATGTACTTCTCAGGAATCGCCTTGAAGATGAGCCCGCCAGCAACGGCGGCGGCGAAGCTCAAGCCGATCAGCGGGCTCACGGCATCAAGGGACTGAGCGTCCAACTGCGCACTCCCGATCAAGAGCACAGCAGTGGCGATGCCGCTGGCAATGGCGGCCTGAAGGGAAAAGCGTTTGATCTTGCCCTTCATGTTCAGTTTCTCGTGGTAGAGTCTTGGCTTGCTCATGGCAGTCTCCTTTCCTGTTAGTGCCAGCCGGATTCACGCGAACGGTTGAAGAACCGCCCGATCTTTTGGATGAGAAGGCGCAGGGCGATATCGATCATCAGCAGCAGGCCGAAGAAGGTCATGACGAAACACGCCCCGGCATGAACCCACATGCCGATGGCCGTCACGTCCGGCCCGTAGCTTGAGCTTAGTGCGCGATGGGTGAGGTCCGTGGTTGCCGTCAGGACCTTGGGCGCAAGCGGTAGCGTGCCCATCACGGCCACTGATCCACTCAGGATCATGATGGCGTCGATGCCACGTTGACGATTTCCCTGTCTCATCGAGACGCACCTTTCCAACTGTCGGCACTTCCGTTACTTTTTCAGGTCAACAGCAGTCGGCTTCGTGATGCCGTCTGGCTGTTTGTTCGTTTTGAATCAGGTGAACCCAAAGTCTCTGGGTACGGACCGTCTTCATGGACAAACCTAGTGACGGGCATGGAAAGAAGTCTGCGGAAATCATCCGCATTGCGGAGCCTTTCCGCACTTCATCTTCATCTCGGAAACGCTTTGGTCGAAGCCGTACGGGCTTTGAGCATTACCCGCCTGAATACAAACGCCGGGTTTTGGAATTATTCTACGCGTACAAAGAGAGTAAAACCTTCACTTGGCCGAAGTTAATTTCTGAGATGGACGAAGTCCTGAGTCCGAAAAAAATTGAAATCGACCACGATCTTGTGAATAAAAACCGGCTAGAAGACCCAAGGCGCGGAAAGTCGTCCATGTCCGACGCCACATTCTGGTTTGTGGATAATTTCGTTCAGGTTCTCGATATGGACGGCCAGCTTGACGAGATCAGGCGCTCCCGAGCTGAGAGTGAGGAGGAATTTTTCAGAGGCGTCTTTGAACAGTTCGTTCAGCCTCGCAGCAACCCAACGGGTATCGAAATACTGGATTTTGACAGGGTCTGTTTTGTCTCGAATCTTGGGGGTTCAACAGATTTGGGCGACCCTAAGAATTTTACACGTCAAGATATTGCATTGGTAATTTCTCGCTCGTCAGCGTCAATATTTGGGATACGTATTTTGTTTTTCCCGGCCTCAATTGAGCAATGCTGTGACGATGGGCTCGTACAGGGGGTGCTATGCTCAAAAGGCTTTCTTTTTCCACTTCGAAGCCATCATGACGATCTTAACAATAGGTACAGAATATTTTCAAACATACTCACCGCGACCCCATCTATCAACAAGACGCTTGTTGCTGCGCAAGCCACCTTTGAAATCGAAGCCTCAACGAATTTTGGATACTTTGCGTCTGAGCTTACTTTGTATTCTCAGGCCACGCCTAGATACTTTAAGGGGCGAATAGACCTGTCTGCCATAGCTAAACTGAGTGAGGAATACAGAGATGTCAAATCAGAAATCTCGCTAACCGACAGCAATCACACCATCCTAAAATATGAAAAACGTGAAGAAATTCTTTCATACATTGAAGGCTGTCTGTCTATATTTGACGGAGTTTGCATAAATTGTTAGTATACTAAATGTGAACGTCAGATTTACGAGAGAAAGCGGCCCAAAGACTGTCGACCCTGATATATTTCAGGCCGCGATTTATGATGATACCGGAGAGTTGTCTGCGGCGCTTGAGGCCGGTCAATCTCTTTTAGCGGTCCACTCTGAATTGGAGATGACGCCGCTACATCTCGCCGCCGCATACGGTTCAAGTAACTTTATCCTTGCGGCGGTTCAGCAAAAAGACTGCGGTGTTTGGATAGCAGATGGATGTGGGCGGCTACCCATTGAGATTTCAGCCGCTCGAAAGGATCGGATATCACAGAAAGCCTTGTATGGCGCCATGTACCCCCAAAAAATGCCAGGAATTGAGCCCTAGTCTAAGAGTGCATGCTGCAGGGCAACATAGCGGCATTGTCTGTACCCCTAGGACCGAGCGAGAAGTGGGTCTTTCAGCGAAGTCTTTACAATAAGCGCGAACGCAAGGTGTGCGTGGTAGTACCACGCCGACCTTGGCAAGGGGGCCACTCTTGACTGTGCTGCGCCGCGTCAAGAAAGGCCGTGCCCCCGTTGCATCCCCCAGGCCTCTGGCTCTTTCAGGGCTTGCCTGTCCGCCTTAGCCTTCGGCGGCGGTGGAAGCCCGTTCCAGAGCCAGCAGACCGTATCGCCGGTCAATCACTCGCGGGAGACGTCGCTCTCCCTGTACCCATCGACTTGGAGGGCGTTCCTGCCCCCAAGACCCCTGACCATGTCATGGAGACCAACCGTCCGCCGGTTGGATGCCGCCAGCGCCTCGCCGCTGGACCCGATCCAAGGGCTATCGCGCCCCTGGACACCCACTCGCAGGACTTGGAGATATGCCTCTCCACCTGCGCCGAACCATGCACAATCGACTGG
>JAUILQ010000049.1 GCA_030433005.1 Alphaproteobacteria bacterium
CCGCGTAGGGCGGCCGACCGACCTCGCCCGAGCGCACCGGACGAAGCAGCGCCTCCAGGCGCGACCAATCCAGAAGCCCCGAAATCCGCTCCAACCGAGCGTTCCGACCGAAACCCGCCGGCAGAAAGGCATCCACGAAGCTCGACTGACCGCCCATAACAAGCCTCCTCGACAGCCTGTACAAGCGAATCACAACACCCCGAGCCGCACCAGCTTTCGCAGCGCTCTCGCCTTCGCGGGAATGACGAAGAGGGGGGAGGCCGGCCGGTCTCCGGCCGCCGCCTCAGTAGAGCTCCATGTACTCGGCGCGCTCCCAGTCGGTGACGTGGTCGTAGAAGCGGTCGAGCTCGGCGTTCTTGACGGCCAGGAAGAGCTTCAGGAAATCGGGCCCGAGCATCGCGCCGAAGGCCTTGTCGGCCTGCAGGGCGGCGAGCGCCGGCTCCAGACGCCGGGCCAGCTTGGGATGCTTGGGGTCGTCCTCGCTCGGCCCCTTGGACTGCGGGCCCAGCTTCATCTTGCCCTGGATGCCGAGCAGGCCGGCGGCGAGGGTGCCGGCGGCGCTGAGGTAGGGATTGGCGAGGCCCGAGGCGCCGCGCATCTCGTGGTGCGTCGCCTCGTCGCCGCTCGCCTTGGTGCGCACCAGCGCGCTCCTGTCCTCGATGCCCCAGGAGACGTTGGAGGGCGCGAAGGTGTGCGGCTTCAGGCGGTGGTAGCAGTTCGGCGTCGGCGCGATCAGCGCGGTCAGCGCCGGGGCGTGCTTCAGGATGCCGGCGGCGAACTGCCGGGCGACGTCGGACAGGCCGTCCTTGTCCTTCTTGTCGAGGAAGGCGTTCCTGCCCGTCTTGCGGTCGACCAGGCTGATGTGGAAGTGGCAGCCGCAGCCGGCACGATCGGCCCAGGGCTTCGACATGAAGGTCGCAAGATAGCCCTCGTGGTGGGCGACCTCCTTGACCGTGTTCTTGAAGGTGAAGGCCTTGTCGGCGGCGGCGACGCCGGTCGCCGGGCCGTAGTTGATCTCGAACTGCGAGCCGGCGTACTCGCAGTTGTGGGTGATCAGGTCGATGCCGACACCCTGCAGGCTGGCCAGGATCGTGTCGATCGCCGGCACCCAGCAATTGCGCGTCGAGTTGAAGATGTGCACGCCGTCGAACAGCGGCTCGCGGAAGTCCCTGTCGAGCAGGTAGAACTCGAACTCGTGGGACATCACGACGTCGTAGCCGAGCGCGCCGGCCTGCTCGACCAGCTGGCCCAGCACCCAGCGCGGCGCCGCCTTGATCGGGCTGCCGTCGATGAAGTGGACGTCGCAGATGACCTTGGCGGTGTCCGGCTTCCAGGGCACCCGGCGCAGGCTCGACCAGTCGGGGAACAGCTTCGAGTCCGCGTAGCTGATCTCCTCGTTGAGGCCGGTGCCGGAGATCACCTGCGCGGCGCTGTCGAGCCCGAGCACGCCGCCGTACATGTTGAGGCCCTTGCGGGCATAGCCCTCGACCGCGTCGATCGGCACCAGCTTGGAGCGCGAGCTGCCGGCCAGGTCGGGCAGCTCGAAGCGCAGGAAGGCGATGCCGTCCTTGCGCAGCGCGGCCACCCGCTCCGAAACCGGGTCCTTGCCCTTGGCCATCCCGTTCTCCCCTGTTCCCTGTGGCCGCTCTGCCGTCTCCCCCCCCGCGACGGAGCGCGATCGGCCGGCAAAGGCTAGCGTGACAAATCTTGCAGGCTCAACAAAATAGTTGCGACTTGCCACGCTTGCCCTCTTGCCCGCGCCGGCGCCTTGCGACACCGTCACGGGCAGGCGGTCGCCGAGAGAGCCCGGGTCCGCACGGGGAGGACAATGGCATGAGATTGGCGGGCAAGCGCGCCTTCGTTTCCGGGGCCGGCGGCGGCATCGGCGCGGCCACGGCACTGAAGTTCGCGCAGGAGGGCGCCAGCGTCGCGGCGGCCGACCTCAACGCCGAAGGGCTGGCCGAGACGCTGCGCGCGGTCGAGGCGGCGGGCGGCAGCGCCGTCGCGTTGGCCGGCGACGTCGCCGATCCGGCGCGCTGCGAGGCGATGCTCGGCGAGGCCGCCGAGGCGCTGGGCGGTCTCGACGTGCTGTTCAACAATGCCGGCGTGCTGCTGCCCGGCGACGAGGGGCCGGTCGAGACGCCGCTCGAGGCCTGGGAGCGCACGCTGAGGGTCAACCTGACCGGCGTCTTCCTGGCCTGCAAGTACGGCATCCCGCACCTGGAGAAGGCCGGCGGCGGCTCGGTGGTCAACACCGCCTCGATGGTCGCCCTGGTCGGCTCCGCCTACCCGCAGATCGCCTACACCGCGACCAAGGGCGGCGTGCTGGCGATGACCCGGGAGATGGCGATTCAGTACGCGCGGCGCGGCATCCGCTTCAACGCGCTCTGCCCCGGCCCGGTCGGCACGCCGATGGTCAAGGCCTTCCTGTCCGACGAGGCGGCCTGGAACAAGCGCCGGCCCTACATGCCGATGGGACGCCTCGCCGAGCCGGCGGAGATCGCCAACCTCGTCGCCTTCCTCGCCAGCGACGAGGCCGGCTACATCACCGGCGCGGCCTACCCGATCGACGGCGGCATCACCGCGGCCTACGTCATCGACGACGCTTGACGGCCGCGCCGGCACGGCCCGGGCATTGTGTCGCGCTGGTAAACCAAGCCTTAACCGAGCTATTGGTACGAGGAAGAGGCCAGAGCCGCTGTCCCGAGAAGGCACCCGACAGGTCCCGATGAGCGCCCTCCCCGACAAGCAGATCACCACCGCGCTCCTGGCCGCCGTCGAGAACCCGGAGGCCGAGCCCTTCGTGCTGTCCCGCTTCACCGCCGAGCAGGCGCTGGCAGCGGTGCCGCAGGAGCTGCACGGCCTGATCCGGATGTGGCGGGAGCGCCGCGGCGAGGCCGCCGTCCCCGACTGGGCGGACGTCGATTTCCCGGATTTCCGCGGCTGGCACGCGCGTATCGTGATCAGCGACCTGCCGGCCGACGAGCCCGATCCGCACTACCGGGTGATCGGCGAGGACTTCCGCATCACAACCTACACGACTGAGCCCGGCCAGAAGTTCAGCGACCGCACGCCGCTGCTCTACGAGCGCCAGTTCCGCGAGCACTTCCGCGAGCTGCGCGACCGCGGGCTGATCGGCTGGTCGGTCGGCCCGGCCGCCTTCATCGGCCGCGAGCACATCCGCCTCGAGATCCTGGAACTGCCGTTCCGCAACGGCGGCGAGCGGGTCGCGCGCCTGGTCCACGTCCTGACCCACGCCTTCGCCGGCGAGCGCTGAGCGCCCCCGCCGGCCGGCGTCACTCGCGCTCGACGAGCGCGTGGAGGCGGTGGTTGACCGGCGCCAGGGCTGCCTGGGCCTCCTTGTAGACGGCGAAGAGCTCGGAATAGAAGGCGTGCCGCGCCGGGTCGGGCGGGCGGCGGTCGAGGATGCGCACGCAGCGCTCGACCGCCTGCCGCGGCCCCTCGAAGGCGCCGACCCCGACGCCGGCGACCAGCGCCGCGCCGAAGGAGGCGTCGCCGTTGGCCGGCCGCTCGATCTCCAGCCCCGTCACGTCGGCGATGATCTGCCGCCAGGTCTCGCTCCTGGCGCCGCCGCCCATCAGCCGGATCGTCGAGAAGGCGAGGCCGAGGCCGCGCGCCGCCTCCAGCAGGTCGCGGATCGAGAAGGCGATGCCCTCATAGAGCGCGCGGGCGAAGTGCCCCCGCCGGTGGCTCATGGTCATGCCGACGAAGTCGGCGCGCAGCAGCGGGTCCCAGTAGGGCGCGCGCTCGCCCTGCAGGTAGGGATGGAACAGCAGGCCCTCGCTGCCGGGCGGGATCTCGGCGGCGAGCCGGTCCATCTCGGCGAAGGCCGCCGCGCCGTCTCCGTCCTCGCCGAGGAAGAAGCGGTCGCGCAGCCAGCGGTGCGCCGAGGCGCAGGAGTTGGTGCCGGTCGCGGTGTAGTAGAGCCCGTCGAGGATGTGCGGATAGCAGGAGATCGGCGGGTGCACGGCCGGGCCTTGGGTCGCCAGGAACAGCACGCCGGCGGTCGCCAGCTTGACCGCGCCCATGCCCGGCTCGACGGCGCCGACGCCGAAGAACTCGACCGTCGTGTCGTTCGAGCCGCAGACCACCGGCGTGCCCTCGGCGAGGCCGGTCGCTTCGGCCGCGGCACGGGTGACTCCGCCGACCACGGCCTCCGGCCGGACGACCGGCGGCAGGCGGTCGAGCGGCCAGTCGACCAGGGCGGCCAGCTCCGGCGACCAGCTGCGCGTCGCGTCGTCGGCCATCAGCGCCCCCAGCACGTCGCTGTAGTCGGTCTCCCAGGTGCCGGTCAGGCGGCTGCGCAGGTAGTCCTTGGCGAGGTAGAGCCGGCGCGCCCGCGCGACCACCTCGGGCTCGTGACGCGCCAGCCACTTCAGCATGGCCAGCGACCAGGTCGGGTTCACCCGGTTGAGCGACTTGCCGAGGATCAGTTCGCCGGCCGCTTCGTGCAGCGCGCGCGCCTCGGCCGCGCTGCGCTGGTCGTTCCACATGATCGCCGGGCGCAGCACCCGGTCGGCCTCGTCGGTGAGCACCGGGATGTGCGCGCCCGCCGACAGGCCGACGCCGGCGATCGAACCGGGGGCCACGCCCGCCGCCCGCAGCGCCGCGGGCACCGCCTCGCAGAGGGCGGCGTACCAGGAGTCGGGATCCTGCTCGGACCATCCGAACCGCGGGATCGCGGTCTCGATCGGGTGAGCGCCCTCGCCGGCGACCCGCCCCTCCAGGTCGATGATCGTCGCCTTCAGGCTGCCCGCGCCCAGGTCGACGCCGAGCAGATAGCTTTCCGTCATCCCGCCTCTCTCCGACATCCGATGCCTGGCCCCCCGGTGTCCCGCGGTATCGCCGCGCCCGGCTTGCACGGCGGACGGCCCGCTCCGACCTGTTACAGACCCCGCTTATGGCAGATGCCGGGGCTCGGCGCCAAGCCGAGGTTGTTGGAAGTCACAGATTTGCTGTGGTACCTCTCAACCACAGGTCCGATCGATCGAGGTGCCGTCGCCATGACCGCAGATCCCGCCGCACCGCAGGCCGCCGGCGACGCCGTCGCCGATCAGCTCGACCCCAGCCTGGTCGGCACCCGCGTCGCCGTCGAGGCGGTGCCGGTCATCGACTTCGGCCGCTTCCGCGAGGGCGATCCGGCGGCGCGGCGCGAAACCGCCCGCGCGCTGGCCGAGGCCTGCCGCAACATCGGCTTCTTCTACGTCGTCAACCACGGCGTGCCGCAGCACACGATCGACGCGGTCTTCGCCGAGGCCCGCCGCTTCTTCGCCCTGCCGGCCGAGAAGAAGGCCGAGATCGCGATCGAGAAGTCGGCCTGCCACCGCGGCTACTTCGCGCTCGGCGGCGAGAACCTCGACCCCGCCCAGCAGAAGGAGGCCGGCGACTTCAAGGAGGGCATCAAGATCGGCCGCGACCTGCCGCCCGACCACCCGCTGGTCGCCGCCGGCACGCCGCTGCACGGCCCCAACCAGTGGCCGAGCGGCCTGCCCGGCTGGCGCGAGACGATGCAGCAGGGCTACGACCGCCTGGCCGAGCTCGGGCGCGAGATCATGCACGCCTTCGCGCTCGCCCTGGAGCTGCCGGAGGACTATTTCGACCGCTGGCTGGAGGGGCCGATGGCGACTCTCGGCCCGCTGCACTACCCGCCGCAGACCGGCGCGATCACCCAGGCCCGGCTCGGCGCCGGCGCACATACCGATTTCGGCTGCCTGACGATCCTGGCGCAGGATCCGGTCGGCGGCCTGCAGGTGCGCAACGCCGCCGGCGAGTGGATCGACGCGCCCTGGATCGAGGGCAGCTTCGTGGTCAACGTCGGCGACATGATGGAGCGCTGGACCAACGGCATCTTCAAGTCGACCCAGCACCGGGTCATCAACCGCTCGGGCCGGGACCGCTATTCCCTGCCGTTCTTCTACGACCCCGCCTTCGACGCCGACCTGACCGTGCTGGAGACCTGCCAGGGCCCCGACCGGCCGGCCCAGTACCCGCCGACCACCGGCGGCCAGCACCTGCTCGACCGGATCAACGAGACCTTCGACTACCACCGGCAGAAGAAGTCCGAGCGGAAGCCGGCGTCCTGAAGCGCCGCCGACGGAAGCGACCGCCCCTCAACGCAGCAGGAACTGCACCGGGATCACGACCTCCAGCCGGGCCTGCTGCATCTCGTCGGGCATCGGCGGCAGCGGACTCGCCCGCCGGATCATCTCCTCGACCTCCTCGTCGAGCAGGCCGTGGCCCGATGAGCGGGTGATGCGGTACTCGAGCACCTGTCCGTCGCGCGCCATCACGAAGAACAGCAGGGCCGTGCCTTCCTGCCGGCGGGCCTGGGCGCGCCGGGGATACTCCTTGTGCTTCTCCAGCCAGGCCTGGAGCAGGCTGAAGTAGTCGCGGGTCTCGCCGGCGACGCCGCCGCCGCTCGAGTCGCTGGCGCTGCCGGCCTCCGGGCTCGCCTGGGTGCCGCTCTTGCCGCCGGCCCCGTCGACCGAGGGCGCAGCCTCGCTGGGCGACGGCTCTGCGTCGGACGCGGCGGCCTGCTGGATCGGCTGCTCCGGCTCTGGGGACGGAGCCGCCTCGGCGACCGGCTGCGGGGTCGGCCGGGTTGCCTCCGGCAGGTCGCGCGGCTTCGGCGGCGGCGGCGGCGCGATCGCCTCTGCCACCTGTTCTTCGGCCTCGGTTTCCTCGGGCTCGGCCTCGACCGCCTCTGTCACCTGCGGCTCCGGGGTCGGCGCCGCCTCGACCGGCTCGGCCCGCACAGTCGGCGCCTCGCTTGCCTCCAAGGGCTCGGGCGGCGGCTCGTCGGCCGCCTCCAGCGGCACGGCTTCGGCGACCTGGGTCTCGGGCGTCACCTCGGGCGGCGGCTCGCTGGTCTCGACCGCCTGCTCGACCGGCGCCTCGGCCGGGATCACGGGCTCGGGCGGGGCTTCGCGGAGGCGCTCGGGGCGGGCCTGGACGACAGTCTCCGGCTCCGTCGGCCGGGTCTCCTCGGGCGGCGTCTCGGCGACCTCGGCCGTCTCCTGCACCGGCTCCTCGACCGGCTGCTCCCGGGTCTCCTCGAGCGTCTCGGTCTCGGTCACCGGCTCGGCCTCGGCGGTCGCCTCGGACTGGCTGGCGACCGATCCGGGCGCGCCGCCGGCCGGACCGAGCGACACCATGACGCCGCCGAGGCCGGCGCTCACCGCGCCCGAATCGGCGGACGGCCAGAGCCACGCGGCGGCGACCAGGGCATGCAGGCCGAGCGCTCCGCCCAGCGCCAGGAACCAGTGGCGGCGGCGCAGCTCCATCATCCGGTCCCCGGGACGGTGAGCAGCCGCAGGCGCTCGACGCCGGCGTCGCGCAGCAGCTCCATGACCTCGACGACCGCCAGCGACTCCGAGCGGTTGTCGGCCTTCAGCCGGAACAGCACCTCCGGCTCGGCGTCGAGCCGGCGGCGCACGGCCTGGCGCAGCGCCGGCGCCTCCAACACCTCGCCGTCGAGCGCCAGCCGCCCGTCGGCGCCGACCAGGACCACCGCTTCCTGTCCGCCGGCCGGGCCTTCGGCCGCCGATTTCGGCGGCTCGACGTTGAAGGGATCGGTGGCGGCCAGGCGGCCGGCCAGCATGAAGAAGATCAGCAGCAGGAAGACGACGTTGATCAGCGGCAGGATGCGCTCGTCGTCGTTCTTGGCGCGGGCGGGATCGAAGCGCATGGCGCTCAGGGCTGCCGGATCAGGGAGAGCTGGGCGACGCCGGCCGCGGTCAGGCGGTCGAGCACCAGGACGGTGTCCTGCAGCGGCACGCCCTCGGAGGGCCAGACGAGGACCTTCTGCTCGGGCCGCTCGGCGACCGCCGCCGCGGCGCGCTCGGCCAGGCCGGCGAGGGAGACGGTCTCGCCGGACAGCCTGATGCCGTCCGGGCGCAGCTCGACAAGCAGCGCGCCCTCCAGCGACGCGCCGCCGCCGGCGCGCGCCGGCGCGTCGAGATCGATGGCGCGCCAGTCGAGGAAGCTCGAGGCCAGCATGAAGAAGACCAGCAGGATGAAGACGACGTCGATCAGCGGCGTCAGGCTGATCGCGGCCCGGCGTCGCTTGCGGCTAGCGGCCAGCAACGAGGGCCGGCGCGCGGCTGTCTGCAGCGCCATGGCCTGCCTCCTCTCGTCGCGAAGCCTCCCGGGAGTCGACCGCGGGCTCCAGGCGCGGCCCGCGGCTCAGGTCCTCGGTGAAGACCTGGGTGACGACGCTGTCCATCTCATGGGCCAGGCGGTCGACTCGACGCTCCAGCCAGTTGAGCAGCACGATCGTCGGCATCGCGACGGCGAGGCCCACCGCGGTGGTCAGCAGCGCCTCCCAGATGCCGCCCGAGAGCACCGCCGGGTTGACCTGGTTGCCCGCCGCCTCGAGCTGCTGGAAGGCCGAGATCATGCCGAGCACCGTGCCGAACAGGCCGAGCAGCGGCGCCAGCGAGCCGATCACCTCGAGCGGCCGGAACCAGCCGCGCAGCGATTCCAGAAGGTCGCCGCCGTAGCGCACGACCTCCTCGCGCACCAGGGCCTCGGGCAGGTCGCGGCGGTTGCGGCCGTTGATCGCGCGGACCAGCACCCGGGCGACCGGATTGCGCGAGCGCCCGGCCAGGGCCAGGGCGTCGGGCGCCCGACCGGCCCGGTAGAGCGCCAGCGCGTCGCGCGGCGTGCGGCCGTCGCCGAGACGCGCGGCGCGGAACTGGATCAGCTTGACCAGCACGATCGCCAGCGCGATCACCGAAAGCACGAGCAGGATGGCGACGACCGGGCCGCCGGCCTGCAGGATCTCCCAGCCCTGGCGGGCCATCCCCTCGAGGCCCTGAGCGGTGGGTTCGGCCATCAGGGGATCGGCGATCTGGGGATCGGCGATCTGGGGATCCGTCGCCGTGGATGCGGGTCCGGCGGCCGCCGGGACGTCGCCGCCCGTCGCCAGGCCCTCGGGCTGCGGCTCCTCCGGCGCCGGCGTCCGGCCGGCCTCCAGGCCTTCCTGTTCTTCCATGCGACGTCCCTGTGCCGACGGTGCCAAATTCAATGAGAATGCGAGTCTGTCGCATTCTCATGAGTGTTCTAGACCAAGCGCGGGTTCCGCGCCAATCCCCTAGCCCTGTCCGTGCCGCATGGCCGATCGGCTGCGGTCGCGCGGCGGCCGTGCCGTGCGGCGATCAGGCGTCGCGGCGCACGATGTGGTGGTCCCAGCGCAGGGCCTGCAGCGCCGGCGCCGCGATCGGCGTCGCGCGACCGCTGCCGGCCTCGACCACGAAGGTGCCGCCGAGCCCGCTGCTCGCCAGGAAGACCCCGGGCACCTCGGTCGCGGCGACCCCGCAGCCGTCGGCGATCTCAGGCGCGCAGACCGGCCGCCCGCTCTCGGCCTCCCAGACCTGGATGGTGCCGCCGCGCGGCGAGGCGGTCGCCAGGTAGCGGCCACTGCAGTCCAGCGCGGCGCTGCCGATGTAGTTGTCCAGCTGCCGCAGCACCGCCGGCTCGGCCGCGAACAGGCGCAGAGCCGGCTCGCCCGGCCGGTGCGTGCCGGCCAGCGGCACCAGCTCGCCCTTCGGCCCCTGGTACTGGATGGCGAAGGCGACGAGGCCGTCGGCGCGTACCGCCAGATGGCGGATCGACGCCAGGTGCTGCGCCTCGGGCAGCGCCAGCCGGTCCAGCAGGCGGCCGTCGCGGGCGTCGAGGTAGGCCAGGGAGGGCGCCATCGTCGGGATGTTGAGCTTGATCCGGCTGAGCTCCGGGTCGGTGCGGATGCCGCCGTTGGCGACGACCAGCGTCCGGCCGTCCGGCATCAGCCTCAGGTCGTGGGGCCCGAGGCCGTGGCTGGCGAACTCCCCGACGCGGCGGAAGCCGGCGGCGCGCTCGTAGACGCCGACGATGCCGCGGTCGCCCTCGAAGTCGTTCTCCGAGGCGTAGAGCAGCGCGCCGTCGGCCGAGAAGGCGCCGTGCCCGTTGAAGCGGCGCCCCTCGGCGTTGGCGACCTCGTGAAGCCGCGCCCCGCTCGCGGGATCGAAGGCGACGAGGAAGCGTCCCGGCCGGCGCGCGAACTGCACCGCGACCTCGCCGTCCGGCGCGACCGCCAGCGAGTGGCCGCGGTCCGCCAGGGGCACGCGGTAGGCCAGTGCCCCGTCGGCGTCGAAGCCGCCGGCGAAGAAGCGGCCGGCCGCGTCGGCGCAGGCGCTGAGGAAGAGCGCGCGCCCGTCTCCGGCGGCAGCGCGGCCGACACCGCGCCCGGCGAGCGGCAGGGCTGCCGTGCCGGCCAGCAGCGCGAGCAGCCGCCGTCGGCCCAGCGCCGGGACGACGGCCCCCGTCCCGCTGCCGCGGTCCGCACCGCCCATGCCGTCAGTCCCCGTCCATCGAATTGAAGCCGATCGCCAGGTCGATCGCCTTGGTGAGGCGGTCGCGGACGATCTGGCGGATCGCCCGGACCTGGGTGAGCAGCTGCTCGAGCTGCGGGCGGGCGGCCGGGTCCGCGACGGCCTCGGTCAGCGGCGGCTCGATGCCCCGCGCGTTCTCGAGGGTCAGGCGGAAGGCCTTGCGCAGCAGGGGGTCGAGCTCCGGGTCGGCGCCGCTCCCGGCGACCAGGGCTGCCAAGCCAGGGCCGCCCTCGCCCAGGTAGAGCGCCTGCAGCGCCTCCAGGTTGAGCACGACGTTGCGCAGCGAGCGGCCGCTGAGTCGCGATTCGGCGAGGCCCGGCTGGGACTGTTCCGCGCTCGCCCCGAGCACCGGCCGCAGGCGCGCGTCGGCGATCATCTCGAGCCCGTTGTAGAGCCTCTGGAAGAAGGCCAGCGTCGCCTCCTGCGCGCTCTCGAAGTAGGGGTTGTCCTCGCCCGGGGAGGCCAGCGTCTCGGCGAAGGCGACGTTGCCGCCCTGCCAGTCCGCGACGATGTCCCGGGTCATGCCGGCCATGCCCGAGGTGATCCGGCGCAGCAGCCGGCAGCGGTAGTCGGCCGGCGGCGCCTCGGCGTCCGGACCGTAGAGCAGCACCTCCAGCGCCGGCAGGCCCTGGACCGCCGTGCTCGCGTTGCGGAAGCGCGCCTCCTCCAGCGCCGCCGGGTCGGCGGCCGCGAGCAGCTCGGCGACCGCGCCGCCGACCTTGCCGCGCGCCTGCGGCCAGAAGTGGAGCCGGTAGTTGCGCAGGAACAGCTCGACCGGGCCGAACTGCAGGTGCTGCACGCCCATCCAGCCGTCGAGCGTCTCGCCGAAGGCCGCGCGCAAGGCGCCCAGCCGGTCCTCCCCGGGAGCCGCGCAGTAGGCCGCGGCGGCCGCGTCGAGCCGCTCGGCGGCGGCGGCCAGCGTCCGGTAGCGCGGCACCACGTGGTCGGCGACCAGCGCCTCGTTGACGCGCTGGTAGTCGTCGGCGCTCAGCGCCGCTGCCGCCGGCCCCGCCGGCAGCAGAGTCGCGAGCACCAGGCAGAAGGCGAGCAGAAGCCGTCCGAAGCGGACAGGCGAGGAACGCCGCTTGCTCGTCGCGCATCGCATCATGGCCGGCTCATCCTTTCGAGCGTGCCCGGGCGCCGTCGCGGCCGGGTCGGACCGGGTTCACAGCGAGCGGAGGAAGGCGAGCAGGGCCGCGCGCTGCCCGGCCGGCAGGGCGGCGACGCGGTCGCGCGCCGCCTCGGCCTCGCCGCCGTGCCAGAGGATCGCCTCGAGGAGGCTGCCCGCGCGACCGTCGTGCAGGTAGTGCTGGCGCCCGCTCACCGTCTCCGTCAGTCCGATGCCCCAGAGCGGCGGCGTGCGCCACTCGCGGCCGTCGGCCAGCCCCTCGGGCCGGTGGTCGGCCAGGCCTTCGCCCATGTCGTGGAGCAGCAGGTCGCTGTAGGGCCAGATCAGCTGGAACGACTGCTCCTCGCCGATCGAGTCGCGGCGCGTCACGAACTTGGGACGGTGACAGTCGATGCAGCCGCTCTCGTAGAAGATGCGCTTGCCCTCCAGCACCTGCGGGTCGTCCAGGTCGCGGCGCGCCGGGACGCCGAGGTTGCGGCTGTAGAAGTTGACCTTGTCGACCATCTCCGCCGTCGCCTCGAGCGGCTGCTCCGGCCCCTCGCCGCCGTGCGGCGCGCCCAGGCAGGCGGACTGGCGGCCGGTGCAGTCGCCGGCCGGCTGGTCGTAGAGCGGCGTCGAGATGCCGATGTCGCCGCGGAAGGCGCTGGCGGTCTGCTGGGCGACGGTCGGCTGGCCGGCCTTCCAGCCGAAGCGGCCGAGCGCGAGCTCGCCGCGCTCGTCGCTCCAGACGAGGTTGGCCTTGCCGGAGATGCCGTCGCCGTCGGCATCGTCGGGATCGGCATTGGCCAGGATGTCGGCCGCCGGGATCGCCTCGAGCAGGCCGACGCCGATCATCGGCGGGGCGAGGCGCGGCGAGATCATCGTTTCGGGATGCAGCGGGCCGTAGTTCAGCCCCTCGATGCGGTAGCTCGGGTCCTGCAGCTCGACCTCGGTGCCGTCGTCCAGGGTCACCAGCTTGGGCTCGTAGGCGATGACCATGCGGCCCTCGGCCTCGATGCCCTGGACCGAGAAGTTCTGCAGCTGGCCGCCGTAGGTCGGCTCGGGGATCGAGGCGACCCGGTGCGCGGCCAGCGCCGCCCGGTCGTCGGCGTCCTGGGGCGGCACCGAGAGCCGCAGGAACAGCGACACGCCCTGCTCGCCGAGCGGCGGCGGATGGCCGCGGCCGTCCTTGAGGTGGCAGCTCTGGCAGGAGCGCGAGTTGAACAGCGGGCCCAGGCCGTCGGAGGAACGCGTCGAGCTGGGCGAGGAGACCCAGAACTTGCGGAAGATCGCGTTGCCGACCTTGAAGTCGAGCTCGCGCTCGAAGGAGATGTTGCCCGAGGCGTGCGAGAAGACGTTCTCGTTCAGGCTCTCGAAGACCGTCGCCGAGCCGGCCGGGCGCAGCTCGAAGGGCTCCGGCTTGGAAAAGTCGTCGGTCGGCCGCGTCACCGCCTCGACGCGCGCCTGCTCCTCGGCGCTGCGGCCCGTCTCCGGCACGCGCAGGCCGTCGGGCAGTCCCGCGGCGACGGCGGCGAAGGAGCAGAGAGCGAGGCTGAGGACGGCCGCCAGGGCGGCAGGAGGAGTCGGGGTCATCGTGGCCTGAAGGACTGGTCGGCGCGAAAACGGCCGGACCCCGGCGCGCGGCCGGGGTCCGGGGAGGAACGGCGCGCGCGGCGCCTACTGGAACACCGCCTCCGGATTGTCGAGGCTGTCCGAGCCCTCGAAGGCGATCGGCTGCAGGCCGAGCGCATTCACCGCCTTCTCG
This sequence comes from Alphaproteobacteria bacterium, assembly GCA_030433005.1. Taxonomy (GTDB): domain Bacteria; phylum Pseudomonadota; class Alphaproteobacteria; order Kiloniellales; family DSM-21159; genus Tistlia. The sequence goes on from JAUILQ010000049.1 coordinate 13,265, forward strand.
ATGGCCGCGGTCTGCGCGGTCAGGCCGTCGATGACCGCCTGAACCGCCGCGTTGCCCTCCGGATTGTCCGGGCCGATCATCTGGTCGTAGGCCTCGCCGCCCTCGGCGCGCGCCTTCATCGCCGCGGCCGCCGCCTCGGTCGAGCGGAGCGCCGCGAAGAGCTCCTGGTTCACGCCCGGCGCCGCCTCGGCGACCAGGTGCGAGATCGCCGGCCCGGCGACCTTGCGGCCGTCGATCCGGGTGTAGCTGCCCGAATAGACGTTCACGATGCCGACGATGTCGAAGTAGTGGCTGAGGTGCGTCATGTCGGAGAAGCAGTCGTGCTCCTCCTCCGGGTCGTGCAGCATCAGGCCCAGCTTCATGCGCTCCCCGGCCATCTCGCCGTAGGACAGGCTGCCCATGCCGGTCAGGATGACGGCGAGGCCGGCGTCGGGATCGCCGGACAGCAGGTTGCTGCGCGCATCGCCGCCCTCGGCCCACTGCCCGCTCATCCAGGCCAGGTCGTCGACCAGCAGCTGCGTCGCGGTCGAGAGGTACTCGGCGCGGCGGTCGCAGTTGCCGTTGGTGCAGGCCTCGCCCTCGGCGTAGTCGGTCCAGGGCCGCTCGCCGGCGCCGGCGCCGGTGCCGTTGAGATCCTGGCCCCAGAGCAGGAACTCGACGGCGTGGTACCCGGTGGCGACGTTGGCCTCGATGCCGCCCAGCTCCTGCAGGGTGTCTTCCAGGAGGGCGGGCGTTATGGTCGAGGCGTCGATCGTCTCGCCGCCGACGGTGAGCGTCGGGTTGGCGACGACGTCGGCCGCGTAGCCGGGATTCTCCGCCGACTCGCCGTAGGAGGCGTCGACGTAGTCGATCAGGCCCTCGTCGAGCGGCCAGGCGTTCACCTTGCCCTCCCAGTCGTCGACGATGGCGTTGCCGAAGCGGTAGACCTCGGTCTGCATGTAGGGCACGCGGGCCAGCACCCAGGCCTGGCGGGCGGCCGCCAGCCGCGCCTCGGAGGGCTCGGCGATCAGCGCCTCGACGGCGCGCTGCAGCAGCTTCGCGGTGGTCAGGGAATCCTCGTAGCCGGCCTGGGCGATGTCGGCGTAGGTCTCCAGCACCGCCCGCTTGGCCGTCGCCGCGCGGTCGTCGGCGACCGCGCTCCCCGCCTGCGCCGCGAGCGCCAGCGCCATCAGGCCGCCGACCGCGGCGCCGGTCCGGCCCAGCGACTGGCCTGCCGATAGGATTGCCCGTCTCATTCCTCACGCTCCTTCTGTCGTTGCGCCCGGCCGTCGGCTCCGGGCTGTCGAGCGCAAGGTGCCAGGGATCGACTGTGATTGCAAATCACTCGCATTCTCTTCCGGCGCGCCATCGATAGGCACACGAACATTAGGGTTTCCGCAAGACCGGCCCGGCATCCTTGCGCTCCCATGACCAGGAGACCTCGATGTCGATCAGGGCCAAGATCGGCGCGGCCGTCGCTGCGCTCGCCTTCCTGCTGCTGGCCAGCGGGCTGTTCGTCTGGACCGAAGTGAAGCGAGACCAGGCGATCCTCTCGGACGTCAGCGCAGCCGCCCTGCGGGTCACCGGCCAGAGCATGGAGCTGGTCGCCCTGATCAAGGACATCCGCTTCGATGTCGTCCAGGTCCAGCAGTGGCTGACCGACATCTCGGCGACCCGCGGCCTCGACGGCCTCGACGACGGCTACGCCGAGGCCGCCGCCTTCGCCGAGTCCTTCGGGACCGACCTTGCGCGCGCCCGCGCGCTGGCGGGCGCGCTCGAGCTGGACCCGGTGCTGCGCGCGCTCGACGACGCCGAGGCCGCTTTCGGGCCCTACTACGAGATGGGCCAGCGCATGGCCGCCGCCTACGTCGCCGAAGGCCCCGAGGCCGGCAACAGGGTGATGGGCGATTTCGACGAGGCGGCCGCGGCCATGGCCGATGCGCTCGATGCGCTGGCCGCCGAGACCGCCGAGGCGACGCAGCAGGACGTCGCCGGCCTGAACCGGCAGCTCGAGACGGTCACGGCGGCGATGTCCCGGCTCGGCTGGGTCGCGCTCGCCGCCGGCCTTCTCGGCGTCGCCGGCGCCGTCGCCCTCTGGGTCGGCCTCGGCCGCGCCGTCGTCACCCCGCTCGCCCGCATGACCGAACGCATGCACGGCCTCGCCTCAGGCAAGCAGGACGTCGAGATCCCCTACGCCGAGCGGCGCGACGAGGTCGGCCGCATGGCAGCCGCGCTCGCGGTGTTCCGCGACAACGCCGACGCGAAGGCAGCGCTCGAGGCCCGCCAGCAGCAGGCAGCCGAGCAGGCTGCGGCCGATCGCCGCCGCCTCATGGACGAGCTCGCCGGCTCGATCGAGGCGACGGTCGGCGAGGCGATCGCCGCCATCCAGTCCGAGATGGAGCGCATGACCGCGGCCGCCCGGGACCTCTCGGGTTCCGCCGAGCAGACCAGCCGCCAGGCCGAATCGGCGGCCACTGCGACCCGCCAGACCGAGACCAACGTGCAGACCGTCGCCGCGGCCTCGGAGGAGATGGCCGCCTCGATCGGCGAGATCGGCCGGCAGGTCGAGCAGTCGACGGCGGTCGCCAGCGACGCCGACCAGCGCGCCGGCAGGGCCAACACCCAGATCCAGGAGCTGGCGACCGCGGCCCGCGAGGTCGGCGAGGTCGTCGGCCTGATCTCCGAGATCGCCGAGCAGACCAACCTGCTGGCGCTCAACGCGACGATCGAGGCGGCGCGCGCCGGCGAGGCCGGCAAGGGCTTCGCGGTCGTCGCCGGCGAGGTCAAGCACCTGGCCACCCAGACGGCGCAGGCGACCGACCGCATCACCAGCCAGATCGCTGCGATCCAGCAGGCCAGCGAGGGCGCCGTCGGCGACATCCGCGACGTCGCCGCGGTGATCGGGCGCATCAACGAGGCGATGGCGACGATCGCCGCCGCCGTCCAGCAGCAGAGCGCCTCGACCAGCGAGATCGCCCAGAACGTCGCGCAGGCGGCCAGCGGCACCAGCCAGGTGACCCGCGACATCACCGAGGTCAGCGAGATCGCCGAAACCAACGGCCGGGCCGCCCGCTCGGTCTTCGAGGTCGCCGACCGACTGGAGCAGCGCGCCGCCTCGCTGCGCGGCGAGGTCACCGGCCTGCTCGGCCGTATCCGCGAAGGCTGAGCCGCCGGCTCAGTCCGCCGTGCCGTTCGCCGCCTCGCTGCCCATCACGACGTCGAGCAGCTCGGTGGTGATCTCGGCCTGCCGCAGGCTCCGGGCCGTCTGCCGCAGTGCGTCCAGCCGCTCATCGATGTTGCGCGAGGCCTGCTGCATGGCGGTGACGCGCGCCGCGTTCTCGGCGGCGAAGGCCTCGACCAGGGCGCGCGTCAGTTCGGCCCCGACATAGGCCTCGGCAACCTGCTCGACCAGCCGTTCGGCGGGCAGGTTGACCAGCGGCGGCAGTGCCGGGCCCGGCGTTCCGGCGCGCGCCGGATCGACGGGGAACAGGCGCTCGCGTACCACCTCCACACCGCCGGCGGGCGCCCCGTCGCGAGCGACCTCGGCCGTCCCCACACGCTCGGGGTCGAGGCCGGGCCGCAGACTGCGGGCGTAGAGCATCTCGATACCGTCGAGGTCGCCTTCGGCGAGACGCCGGAACAGCGCCTCGGAGAGCCGCTGAACGGGGCGCGAGGCCTGCGGGAGGTGCCCGGGCAGCGCACCGCTCCAGGAGACCTCGATACCGTGCTGTGCCGCCAGCCGCGCGCCGCGGCTGCCCAGCACGAAGAGCGCCGTCGGCGGCGCAGGCACGCGCGCCGCCTCGATCAGCCGCTCGTTGAAGGTTCCGACGAAGCCCTGCTCGGAGAGGAACAGGACCAGCGCCCGCCGTGCCGAGGACGCCCGGGCGTCCGCCGGAACCGCGACGCCCGCCGTCGGCAGCAGCGGCAGCACCTCGCCGAAGGCGGCCAGGATCGTGTCGGCGTAGGCCGAGACGCCGGTTAGCGCCGCGCGCGCCTGCTCGCGGCGGGAGGCCGACATGCCGCGCATCGCCGTGACCATCTCGTGGAGCTCGTCGATCGAGGCGATCCGCGCCTCCAGCGCCGCCAGACGCCCGGTCATGAGCGCTCGGCCCCGGCCGGGCGGCCATCCGACCCCGCACCGGCGCCGACCTCCCGGACCAGCCCGGCGGTGGTCTTCAGCAGGCGCTCCCGGGCCGCGTCGTCGAGCGTCTCCGACGCCGGTCCGGCGACGCTCTGCGCCAGGCGCTCCTTGAAGCGGCCGATGTCGCCGGAAGCGAGCGCGTCCAGCTGGCCCGCGCCGAGCGCCAGCAGCAGCGCGACCTGGGTCGCCTCGGCGAGCGGCGCGAACTGAGGCTGGGCCAGGGCCGCGCGGATTCGGCGGCCGTGCTCCAGGCGGCGGCGCGTCGAGGGGTCGGTGACCGTGCCGAAACGCGAGAACAGCTCGAGCTCCAGGAATTGCGTGTAGTCGAGCCGCAGGCCGGCCGCGGCGGCGCGCAGCGCGGGTCGCTGCGCCTTGCCGCCGACGCGCGAGACGCTGCGGCCGACGTCGACGGCCGGCTTCTGGCCCTCGCCGAACAGCCGCGCGTCCAGGTAGATCTGGCCGTCGGTGATCGAGATCAGGTTGGTCGGGATGTAGGCCGTCAGGTTGCCGGCCTGGGTCTCGGCGATCGGCAGCGCGGTCAGCGAGCCGCCGCCGCGCTCGCGCGACAGCTTCGCGGCGCGCTCCAGCAGCCGGGCGTGCAGGTAGAAGATGTCGCCGGGGAAGGCCTCGCGCCCCGGCGGCTGGCGCAGCAGCAGGCTGATCTGGCGGTGCACCGCGGCGTGCTTGCTGAGGTCGTCGACGACGACCAGCGCGTCCTCGCCGCGGTCACGGAAGAACTCCGCGACCGAGAAGCCCGCGAAGGGCGCCAGCCACTGCTGGCCGGGCGGCGCGTCGGCCTCGGCGACGACGAAGACCGTGCGCTCCGGCGCGCCGCGCGCGCGCACCGCCTCGATCACCTGGCCGACGCTCGACGAGCGCTGGCCGACGGCGACGTAGACCGAGACGACGTCGCTGTCCTTCTGGTTGATGACCGTGTCGACGGCGAGCGCCGTCTTGCCGGTCGCGCGGTCGCCGATGATCAGCTCGCGCTGCCCGCGGCCGATGGCGAAGAGGCCGTCGATCACGGTCAGGCCGGTCTCCAGCGGTACCGAGACGAGGTCGCGCTCGACGATGCCGGGGGCCGGGCGCTCCATCGGCGCGAATCGCTCGCCGCGAATCGGCGGCCCGCCGTCGAGCGGCCGGCCGAGCGGGTCGACGACCCGGCCCAGAAGCGCCTCGCCGACGGGCAGGCTGGCGACCCGCCCGGTGGCACGCACGCCGTCGCCCGCCTCGAGCGCGCCCGGCGGATCGAGCAGCACACAGCCGATGCGCCCCGGATCGAGGAAGCGCGCGAGGCCGAAGACGCCGCCCGGGAAAGCCAACAGTTCCTCGGCGCGCGCACCGTCGAGCCCGCTGACCAGGGCGATGCCGTCGCCGATCCGTTCGACGCGGCCGGTCTCCTCCAGGCGGGGGCCGCCGAGGCCGGGCGCGAGGCGGCGCTCCGCCGATTCGCGCCAGGCGGAAAGCGACCCGCCGAGCGCGCCGGGCGGCGAGCCGGCCGGCTCAGGCGGTCGCGGCGGCATCGTCGCGCTCGATCTCCGAGAGCGCCTGCTCGAGCGCATGGCCCCAGCTGTGACGCAGCGCCAGATGAGGGAAACGCAGCTCCAGCCCCTCGATCAGCCCCGGCTCGACCCGCGTCTCGAGCGGCACGGGCCGGCCGAGCGCCTCGCCGAGCCGCGCTTCCAGCGCTTCGCGCTCGGCGTCGTCCAGGGCTTCCGGCGTCGCAACCACCGCTTGACCCTGGTCGAGCGACGCGAGCAGCGCCTCGCGCCGCTCGGTCGAGAGCGCCTTCAGGCTGGTCAGCGCCTGCTCGGCAAGGCGGCGGCGCAGCTCGGCGCCGCCGGCGCCCTCGAGCAAGCGCCGGGCGAGCGCGACCGCCAGCCGGCCGGCCTGCCGACGCAGTTCCCCCTCGGCGGTGCGGCGCTCGCCGTCCAGCCGCCGGCGGCCCGCGTCGACCAGCCCGGCGGCCTGTTCGCGCGCCTCGGCCAGCAGCCGCTCGCGCTCGGCGTCGGCGGCGCGCCGCGCCTCGGCCAGCGCCGCGTCGCGGCGGCCGGCGAGCGCCTCGCGCTCCGACTCCAGCTCCCGTCGCAGCGCCTCGGCCCGGCTGCGCTCCTCCCGGGCGCTTTCGAGCTGCGCGGCCGTGGCGGCCCGGCGCCGGTCGATGGCGGCGAGCAGCGGCCGGTAGGCGAAGCGCCAGAGCAGCAGCGCCAGCACCAGGAAGTTCAGGACCTCGAACCCGAAAGTCCAGCCGTCGAAGGTCATGGCCGCGGCTCCCGCTCCGCTCAGCCGCCGACGAAGGGGTTGGCGAAGAGGGCGAGCAGCGCCACCACGAGGCAGTAGATCGCCATCGTCTCGATCATCGCCAGGCCGACGAAAAGGGTGCGCGCCAGCACGCCCGAGGCCTCCGGCTGGCGGGCGATCGCGTCCATCGCCGCAGCGACCGCGCGGCCCTCCGCGAGCGCCGGCCCGATGGCGCCGAACGACACCGCCAGGCCGGCGACGAGCAGGCTGATCATCTCGATCGTCATGGTCCCTCCTCGGTTGGATCTCGGGTTGGAGCACCGCTCCCGCGGTCCGGCTCGGGCTCACCGGCGTCGTCGTCGACCGGGGCCTCGCCGTGGCCGATCGCGGCGCCGATGAAGACAGCGGCGAGCACGGTGAAGATGTAGGCCTGGATGATGCCGACCAGCGCCTCGAGCGCGAGCAGCGGCACCGGCACCAGGAAGCCGGCCAGGGCGACGGCGAGGGCGATCATGAAACCGCCGCTCATCATGTTGCCGAACAGCCGCACCGCGAGCGCCAGGGTGCGGGTGAACTCGGCCAGCACGTTGAGCGGCAGCATCAGCCAGAAGGGCCGGGCGAAGCGGGCGAGATAGCCGGCCAGGCCGTGCGCCCGGATGCCGTAGGCATGGACCGCCACGAAGACGAGCAGGGCCAGCGCCGCGGTCGTCTCCAGGTGGCCGGTCGGCGCCTCCAGGCCGGGCAGCAGCTCGACCAGGTTGGCGCAGAGCAGGAACAGGAACAGCGTGCCGAGCAGCGGCAGGAAAGGCCGCGCGTCGTCGAGGCGCATGATCTCGCGAATCTGCTGCTCCAGGGTCTCGAGCAGGTACTCGACGGCCGTGCCCACCCGGCCTGGACCGACCTCCCCCTGTCGCTCGCTGCGTGCCCGCCGGCCGAGCAGCCAGCCGGCCACCGCGAGCAGCCCGGCGATGGCGAAGGAGACGGCAGCCGTGCGGCTGACGGGCACCGGGCCGAGCTCGACGAGCAGGCGCGTCGTCAGCGGGGATTCGATCATCGGCGCGCTCCCGGGTCCGGCCGCTCCCGCTGCAGGCCGGCGAGGCCGCGGCGTACGGTCAGCAGGCGCGCCAGCAGGAAGCCGAGAAAGGCTGCGCCGAGCGGCACCGCACCCTGGCGGGCGGCCAGCCAGAAGACCGCCACGGCAACGCCGAGCCGGCCGACCTGCAGGGCGAGGGCCAGGGCCAGGTCGTGCCGGCCCGTGCCGCCTCCCCGGGCGGCGCCCGCGTAGAGCCCGGCGACGCGCCGCAGGCTGGCGAAGAAGGCCCAGCCGAGCAGCCCGCCGAGCGGCAGCCAGGGCAGCGCCGAGACGATCGCCTCCCGCGTCGTGGCCGGAATCATGGCCGGTGCATCCGCTGCCAGGCGAGCCAGCCGCCCAGCACGACGCCGAGGAACAGCAGCCCGGCGCTCCAGGTGATGCCGCTGCCAAGGCTGCGGTCGAGGAGCCGGCCCAGGAACAGCCCGGCCAGCGTCGGCGTGACGATCAGCCAGCCGAGTGCCCCGATCATGGCGATGTTCTGGCCGATCGAGCGCTCGCCGTGGCGCCGGCCGAAGGCGTCGCGGCGGCGCCGCTCGCGCACCGGTGCGGTCAGGTCGAAGTCCTCCCGCTCTCCGTCGTGGTTGTCGTCGGCCGGGCGCGACACCGCTCAGAGCTCCCCGCCGCGGGCCTGGCGCTCGCCACGCAGGTAGCCGAGCATCCGGCGAATCACCGCGATCTCGACGCGTTGGGCCTCGGCCCGGGACGCGGCCTCCTCGGCGCGCAGGGCGCCCAGCTCGGCGACGACGCGGCGCTCCAGCTCCTCGAGGTCGTCGCCGATGACCGCCTCGGGCGCGGCGATCGAGACCTCGCGGCCGCCGCGCATCGCCAGGATGCCGCTGCGCACGACGCAATGTCCCTGCCCGCCGCCCCCGCCGCGCCACGTCACGACCGACGGCCCGAGCGCGGTGACGAAGTCGGCGTGGCGCTCCAGCAGCCCGAAGCTGCCGCTGGCGTCCTCGGCCCGTACGTGCTCGACGCCGTCGCGCTCGACGACCAGGGCAAAAGGGGTGGCAACCGTCAGCCTCATGGCGGACCGGCCCCTGACTCGGCCTGCCCGGCGACCTCGGCCTGCCCGGCGGCCTCGGCGAAGTCGCCGATCATGTAGAGCCGGCTCTCCGGCCAGTCGTCAGCCTCGCCGTCGAGGATCGCCCGGCAGCCCTTCAGGGTCTCGGGCAGGGGCACGACGCGCCCGGCGCGGCCGGTGAAGGCCTCGGTGACGGTGAAGGGCTGGCTGAGGAAGCGCATCAGGCGCCGCGCCCTTCCGACGACCCGCCGATCCGCCGCCGAGAGCTCGTCGATGCCGAGCAGCGCGATGATGTCCTGGAGCTCGCGGTAGTGCGCGATCGTGGCGCGCACCTCCACCGCCAGGCGGTAGTGCGCCTCGCCGACCACCGTGGGGTCGAGCAGCACCGAGCTGGAGGCGAGCGGGTCGATCGCCGGATAGAGCCCCTCGGCGGCGAGCGAGCGCGACAGCACGATCGAGCTGTCGAGATGCGAGAAGATCTCCGCCACCGCCGGGTCGGTGAAGTCGTCGGCCGGCACGTAGACCGCCTGGATCGCGGTGATCGAGGCCGCGCGCGTCGAGGCGATGCGCTCCTCCAGCTCGGCGACCTCGCTCGCCAGGGTCGGCTGGTAGCCGACCCGCGAGGGCAGTCGGCCGAGCAGGCCCGAGACCTCCATCCCGGCCTGGACGAAGCGGTAGGCGTTGTCCATCAGCAGCAGCACGTCGTGACCGGAGCCGGGAGCGCCGTCGTCGCGGGGCAGGCCGTCTCGGAAGGCCTCGGCCATGGCCACGGCGGCGAGCCCGACCCGCCAGCGCGCACCCGGCGGCTCGTTCATCTGGCCGAAGATCAGCGCGGTGCGATCGAGCACGCCAGACTGGGTCATCTCGAGCAGCAACTCCTGGCCCTCGCGCGAGCGCTCGCCGATGCCGGCGAAGATCGACAGGCCGCTGTACTTCTCCGCGACGGTGCGGATCAGCTCCATGATCAGCACGGTCTTGCCGACGCCGGCGCCACCGAACAGGCCGGCCTTGCCGCCGCGCGCCAGCGGCGCCAGCAGGTCGATCACCTTGATGCCGGTCTCATAGAGCTCGCGGCCGACCGGCCGCTCGACCAGACTGGGCGGCGCGGCGTGGATGGCGTGGCGCGGCGTACCCTCGGGCAGCGGCGGGCCGGCGTCGACGGGCCGGCCGCGCACGTCGATCAGGCGCCCGAGCACGGCCTCGCCGACCGGCACGGTCAGCGGCGCGCCGGTCGCGCGGACCGCGGCGCCCCGCGACAACCCCGCCGTCGAGTCCAGGCAGATCGCCCGCAGCGTCGTCTCGTCGAGATGCCCCTCGACCTCCGCCAGCAGGACCCCGCCCTCGTCGAGGGGCAGGTCGAGCGCCTCGCCGATCGCCGGCAGGTGGCCGCGCGGAAAGGCGATGTCGAGCACGGAGCCGCGCACCGCCCGCAGCCGGCCGGCCGCTGGGTCCTCCTGGATTTCCGATCTCGCGTCGCCAGACATCGCGTCGCCCGCGGCGTTCCCTGCGGTGGGCCGGAGGGGCGAGCCGCCTCCGGAACGCCTTCAGGCTAGGCCGCCGTCCGGTCGCCGGCATTGCGCTACCGCAAGGCGGCTTGCGGGCGCGAACCGGCGCTCTGCCTTCGCGCGGCCGGGCGCGCGCCGCCCCGGAAGTACACCCGCGTTGCGTCCGAATAATAGCGAAGACTTCAGGATTATTATTGAGGTCGGCCCGAATACATCGTGCCGGGCGGAATTTTCACTTGATCGGCCCACGGGGCCTGGATAGGCTCCCGGCTCGGTTCTTCGGGGGACAGGATCCATTTTGCTCGACAGGCTACCGCCATCCGACACGCCGGCCCGGCGGGCGTGATGCGCATCCTCATCTGCGCAAAGAACGACCTGCCGGCCCTGGTCGCGGTCAACCAGCTGGCCGGCGCGCTGGCCGGCCACGAGGTCACCCTCTGGCTGTCGGACATCACCCGGCCGCTCGAACGCGAGCGCGCCGATCTCGACCTGCTGCGCTTCTTCGAGCGCGAGCTGCCGCTCGGCTGGCTGCTGCCGCTGCGCAACGCCGGCAGCGGCGGGCCGGGCGCGGGTGCCGGCCCGGCCGAGTGCTGGGACGACTTCGCCGGCCTCGGCCGGCGGCTCGGCGCGACCGTCCGGGTCGTGCCGCGGCTGCGCGAGGTCGAGGCCGACTACCGGGCGCTGGCGCCGGACCTCGTGATCTCGCTGCGCTTCTCGCACATCTTCCCGCCGGCGTTCCTGGAGGTGCCGCGCCACGGCATCATCAACGTGCACCCGGGCTACCTGCCCGAGTACGCCGGCCTGTTCGCGCCCTTCCATCAGCTCTCGGCCGGTCAGGCGCGGATCGGCTGCACGGTGCACTACGTCGACGCCGGCATCGACACCGGCCCGGTCATCGAGACCAGCTCGCTGACCGTCGATCCGGCGCGCAGCCTGCAGTGGCACGTGGTCAACGCCTACCCGACCGCGATCCCGGCGCTGACCCGGGCGATCGCCACGCTGGCCGCGGGCGAGGCGCTGCCGGCGACGCCCCAGGACTCCGCGCGCCGGCGCTACTGGCACCTGCCCGACAGCGACGAGATCGCCGCCTTCCAGCGGCGCTTCCGCCTGATCGCCCCGGACGACTTCGCCGACATCCTGGCCGGCTTCGGCATCGGCCCCGAGGCCGCGACCCTGGCCGCCGTCCGCGCCAGCCGCGGCGGCGTCCGGGCCGCCGGCACCTGACGGCCCGAGGAAGCGAGCGCCATGCCCCTGCCGCTGCGCCTGGCCATCCTGATCGCGCTCGTGCTGCTGGCCGCGGTGCTGATCACCGCGCGGCTGAACTACGCCAAGTTCGTGCAGGTCACGGAGTCGCTGGACAGCAGCCGCTACAGCTTCCTGGCCCAGGACCTCAAGGCGACGCTGGAGGCCGGGCTCGACCTCGGCCTGCCGCTCGAGCAGATCCGCAACGCCCAGGAGATCGTCGAGCGCCAGCGCGCGCGCTATCCCGAGATCCTCTCGATCGCCGTCTTCGACGACGACGGCCAGGTCATCTACAACAGCGGGCGGACGCGGCCCGACCTGCTGGCCCGGCTCGGCGATCAGGAGGTCGTCTCGGCCGTGCTCGAGGGCGACCGCATCGCCGCGACCTCGCTGGTCAATCCCTTCGGCGCCGTCGTCGGCGGCGTCGAGATCCGCGTTTCCGCGCAGAACGCCGAGCGGCGCAACGAGACCATGCTGGCCTCGCTGGCCAGCGCCGTGCTGAGCGCCGCGGCGATCGGCACCGCCGCGGTCGGCCTGATCGCGCTGGTGCTGCTGCAGGGCGTGCGCCGGCGCCTGGCGCTGCAGGCCCGCCTGATCGCCTCGATCGGCGGCGACGCCGACGCGCCGGTCCCGGCCGCGGCCGGCTTCCAGCGCGCCGCGCACCGGGCGCTCGGCGAGCTGCGCGACGTCGAGCGGCTGGTCGAGCAGACGCGCCGGCAGGACTAGCCAGAATGATCCGCCGCCCATGAGCCAGCCCGAGAACAACGACGCCCCGCAGCGGCCCGAGGCCGCCGAGAGCCCGGAGGCGGCCGAGGCGGCGCTGATGGACGACCGCGTCTGGCGGCGCGTCATCAACGGCCTGCTGGCGACCGCGATCGCGGTGCTGCTGGCCTCGGCGCTGTGGGTCTCGCAGCAGGCCTGGCAGACCCTCGACCAGGTCCTGGTCCCGGAGTTCGACCGCGACTCCGAGCTGGTCGCGCGCACCGTCGCCTCGGAGTTCGAGCGCACCGTCGCCCTCGGCATCCCGCTGGAGAAGATGCGCGGCGTCGAGCCCTTCCTCGAGGACTACCTCGCCAACCACTCGGCGATCGTCTACATCGGCCTGACCGGCCCCGACGGCGGGATCCTCTACAGCGCCGGCGAGCGCACCGAGGAGCTGCGCGCGGCCGCCGCGGCCGGCCGTCTGGCGGCCCTCGAGGCCGGGTCCGAGATCCTCAACCTCGAGAGCATCCGCAACGCCAGCTTCCCGCTGGTCCACGAGGGCACTCCCTTCGGCCGGCTGCAGGTCGGCATGGACCGGGCCTACGCCGAGCAGCAGATCGCCGACATCCGCTGGGACGTGCTGATCGTCCTGATCGTGTCGCTGCTGATCACCTTCGAGCTGCTGGTCTTCGTGGTCGACCGCAACATCCTGACGCCGCTGCGCCTGATCGAGCGCACGGTGCGCGACGCCGCGTCCGGCGACTGGACGGTGCGGCCGCGCAGCTGGGCGCGGCGCGACGAGATCGGCCGAGTGATGACGGCGCTCGACGAGCTGACCCGGCGCATCAGCCAGTCCTACTCGCGCATCGACCACGGCATGTCCGGGCTGCGCCGGATCCCCGAGCAGCTCGCGCTGCGCCTGGAATCGCTGCGCCGCTCGGTGCGCCTGGGCTACGCCGACGACACCGCCGGCACGATCCCGAGCCGCGTCGACGCGCGCCTGCCGCTGTTCATCTTCGTCTTCGCCGAAGAGCTGTCGCGCTCCTTCCTGCCGCTCTACGCCGAGAGCCTCTACCTGCCGATGCAGGGCCTGCTGCCCGGCCTCGGCGTCGAGCTGCTGCCGCGCGACGTGGTGATCGGCCTGCCGATCGTCGTGTTCATGGCCTTCGTCGCGCTGGCGACGCCGTTCGGCGGCACCTGGGTCAGCCGCTTCGGCCCGCGCCGGGTGTTCCTGGCCGGCGCGGTGCCGGCGATCGTCGGCTACCTGGGCACGGCGGCTGCGCTGACCGTCTACGACCTGCTGGTCTGGCGCAGCCTCAGCGCGATCGGCTATGCCGTCGTCACCATCGCCGCCCAGGGCTACCTCGCCGGCACCGCCGAGCCCGGCCAGCGCGCGCGCTCGATGGCGGTGTTCGTCGGCGCGATCACCACGGCGGTGATCTGCGGCTCCTCGATCGGCGCGGTGCTCGCCGACCGCCTCGGCTACGCCGCGACCTTCCTGATCTCGGCGCTGCTGGTGCTGGCTGCCGCGATCGTCGCCGCCGCCTACATGCACGATCCGAAGCGCGACGCCGCGCCGACTCGCGCGCGCCTCGCCCAGGTCGTGCGCGCCCTGGCCAACCCGCGCCTCGCCGCGCTGATCCTGCTGGCGGCGATCCCGGCGAAGATCGCGCTCACCGGCTTCCTGTTCTACCTGACGCCGCTGCTGCTCGACTCGCTCGGCGTCAGCCAGCCGGCGATCGGCCGCACGATCATGCTCTACGGCGTGTTCATGCTGATCGGCACGCAGCTCGGCGCCTGGCTCGGCGACCGCGGCGGCCGCTACGCGCCGCTGGTCGCGCTCGGCGGCCTGCTGACCGGCGGCGCCCTGCTCGCGGTGACCGCCGTCGACCCGACCGACGGCATCCCGGTCGCGGTCGCCGTCTTCGGCCTCGCCCAGGGCGTCGCCTCGGCGCCGATGCTGGCGCTGCTGCCGTTGCTCTGCCCCGAGGAGGCGCGGCTCTACGGCGAGACCAGCCTGGTCGCCCTGCTGAGGCTCGCCGAGCGCATCGGCAGCGTGCTCGGGCCGCTGCTGGCCGCGACAATCATCGCGACCAGCGGCTATGATGCGACGATCGCGGCGATCGGCGGCCTCTCGGCGGCCACGGCGCTGCTCTTCTACCCCCTGGCCGCGCGCATCGGCTCCGCGACGCGCGACGCCCCCCGGGACAGCACGGCATGACACAGCCCTCCCGCCTCCTTCGCCTTCCGACCAGCCGCCGGACCCTGCTCGGCGGCCTCGCCGGCGGCGCCGCCGGCGCCCTGCTGCCGGGAGGCGCGAAGCGTGCGCGCGCCGCCGAGCCGCCGTACCGGATCTTCATGATCACCTGGCGCGGCTGGGAGGACGCCAGCCAGGGCTTCAAGGACTACCTCGACCGGCGCGGCGTGCGCACCGAGCTGATCGTGCGCGACGCCGGACGCAGCCGCGAGACGGTCGCCGAACACGTCCAGGAGGCGCTCGAGCTGCAGCCGGACCTGGTCTACACCTGGGGCACGACCACGGCGCTCACGACCTTCGGCAAGGTCGGCGAGGCCGACCCGGCGACCAACGTCACCGAGATCCCCTCGGTCTTCACCATCGTCAGCGACCCGATCGGCTCCGGCCTGGTCGAGGCCTACGATCAGCCGCGGCAGAACCTGACCGGCACGCTCTACATCGCGCCGGTCGAGACCCAGCTGCGCACGATCCAGGCCTATGGCGCCTTCGAGGCGCTGGGCGCGGTCTTCAACCCGCTGGAATCGAACGCCCGCCTGACCGTCGCGCAGATCGAGGCGCTGGCCGAGCGCGACGGCTTCCGGGTGATCGCCGAGCCGGTGGCGCTCGACGCCGACGACAAGCCGCTGCCCGAGTCGATCCCCGACAAGGTCGCGGCGGTCAAGGAGCAGGGCGCGGAATGGCTCTACATTCCTCCGGACTCGTTCCTCAACGTGAACCGCGACCTGCTGACCGGCTCGGCCACCGAGATCGGCCTGCCGAGCTTCGCCGGCGCCGAGAACTTCATCCGCGATTCCCACGGCCTGCTCGGCCTGGTCAGCCGCTACTACAACGTCGGCCAGTTCACCGGCTACATCGCCGAGCAGATCCTGGTCGAGGGGCGCGACCCGGCGGCGATTCCGATCGAGAGCCTCGACCGCTTCTCGCTGCTGGTCAACATGGCGACCGCGCATCGCCTCGGCTTCTATCCGCCGATGTCGATGCTGACCATCGCGGAATTCGTGCAGGCGTGAGCGACGCCAGCCCCTCCTCCGCCACACGCCCCGCGCCCGCAGCGGCGGGCGGCGGCGGCCCGGGCCTGCGCGGCCTGCTGCTGGCGATCGCCGTCGCCGGGCTGCTGGTCGGCACGGTCGCCGCCGTGCTCGGCAGCCTCGCCGCCTTCGAGCGCACGCTGATGACCACCGTCCAGTCGCGGCTTTCCGAGGTCGCCACCGAGGTCGCGCGCAACATCGAGAACGGCCTGCAGGCCGGCGTCGTGCTGGAGCAGCAGCGACGCCTGCTCGCGGTCCTGGCCGACGAGCGGACCCAGGCGCCCGACCTCTCGGCGATCCGGGTCAACGACGAGCGCGGCCGCATCCTCTTCTCGACCAACGAGGCGGAGATCGGCGAGGCCGCACCGCTCGCTGCGGCCGAAATGCCGAACGGCGACGCGCCGGCCCAGTGGTTCCGCGCCGACGGCGCCCGGATCAGCCTCGGGCTGCGCCTCACCGGGCTGTTCGGCGAGCCGCTCGGCAGCGTGACCGTGACGCTGCCGGCGGACACGGTCGACGACCAGCGCGCCCGCTATGCGATCAGCCTGGCGCTGGGCGCGGTCGCCATCGTCGCCGCCGGGGCCCTGCTCGCCGCCCTGCTGCTGGCGCTGCTGCCGCTGCCGGGCGCCGCCCGTCTGGAGGGCCTGCGCCGGCGCCTCGACACGCTCTACGAGCGCGCCGGCCTGGCGCGGCCGCAGCCGTCCGCGGCACCGGACCCGGCGCAGCCGGCCGCGCTGCCCGACAGCCTGGCGCGCTTCGAGGCCTGGCTTGACCGCCGCGTCGGCAGCCTCGGCGAACGAGAGGCCGAGGTCCGGCGTCTCGACGAGACGGCCTGAGCGGGCGGCAGGAAAGCCATGGCGACGCGCCCGCGCCTCCCGCTCGGCCCGCTGCTGGCCGTCCTGCTGGCCCTGGGCGCCGCGCTGCTCGGCGGCGCGGCGACCGTCTTCGTCGGCTTCGGCCAGGCCGAGTCGCAGTTCTCGGCCGTGCTCGACGAGAAGGCGCTGTCGCGCGCCCAGCGGGTGCGTCGCGACCTCGAGCTGGCCGTCGGCCTCGGCATCCCGCTCGCCGAGATCCGCGGCATGTGGGACTACATGGAGCAGATCCCGGCCAACGATCCGGACATCCGCTTCGTCGCCGTGACCGACGCCGCGATGCAGCGCCTGCACTACGGCGGCATCGGGCGCGAGCGCCTCGATCCCCTGCTCGCCGATCCCCGCGTCGCGCGTGGCGGCCGGGCGGCCGGCATCGAGCCCGAGGCGGTGAGCGTCGACGGCTTCTCGATCAGCAGCCTGCCGCTGCTCCAGGACGGCGAGATCGTCGGCTTCGTCCACGTCGCGGTGCAGGGCAAGCAGCTGCGCGAGCGACTGGTGCGCCACGCCCGCGGATCTCTCCCCCTGGTGCTGCTGGCGCTGCTCCTCGCGGCGGAACTCGCGGCCTTCCTCTACAGCGCCGGCCACAGCGAGCCGCTCGCGCGGCTGCGCCGCCTGCTCGAGGCCGCGGCGCGCTCCGACGGCAGCCGCTTCGAGCTCTCGGGACGCCACGCCGGCGGCGAACTCGGCGCGGCGATGTTCCGCTTCAACGCGCTGATGCATCGCCTGAGCCAGCGCGCCGACCGTTTCCTCGCCTATGCCGAAGAGGTCCGGCGCGCGGTCTTCGAAGCCGGCGTCGCCGCCCAGGTCGAGAGCCTGGCGCGCGACAGCGAGCTGGGCAGCGCCGCCGGCGCGCCGCGGCTCGACCGCCGGCTCGACGCCAGGCGCTCCGACCTCTGGCCGCCGCTGTCGCTGGCCGCGGCGCTGCTCTCCGCGATTCTCTGCTGGTTCCTGCTGGCCGGCGAGTGGGCCGGCCTGCTGCCGGTCGCGGCGGCGGCCGCGCTCGGGCTCGCCGCGGCCAGGCTGCTGCTGCCGACCGGCCTGTCGCTGGCCGGCACGGCGGTGCTCGGCGCGGTGGCGCTGCTGCTGTTCCGCCTGAGCCCGGCGACGGCGCCGCCGGCGGTCTGGATCGGCCTGGCGCTCGGCGCCGGCCTGCTGGGCGGGGCGGCGCTGCGCTACGCCCGGCGCCACGGGATCCGCAGCGGCGGCGCCTGGCTCGCGCTGCGCCTGCTGGTCGGCGGCGCGTCCGGCCTGCTCGCGGCGGTCTCGGCGGAACGGCTGATCGAGCCGGTCAGCCTCGCCGGCCTCGCGCTGCTCGCCGGCGCCGGCGCGATGCTGCTGCGCCCGGCGGTACGTCGTCTCGTGCTCGCCGCGCCGGAGCGGGAGGCGGCCGCCCCGGGCTCCCGCGGCACGGCCGGCGGCGGGAGCGCCTGAGATGCTGCTGCGCACCCGGATCATGCTGATCGTGCTGCTGATCGTCGCCCTGCCGATGACGATCATGGGCTACGCCTTCCTGCTGCGCGACCAGGCCGCCGACCGCCAGGCCGCGGAGCTGCAGCTGGCCAACTACGAGACGATCTGGGAGCAGGTCGTCGGCTCGGCGCTGCGCAGCGCCCAGGCCGCCACGACGGCGCTGCTGCAGGAACCGGGCATCGCCGCCGCCCTGCAGGAGGGCGACCGCGGCGACCTGCGCGTGCTCGAGGAGCGGATCGGCAAGGCGACGGCCGCCGGTACCGGCCTGGAGCGCCTCGACATCTTCACGACCGGGGGCGACCTGCTCTACTCGACCGACATCTCCTTCTTCGCGCGCATGATGCTGCGCAACGTCGAGTGGGCCTTCTTCTGGGTCGACAGCCCGACCTACGGCGCCCGGGTCATCGACGAGGAGCTCATCGGCATCGCCGCCGCGCCGATTCAGCTCGGCGACGAGCGGGTCGGCACCTCGGTGACCACGCTCGATCTCGGCGCGCAGGTCGCGCGCGTCGCCGACATCCTGGATGCCGAGCTCTTCGTCGTCGACCGCGAGGCCGGGCGCATCGCCGGCAGCGAGGGCGCGCTGTGGCAGGCGATCGCCGCGGCGGGCGACGGCGAGTTCGGGCGGCGCATGGTCGAGGTCGAGCTCGAGGAGCGCTACTGGCAGGTCGGCGGCATCGTCGTCGCCGACGTCGGCGGTGGCACCAGCGCCACCGTGCTGGTCGCCCGCGACGTCACCGAAGCAGCCGAACAGCGGCGCCTGACCCACCTCGCCCTGCTCGCCGCCATGCTGCTCGGCGCGGCCCTGGTCCTTAGCCTGCTCTGGATCTATCTGCGCGGCGCGCTGCGGCCGCTCGACGACGGCATCCAGGCGCTCAACGCGCTCTCGGCGGGACGCACCGACCACTACGCGGAGCTGCCGAGCGGCCGCGACGAGGTCGGCCAGATCGGCCGCGCGATCGACGTCTTCCGCAGCGTCGCCGTGACGGTCGAGCGCGCCGCCGACGAGCGCGAGCGGCGGCGACGCCGGCAGGCCCGCTTCATCCGCCGGCAGATGGCCATGCTGTCCGACACCCTGGAAGGCGAGGCCAAGGAGACGGCGCTGGAGGACCTGCGCCAGATCGAGGCCGCCGCCGAGGCCGAGCAGGCGGCCAGCGAGCGCGGCGAGGGCGGCGACGAACTGGGCCTGATCGCCGTCGCGCTGGAGCGCATGACGACGCGCGTGCGCGACCAGCAGGCGCGCCTGACCGACCTCGTCGCCGAGCTGCGCGAGGCCCTGGAAGCCAAGACCCGCCTGATCGCGCTGGAGCAGGAGCTCGACATCGCGCGGACCATGCAGCAGTCGGTGCTGCCGCGCACCTTCCCGCCGTTCGGCGCCACCCAGATCGACGCCCGCATGACCGCGGCCAAGGAGGTCGGCGGCGACTTCTACGACGTCTTCAAGATCGACGAGGAGCGGCTCGGCCTGGTCGTCGCCGACGTCTCCGGCAAGGGCGTGCCGGCGGCCTTCTTCATGCTGATCGCGCGCACCCTCATGAAGGCCGTCGGCCTGCGCGGCGACGCCCCGGCGGCGGCGCTGGCGCAGCTCAACGAGCTGCTCGCCGGCGAGAACGAGCAGATGATGTTCGTTACGCTGTTCTACGGCGTCCTGGAGCGCCGCAGCGGGCGGGTCGAGTTCGCCAACGCCGGTCACAATCCGCCGCTGATCCTGCGCGCCGACGGCCGGGTCGAGTGGCTGGAGACGGCGGCCGGCGTCGCGCTGGCGGTGATGCCGGGACTGGACTACGAGGCCGGCGTCTTCACGCTGGAGCCGGGAGACTCCCTGCTGCTCTATACCGACGGCGTCACCGAGGCCAACGACAGCGCCGGCGAGCTGTTCGAGGAGGCGCGCCTGGCGGCGACCCTCGAAGGTGCGGCGGGCGAATCCGCCGAGGCGCTGGTCGAGCGCGTCTTCGCGGCCGTCCAGGAGTTCGCGCGCGGCGAGCCCCAGGCCGACGACCTGACCTGCCTGGTCGTGCGGCGCGGCGCCGCCGGCGACGCGGACGAGACCGGGGATGACCGAGGAGGCGGACGATGACGGCCGACGCCGGCGAACCGCAGATCGTCGCCGAGGTCCGCCACGACCTGCGCCGCGGCCAGTTCTTCCGCGCCTACGACCGCGCCCGCGCGGCGCTGGAGGCGACCCAGGCGCAGGGCCGCGACGACGCCCTGCTGCGCCTGCTCGCCGCCACCGCCCTGGTGCTGACCGGCGCCGTCGCCGAGGCGCGCGAGACTGCCGCCGCCTTCGATCCGCTGCTCGACCGCCTGGAGCCCGAGCGGCCCGCCGCCGAGGCCGCCGCCCTGCTCGATTCGCCGGAGCGCGCGGAGCTGCTCGGCCGCATCTACCGGGCGAGCTGGCGCGAGCTCGGCGCCTTCGAGGACCTGCGCCGGGCGCGCGACCTGGAGCTCGGCCGCTTCCGACGTCATCGCGGCCTGGTCGAGGGCGCGACCGCGGCCGTGCTGTCGCGCTTCCTCGGCGAGACCGCCGGCGCGCGCGAGCTGGCGCTGGCCTGCCTCGCCGCCGCGCCGGGCGGAGAGGACGAGGACGGCGAAGCCGGCTTCGCCGGGGCGCTGGCGGCGGCCGAGGCGAACCTGCTGCTCGGCCGCGCGGAGGAGGCCGACCGGCGGCTCGCCGAGGCCGGGCGGCTGGCCGCCGGCGAGCCGGCACGCGGCGTCGAGGCGCGCCAGCACCTCCGCGACCTGGCCGGGCTCGGCGTCCAGGTCCCCGAGCGGCTGTGGGCGCACTTCCCGCCGCCCGAGGTGGTGATCTTCGCCGGTGCGCCGGCCGACCGCCCCGGCCAGAAGGAGGCGGTGCTGCCGCCGCAGGCCGAGGCGCCGCTGGCCGAGGCCCTGGACCGGCTGCTCGGCGAGCTGACCGCACCGATCGGCTACTGCTCGCTGGCCGCCGGCTCCGACCTGATCTTCGTCGAGGCGATGCTGCGCCGCGGCGCCGAGGTCAACGCCGTGCTGCCCTTCGAGGAGGCCGACTTCGTCGAGCGCCGGGTGCGCCCCTGCGGCACCCGCTGGGTCGAGCGCTACGAGGCGGCGCGCAAGGCCGTCGCCGACGTGACGCCGGTCTGCCAGGACCTCTACCTCGGCAACCCGGTGCTGCTGCGCTTCGCCAACCAGGTGATCGACGGGCGCGCGCGGCTGCGCGCCGCCGCGCTCGACAGCGCGCCGATCCTGGTCGCCGCCTGGGACTACCTGGCCGAGCCGCTGCCCGGCAGCCCGAGCGACTTCATCGACCACTGGGGCGACCCGGCGCGCCTGCGCATCCTCGACCTCGCCGACCTGCGCGACTCGCTGCCGGCCGACGCGCCGCTGCCGGCCGACGCCGAGACCGCGGCGAGCGACGCCCCCGCCGCCCCGCCCTCGCCCGGCGACGGGCCGACCCAGGCGGTGCGCGCCATGCTGTTCGCCGACGTCGTCGGCTACTCGACCATCCAGGACCACCACCTGCCGGCCTTCTGGTCCTTCCTGCAGGCGGTGCGCGACCGTCTGGGCAGCCGGCTCGATCCCGCCGTCCACGTCGGCAGCTGGGGCGACGCGCTGTTCATCGTCACCGAGCATGCCGTCGAGCTGGCCGAGATCGCGGTCGGGCTGACCCGCGCCTTCGAGGCGGTCGACGCGCGCGCGCTCGGCCTGCCGGTGCGCCTGCGCCTGCGCATCGGCCTGCACGCCGGGCCGGTGTTCACCGGCGACCACCCGCTGAGCGGCGAGCAGGTGCTCTACGGCGGCAACGTCAACCGCGCGGCGCGCATCGAACCGATCACCGTGCCGGGCCGGATCTACGCCTCCGAGCAGTTCGTCGCCCTGCTCGCCAGCGAGCACAGCGCCGCCGACGCCGAGGCGCGCATGACCGGCGAGCCGGCGCCGGCGGCCTGGGCCTGCCGCTACCGCGGCGAGCTGGCGCTGGCCAAGAACTACGGCCGCCAGGTCGTCTACGAGATCGCACCGCCCGGCAGCGGGCGCGGCCAGGGGGCGGAGCTGACGCGATGAGCGAGACGCTGGAACTGACGCTGCGCAACGACCTGGCCGAACATGCGCGCCTCGCCGCGGCGCTGTCCGACTGGGCCGAGCGCCAGGGCATCGACCCCGGCCTGGCGACGACCTTCGAGCTGGCCTTCGACGAGATCCTGGCCAACATCGTCGGCTATGCCTATGACGATGCCGACGAGCCGGGGGTCGAGCACGCCATCGAGGTCGCCTGCCGCTGGGACGGCGAGACGCTGAGCGCCGAGGTGGTCGACGACGGCCGGCCCTTCGACCCGCTCTCGGCGCCGGAGCCGGATCTCGAGGCCGGACTCGACGAGCGGCAGGTCGGCGGGCTAGGGCTGTTCCTGGTCCGCCAGCTGATGGACGAGGTCGCCTATCGGCGCCAGGACGGCAAGAACCGGCTGAGCTTCGCCAAGAAGCAGGAAGCCTGATACGGACACGGGAGCAGGAGCAGAGGCATGGAGATCGGTCAGGACGTTCAGGGCGGGCTTACGGTGATGCGGCTCGAAGGCAAGCTCGACACCGTCTCGTCGCCGGAGGTCCAGACGGCCCTCATGGCCGCGCTCGAGAGCGCCGACAAGGGCGTGGTCATCGACATGAGCGAGGTCGCCTACGTCAGCTCGGCCGGCCTGCGCGTCATGCTGATCGGCGGCAAGACCGCCAAGGCCGCCGGCAAGGCCTTCCGCCTCGCCGGCCTCAAGCCCGCCGTCGCCGAGGTCTTCAAGATGTCCGGCTTCGACCGCCTGCTGGAGATCCATCCCGACGTCCAGAAGGCGACGGCATAGCACCCTACTCCCTCTCTGCCCCTGTGGGGCGGAGAGGGTCGGGGAGAGGCGGGGCAGCCCTCCGCCGTCGGCCGTGACCACGTCGTTCGCCCGAACTCCCTTTTTGTGGTCCTCGATCGCGGGCCGTGCGCTCCCCCACCTCTCCCTGCCCTCTCCGCCCCGGGGGCGGAGAGGGAAGAGTTCCGCCGCGCAGCGACGGATAGCGTGGCTGCCTCGCGAGCGGAGGCCGCAGAGCCTACGCGCTCCGCCGCTCGGGCTCGGGGCGGCCGGCGAGCGTCTCCGCCTCGGCCTCGAAGAGCGCGACCAGGGCGTCCATGACGGCGCGCACCCGCGGCACGCGGCGCAGGTCGTCGTGGACCAGCAGGTGCTGGCGCGAGACGACCTCGGGCAGCGGCGGCGTCAGCCGCACCAGGGCCGGGTCGGCGTCGGCGGCGAAGCAGGCGAGCACGCCCAGGCCGACGCCGCCGCGCACCGCCTCCTGCAGCACCTGGGCGTCGTTGAGGCGGACCGGCAGCGGCCGCCCCCCGAGCTTCGAGAGCAGCCACTGCTGGCCGGCGAAGTAGCCGTGCTCCTCGTCGTAGCCGGCCCAGTCGCAGTCGCGGTAGCGCGCCTCGCCGAGCGCCGCCGGGTGGCCAGCGACGTAGTCGCGCGAGCCGTAGACCGCGAAGCCGAAGGCGCCGAGCTTGCGCGCGACCAGGCCGGGGCTGTCCGGCAGGCACTCGCGGATCACCAGGTCGGCCTCGCGGCGCGACAGGTTGGCCAGCAGGTGGCTGACCGGGAACTCCAGCTCGACCTCCGGCAGGCGCTCGCGCAGGGCGCCCAGGCGCGGCGCCAGAAACTGCGCGACGACCTCGCCGATCGAGATTCGGACAGTGCCGCGCACGCGGTCGGCGAAGCCCGGCTGGCGGCGCGCCACGGCCTCGGCCGAGGCCGCCATGGTCTCGGCGAGCGGCAGCAGCTCGGCGCCCGCCGCGGTCGGCAGGAAGCCCTGCGGATGGCGCTCGAACAGCCGTGCCTGCAGCGAGTCCTCCAGGGCGCGCAGGCGCCGCCCGGCGGTCGGCTGCGTGACGCCGAGGCGCCGCGCCGCCGCCGACAGCGAGCCCTCGCGCGCGATCGCCAGAAAGACGCGCAGGTCGTCCCAGTTCAAGGACATCGGGTTGCCTCCTTGTGGGCAGCTCTCTTGATCGTTGTTCCCGTCCTCCCCCGTCATCCCTGCGAAGGCAGGGATCCAGAGAAAGGCGCCGCGCGCGCGGACTCCTCGGGTTCGTGCGCGCAGCCTCATCCTCTGGATCCCCGCCTTCGCGGGGATGACGCAGGAGAGGGCGAACGGTCGCCGCGGCCCACTTCGATAGAGCGTCGACGCCGCCGAGCCCCTCAACAAATCCGTTTAGAGGCTATGCGGGATCGAAAGGCGCGCAACGAAAATCTTTGGGCTATGCCAGTCTGCGCAACCCGGAACGGAGCCCGGCCATGTACTTCGATCCCCGACTCTGGCCCTTCACCGAGGGCCTGCGCGGCCGCATCGCCGGTGCCGTCGCGATCGGCCTGGCCTCTTCCCTGATCGGCGTCGCGCGCCTGGCGCTGCTCGGCTGGCTGCTCGGCCTGGTGCTAGCCGGACGGCCGCTGGCCGAGCTCTGGCTGCCGGTCGCCGGAGTCGCGGCGGTGATCCTGCTGCGCGGCCTGGTCGAGTACTGGCGGGTCGAGGTCGCCCACGAGACCGCGGCCCGGGTCCAGCTGGTGCTGCGCTCGCGGCTCTACGACCAGATCGTCGCGCTCGGCCCGGCCTGGTTCGGGCTCAACCGCAGCGGCGCCGTCATCACCGCGCTGATCGAGGGCGTCGAGCAGCTCGAGGTCTACTTCGGCAAGTACCTCCCGCAGCTGCTGGTCGCGCTGCTGACGCCGCTGGCGATCTTCGTCTGCGTCGCCTTCCTCGACCTGCCGGTCGCCGCGGTGCTGCTGTTCTTCGCGCTGGTGACGCTGCTGGCGCCGGCCGCCTTCCACCGCTGGGACCAGAAGAACTCGCTGGCGCGCGCCCAAGCCTACCGCGACTACGCCTCGGAGTTCTTCGATTCGGTGCAGGGCCTGGCGACGCTCAAGGCCTTCGGCCAGAGCCGCAGCCGCGCCGCGCTGCTCGCCGAGAAGGCGCAGGAGATCTTCCGCCGCACCATGTGGGTGCTGGCGACCAACTCGCTGACCCGCGGCATCGCCGACACCGGCATCGCGCTCGGCGCCGTCGCGGCGCTGGCGCTCGGCGCCTGGCGGATGAGCGAGGGCGCGATGAGCCTGACCGAGCTGCTGGTCGTGCTGCTGCTCGGCGTCGAGGTGTTCCGCCCCTTGCGCGACCTGCGCGGCCTGCTGCACGACGCCATGCTGGCGCGCTCGGCGGCCGGCAGCATCCTCGAGCTGATGGACGGCGAGCCCTCGATCGCGGATCCGGACGTCGAGCCCGGGCTGCTGGCGCCCAGCCTCGCCTTCGAGCAGGTCGTCTTCGCCTACCCCGGCGGCCGCGCGCCGGCTCACCGCGGCCTGTCCTTCGAGGTCCGGGCCGGCGAGCGGGTCGGCGTGGTCGGCGCCAGCGGCTGCGGCAAGTCCTCGATCCTGCGGCTGCTGCTCCGCTTCTACGACCCGCAGGCGGGCCGCGTCACCCTGGGCGGGCGCGACCTCCGGGAGATCGGCTTCGAGGCGCTGCGCGGCCACTACGCCATCGTCGGCCAGGACACCTACCTGTTCCACGGCACGGTCGCCGAGAACCTGCGCCTCGGCCGGCCCGAGGCGAGCGACGCCGAGCTGCGCGCGGCCGCCGAGGCGGCCAAGGCCGCGGGCTTCATCGAGGCCCTGCCGCAGGGCTACGACACGATCGTCGGCGAGCGCGGCATCCGCCTGTCGGGCGGCCAGCGCCAGCGCATCGCGATCGCCCGGGCGCTGCTGCGCGACGCGCCGATCCTGCTGCTCGACGAGGCGCTCTCGGCGGTCGACGCCGACAACGAGGCGGCGATCCAGCAGGCGCTCGACCGCCTGATGGCCGGCCGCACGACGCTGGTCCTGGCGCACCGCCTGTCGAGCGTGATCGGCTGCGACCGCATCCTGGTCATGGATCAGGGCCGCATCGTCGAGGAAGGCAGCCACGCGGAGCTGGTCGCCCGGCGCGGCGCCTACTGGCGCCTGATGGAAGAGCAGCTGGCCGGCGGCGCCGGCGAGGAGGGCGACCGGCTGCCCGCCGCACCGGCCGCGGCCGCGGTTGCGCTGCCGGCCGCGGCGGGCGAGGACTCCCTGCTGCGGCAGGCCGACGCCCGCGCCGCCGTCGCGGCGGAGCCGGCCGACGCCATCGTCCGCGCCGAGGGCCTGAGCTGGGCCGGCGTGATCCGCGAGCTGTTGGCCTACGCCCGGCCCTGGAAGGGCCGCCTGACCCTGACCTTCCTGTTCGGCGTCGCCCGGGTCGCCGCCTTCATCGGCGTCGGCGTGGTCTCGGCCCTGGCCGTGGCCCGGCTCAAGGAGGGCGAGCCGGTCGTCGGCCTGTTCGTGCTGCTCTTCGTGCTGGCGCCGGCCGCCGGCATCCTGCACTGGCTGGAATCCTGGATCGCCCACGACATGGCCTTCCGCCTGCTCGCGACCCTGCGCGTCCAGCTGTTCGACAAGCTCGACCGCCTGGCGCCGGCCTTCCTGGTGCGCCGCCGCTCGGGCGACCTGGTCGCCATGGCGACGCACGACGTCGAGATGGTCGAGTACTTCTTCGCCCACACCATCGCGCCGGCCTTCGTCGCCGTGGTCGTGCCGGCCGCGGTGCTGGCGACGCTCGCCGCGGTCGACTGGCGCCTGGCCGCGGTGCTGGCGCCTTTCCTGGCCGCGGTCGCGCTCTGCCCGATCCTGCTGCGCCGGCGCATCGACCGGCTGGCGGCACGGGCCCGCGAGGCGCTGGGCGCGCTCAACGCCCAGGCCGCCGATTCGGTGCAGGGCCTGACCGAGCTGCTCGCCTTCCAGCAGGCCGGCGCGCGCAAGGCCCGCTTCCTCGAGCTGGTGCGCCGGCACCACGCCCTGCGCCGCCCCTTCTTCCGCGAGCTGACGGCGCAAGCCGCCGGGGTCGAGGTCGCGACCGCGCTCGGCGGCCTCGCCATCGTCCTGGTCGGCGCCGTGCTGGTGCAGGACGGCTCGGTGGACGCCGCGCTGCTGCCGCTCTTCACGATCATCGCCATGTCCGCCTTCCTGCCGGTCTCGGAGATCGCGGAGGTCGGCCGGCAGCTGGCCGACACCCTGGGCGCGACGCGGCGGCTGCACGCCGTCTACCACGAGCCCGAGCCGGTGACCGACGGGCCGCTCGACGCGATTCCCGGTCGCTCAGCCGGCACCGAGGGCGGGGTCGAGGTCGCCTTCGAGCAGGTCGGCTTCACCTATCCCGGCCAGAACCGGCCGGCGCTCAGCGGGCTCGGCTTCACCGTGCCGGCCGGCCGCTCCTTCGCGCGCTGCCAGGCCCACCACGCCAGGTTGAGCTCGCCGCCGAACAGGTGGAGGTCGCCGATGGTTCGATACAACTCAGCAGACTCGAGTCCACCAAATCGGAGCATGCCCGCGGTGCCCACGTACATCGCGTCGGTGTCGACCTCGCGCTCGTTGTCGACCCAGCTCTCCCGCGGATAGAGCTCGGCGTACCACCCCATGAAGCGCAGCCCGTAGCCAGACCAGGTCAGGTAGTTGTGGTTGGTGAACAGCTCGGCGTCCTGCCTTGCCGCCGCGACGTACCGGATGGCGTCGACCTGGTATCGCTCGCGACCGAAGTGGGCGTCGGGGTTGATCTCGAGCGCGCGCTCGAGCTCGACCAGCGCGGCGTCGAATTGACCGTCATGCGCCAGGAACGTGCCCAGGTTCGCGTGCAGTCGATACCGCGCCTCGTCGTCGTCGACGCCATCGAGCGCTGCCGCCTTGTCGTGCATCACGGCGATGGCCTCGTCGCGACGCTCCAGCCGCTCGTACGCCACCGCCAGGTCGTCGTACAGGTCGTACCTGCCCGGATCTGCCTCGATGAGCGCGGGCAGATCGTCAGCGCGCGCCTGGTAGTACGCCGCGCCATGCTCCGGCCAGTGTCCGATGATCAGGTCGAACGCGTCGGGAACACCGCGTAGCTCGTCGTCGATGGTGTCGCGGTCCCAGATGCAGGCCAGGGACGCCAGGGCTGCGAGGATGATGACG
>JAUILQ010000050.1 GCA_030433005.1 Alphaproteobacteria bacterium
GCAGGCCGTCGGCCTCGGCATGGATCAGGCGGTAGAAGGGCCGGCCGACTAGGCCGTCGCGCAGCGCCAGCGCGCGGCGCAGCAGGCCGCGGACGTGGTCGCCGTCGAAGCGCTGCTCGGGGTCGCGCGACAGGCGGCGCCCGGCGATCAGCGGGTGGCGGTTGTAGAAGAAGCTGCCGAGCGGCTCGCCGTTGGCGGTCTCGAAGCGCACCAGGCTGCCGGGCGGCAGGCTCCGCGCCTCGCCCTCCATGGCAATCTCGTTGGAGAAGATCCAGGGATGGCCGGCGCGCACGCGCTTGTCGGCCTTCGGCTTCAGCTTCAGGGTCGGGCGTTCCGCCAGCGGGCGGTCGCCGGATGTCTCGCCGGTCAGGGGGGATGTCATTGCGCGCGGAGCATAGTCGCTGCGGCGCCCCTGTCCAGCATGCGGTTTGTCCGGAATCGCCTTGTCGCGGGAGCGTCTCAGGCGAGCCGACGGACGATCAGCCGGTGCGCCAGCGTCGCGACCAGGCCGCCGCCGGCGATCGCCGCCATCATGGCGATCGAATCGGCGCGCTGCAGGTGGCCGACCAGGGCGCCGAGCAGCGCGGCGCCGGCCATCTGCAGGAAGCCCATCAGCGCCGAGGCGGCGCCGGCCATGCGCGGAAAGGGGTTGATCGCGCCGGCCGTGGCGTTGGGCAGCGCGAAGCCGCTGCCGAAGAAGAACAGCGCTGCCGGCGCGACCACGCTGGCGACCGAGAAGACGCCGGCCAGCGCCAGGCCCAGGCCGGCCAGCCCGGCGGCGAGCTGGAAGGTGTTGCCGAGCGCGATCGTGCGGTCGATGCCGAGACGCGTGGTCACCCGGCCGCCGCCGAAGCTGCCGGCCATGTAGCCGAGCACCGCCGCCGAGAAGCAGTAGCCGTAGAGGTCCGGCGCCAGGCCGAGGCCGTCGATCAGCGCGAAGGAGGAGCCGGAGATGTAGGCGAAGAGGCCGCCGTAGCTGCCGGCGACGACCAGCACGTAGCCGCGGAAGCGCGCGTCGGCGAGCAGGCTGCGGTAGTTCGACAGCAGGCGCAGCGGCCGCAGCGCCGAGGGATCCGGCTCGCGGTTGGTCTCCGGCAGCACCAGCACGACGCCGGCGAAGGCGGTGCCGCCAAACACCAGCAGCGCCAGGAAGGTCGCCTGCCAGCCGAAGTGCGCGGCGATCCAGCCGCCGAGGATCGGCCCGAGCGTCGGCGCGACCGCCATGGCCATGGCCAGGAAGGACAGCATCCGCGCCGCCTCCTGCGGCTGGTAGACGTCGCGCACGATCGCCCGGCCGATCACCGCGCCCGCGCAGGCGCCGAGCGCCTGCAGGAAGCGCGCGGCGATCAGCGCGTCCATCGTCGGCGCCAGGGCGCAGGCCAGCGTCGCCGCCAGGTAGACGAGCAGCGCGCCGAACAGCACCGGGCGCCGTCCGAAGCGGTCGCTCAGCGGCCCGTGGGCCAGCATCGCCACGGCGAAGCCGAGCAGGAACACCGACAGCGTCAGCTGCGCCTGGCCGGAGCCGACGCCGAAGGCGCGCGCGATCGACGGCAGCGCCGGCAGGTAGAGGTCGGTCGAGGCGGGGCCGAAGGCGACCAGCAGCACGAGCAGGGTGGTCACCGGGCGGGAGCGCGGAGCGAAGGCCATGGTGCGGCGCTTATAGACGATCCCGCGCGCCGCCGGCACCAGGACATCGCTGCCTCGCCCGCCGCCTGCGCCACTGGCGGCCGCGGCCCGGCAACCCCATACCTATGGCCATGTCGGAGCCCTCCGAGACGCCCGGCGCCGCCTTCGCGGCGAGCGCGCCCGCCAACCTGCCGGTCGATCCCGCGCTGGCCCGGCGCGCCGTGCGCCGCGGCCTGGCGCGCTACTGCGAGGAGCGCCGCCAGCGCATCGAGCCCTTCGTCGCGCAGAACTTCGGCCTGCGCGGCGCCCTGGCCCTGCACCGCCATGCCGTCGGCTGGGACCTGCTGCGCGCGCCGACAAACATGCTGCTGGCGGTGCCGGTGCTGGCCGCCCGGACCGGCGCCAAGGCGGCGCGCCGGCGCGGCCTGCACGATCTCGCCGGCCGCCTGGAGCGCAACCCGGCCTTCCTGCAGACCGCGGTCGCCCGCGAGCTCGAGTGGCGCCTGTTCACCGAGTTCCTGGAGCTGCCCTACGCCCAGCCCGACCGCCAGAGCGAGCGCGACGCGCTGGCCGAGGCGATCCTCGCCGACGCCGAGCTGGCGGCGGCGCTGCAGGCGATGCTGCAGTCGATCGGCCGCAAGGCCGACGACCCGGCCTTCCGCGCCTGGCTCACAGACTCGCTGCGCACCTACGTCGACAGCCGGGCGGCCGCGGCCGAGCTGACCAACGCGCTGCTCTCGGCCGGCGTCGGCGCCCTGGTCGCCAAGCAGTGGACGCCGGGCGCGCTGACCCTGGGCCCGGTGCTCGCCAACCTGGTCGCCCAGCAGATGGCGATCGCCAGCTTCCCGCTCGGCGCCTGGGCCGGCGGCCTGTGGTACGGCGTCTTCCCGGCCGCCGCGCCGCTGGTCGCCAGCGCCTCGGCGGTCGGCGGCGTGCTGGTGCTGGGCGCCGCGGCGACCGCCTTCTCCGGCGTCGTCGCCGACCCGCTGCAGGCGCGCTTCGGCCTGCACCAGCGCCGCCTGCGCCGCTTCGTCGACGTGCTGGAGGACCGCCTGACCGAGGAGCGCGGCGAGTTCGCCCTGCGCGACCACTACCTGGCGCGCCTGTTCGACATGATCGACCTGATCGGCGCCGCCGCCCGCTTCGCCAGCTGACGGCGAAAAGCGCCGCGGAGGGGCACACACTTAACCTGCGTTAGATGCGAATTCGCAGGGCCACGCTACACACGGTCCGGACGAGAAACCGACGGGACCGTGAATGCCGATCCGACTGCTCAACAAGCTCCAGCAGTTCTCCCCCCTGACCGAGAACGACCGGCTTTTCCTCAGGGCGGCCGCCGAGCGGCGGCGGCTCATGCTGCGCGCCGGCGAGGAGGTCATCGCCGAGGGCGAGCGCCCGACCGCCGTCTTCCTGTTCCTCGAGGGCTGGGCCTACCGCTACAAGACGCTCGACGACGGCCGCCGGCAGATCCTGGCCTTCCTGCTGCCCGGCGACCTCGGCGACCCCGACGAGCCGCCGGAGCGCGAGATGGACCACTCGATCGCGACCCTGACGCCGGTGACCCTGGCCGAGCTGGCGCGCGAGGACCTGGAGCGGATCGCCGGCGGCCATCCGACCCTGGCCGAGGCGCTGTCGTGGGAGACCCTGGCGCGTGGCGCGATCCAGCGCGAGTGGACGCTGAACGTCGGGCGCCGTACCGCGCTCGAGCGCATCGCCCACCTGCTGTGCGAGCTCTTCGCGCGCCTCGCGGCGGTCGGCCTCACCCAGGGCAGTGCCTGCGCCCTGCCGCTGTCGCAGGCCGAGCTCGCCGACGCGACCGGGCTTTCGGCCGTCCATGTCAACCGCGTGCTGCAGCAGCTGCGCAGCGACGGCCTGGTGCGGCTGCACGACCGCCGCATGGAGCTGCCCGACCTGACGGCCCTGCAGCAGGTCGCCAAGTTCAACCCGGCCTACCTGCACCTGCACTACCGCCGGGCGCGCCCCGACGCCGAGGACCTGCCGGTCGCGTGAGGCGGCCGGTGCGCAGCGGCGCTGGCGACGACGGGAACGGCACGCTATATCCCCGAGGGTGAGCGAGCATCCGACACCCGCCGCGCCGCCCGCGTCCGGTCGGCCCGACGCCGAGCCCCCCGCCATCGAGGTGCGCGACCTCTCCAAGCGCTTCGGCACGGCGCTGGCGGTCGACGGCCTGTCGCTGTCGGTGGCGCCCGGCGAGACCGTCGCGCTGCTCGGCGGCAACGGCGCCGGCAAGACCACGACGATCTCGATGCTGCTCGGCCTGCTGCTGCCGAGCGCCGGCAGCGTGCGCATCCTCGGCTGCGACATGGCGCGCCACCCGCACCGCGTGCTGCACCGGATCAACTTCTCCAGCCCCTACGTCGACCTGCCGCGCCGCCTGACCGTGGCGCAGAACCTGCGCTTCTTCGCGCGGCTCTACGGCGTGCCCGACGCCGACGACCGTCTCGCCCGCCTCGGCCGCGAGCTCGACCTGGAGAGCCTGTGGAAGAAGCGCACCGGCCAGCTCTCGGCCGGCCAGAAGACCCGCGTCTCGGTCGCCAAGGCGCTGATCAACAGGCCCGAGGTGCTGCTGCTCGACGAGCCGACGGCCTCGCTCGATCCCGACACCGCCGACTGGCTGCGCGGCTACCTGGAGCGCTACCAGGCCGAGCGCCGGGTCGCGATCCTGCTGGCCAGCCACAACATGGCCGAGGTCGAGCGGCTGTGCGACCGCGTGGTCATGATGAAGGCCGGCCGCCTGGTCGACGAGGCGACCCCGGCCGAGCTGCTGCGCAAGTACGGCCGCACCAACCTGGAGGAGGTCTTCCTGGACATCGCCCGCGACCGCCGCGCCGAGCCGGCGCCGGGCGGCGACCGCCCGCGCGGCGAGGACCCCCGGCACCGCGAGAGCGGCGAGGCGGCGCCGTGACCGACCTGACCCGACACCCCAGGGCGGCCGACGGCCCCGAGCCGCCGCTCGCGGCCGGCTCGATGGCCGGGCGCATCGGCGCCATGGTGCTGCGCCACCTCTACCTGCTGCGCAGCTCCTGGCCGCGCATCCTGGAGCTGATGTACTGGCCGACCATCCAGATGGTGCTCTGGGGCTTCATCACGCTCTACCTGCTGCAGCTCTCGAGCGTGATCGCCCAGGCCGCCGGCGTGCTGGTCTCGGCGGTGCTGCTCTGGGACGTGCTGTTCCGCGGCCAGCTCGGCTTCAGCCTGTCGTTCCTCGAGGAGATCTGGTCGCGCAACCTGGGCAACCTGGCGGTCAGCCCGCTCAGG
Source organism: Alphaproteobacteria bacterium (assembly GCA_030433005.1). Lineage (GTDB taxonomy): Bacteria > Pseudomonadota > Alphaproteobacteria > Kiloniellales > DSM-21159 > Tistlia. The sequence continues at coordinate 4,906 of JAUILQ010000050.1, forward strand.
CCGCACGAGCTGCTGGCCTCTCTGATGGTCATGTCGATCGTGCGCACGCTGATCGGCATTTTGCCGGCGACCGGCCTCGCCATCGTCTTCTACGACGTCTCGGTCTACGACCTGGGCCTGCCGCTGATCGCCTTCTTCACCTGCCTGCTGGTCATGGGCTGGGCGCTCGGCATGCTGGTCTGCTCGCTGATCCTGCGCGTCGGCCAGGGCGCCGAGTCGGTCGCCTGGCTGGCGATCTTCCTGCTCGCCCCGGTCTCCTCGATCTACTACCCGGTCGAGGTGCTGCCCGATTTCCTGAAGGCCGTCGCCTGGTCGCTGCCGATGACCCCGACCTTCGAGGGCATGCGCGCGATCCTGCTCGACGGCCAGTTCCGCCTGGATCTGCTGCTCCACGCCCTGGCGCTCGACGCGCTCTACCTGGCGATCGGCGCCGGCACCTTCCTCTGGTCGTTCCGCGTCGCGCGCCGCCACGGCCTGCTGCTGCAGCAGGGGGAATAGCACGCCTCTCCCTCCCACCGTCATCCCCGCGCAGGCGGGGATCCAGGGCGGCCTGCTGCGAGCCCCCTGGCTCTGGATCCCCGCCTGCGCGGGGATGACGGTAAAGAACCGGCCCAGTGGGCCGGCGGGAATCACGCCTCCTTGCCGCTGACCCCGGCCTCGGCGAAGGTCTTCATGCCGTTGTGGCAGGCGACGGCGGCCTGCAGCAGGCCGAGCGCGAGGGCCGCGCCGCTGGCCTCGCCCAGGCGCATCTCCAGGTCGAGCAGCGGCGCCTTGCCGAGCTCGGCGAGCAGGCGGCCGTGGCCCGGCTCGACCGAGCGGTGGGCGACCAGGCAGTGGTCGAGCCCGCCGGGCGCCAGCCTGTGCAGCACCGCGGCGGCCGCCGTCGAGGCGAAGCCGTCGAGCACCACCGGGATGCGCGCGAGGCGGCAGGCCATGGCCGCGCCGCAGATCGCCGCCAGCTCGTAGCCGCCGAGCCGGCACAGCGCCTCGATCGGGTCGTCGCGCGCCTCGGGGTTGGCGTCCAGGCCGGCCTCGACGGCGGCGATCTTGCGTTCCAGGCCGGCCTCGTCGACGCCGGTGCCGCGGCCGACCCAGTCGCGCGCCTCGCCGCCGAAAAGCGCCAGGCAGAGCGCGGCGGCGCTGGTCGTGTTGGCGATGCCCATCTCGCCCAGCGCCATGGCGTCGAAGCCCTCCTCGACGCTCATCATGCCGTAGGCCAGGGCGCGCGCGCAGTCCTCGGGGCTCATCGCCGGGCCGGCGGTGAAGTCGCCGGTCGGCTGGTCGAGCGCCATCTCGTAGATGCGCAGGTCGGCGCCGACCCAGGCCGAGAGCTGGTTCACGGCGGCGCCGCCGTCGATGAAGTTCCTGACCATCTGCTCGGTGACCTCGGCCGGGTAGGCCGAGACGCCGCGCGCGGCGATGCCGTGATTGCCGGCGAAGACGGCGACGCGCGGGCGCTCCATCGAGGGCGTCGCGCGGCCCTGCCAGCGCGCCAGCCAGACAGCCAGCTCCTCGAGCCGGCCGAGCGAGCCGGCGGGCTTGGTCAGCTCTGCCTGGCGCGCGGCGGCGGCCGCACCGGCCTCGGCGTCGGCCTCCGGGAACTCGCCGACCAGGGCGCGGATCTCCTCGAGGCTCGGGCCGGCGTTCTCGCTGTCGCTCATCGGGGCATCGCTCCGCTCTGGCAAGGGTTCGCGTGGTGGGTTCGCGTGGTGGGGCTTCCGTGGTGGGGCGGGACTGTCCTATAGCTCGCGCGTCGAGGCCACCCCTCAATCGCCCAGCCCGGAAAGCGAAAGCCGCCCATGTCCGCGTTCCTCGCCGACCTCCTCAACGCCGGCCACCTGCTGACCCGCCTGCCGCTGCCCGCCGCCGACCCGCGCCGGCCCTTCGCGCGCAGCGCCCGCGCCTACCCGCTGGTCGGTCTCGGCGTCGGCGCACTCGCCGCACTGGCCTTTGCGGTGTTCGACGGCCTGGGCCTGGGCGGCTGGCCGGCGGCGCTGCTGACCCTGGCGGCGAGCCTGCTGCTGACCGGCGCGCTGCACGAGGACGGCCTGGCCGACGTCGCCGACGGCTTCGGCGGCGGACGCGACCGCGAGCAGAAGTTGGCGATCCTGCGCGACAGCCGCATCGGCAGCTACGGCGTCGCCGCCCTGGTGCTGTCGCTGGGCCTGCGCGGCGCCGCCCTGGTCGCGCTCGCCGCCGAAGGCGGTGCCGGTCTCGCCGCCGGCGGCCTGATCGCGGCGCACGCCCTGTCGCGCGGCCTGCTGCCGGTGCTGATGGTCTACCAGCCGCTGGCCCGCCGGGACGGCCTGGCGGCCGGCGCCGGGCAGCCGCAGGGCCTCGACGTCTGGACCGCCCTGGCGATCGGCGCGCTGGTCGCCTGGGCCGCGCTGTCCTTCGGCGCTGCCCTGCTGGCGCTGCTGCTCGGCCTCGTCGCGGTGTTCCTGCTCGGCCGGCTGGCCGAGCGCCAGATCGGCGGCTATACCGGCGACGTCTGCGGCGCCCTGCAGCAGACTCTCGAAATCCTCGTCCTGCTGATCGCGGTGGCGCTGGCCTGATGTGACGTAGTCCTTGCCGGCCCGCTCCCCCACCCGGCCCCCATTCCAGGATACTGTCGTTGGGTGGCCGGGTGGGGGAGCGGGCCGGCAAGGACGGCGAGCCCCGAGGCGAGCCCGGCGCGCGCGCCAAGTCTGCAACAAGGAAGACACGATGACCGATACGACCCGCTGGTGGTGGATCCGCCACGCCCCCGTCGACTCGCGCGGGCTGATCTACGGCCAGGAGGATCTCGACTGCGACTGCAGCAACGAGCCGCTGTTCACCGGCCTGGCCAGCCGCCTGCCCGGCGACGCGGTCTGGGTGACCAGCAATCTCAAGCGCACCCACCAGACCGCCGAGGCGGTGCACGGCCATCTGCGGGTGCCGCCGCCCGAGGCGCTGGTCGAGCCGCGCTTCGCCGAGCAGCACTTCGGCGACTGGCAGGGCCTGAGCCACGAGGCGCTGCGCGAGCGCCGCTCGCCGGAGTGGCACCGCTTCTGGCATGCGCCGGCGCACGAGCGGCCGCCGCGCGGCGAATCCTTCGACGACCTGGTGGCGCGCACCGAGGCGGCGATCGAGGAGCTCTCGGATCGCTTCCCGGGCCGCGACATCGTCTCGGTCGCCCACGGCGGCACGATCCGCGCGGCGCTGGCCATCGCGCTCGGCGGCACCCGGACCGCAGCGACCGAGGCCGCCCTGTCCTTCGCCATCGCCAACTGCTCGCTGACCCGCATCGACCGGATCGCCGGCGCCGCCGGCAGCCACGCCCCCGAGGTCGCGGTGGCCTGGCGGATCGGCCTGGTCAACTTCCCGCCCGACGGCATCCTCGGCCTGTAGCGGCCGCGCGCCCCCCGTCTTTGAACTTTCCCGGGCGGCCGGGCGTTTGTTCGCCACATTGCCACCCCACATCTTAGGCCACAGACACCCAGGTCTGACGCGCCGCCGCGCGCGGCGCGATCCGGAGCCCAGCGGAGAAGCACCACCATGAGCCTGCCCCTGAACCGCCGCACCGCGCTGCGCCTCGGCCTCGCCGGCGCCACCGCCGGCCTGCTGTCGACGACCGCCCTGCCGGCCCTGGCCAGCGACCGCGAGGAGGCGCGCGACGTCCTCGCCCAGGCGAGCTCGATCTACCAGAAGCTCAAGGCCGATCCCGAGTTCTCGATGATGCCGCGCTACGTCGAGCGGGCCCGCGCCGTGATGATCTTCCCGCGCCTGATCAAGGGCGGCTTCATCCTCGGCGGCGAGGGCGGCGACGGCGTGCTGCTGGTCCGGGACGACGCGGGGCGCTGGAGCGCGCCGGCCTTCTTCTCGCTGGCCGCCGCCAGCCTCGGCCTGCAGATCGGCGGCCAGGTCTCCGAGGTCGTGCTGACCATCATGAACGACGGCGCGCTCGACGCGATCCTGCGCGACAACTTCAAGCTCGGCGCGGACGCCTCGATCGCCGTCGGGCCGATCGGCAAGGGCCTGGAGGCCGGCACCACCTCCAACCTGGAGGAGGACATCTACGCCTTTTCGAAGAGCCAGGGCCTCTACGGCGGAGCCTCGGCCGAGGGCGCGGCGATCGTCGAGGCCGAAGGCTACAACACTGCCTTCTACGGCGAAGGCGCCACGGCCGAGGACATCGTTCTGCACGGCCGCCACGACACCGACCAGGCCGACGCCCTGCGCCAGGCGCTAGGCTCCTAGACAAATTGTGACCGGGTTGGGCAGGGCCGCACCTACAGCGGCCCCAGCCCGCTGCGATCCGGGGCGTCGCGCCCCGGCCGCCGCCCCTCGGCTTCGAGCTGCTCCTGAGCCCGGCTGCGGCGGTGCAGCCTGCGCTCGACCAGGCCGAGGCCGGTGAGCACGGCAACGCCGAGACCGGTGCCGATCGCCGCGAGTTGGTAGAAGCCGCCGCCGGCGGCGACGCCCGCGGCGCCGGCCAGCCAGATCGAGGCGCCGGTCGTCACGCCCTCGAGCCGGGGCCCCGAGCGGATGATCGTGCCCGCGCCCAGGAAGGCGACGCCGGTCAGCACCGCCTCGACGACGCGCACCGGGTCGGCGCGGCCGGCGCCCGAGGCGTCCTCGGCCATCAGGAAGAGCTCGAAGCTGATCATCGTGAACAGCGCCGAGGCCAGCGCGACCAGGATATGGGTGCGCAGGCCGGCGGGCCGGTCGCGCAGCTCGCGGTCGACGCCGATCACGGCCCCCAGCGCGACGGCGATGCCGAGGCGCTCGGCGATCGCCAGCGTCTGGAAGGTGAGTTCCGGATCCTCGGGCATCGCCTGCGCTCGGCTCCAGGGGGTCATGGGCGGCGCCGAAGCGCGCCGGCCTGCCGGGACAACGCGCGGCCGGACGCCCGGTTCACCCGGGCGGTGATGCAAGCCGGGGATCCCGCCGGAATCGCCTCGCTCAGCCCTGGCGCAGCAGCAGGCGCGCGACGATGGCCCCGGCGACCAGCAGGCCGAGCAGCAGGCCGGCGAAGAGCACCCGGTCGAGGCTCTCGGCGAGGGCCCGCTCGGGCGAGACCGGCGGGCCGGCCGAGCGCAGCCGGCGCACGACCAGCAGCAGCAGGGCCGCAGCCTGGCGCGGCGGCCAGCGCAGCGCCGCCAGCAGCAGCCCGGCCGGGCGCCCGAAGGCGCGGCTGCCCAGGGCGCCCGGCTCGGCGACCGCCGGCCCGTCGAGCGTCAGCGCGGTGCGCTGCGCCGCCATCCAGCCGAGCAGGCCTGGCAGCCCGAGCAGGGCGAACCACAGCGCCGGGGCGACCGCGGCGTCGACGAAGCGCCGTTCGAGCGCGGTCAGGGCCGTGACCGCCAGCCCGGCGCGCGGCAGCCGCTCGAGCAGGCCGGGCGAGAGATCGGGCGCCGCCAGCCGGGCCAGGCGCTCGCGCGCCGCTTCGGGCGCCTCGCGCTCGAGGTCGGCCAGGATCAGCTGGGCGCTGCGGTGGCTCCGGCGCAGCCGCAGCGCGGCGAACAGCAGCAGCAGCTCGACGGCCCAGGCGAAGGGGTAGTGCCGCGTGAACAGGCCGAGCAGCGCGCCGGCTGCCAGCGCCGCGGCGAGCGTCAGCCCGGCCAGGCAGGCGCCGCGCACGGTGAGCGCCTTGGCGCTGCGCCCCGGCCGGTCGAGCCGTGCCTGCAGGCCGCGCAGCAGCTCGACGAAGCGCCGCCGCGGCCACGGCCAGAGACCGGCCCCGGACCCGGTACGCCGCGACCAGGCGACCCCGCCGAAGTAGGCCTCGGCGGCGAGGGCGGCGAGCAGCAGGAACAGCGGGTCGGCGGCGCCGAAGGCTCCGGGCAAGGCGGAACTCCCGTGGGGCGTGGGCGTGCGCGGTCGGGCCCGGCAGCGGGCGGGGCAGCATGGCTGCCGCGGGCGGCCGCCGCAAGCGGCGCCAGGCAGCGGCCGCCCCTAGGGCGGCAGGATCAGTCCGCCTTCCGCCAGGGCCTCGACGAAGGGCTCCAGCTCGCGGGCATAGGCGCGCCAGCGACCGGCGGCACCGCGGTCGAGCGGCCGGCGGACCTGGCCGAAGCTCGCCGTGCGCACGGCCCGGGCGCTCTGCCGATAGGCGAGGCACGCCGGGTCCCAGGGCAGGCCGCAATGCGCCACCAGGCGGCGCGCCTCGCGCTCGAGGTCGTCGAGCAGCGCCTCGTGCTCGACCTCGGTCACCAGGCCGGCCGGCAGCAGCGCCTGCCAGTGCGCCATCAGCCGGCGCTCGGCCAGCACCTGCCGCGCCAGGTCGACGAGATCGTGGGTGAAGGTCTGGCCGCGGCCGAAGAGGTGGAAGTAGTTCGACAGCGCCACGTCGCGCGGGTCGCGCCGGCAGGCGATGATCCGCGCGCCCGGCAGGGCCAGGGCGATCAGGCCCAGGTAGTGGTAGTTGGCCGGCAGCTTGTCGGTGATCCGCCGGACGCCGGACGCGACCGCCGGCAGCCCGGCCAGGTAGTCGGCGCCGAGCTGCCGCAGCCTGCCTGGCTCCAGCGATGCCACGCACGCCGGCCAGGGCTCCGAGACGCCCAGCCGCGCCGGCAGCGCGCGCGCCAGCGACGGCAAGAGCGGCAGCTCGCCGGCGCCCTGCACCGCCGGATGGCTGGCCAGGACCTGCTCCACCAGGCTGGTCCCCGAGCGCGGCAGGCCGACGATGAAGACCGGCTGCGGGCCCTCGGCCGCCGCGGTGCCGTCGGCTCCCGCCGCGCCCGGGCCGAGGCGCTCGAAGAGCGAGCCGTCGAAGGCCGCGAGCAGGCGCTCGACGTAGGACGCGTAGGCCGCCGCGTCGTGCGGCCGGGCCTGCGCCGCGAGCGCGTTGGCGCGCCGTGCGAGAGCGAAGGCCTCGCCATGGTCGCCGGCGGCCTGGCGCGCGCGCGCCAGCGCCAGACCCGCGCCGGCGCGCTCCTCAGGGGAGCGCCCACCGTCGTCGAGCAGGCCGGCGAGCCGGGTCGCCAGCGGATCGTCGGCCGCCAGCGCCCGGCCCTCGGCGAGCGCGCTCAGCGCGTCCGCGTAGTCGGGACGCAGCGCCACCGCCCGCTCGAGCGAGACCCGGGCCTCCTCGAAGCGGCCGAGCAGCTGCAGGCAGTGGCCGCGGCCGCCGTGCAGCTCGGCATCCTCGGGCGCCAGGGCCAGGGCCTCGTCGAGACAGGCCAGCGCCGCCTCGACCGCGCCGAGGGCTTCCTGCGCCTGGGCCAGCGCCTTGAGCGCGGCCGGCGAGCCGGGCTGGTGCCGCAGCGCGCGCTGCAGCGGCGCCACGGCCTCGGCCTCGCGTTCGAGCCGCAGCAGCGCCTCGCCCTTGCCGGTCAGGGCCGCCGCCTCGACGGCCGCCGGCGGCGTCCCGGCGAGCGCCCGCTCGAAGGCCGCCAGAGCCTCGTGGTGGCGGCCGAGCCTGAGCAGCGCGGCACCGAGGTTGCTGTGCAGCCCCGCCGGCGGACCGCCGCCGGCCGGGGGCAGGGCCAGGGCGCCGCGGTAGGCCTCGACCGCGGCCGCGTAGTCGCCGGCCTCGGCGCGCAGGTCGCCCGCCAGCGCCCGGAGCGTCACCTCGCCGGGCAGGGCCCGGAGCGCCCGGTCGAGCGCCGCGGCCGCCTCGCCGGGCCGGCCGAGCTGGCGCAGCACGGCGACCTCGCTGCGGCGGAAGGCGGCGTTTCCGGGGTCGGCGGCCACCGCCTGCCTCAGCGGCTTCAGGGCGGCGCCCGGCTGGCCGCTCTGCTGCAGGGCGAGGCCGTAGAGGTGCAGGCTGTCCGGGTGGCCTGGAGCGGCCCCGAGCAGGCGTCGGTAGAGCGCCAGCGCCGCCGGCAGGTCGCCGGCCCGATGCCGTGCGACCGCCCGCTCGAGCAGGGCCTGCAGCTCGGCCGCCGTGGCCATGCTCAGACCCGTTCGACGACGAGCTGCGCCGCGGCCAGGTCCTCCAGGGCCGTGCCCACCGACTTGAACAGCGTGATCTGGTTGTAGAAGCGGCGGCCGGCGCGCTCGCCGCGGGTCAGCTCGAAGAGGTCGCCGGCGATGTCCTGCTCCTTGAGCAGGCCGCTGGCCAGCGGCTGCACGATGTCGCCCGCCTCGGACAGGGCGCCGGGGCGGGTGTCGACGAAGACGCGCGCGCGCTCGATGACCTCGTCGTCGCTCTCGCGCATCTCCGGCGTGAAGGCGCCGACCAGATCGAGGTGCGTGCCGGGCTGCAGCCAGTCGCCGCGGATCAGCGGGTCGCGGCTGAGGGTTGCGCAGCTGATCACGTGCGCGCCGCGCGCCGCGCCCTCCAGGTCCTCGGTGTGGTCGACCCTGAAGTCGCGGCGGTTGAGCGCCTTGGCCAGCTTCGCGGCCTTGGCCGGCGTCCGGCCCCAGATCAGCACGTTGCAGATCGGCCGCACCGCGGCGTGGGCCTGGATCAGATGGGGCGCCAGCGCGCCGGTGCCGACCATCAACAGGCGCTCGGCGTCCTGCCGGGCCAGGTAGCTGGCGGCGAGCGCCGAGGCGGCGGCGGTCCGGCGCAGGGTCAGCATCGGGCCGTCGATCAGCGCGATCGGCTGGCCGGTGCGGAAGGAGTTGAGCAGGTAGACGCCCATGACCGCGGGCAGCGCGCGCTCGGCGTTGCCCGGCGTCACCGTCACGATCTTGACGCCGACGTGCCGCCCGGCCTGCCAAGCGGGCATCATCAGCAGCGTGCCGTCCGGCTCGCCGGGATGCTCCAGGACGTGCCGGTGCCGCGGCGGCGTGGCGACCTCACGGCGGAAGCCGTCGCGCAGCGCCTCGACCAGCGCCGGGAAGTCGAGCGCGGCCTGGACCTCGTTGGCGGCGATGATGCGCATCGGGTCAGGGCCGCACGGCCCCCGGTCGCCTCAGCGCTTCGAGGGGGCCGGCAGCGCGGTGCTCAGCGGCGCCTGCAGGGCCGCGCGGTCGCCCTCGGGCCCGCCCCTGGCCTCGCCGGCGCGCCGCGCCTCGGCCTCGCGCAGCTTGCGCAGCTCGCGCTCGCTGGCCGCGCTGCGGCGGCGCTCGCTGCGCAGCGCCGAGCGGTTGCGGCCCTCGAAGACCCATTCCAGGAACAGGCCGAGCAGGACGCCGACGACCAGGGCGCCGAGCACGATCAGGAACAGCGGCAGGCTCGCCTCGTAGCGCAGCGGCCAGAGGTTGAGCACCACGGCCTCGCGGTTGTTGACCGAGAAGACGACCAGGATCACGAGCAGGGGCAGCGCGATCAGAAGCCAGAGCAGCCGCTTCACTGGGGAACTCTCCTTTTCGGTCCCGTCTCAGGCCGGATTTCCGGGGCCGCCGCGGGGCGGCCGCGCGCCGGTCCGGCGAACGGCGTCACGGGCGCCGGGGGATCTCCCCGGCCGGGCGCGTCTCCTCAGTCGACATTCAGGCGCTCGCGCAGCAGCTTGCCGGTCTTGAAGAAGGGCACGGCCTTGGCCGCGACCGGCACGGCCTCGCCGGTGCGCGGGTTGCGGCCGATCCGGGAGTCGCGCTGCTTGACCGAGAAGGCGCCGAAGCCGCGCAGCTCGACCCGGTCCCCGCGCGCCAGCGCCTCGGCGATCTCGTCGAAGATCGTCGAGACGATGCGGTCGACGTCGCGGTGGTAGAGATGCGGATTGAGCTCGGCAATCCGCTGGATCAGCTCGGACTTGGTCATGGTTCCCCGATTCTCGATCCGGGCCGGCACCCGGCGCCGCGCGGCCGTCCCGTGCGCGCCGCCGCCCCTTCGTCAGGCAAGCCCCCGTCCTCAAACCGCGGACAGCCTGCCAGAGGCAACCAAAACGGTCAAGGAACGGCCTTTCATAACAAGGGGATAACGGGCAACCCCGGCGGCGGTTCCCGGCCGCCCCGCGCAGGCCTCGCCGGAGCCGGCGGCCCCTACGAAAAACGGCCGGATCCCGAAGGACCCGGCCGCCTTTCCGGAAGGTCGCGAGGAAGCGACGGCTACTTGTCGCCGTCGTCCTGCTTCTGCTGCTGCTGCTTGAGCGCGGCGCCCAGGATGTCGCCGAGGCTGGCACCGGAGTCGGTGTTGCCGTACTCGGCCATCGCCTGCTTCTCCTCCTCGATCTGCAGCTGCTTGATCGAGAGCGAGATCTTCCGGCTCTTGCGGTCGATGTTGGTGATCTTGGCATCGACGCGCTCGCCGACGGCGTAGCGCTCCGGGCGCTGCTCCGAGCGGTCGCGCGACAGGTCGGCCTTGCGGATGAAGCCGGTGATGCCCTCGGCCAGCTGCAGCTCGACGCCGCCGTCGTTGACCTCGGAGACCGTGCCGGTGACCACCGCGCCCTTCTTGAAGCGGTCGGCCGTGCTCTCGAAGGGATCGGACTCGAGCTGCTTGATGCCGAGGGAGATGCGCTCCTTCTCGACGTCGATGTCGAGCAGCTTGACCTTGACCATCTGGCCCTTCTGGTAGTCCTGCACGGCCTCCTCGCCGGAACGCTCCCAGTCGAGGTCCGAGAGGTGGACCATGCCGTCGATCTCGCCGGGCAGGCCGACGAACAGGCCGAACTCGGTGATGTTCTTGATCTCGCCCTCGAGCTCGCTGCCGATCGGGAAGCGCTCGACCAGGTCCTCCCAGGGGTTGTTCTGGACCTGCTTGAGGCCGAGCGAGATGCGGCGCTTCTGCTCGTCGACGTCCAGGATCATCACCTCGACCTCCTGGGAGGTGGAGACGATCTTGCCCGGATGGACGTTCTTCTTGGTCCAGCTCATCTCCGAGACGTGGACCAGGCCCTCGATCCCCGGCTCCAGCTCCACGAAGGCGCCGTAGTCGGTGATGTTGGTGACGCGGCCCAGGAACTTGGCGCCGGTCGGGTACTTGGCCGACACGCCCTCCCAGGGATCGGCCTCGAGCTGCTTCATGCCGAGGCTGATGCGCTGGGTCTCAGGGTTGAAGCGGATGACCTGCACCTGGACCTGCTGGCCGATCGAGAGCGCCTCGGTCGGGTGGTTGATGCGGCGCCAGGAGATGTCGGTGACGTGCAGCAGGCCGTCGACGCCGCCCAGGTCCACGAAGGCACCGTAGTCGGTGATGTTCTTGACGACGCCCGGCAGCACCTGGCCTTCCTTGAGGCTGGCCACCAGTTCGCTGCGCTGCTCGGCGCGGTCCTCTTCCAGCACGGCGCGGCGCGAGACCACGATGTTGCCGCGCGAGCGGTCCATCTTGAGGATCTGGAAGGGCTGCGGGGTGTGCATGAGCGGGGTGACGTCGCGCACCGGGCGGATGTCGACCTGGCTGCCGGGCAGGAAGGCCACGGCGCCCGAGAGATCGACGGTGAAGCCGCCCTTGACGCGGCCGAAGATGTGGCCGGTGACGCGCTTGTTGTCGGCGTAGGCCTTCTCGAGCTGGTTCCAGCTCTCCTCGCGGCGCGCCTTCTCGCGGCTCAGCATCGCCTCGCCGTTCTTGTCCTCCATGCGCTCCAGGAAGACCTCGACGGTGGCGCCGGGCTTCAGGTCGTCGTCCTCGCCGCCCTTGACGAACTCCTTCAGGGCGACGCGGCCCTCGGACTTCAGGCCGACGTCGACGAGCACGCTGTCGCCGTCGAGGCGGATGACGCGGCCGCGCAGGACGGTGCCTTCGAGGCTGTCCTCGGTGCCGAGGCTCTCCTCGAGCAGGGCGGCGAAGGATTCCTTGTTCTGGGTCTTCTCGGAGACCGCTGCGGTGTCACTCATGTGGGTCGCTGTTCCTTTCGAATTCGGGTTATCCAGGCCGGCCGGTTTTCTCCGGCGGTCTTCCTGAAGGCCCTGGGCAGCCGCGGGGCGGTCGCTGTCGGACAATCAGGCTTGCTTGGTCACGGCGAGGCCGGTCTTCCGTTGGACGATGGCGAGGGCCCGCTCGAGCGCCTCTTCGATGCCGAGATCCGTCGTGTCGAGGAGTTCGGCGTCGTCCGCCGGCTTCAAAGGAGCGTCGGCACGATTGCGATCGCGCGCATCGCGCTCCTTAAGGTCTGCCAGGACGGCCGCGTATATAGCGTCGCCGCCGCCCTGCTGCAACTCTTCCATGCGCCGGCGCGCGCGGATCTCCACGCTGGCGTCGACGAACAGCTTGGCCGGCGCGTCGGGGCAGACCACCGTGCCGATGTCGCGGCCGTCGAGCACGGCGCCGGCCTTGCCGTCCGGCGGGCTGGCCGCGAAGTCGCGCTGGAACGCCAGCAGCGCGGCACGGACCCGCGGGTTGGCGGCGACCTGGGAGGCCGCGGTGCCGACCGCCTCGCTGCGCAGGTCGGGCCGGCCTAGGTCGGCCGGCACCAGCGCCCGGGCGACCGCCGCGGCGGTCTCCGCGTCGGCCGGGTCGCCGCCCTCGGCGAGCAGCTTCGCGCCGACCGCGCGGTAGAGCGAACCGGTGTCGAGGTAGGCCAGGCCGAGCCGCGCCGCCAGGCCGCGCGCCAGGGTGCCCTTGCCGGCGGCCGCCGGCCCGTCGATCGCCACGACGACGGGAAGGAAGGAAGTCTCGGCAGCGGCGGCGTCGGTCATCGGGACTCCGGGGTCGGTCTGTCGGGAATAGGGAGATGCGGCTCGCGGCCGTCTCAGGCCAAGTCGGCGCCGAGGCCGCGCAGCAGCTCGGCGAAGCCGGGAAAGGAGGTGTCGATCGGGCTGGCGTCGTCGATCTCGACCGGTGCCGCGGCGCCCAGGCCGAGCACCAGGAAGGCCATGGCGATGCGGTGGTCGAGGTCGGCCTCGATGCGCGCGCCGCCGGCGGGTCGGCCGGACGACCCGAGGCCGCGCACGACCAGCCAGTCGTCGCCCTCCTCGACCGCGACGCCGCAGGCCGCCAGGCCACGCGCCGTGGCGCGCAGGCGGTCGCTCTCCTTGACGCGCAGCTCGCCGAGGCCGCGCAGCTCGGTGCGGCCCTCTGCGAAGGCCGCGGCGACGGCGAGCACCGGGTATTCGTCGATCATCGAGGGGGCGCGCTCGGGCGGCACCACGATGCCCCTGAGCGGCCCGGCCTCGACCGCCAGGTCGGCGACGGCCTCGCCGGCCTGTTCGCGGCGGTTCTCCAGGCGCAGCCGGGCGCCCATCTCGGCCAGGCAGTCGAGCAGCCCGGTGCGCAGGGGGTTGACCCCGACGTTCTCGACCGTCACCGCGGAGCCTGGGCAGACCAGGGCGGCAACCAGCGGAAAGGCGGCCGAGGAGATGTCGCCCGGCACGGTCACCGGGCCGCCGGTCAGGCGCGCCGGACCGGCGAGGCGGACGTGGCGGCCGTCGGCGGCGTCCTCGACCGTTACCGTCGCGCCAAAGGCGCGCAGCATGTTCTCGGTGTGGTCGCGCGTCGCCTCGGCCTCGACGACCTCGGTCTCGCCCTCGGCCGCCAGGCCGGCGAGCAGCAGCGCCGACTTGACCTGCGCCGAGGCGACCGGCAGGCGGTAGCGAATTGGCTGCGGGCGCTCCGGCCCCATGACGGCGAGCGGCAGGCGGCCGCCGCGGCGCGACAGGAAGCGGGCACCGCCGAGCGCGAGCGGCTCGGTGACCCGGCCCATCGGGCGCCGGCTCAGCGAGGCATCGCCGACCAGCACGGCGAAGATCGGCTGCTGCACCAGCAGGCCGAGACACAGGCGGGCGCCGGTTCCGGCGTTGCCGAAGTCGAGCGGTGCCGACGGCTCCTCCAGGCGGCCGACGCCGCGCCCGGCGACGCGCCAGCGGCCGGGGCCGAGCCGCTCGACCTCGGCGCCGAGCGCCGCCATGGCGGCGGCGGTGGCGAGCACGTCCTCGCCCTCGAGCAGCCCCTCGATGCGCGTTTCGCCCTCGGCCAGCGCGCCCAGCATCAGCGCGCGGTGCGACATCGACTTGTCGCCGGGCACCGCGACGCGGCCGGCCAGGGCGCCGCTCGGGCGGGCCACGGCGGCGCGCGGCACGGCGGCGGGCGTGGACGGACGGGTGCTGGCTTCGCTGGTCACGGGGGCGGATCGCCTTGAGCTGGCGGCCGAACGAACGCCGGCCGGGGGGCCGGCCCGGGGGCCGGCGGGATCAGAGGCGGGGATTAGCCCGCGCGAGAAGGGTTTGACAAGCCCGGCGGGCCGTGGCAAACGCGCCGCCTCTTTCCAGCCTGACAATTCGCGACGAAGCAAGACGGGAGATCCGACGTGGCGAAGCCTGAGTGGGGCAGCAAGCGCATCTGCCAGAGTTGCGGCGCGAAGTTCTACGATCTGCAGAAGGACCCGATCGTCTGCCCGGCGTGCGGCGCCACCTTCGATCCCGAGGCCGTGCTCAAGAGCCGCCGCGGCAAGCCGCTGGCGCAGAAGGAAAAGGCCCGTCCGGCCAAGTCCAAGGCCGACGAGGCCCATGACGCCGCGGTCATGGATGACGACGCCGTCGAACTCGACAACGACGACGACAGCGGCGACGACGACGAGTCCGTCGAGGACACCGACGACCTGGGCGACGACGACATCGACGTCGAGGTCGACAACGACGACGAAAAGGACAGCTGAGCGGGAGCCTCGCCGCTCCCGGCGCGCCGCTCGGGCCAGTCGGGCGGTCCGGTCGGGCGCGAGGAGGGGCGCGCGATTTTCCGGCTTGCATTGCCGCAGCGCGCTCCCTAATTTCCCGCTTCCCGGCGCGACCCAAGGCGCCGGTCGAGAGTTTCCCGCCGGCCGCCCGCCAAGGGCCCGGCCGCGGCGCAAGGTTCGGGGCCGTAGCTCAGTTGGGAGAGCGCTACAATGGCATTGTAGAGGTCAGGGGTTCGACTCCCCTCGGCTCCACCAAATCAACCCCCTGGCTTGCCAGGGGGTTTTTGGTTTGCGCGAGGGGCGTTCGGGCATCGGCTGACGCGCGACAGGCACGCAGGTTGTCGGCGCGATGGCTGGAACGGCTGCCTCAGAGTTCGCGTCGCAGGTCGGCAAAGTCGCTCTCGATCGCGGTCACGGCGGCGGCCAGATACCACCGGGATCCCACGGTTCCGCATCTCGGTCGCCATCGTATGGCCGAAGACGGAGGGCGTGATCTCTCCGCTGGCATCGCCATCGCAACGAACGATGTAGAGCGGTCAGTTGCCGACCTCGCCGGCCGACCTCTGGCCCTCATCGGCGCGCCCCAGGTCGAGCCCGGCCGGCTCGCCGTCGTCGGGATTGGCGCAGCGCAACCGAAGCAGCGCAAGCCGCGCGGCTGAGCCGCGCACCCCCGACCCCGCCTAGCGGGGTCCCCACCGCTGCGCAGCCTGCTATTCTCGCCGCCAGACGAGAAGAGCAGCAGGGAGACTCCGCATGCCCGATACTGTCGTCATGGTTCGCTTCGAAACGCTGCCTGGCAAGCGCGAGCCGTTCCTCGCCCTGGTGGAGGCCCACGCCCGCGCCTCGCTCGAAGAAGAGAGCGGCTGCCGGCGCTTCGACGTCATCCTCCCGAACGAGCGGCCCGACCTGGTCCTGCTCTACGAGGCCTACGCCGACGCCGCGGCCTTCGACGCTCACAAGTCCACAGCGCGCCTGGCCCGCTTCAACGAGGAGTCGGGGCCGTTGCTGCGGAGTAAGGAAATCCTGGTCGGCTCGCCTTCGCCCGCCTCGCCGCCGCCGAAAGGCTGACGCGGAGGGAACTGGCGAAACGAGATGCGCGAGCGACTGCTGAGCCGCATGCCGCCGCTGCGGGCATTGGCCGCCTTCGAGGCGGTCGCCCGCAACCGCAGTTTCTCGCGAGCCGCGGCGGAGCTGAACGTTTCGGTCTCCGCGGTGAGCCAGCAGGTCAAGGTGCTGGAGGGCTTCCTCGCGGCCAAACTGTTCAAGCGCCTGAATCGGCGCGTGCTGCTGACCGAGGCCGGCGAGCTTTATTTCGCCGCGATCTCGGCCTCGTTCGAGGCGATGGCCGACGCCACCGAGAGCGTCAACCGGCACCGCTCACCGCAGATGCTGGTGGTGCGGGCCGCCCCGAGCCTGGCGACGAAGTGGCTGATGCCCCGGCTCGCCGACTTCCTCGCCGCCTGCCCGGACCTCGACCTTCGCCTCGACGCCTCGAACGAGAAGACGGATTTCCTGCGCGATGCGGTGGACCTCGAACTGCGCTTCGGCAAGGAGGGGTGCGCCGGCCTCTTCGTCGAGCCGCTTTGCCGCGAGGCCTTCGTGCCGCTGGCAAGCCCGAGCTTCGTGGAGCGCCACGGCTTGACGCGGTCGGAGCATCTGCTGCGCGTGCCGCTGATCCACTCGGTCAAGGCGCCGTCCGACTGGGCGACTTGGTTCGCCGCCAATGGCCTGCGCGCTCCGGCCCGGCTGCGCGGCCCTCACTTCGACCGCTCCTACATGGCGCTCGATGCGGCACGCGACGGCATCGGCGTGGCGCTGGAGAGCGGCATCCTGGCGCAGGCCGACCTGGCTTCCGGCGCCCTGATTTCCCCGGTCGTCAGCCGCCAGAGCTTCGTGCATACCCTCTACTGGTTCGTCTGCCCCTTCGAAAAGCTGGAGCGCGACGCGGTGCAGCGCTTTCGACGTTGGCTGCGCGACCATCCCGAGATGCGCAATGGCGACGACGCGCCTACATCAGCAGCCCGGGCAGGAACAGCACCAGGCCCGGAACCAGCGTGATCAGCAACAGCACGGCCACCGCCAGCAGCAGGAAAGGCATCACCGCGCGGAACACCTTCTCGACACGGACCTCCGCGAACGAGGCGGTGATGTACAGGCAGATGCCGACCGGCGGGGTCAGCAGGCCGAGCATCAGGTTGAAGACCACGACGACGCCGAAGTGAACGAGATCGATCCCCAGGTGCTGCACGACTGGCACCAGGATCGGCACGAAGATCGTCAACGCGGCCACGGCTTCCAGGAACAGGCCCACCACGAGCAGCAGCGCACTGATCACCAGCAACATGACGATCGGGTTGTCGGTGAGAGCCAGCAGACCATCGGCGAGGGCCTTGGGAAAACCGCTTACCGCCAGCAGCCAGCCGAACAGACTGGCCATGGCGACGATGATCATGACGGCGGCTGATTCGAGGGCGCTGCGGCCCAAGACCTCGAGCAGCGCCCCCGGCTTCAGGGTACGGTAGACGAGCACGCCGACCAGGAAGGCGTAGACCACCGCGACTGCGGCGCTCTCGGTGACCGTGAAGACGCCTCCGACCATTCCGGCCACGATGATCGCGGGCATGATCAGGGCGAGGCCGGCGTCGAGCAGGCGCCGCGCGAACTCCCGCGGCGAAACCGCGCCGTGGACCGGATAGCCGCGGCGGCGCGAGATCGTCCAGCACAGCACCATCAAGCCGATGCCGAGCAGCAGCCCCGGCACCACGCCCGCCAGGAAGAGCGCACCGACCGACACGCCCGAGCCGGCGGTCAGGGCGAACAGCACCAGCGGAATGCTGGGCGGGATGATCGGCCCACAGATCGAGGAGGCGGCGGTGACGGCGGCGCTGAAGGAGCCGTCGTAGCCTTCTCGCTTCATCGCCGGGATCAGCGTCTTGCCGAGCGCCGTGGTGTCGGCGACAGCCGAGCCGGAGACGCCGGCGAAGAACATGCTGGAGGCGATGTTGCCGAGGCCCAGCCCGCCGGCGAAGCGCCCGACGATGGCGTTGGCGAAGTGGATGATCCGGTCGGTCATCCCGCCCATGTTCATCAGGTTGCCGGCCAGGACGAAGAAGGGCACCGCCAGCAGCGCGAAGGAATCGGCGCCCAGCAGCGCGCGCTGCGGCACCAGGCCCAGCGGGAAGACGCCGTGGTCGAGAATGGCGAGGATTCCCGCCAGCCCCATTGCGAAGGCCAGGGGGATGCCGAGCGCCAGCAGGACGAAGAAGCCGCCGATCAGGAGTCCGCTCACGCCTGCGGCTCCCCGGCTCGTCCCTGCCGCCGGCGGTCACGTCGCTCGGCCGCAAGGGCCGCGAACTGCTCGAGGGAGAAGAACAGCATCAGCGCGGCGGAGGCCGGTGCGGCGAAGTAGAAGCTGCTGGGCGTGATGTCGAGCGCCCCGAAGGTTTGCCCGATGTTGCTCCAGGCCAGCCGGAAGCCGAAGACCAGCAGGATCGCGAACAGCCCGACGAGCGACAGTTCGTTGACCAAACGCACCCACCAACGCAGTCGCGCCGGCAGCAGGTCCAGGAAGAAGGTCACCGCCAGGTGGACGCCGCGGCGGTAGAGCACGGCCGCACCGAGAAACGTGATCCAGACGAAGAGGATCCGGCTGAGCTGCTCCGACCAGGCGACCGGGTCGTTGTCGACGTAGCGGGTCCAGACGGCGATCAGCATGATTGCCACGATCACCGCCAGGACGCAGCCGATCAGCCGGACGATCCAGCGGTCGAGGAAGGCCGAGCAGCGCCGGTAGGCGCGCCACGGCCCGGACCCGCCCTGCCAGGGGGCGAAGGCGGCCGGCCGAACCGGCGGCGGACGCCGCGAGGAGGCTTCCTCGCGGCGTCCCGGATGGCCACTGGCGGCCGCCATGTCAGTCGACCGCGCGAGCCCGCTCGACCCACCGCTGGACGTGCGGGAACTCCTCCTCCAGGCCAGCGATCGCGGCGCGGAAGGCCTCCTTGTCGACCTCGCTCACGACCACGCCCTTGTCGCGCACCTCCTGCAGCAGCGCTGCGTGGGTTTCGTCGAGCTGGGCGCGGAACTTCTCCTCGGTCTCGCGCGCGGCCTGCTGGACGGCGGCCTTCTGCTTCGCGGTCAGCTGCTGGTAGGCGGCCTCGCCGAGCACGATGACGTTGTCCTGCATCATGTGCTCGGTCAGGTTGAGGTGCGTGTTCACCTCGAAGAAGCCGCTATTCCGGGTAAGCGGCACCGGATTGTCCTGGCCGTCGATCACCCCCGACTTCAGTGCCTGATAGACTTCGGGGAACGGCATCGGCGTCGGCGAGGCGCCGAACAGCTCGAAGGTGCGCCGCCACATCGGCGTCTCGGGGACGCGGATCTTCAGGCCTTCCATGTCGGCCGGCGTGCGCACCACCTTGTTCGCGCTGAGCTGGCGCGGCGCCCGCGGGACGCTGACCAGTGGCCTCAGGCCCGCTTCCTCCGCGACCGCGGCGCCGTAGTCTTCGCGGATCGCATCCCACACGCGGTTCTTGTGGGCGGTGTTCTTGAACAGATAGGGGAAGGTCCAGACTTCGGCCGGCTTGTACCAGCCCGCGAGCAGCGCTTGGCCCGGTACGGCGATCTGGATGGAGCCCTGCTTGACGCTTTCCACCAGGTCGCGGTCGCCGCCCAGCGCGCCGCCGTGGTGGGTCTCGATCTCGATGGCGCCGTCGGTCAGCCTCGAGACCCGCTCGGCGAAATCGTCGGTGGCCAGCGCGATGAAGTCGCTCGGCGGCACCGCGGTCGCCGCGATCCAGTTCTGCTCGGCCGCCGTCGCCTGCCCCGGCAGCAGTCCGCCGAGGCAGCCGGCGGCCAGCCCGAGCCCTGCAGCCAGCAGGACGCCGCGGCGGCTCGTGGTGATCAGGTCTTTCATCGTCGTTCCTCCCGTTTTGCGCGGCCGTTCGCCGCTTGTCGTTGAAGTTCGCGGACGTCGCCGTCGGCGACGTCCGCTCCCGGGCGGGTTCAGGCGCTCACGAACGCCTCCTGCCGCCTCGGGTCGAAAGCCGCCTCCATGGCGCGGCGGGCACGCACGGCGGGGTCGGTCTCGTCGATGTCGACGTCGGTCCAAAGGATCGGCTCGCCGGCCTCCTTCGGGTTCTTCAGCTTGACGTCAGCGGCCAGGCCGAGCGGCAACCCGCCGAGCTCGAGCGAGCGCTCCGCGGACATCTGCCGGCCCCAGACGCAGTAGCCGCCCTCGCCGTCCAGCACTTCGCCGGCCTGCAGCGGGCGCTTCGCGGTCGCGACCACGTCGGAGTTGAAGAAGCGCGGCACGCCGGTCGCCTCGCCGCGCAGCGCGATCGAGGCGATCGAGATGCCCAGCTCGAGACCGATCAGGTGGGTCGGGCGGTACATCGCAGAGAAGCGGCAGCTGCTGTCGGGGAGGAAGTTGAACTCCTCGAAGCAGTTCCGGACATAGTCGTTGTCGGCCTCGACCACGACGTAGGTGCCGACCTGCAGGTGGTGCTCGACCGGCGACATGTCGCGGTTGAGCGAGGAGACGACCTCGGTCGTGCCGTAGTGGCTGAGCGAGCCGCCTTCGGACTTCGGCTTGCAGATCTCGGCGAGCTCGTAGCAGGAGGCCGGCGGGAACGACAGGCCGCCCGGCTGCGGCGTCAGGCCGGTCGCGTTGCAGACCGCGGTCATCTCGATCGCCGACTTCGTCCCGTCGATGAAGGAGTTGTACATCTTCGGGTTCATGCCGCCGCGGGCCGCCATCTCCGGCGTGATTCCGAAATTCCCCCAGACGGTGTCCGGCGTCGAGGCGTGGAAGCTCGGGTGGTAGCGCGTGCCCTTGCCGGCGCTGACCACGCGGAGGCCACAGGCCCGGGCCCAATCGACATGCTCGCAGATGATCGCCGGCTGGTCGCCATAGGCCAGGCTGTAGATCACGCCCGCGTCCCGCGCCTTGCGCGCCAGCAGCGGCCCCGCCACCACGTCCGCCTCGACGTTCACCATCACCACGTGACGGCCCTCGCCGATCGCCGCCAAGCAGTGGCGGACGCCGGCGCTCGGGTTGCCGGTCGCCTCGACCAGCACGTCCAGGCCCTCGGCCTTGATCAGCGCCTCGGCATCGTCGGTGATCCAGGTTGCGCCCGTCCTGATCGCCTCCTCGGCGCTGGGTGCGGAGAAGCGCTCCTCCGGCCAGCCGGTGCGACGGCAGATCTCTCGGGCACGCTCCGGGTTCAGGTCGGCGATGCCCAGGACCTGCATACCCTCGGTGAGGCGCGCCTGGGCCAGGTACATGGCGCCGAACTTGCCGGCACCGATGAGGCCGACGCGGATCGGGTCGCGGCGCTCGGCCCGCTGCTGCAACAAGGCTGAAAGATTCATCTCGGCTCATCCCTGCAATGACGCCTCATGCTAAGCAGGGCTCGCCGGCCGGCTGAATGCCGAAAAGATTCAACGTCGATGAAGCTGAGCTAAAGCGAACGCCTATTCGCCGCTGCCGCAGGGCTCGGTGGTCGCCTCCAGCAGGCCGCCGGCCGGATCCGGGAAGAAGACGCCGCCGCGGCCGGCTGCAGGAAGCGTTTCCGACCGCGGGCCGGGGCCGCTAGGGTGGAGCCTCGCCGGCGGCGGCCTTCCGGGCGCGCCGCGGACCCGCCACCCGAGACGAGTTCCCGCCCCATGACCGACTACACCGGAATCTGGCCCGTCGCCCCGACGCCCTTCCACGACGACGGCACGCTCGACGAGGAGGGCATGCGCCGCGTCCTCGACTGCCTGATCGACCAGGGCGCCGACGGCCTCTGCATCCTGGCCAACTTCTCCGAGCAGTTCCTGCTGTCCGACGCCGAGCGCGACCGGCTGGCGCGGCTCTGCCTCGAGCATGTCGACGGGCGGGTGCCGGTCATCGTCACGATCAGCCACTTCGCGACGCAGATCGCCGTCGAGCGAGCCCGGCTGGCGAAGTCGCTGGGCGCCGCCGTCGTGATGATGATGCCGCCCTACCACGGGGCGCTGCTCAAGGGCACGCCGGAGCAGACCTTCGAGCAGTTCCGGGCGGTCGGCGAGGTCGGCATTCCGATCATGGTGCAGGACGCGCCGCTGTCCGGCGTCGAGCTGCCGGTGCCGCTGCTGGTGCGCATGGCGCGCGAGATCGAGATGGTCAAGCTGTTCAAGATCGAGTGCCCGCAGGCCGCCAACAAGCTGCGCGCGCTGATCGCCGAGGGCGGC
The DNA here is from genome assembly GCA_030433005.1 of Alphaproteobacteria bacterium. Classification (GTDB taxonomy): domain Bacteria; phylum Pseudomonadota; class Alphaproteobacteria; order Kiloniellales; family DSM-21159; genus Tistlia. The sequence continues at coordinate 26,523 of JAUILQ010000050.1, forward strand.
GAGGCGATCGAGGGGCCGTTCGACGGGGAGGAGGGCATCACGCTGCTGGCCGACCTCGACGGCGGCGCGCGCGGCTCGATGACCTCGGGCACGATCGTCGACCGCATCAAGCCGGTCATCGAACTCTACCTGGCGGGGGACACCGAGGCCGCGGCCGAGGCCTACGCGCGCGTGCTGCCGGCGATCAACCACGAGAACCGGCAGTGCGGCTGGCGCTCCTGCAAGGCGGCGATGGTCGAGGGCGGCGTGATCCGCTCCGAGTACTGCCGCCACCCGATCGCGCCGCTGCATCCGGCGATCCGCGCGCGCATGATCGACCTGCTGCGCCCGCTCGACCCGCTGGTCCTGCGCTGGGGCCGTTAGAACTCTTTGCGCGTGACAGACGCGCCGCGATGCCTAGGTCTTGGGGAGGGAGCGACCAGCAAGGAGCCGCCGCCATGAACCTGCCCTACAGCGTCACCACCAGCACCGGCACGCGCATCGACTTCTCCTTTCCGCTGCACGCGGAGACGGAATCGCCGCTGCGCGTCAACCAGCTGGTCGACCGCCTGCTCGCCTCGCTGGACGGCGAGATCAAGACCCTGGGCGAGACCTCCAACGGCGAGGTCCTGCAGGCTCTGTCGATCGCCCTGGCAACCCGCGCGGCGATGATCGAGGCGCCGATGGACAGCAGCGTGCGGCTGATCGAGCAGCTCCTCGGCAGCGCGCTCGGCGCCGCCGCCCAGGGCGAGCGCCGGGAGCCGACCAGCGGCCGCGCCTGACACGCCCGCTCCGCCGCCGCGTCGCTTGACCCAGGGCACCGCCTCGCCGAGGCTGGCGCTCCGGCACTCCCTCTCGTCGCGGCGGCCTGCGAGCCCGAAGCGCTCCGGCGCGACCGCGCGAAGCACGGAAGGATATCCCTCATGACCCTGTCGATCCGGCGGCCCCGCCGCCTGCAGCCGCGCGGCCTGGCGGCGCGCACCCTCGGCGCCCTGGCCCTCGGGCTGGCGCTGCTCACCCTGCCGGGCGTCGCCGCGGCCCTGCCCCCGGTCGGCGAGACGCCGTTCAGCGGCCGCTTCACCATGCAGGTCGGCGGCCAGGAAATCGCCGGCGAGGTCTTCCACAGCGAGACGGCCGAGCGGCGCGAGATGCAGATGCAGGGCGCCGCCCAGGTCATCATCCTGCGCCCGCTGGAGGCCGAGGTGCTGGTGCTGATGCCGCAGCAGAACATGGCGATGCGCCAGGCCCTGCCCCACGACCCCGGCCTGACCTCGGCCGAGGCCTTCGCCCGGCTCGAGCCCGTCGAGGTCGGCCGAGAGAGCGTCAACGGCGAGAGCACGACGGTCTACGAGACCAGCGGCCGGATCGACGGCCGCTTCTGGGTGACCGACGACGGCATCGTCATGCGCATGCGCACCGAGACCGGCGAGGGACCGCTGACCATGGAGCTGCTCGAGGTCGAGCGCGGCGAGCAGCCGGCCGAGCTGTTCGAGGTGCCCGAGGGCATGCAGGTGGTCGACGCGCCGCAGCAGTAGCGGAGGCGCCGGCGGGCGCGGAAGGCCCCCGTGCGGCCCCTCAGCGCTCGTGCAGGGCGCCGTCGAAGACCTTGAGCACCGGCTTCAGCAGGTACTCGAGGATGCTGCGCTTGCCGGTCAGCACGTCGACCGAGGCGGTCATGCCGGGAATGATCGGCAGGACCTCGTCGGCGGCGTCGCGGATCTCGGTCCGCCGGGTACGCACGCGCACCAGGTAGTGGCTCTCGCCGGTCTTCTCGTCGAGGATCGAGTCTGCGCTGATGTGCTCGAGCTCGGCTTCCAGCGTGCCGTAGATCGTGTAGTCGTAGGCCGAGATTTTGACGTTGGCCGGCAGGCCGGGGCGCAGGAAGGCGATGTCCGACGGCCGGATCTTCGCCTCGACCAGCAGCGCGTCCTCGGCCGGCACGATCTCCATCAGGTCCTGGCCCGGCTGCACCACCCCGCCGACCGTGTTGATCAGCACCTGCTTGACCGTGCCGGCGACCGGTGCCCGCACCACCGTTCGCTCGACCCGGTCGCTGCGCGAGGCGAGCAGCGCGTCCAGCGCCTCGGCGTTGACCTGGGCCTCGTTGAGCTCCTTGAGCGCGCGGCCGCGGAACTGCGCGCGCACCTCGGCGATGGCCTGGCGCGATTCGGCGATCGCCGCGTCGATGCGCCCGAGGTTGTGGCGCGCCGACTCGAGGTCGCCGACGTACTGGTTCTCCTCGCGGCGCAGGCGGATCAGCTCGACCGGCGCATTGATGCCGCGCTCGACCAGGGGGGCCAGGATCGCGATTTCCTGGCGCGCCAGCTCGACCGAGCGCTGCAGCTGGGCGACGCGGCCCTCGGTCTCCTCGTGCTCGCGCCGGTGCTGGTTGATCTCCTCCTCCAGGCGGCCGACGGCGGAGGCCAGCTCCTGGGCGCGCGCCTCGAACAGCGCCCGCTCGGCCGCGACGACGCGCGGCAGCCGCGCCTCGAGCTCGGCCGAGAAGCGCGGCGCGCCGTCGCCGGCGAGCTCGGCATCGAGCCGGGCGATCACCGCGCGCAGGCCGAGCATCTTGATGCGGTTCTCCTGGAAGTCCGAGAGGAACTGCGTGTTGTCGAGCTGCATGACGACCTGGTCGCGGGCGACCCGCTCGCCCTCGGCGACCAGGATCTCGGCCAGGATGCCGCCTTCCAGGTTCTGCACCACCTGGACCTGGCGCGAGGGGATGACCCGACCCTGTCCGCTGGTCACCTGGTCGATCTCGGCCCAGCCGGCCCAGAGCACCGCCCAGACCACGAAGGCGAGAATGGCGAAGAGCAGCAGGTGCGCGCCGACGCCCGGGCGCCGGCTGACGGCGCCGCGCAGGCTCGACATGAAGCGCAGGTCGTCTTGGGCCACGGCGTCCCTCCTCCCGCTCAGCCGGCCGCCAGCCGACCGGCCGCCAGCCGCGCCAGCACCTCCTCGCGCGGACCGTCCGCGACGACCCGGCCGCGGTCGAGCACGATCAGGCGGTCGACCAGCTTGAGCAGCGACAGGCGGTGGGTGATCAGCAGGATCGTGCGCTCCTCGAAGAGCCGCGCCAGGTTGCCGACGACCAGCTCCTCGCTGCGCGTGTCCATGGCGCTGGTCGGCTCGTCGAGGATCAGCAGGTTCGGCGCCTTGAGCAGGGCGCGCGCCAGCGCGACGGCCTGGCGCTGGCCGCCGGACAGGCCCTCGCCGCGCTCGCCGACCGGCAGGTCGTAGCCGGCGGGGTGGCCGGTGATGAAGTCGTGCAGCCCGACCGCCTCGGCGGCCGCCACGATGTCGAGGTCGCTGGCCGCGGGCCGGGCGATCGCGATGTTCTCGCGGATCGTGCCGCGGAACAGGAAGAGGTCCTGGGGCACGAAGCCGAGGTTGGCGCGCAGATCGCTCGGCTCGATCTGGCGGACGTCGGTGCCGTCGAGCCGGACCGAGCCCTTGCTCGGCTCGTAGAGCCCGCCCGCCAGCCTGGCGACGGTCGACTTGCCGGAGCCGACACGCCCGACCACGCCGACCCGCTCGCCGGCGGCGATGCGGAAGCCGACGTCCTTCAGCACCTCGCTGCTGCTCTCGGGGTAGGTGAAGCTGACGCCCTCGAAGCTCAGCGCGCCGCTGAGGTGCGGCCGGTTGACGAGCTGGGCGCCGGCCGGCCGCTCGACCGGCAGGCGCATGATCCGGTCGAGCGCCGACAGCGAGGCGCGCGCCTGGTGGAAGCGCATGGAGAGCTGGGCGACCTGGGCCATGGGGCCGGTCGCCCGGCCCGAGAGGATGACGCAGGCGATCAGCCCGCCGGCGGTCAGGCTGCCGTCGCCGACCAGGAAGATGCCGAGCAGCACGACGCCGACCATGGCCATCTGCTGGGCCATCTGGACGAAGTGGACGCCGAGGTTGCTCCAGAAGCGGCCGCGCTGGCCGAGCAGCGCCGACTGGCCGACCAGTTCCTCCCAGTGCCGGCGCATGCGGCCCTCCGCGCCGACCATCTTGACCGTCTCCAGGCCGGTCAGGCTCTCGACCAGGACGCCGTGCTTGTGCTCGCCCTGGCGCTGGGCGCTGCGCACCGAGCGCGCCATCGGGATCTGCACGATCACGCCCCAGACCAGCACCAGCAGCACGACGGCGAGCAGCAGTCCGCCGATCGGCGGGCTGATCAGCGCGATCACCGCGACGAAGAGGAAGGCGAAGGGCAGGTCGATGAAGGCCGACAGCGTCGCCGAGGTGAAGAAGTCGCGCACCGTCTCGAACTCGCGCACCACGGCCGCGAAGCCGCCCGACGAGCCGGGGCGGCTGGCGATCTTCATGTCCAGCACCTGGTCGAAGATGCGGCAGGCCAGGATGACGTCGGCGCGCCGGCCGACGAAGTCGATGAACCAGGCCCTGAGCGAGCGCAGCAGGAAGTCGAAGAGGAACACCGAGGCGGCGCCGATGGCCAGGGCGACCCCGCTCTCGACCGCGTTGTTGGGCAGCACGCGGTCGTAGACGTTCATGGTGAACAGCGGGTTGGCGAGCGCGAAGAGGTTGATGACGATCGAGGCCAGGGCGACCTGCAGGTAGGTCCACCAGTTCTCCAGCAGCGTGCCCCAGAACCAGGCGCGCGGCCGAGCCACGCCGGCGTCGGCGGCCTCCGAGCCGAAGCGGTACTCCGGGCGCGCCAGCAGCGCGTAGCCGCTGTAGCGCGCCGCCAGCTCGGCGGCCGGCACCAGGGTCTCGCCGCCGCCGCCGCTGCCCGGGATCACGCGGCAGCGGCCGTCGGCCAGCCGCTCGACCAGGACCGCGGCGTCGGCCCCGGAATCGAGGATCAGCACCGCCGGCAGTGTCCAGGGGTGGATCCTGTCGAAGCGGCGCCGGACCACGCTGGCGGCGAGCCCGGCGCGCTCGGCGGCGCGCAGGAAGAGCTCCGGCGACAGCCGCCGCTCGCCGAGCGGCAGGCCCGACAGCAGCACCTGGGCCGAGCGCGGCCGGCCGTGGTAGCGGCAGAGGAAGACCAGGCAGGCGACCAGCGGATCGTCCTGCCCGCCGGCGCCGAACAGCGGCGCCCTGTCCTCGGCCGTGCCGGCACCGGCCGCCGGGGCGTCGGGATCCGACGCCTCCGGCTGGCGGGGCGCGGGCGCCGCGGCGCCGCCCAGGGACCGAACCGAACCTGCCGTCATGGCGAACCTGCCTCTCCTCTGGCCGCGCTGCCTGCCGCGGCCGCACCTGCCGGTCGCGACAGACTAGTCGCGCGCCGGAACCTCCTGCCACTCGGGCCGGCTCTCGACGTCCTCGACCGCCAGCACGATCTCGAGGGCCGGCAGCACCTGGCCGGTCAGCGTCAGGATCTCGTAGGCCGCGCGCACGCGGTCGAGCTCCGTGCGCTCGAGCTCGACCCGCGCGACGAACAGCTCGTTGCCGGAGTCCAGCAGGTCGAGGATCGTGCGCTGGCGCAGCCGGAACTGCTCGCCGTAGGCCTCGGTGACGCGCTCGGCGGTGGCGACCCGGTCACGCAGCAGCACGACCTGCTCGCTGGTGACGCGGAAGTCGGCGTAGGCGGTCTCGAGCTGCTGCTCGAGGCGCCGGTCGATGGCGTAGACGCGCAGCCGCGCCTGGTTTTCCTGTTCCAGCGCCCGGCGCCGCGCGGCGGTGTCGGCGCCGCCGCTGTAGAGGTCCCAGTTGAGCCGCAGCAGCGCCGTCGTGTCGGACTCGTAGTCGGGCAGCCCGCTGACGCCCTGGCGGCCCTCGTGGGCGACCTCGACGTCGATGGTCGGGAAGTAGCTGCCGCGCGCCGCCTCCGCGCTGTGGCCGGCGGCCTGCGATTCGGCGACCGCGCGCAGGCGCTCCGGCTCGTTGCGCCAGGCGACGGCAAGCGCGTCCTCGACGTCGGCCGGCAGCGCGTCGGCCGGCACGGCCGGACGGGCCAGCGATCCCGGCAGCGCGCCGACCGCCTCGCGATAGGCCGCCTGGGCCGCGATCAGGTCGCCCTCGAGCCGGCGCAGCTGCGACTCGGCGAAGGCGCGCCGGGTGCTCACCTGGCTGACGTCGGCGTCCGAGCCGCCGCCGCGCCGCGCCGCTTCCCGGACGTTGCCGAGGATGCGCTCGTGCAGGGCCAGGTTGTCGCGCGCGTAGTCGATCAGCCGGCGGTCGCGGACCACCGCGAGATGCGCCTCTATCGCGCGCAGCGCGACCGCGTCGGCCGCCTCGCGCAGCTCCCAGAGCGAGGCCTCGGAGCGGCTCTCCGCCGCGTCGACGCGGTTGCTCGTCGCCGCGCCGTCGTAGAGCAGCTGGCTGACGGCGCCGCGGTAGCGCTTGCGCCAGAGGTTGGGCTCCGTGTCGTCGGCGTCGTCCTCGGCCCGCCGGGCGTGCTGGTAGCCGGTATCGGCCGTCACCGTCACCTGCGGCAGGAAGGCGCCGGCCTCGACCTCGACCGCCCGCTCGCTGGCCCGATAGCCGGCCTCGGCGCCGCGCACCTGCGGGTGGCCGGCGACCGCCAGGGCAACGGTCTCGGCCAGCGTCTCGGCGCGCGCAGGCCCGGGCTGCGCGCCCAGCGCGAGCAGCGCGAGCAGCGCGACGAGCCCGGGCAGCGACCGGGCCAGCCGGTAACGAGACTCCCGGCATCCTGACCCCCGGCACCGCGAAACCACCTCCCCCAGCATACCAGTCTCCAAGTTCGTCCCCCCGAGGAAAGGGGCCGCCCCCGCGGCCCCCCGCGCGACGCTCATGCCGCGGAGTTGAGTGTGACGTTGCCGTCCGCGTCGACGGTCAGCGACGCGGCCGCGACGCCCTCGACGGCGGCCAGCGGCGTGTCGGGCGCGGCGGCGGCGGCGACCTCGGCGGCGCCCGCGCCGCCGTCGTCGAGGACCAGCTCGGCGGGCCCGTCGCTCTCGACGAGGTCGGAGAAGTCGAGCGTCTCGCCGGCCTCCAGGTCGGTCACCGTGTCGCTGCCGCTCTCGCCGGCCCCGAAGCCGAAGCCGTCGCTGTCCTGACCGCCGGTCAGCGTATCGCTGCCGTCGCCGCCGAACAGGCTGTCGGCACCGGCCTCGCCGAACAGGACGTCGTCCCCGGCGCCGCCGATCAGCAGGTCGTCGCCGGCGCCGCCGCGCAGGACGTCGTCGCCCGCGCCGCCGGTCACGGTGTCGTCGCCGTCGCCGCCGACCACCGTGAAGCCGGCCGAGCCCGCCTGCGAGCCGTTGGTCAGGTCGAGCGTCTGGCCGCCGTCGGCGAGCTGCACGGTGACGGCGATCGGCGAGCCGTTGAACAGCGGCGCGTTGTCGGCGTTGGCGATCGACACCCCGTCGACGGTCACGTCGCTGGCGCCGGCGTCGATGAACTTGATGCCGTTGTAGGTGCCGTCGATGGTGCCGTTGGCGATCGTCACGTCGTCGAGCGTCGCCCGCGGATTCGAGTAGTTGGCGCCGTCGTCGCGGGCGTGGATCGCGATGCCGGCGCCGGTCGGATCGGCGATGCCGTCGGCGCCGTAGCTGTGGCCGACGTTGGTCAGGGTGAAGCCGTCGATCACGACGTTCGAGTAGTCGCCGTACTTGACGTTGAGCTCGATGCCGGCGCCGTAGACCCCGTCGCCGCCGAACGCGGGCGTGCGGCCGTACTCGCCGACGTCGCTCAGCACGATGTCGCGGATCGTCAGGTCCTGGGCCTGCTCCAGGTAGATGCCCTTCTCGTTCAGGTCGGACAGCGTAAGCCCGGTGATGGTGACGCCGGTGAAGGCGCCGGTGCCGACGAAGCTGCCGTCGCCGACCGCCGCCTTGCTGGCGTTGATCGTGATGCCGTGCTGGCCGTGGCTGATCGAGCCGCCGACGATCGAGAGGTTGGTGATCGTCGGACCCTGGCCGTTCATCGTCGGGTAGCCGTTGCCGATGCCGACGATCGACTGGCTGATGTCGAGGTCGCGCAGCGTCGTGCCGTCGCTGCTGCCGAGCAGCACGGCATTGCGGAAGCCGGCGATCGCCAGGTTCTGCACGGTGACGCCGTCGGCCTGGATGGTGATGCCGTCGCCGCCCGAGTAGCTGCTGTTGGCCTGCAGCCAGGTATCGAGGTCCGCCGAGCCGGGGCCGCCGCCGGGGCCGGTGATCGTGCCCTGCAGCACCGCCCCCTCGGCGCCGACCAGGTTGAGCGGCTTGTCGATGACCAGCGTCTCGGCGTAGCTGCCGGCGGCGACGTAGATCGTGTCGCCCGCCTCGGCGGCGTCGATCGCGGCCTGGATCGTCGGGTAGTCGCCGAACACCGCGCCGACCGTCAGCGTGACGTCGGCCGTCGCCGTGTCGTCGAAGCTGTTGTCGGCGACCAGCGTGTCGGCGTTGGTCAGCGAGCCCTCGGCGTGGAAGATCTGCGCCTCGTTGCCGCTCAGCGTGTTGCCGCTGACCGTGACGTTGGTCGGCGTGTCGTCCTTGCCGACGCGGATGCCGAAGGTGACGTTGCCGTCGCCCTCGACGCCGTTGTCGTGGATCGTGTTGTTGGTGATCTCAACGTTGTCGACGGCGAACTCGACGAAGACCGCGCCGTTGGCGCTCTGGCTGCCCGAGACGTCGTTGCCGTCGACCGTGGTGTCGCTCATGTAGACGGAGATGCCGTCCTGGGCGACGTCGCGGATCGTGTTGTCGAGGATCCGCCCGCCCGAATCGCCGGCGTTGCTGCCGCCCTTGTCGCCGACCTTGATGCCGTCGTTGCCGGTGACGTCGTAGATCTCGTTGCCCTGGACCAGGCTGTCCTGGGCGCCGTCCAGGTAGATCGCGGCGTTGGTCGAGGCGATGTCGTGCAGCTCGTTGCCGAGGATCCGGCCGCCGGTCGAGCTGCCCGACAGGTTGAGACCGTCGCCGGCGGTGTCGAACACGCGGTTGTTCTGGATCAGCGCGTCGCTCGCGTTGCGCAGCTGCACGCCCTCGTCGCCGCTCGAGCCGTGGATCAGGCTGTAGCGGATCGTCGGGCCGGCGATCGTCCCCGAGGAAGGCGAGGTCACCAAGTCGCCGGTGCCGTTGGCGATCTCCAGGCCGTCCAGCGTCACGCCGTCGGCGGCGATGCGGATCAAGGTGCCCAGCGTGCCGCCGCCGTCGAGGATCGTCTCCTGCTCGCTGCCCGCCGTGCGCAGGCCGGCGGCGGTCCTGGGGTCGACGCCGGCCTGGGCGCCGCGCAGGGTCACCGCCTTGTCGATCACCAGGGTCTCGCTCAGCAGGTAGCTGCCGGCGGCGATCTCGATGGTGTCGCCGGCCCGGGCGATGCTCAGCGCCTCCTGGATGGTCGAGAAGCCGGCGCCGCCGACCAGCAGGACATTGCCGTCGGAGAACTCCAGCACCTCGACGTCGTCGAGCCGGTCGCTGCCGTCGCGCCCCGCCGTGCCGTCGGTCACCGTGAGCGTCCCGTCGGCGTTCCGCACCAGGCCGTAGTCGGCCGCCGCCCCGCTGAAGCCGGCGCTGTCGGTGCCGGCGCCGCCGCCGATGAGGTCGTCGCCGCCGCCGCCGGTCAGCCGGTCGTCGCCGCCGCCGCCGAGCAGCACCTCGGCGCCCGCCCCGCCGGCCAGCACGTCGGCCGTCTCGCCGCCGAGCTGCAGCGGCAGGGTCTCCGGGTCGGCCGCGCCGGCCGCCTGCACGACCAGGGACTCGGCGCCCTGCAGCTCGCTCGCCTCGAAGTCGAGCGGCGACTGGCGCAGCGCGATCGAGGGAGCGCTCGGCGTGACCGGCGTGCCGTCCGGCAGCAGCGGCCCGTAGGCTCCGGCGTAGACGCCGATCACCGGCTGGCCGTCGCCGTCGACGCCGTAGGCGTAGGCCGGAACGTCGTTGCCGGCGAGCAGCGCGGCGATGAAGCCGGCGTCGGGGAAGGCCTGGTCGCCCTCGCCGCGCACCCAGAGGATGCCGTCGCCGTCGGCGGCGAAGGAGTTGCCGGCGATCTCGGTCGGCAGCGCGGCCGGCGCCAGCCGCCAGCCGATCTCGCTGTCCTGACCGATCACCATGATGCCGTTGTTCGACCAGAAGGGATCGTCGGCGGTCACGTTGACGAAGCTGTTGCCGAGGATCCGCATGTCGAGATCGGCCGGGTCGTGGCCGGTGCCGGGGCCGCTGGCGATCTCGACCGAGCCGCGCAGGGTCGAGTTCAGCAGCGCGTAGCTGTCGATCGCCGACTGCCAGCCGGTCAGGTCGCCGGGCACCGTGGCGTACCAGTCGCCGACGTAGACCGCGGTCAGCATCTGGGTCTGGCTCTGCCAGCTGCCGCCCAGGTTGTCGGCGGCGTCGGGCGCCGTGTGCAGGTCGGCGTATTCGACGGCGCCGACCACGCTGGCGTCCAGCGTGAAGCCGTTGGCGACGACCTCCACCGCCTTGTTCACGTAGGGCTGGTTCGGGCTGGAGTTGCCGAGCAGCTCGAGGCCGCGGATCGTCACGTCGTCGGCGGTGACCAGGAAGCTCGTGCCCCAGTTCGACTGGCGCGACGCGGAGATCGAGGCCTGAACGTCGGCGGCGTCGCCGATCGGCACGCCGTTCGCGTCGACGCCGAGGATGGTCAGGCTCTTGCCGACGACCAGGCCGAGCGGGTTGTTGCCGCCGGCGTAGCTCGGGTCGTTGAGGCCGGTGTTGGGGTTGTAGTTCGCCGACTCCGTGTAGTCGCCCGGCTTGACCGCGATGGTGTCGCCGTCGCGCGCGGCGTCGATCGCCGCCTGCAGCGAGGTGAAGTCGCCGCTGCCATCGGCGGCGACCACGATGTTCGGCGCGACCTCCACGCGGATGCTGGTCAGGCCGACGGTCTCGCCGGTCGTCGTGTCGGTGACGGTGAGCGTCAGGTCGTAGCTGCCCGGCAGGCTGGGATCGAAGCCCTCGCCGGCATACCAGCCGATGTTCTGCGAGTTCTGCAGGCCCTGGGTCGCGCCGCTGGCGTCCTGGTAGTAGGCCTCGTTGGTCGCGGCCTCGTGTGCCACGGCATCGAAGTCCATGATGCCCTGGGTGACGTTGCCGGCGCCGTCGTCGTAGTCGGCGGTGACGCGGATCGCGAAGTCGGAGAGGTCGCGCCCGTCGTAGGAGATCACCGAGTAGTCGAAGTTCCAGAAGGTCGCGGTGCCGGAGCTGAGGCCGGTCTCCGTGTGGTAGACCGCGCCTTCCGAGGTCACGGTCGCGCTGAAGCGGCCGTGGGCCTTGAGCGCGACCTCCAGGCCGACCTCGCTGTTGTCGTGGATCGCGAAGCGGGTGTCGCCGAGCCCGCTGCCCGGGTGGAAGCCGTCGGTGCCGCCGCCGTCGCTCTCGGCCGCGGCGTGGGCGAGCTGCGCACCGAAGGCGAGGGTGCCGTCGGCGAAGGCCAGGGTCTCGACGCCGGTCAGGCTGTCCGTGCCCTCGTCGCCGTCGGCCGCGTTGCTGTCGGTCAGCGTCATGCCGCCGTCGCCTGCCAGCGCCAGGTCGTAGTCGGCCCGCTCGCCGCGATAGGCGGCCACGTCGCTGCCCGCGCCGCCCGCCAGCAGGTCGTCACCGCCGGCGCCGAACAGGTAGTCGTCGCCGCTGCCGCCGGTGAAGGCGTTGGCGCCGGCCAGCAGCGCATAGGGCGACGGCAGGCTCGCCGGGACGGCGACGCCGTGCGCCAGGTCCCAGGCCAGCACCGCGCCGGCCAGCTGCAGGTTGCTGTAGTTGCCCCCGCCGTCGACCGAGCCGTCGTGGTAGGGCCGCCCGCCGAAGGCCGCGCCGTCCTCGGTGCGCGGGTCGGCCTCGCCGCGGTTGGTGAAGCGGCTGGCGATCGGCCCGTCGCCGAGGTTGCCCAGCAGGTTGTCGTGCAGCGTCTGCAGCCGGCTGCCGGTCACCTTGACCAGGTCGAGCAGCGCCTCGCCGCCGGCCTGCAGGTAGCTGGCGTAGTCGTTGCCGAGGTAGGCGAAGCTCGTGTTGATCGAAAGGTCGTAGTAGTCGCCCGAGCCGACGTAGAGCTGGTCGAGCTGGATCCAGAAGGCCGCCAGCGCGTCGCTATGGCTGCCGTCCAGGGTCAGGTTCGTCGGCACCAGCGAGCCGGCCGGCAGCCCCGCGAACTCCAGCGCCAGCAGGTTGGCGACGCTCGGCGCCGCGTCGCCCGGCACGCTGAGCCCGGCGTTGACGATGTCGACCGCCGCGCCGCCGGCGATCGTGAAGCTGCCGCCGCCCTCCGACAGCAGGTCGAGCTGCTGGCCGTCGAGCGTCACCTGCTGGCCCGACGCCGTGGTCAGCCCCGCCAGGTTGCCCAGGGTCACCACGTTGACGTCGACGCCCAGGCCCGAGACGTCGAGCGTCGTCACCGAGAGCTGCGAACCGTCGACCTGCAGCACGCCGTCGACCAGCGAGAGCGCGGCGCCCGAGAAGACGCCCTCGACACCCGCGAGGGCGAAGGCGCCGTCGGCGAAGCTGTTGCCGGCGATCAGCGCGGCCGCGTCGTAGAGGCCGTTGGGATCGGCGATCGCCTGCGCCACGCCGGTAGCGTCGAAGGCGTTGCCGCTCACCGCGGCGCCGGCCGCCCAGAGCTCGAGCATCGCGTAGCTGCTGGCGCCTTCGAAGACGTTGCCGGTCACCGTCGCGTTCGTCGCCTCGAGGCCGAGCAGCAGGCCGGCGTTCGCGCCGCCCGTGAAGCTGTTGTCGAGCAGCGAGACGCCGTCCGAGCCGCGCGCCGCGCCGAGGCTCGCCTCGCCGTTGACGTAGGCTACCGCGCGCGGGCCGTCGGCGCTGAGGTCGTTGCCCTGCAGCAGCGAGTCGCTGAAGCCGCCGCCGCTCAGGAAGGCGTGGCCGCTGCCGCCGCTGAGCAGGTTGCCGGCGATCGTGACGTCGCTGTTGTTGCCGACCGCATAGAGCGCCGCCAGGTCGCCGGCGCCCGCGGCGAGGGTGAAGCCCTGGCCCTCCTTGCCGAGGGTCACGCCGTCGACGCCGTCGGCGATGCGCACCGCCCAGCCCTGGCTGACGCCGCTGCCGGTGACCGTGACGCCCTCGGCGCCGTTCTCGCTGAGCAGCGTGACCGCCTTGGTGACCGTGAAGCGGCCGTAGTCGCCGTCCCTGACCAGGATCGTGGCGCCGGCCTGGGCGGCGTCGATGGCCGCCTGGATCGTCGTGAAGTCGCCGCTGCCGTCGGCCGCGACCACGATGTTGGGGGCGATCTCGACGCGGATGACCGTCTCGCCGACCGTCTCTCCGCTCGCCCGGTCTGTCACCGTCAGGCTGAGCTCGTAGTGGCCGGGCGCGCTGGCGTCGATGCCGGCCGCCTGCCAACCGATGTTCTGGGAGTTCTGGATGCCCGTCGTCTGGCCGCTGGCGTCGCTGTAGTAGTTCTCGCCCGGGTGGCTGGCCAGGTGCGCGACGGGGTCGAAGTCCATGACCCCGCTGGTCCGGTTGCCACCGGCGTCGACGAAGTCGGCGACGATCCGGATGTCGAAGTCGGCGAGGTCGCGGCCCTCGTAGCTGACGATCGAGTAGTCAAAGTTCCAGAGCGTGGCGCTGCCCGAGCTGATGCCGGTCTCGCTCTGGTAGGTGGCGCCCTCGGCCTCGAGGTCGCCGGTATGGCGGCCCTTGGCCTTGAGCGCGACCTCGAGGCCGAGGTCGCTGTTGTCGTGGATCGCGAAGTTGAGGTCGGAGTTGCCGCTGCCCGGGTGGAAGCCGTCGTTGCCGTCGCCGATTTCCGCCGCGGCGTGGGCGAGCTGCGCACCGAAGGCGAGGGTGCCGTCGGCGAAGGCCAGGGTCTCGACGCCGGTCAGGCTGTCCGTGCCCTCGTCGCCGTCCGCCGCGTTGGTGTCGGTCAGCGTCATGCCGCCGTCGCCGGCCAGCGCCAGGTCGTAGTCGGCCCGGTCGCCGCGGTAGGCCGCGAGGTCGTCGCCCGCGCCGCCCGCCAGCTGGTCGTCGCCGCCGGCGCCGAACAGGTAGTCGTCGCCGCTGCCGCCGGTGAAGGCGTTGGCGCCGGCCAGCAGCGCGTAGGGCGACGGCAGGCTCGCCGGGACGGCGACGCCGTGCGCCAGGTCCCAGGCCAGCACCGCACCGGCGAGCTGCAGGTTGCTGTAGTTGCCCCCGCCGTCCACCGCGCCGTCGTGGTAGGGCCGCCCGCCGAAGGCCGCGCCGTCCTCGGTCCGCGGATCGTCCTCGCCGCGGTTGGTGAAGCGGCTGGCGATCGGCCCGTCGCCGAGGTTGCCCAGCAGGTTGTCGTGCAGCGTCTGCAGCCGGCTGCCGGTCACCTTGACCAGGTCGAG
>JAUILQ010000051.1 GCA_030433005.1 Alphaproteobacteria bacterium
GGCGCGCCAGGGTCAGCGGGTCGCCGGCGCGCACCTCCATCACCGGTTCGGCCGCGGCCCTGACCGCGACCCACCCTCCCCGCTCGCTCCGCAGGCCGTGTAGCGCGCGATTTGGTTTGACCAATCGCGACGTTTGGTTTGACCAACGATTCGGCGGGCTCGCGAAGGGCGTTCGAAGCATCTGCGGGCACCGTTCGAACGCACGTCAGAGCTGGTGAGATTGGCCGAGGATCAGCGCCTCGAGCTGCGCGCCCTTCGCGGCCAGGATCTGGTCGCAGGACCCGAGTCCCGACTCGTAGACGAAGCCCTGGCGGCCGAACTGGTTGAGCAGCGCCAGCTCTGTGAAGCGGACGTCGCCAAGGCCCGCGCTGTCGCGGCGCGCGCACAGCATCGTCAGTGCCGTCTTGAGCATCGCCGCGTTGACCTGGCGCTGCGGCAGGACGACGACGAGCTGGTCGCCGCTGCGCTCGATCGAGGCCGGCGCCATCAGGTCCAGCGCATCGACGAGCTTGGACCGCTCGGCGGCGTCGAGGTCGGCGGCCGATGCGGGCGCTGCGCTCGCCATGACGGCGAACGCCAGGACCGCGGCGAGGATCTTGCGCATGGTCACTCCCCTTTCGTGTGGCGAGCCATTGGCTCGGCGTCCGGCGGCATGCCGCTGACCACGATCTCGATCCGGCCGCCGCAGGCCTTGCAGCGCTGCCGGCGCTTCAGCTCGGCGAGGGTCAGCTGCTCGCCGTAGGCGACGGCCAGGGCCGGCAGGTCGAGCAGGCGCGAGCGAGAGCACTGCGGGCACCAGCCCTGCACCGCGTTCCCCGCCGCCATCACCTCTCCGAGCGTGCTCGACATGGCCGCAAGGCTCTCCCGGCCGGGTCATCCGGTCAAGCCCCGCCACGGCGCCGGGCCGCTGACGATCAGCTCGCGCGCCGGCGCGCTGCGGCCGTTGCCCATGACCTGGTAGTTGACGCCGACCTCCTCGAGCTGGAACGCGCCGAAGATCTGCCGCGTCTCGTCGGTGGCGTTGATCGACAGCAGGAAGCGGCCCTGGATGCGGGCGAGCAACTCGGCCAGGCGCTCATGATCGCGGGCAGCGAATGGCTGCCCGTAGACGGCCTCGGAGCCTCGGTACGGCGGGTCGAGGTAGAACAGCGTCCCCGGGCGGTCGTAGCGGGTCAGGAAGGCCTCGTAGGGCAGGCACTCGATCACGACGCCCGCCAGCCGCTCGTGCGCCGCCTCGAGCAGCGGCACCACCTTGGTGACGTCGAAGCGGCCGGGCGAGGTCGCCGAGACCCCGAAGGTGCGTCCGGCGACCTTGCCGCCGTACCCGGTGCGCTGCAGGTAGAGGAAGCGGGCGGCGCGCTCCAGGTCGGTCAGCGTCGCCGGGTCGGTCGCCGCCAACCGCTCGAATTCCGCCCGCGTGGTGATCTGCCAACGGATCATGTCGACCAGCGCCTGGTAGTGCCGCTGCAGGACACGGAAGAAGTTCGCGACGTCGCCCGAGAGGTCGTTGACGACTTCTACCTTCGGGCGACGGCCGCGCCGGAAGAAGACGCCGCCCATGCCGACGAAGGGCTCCGCGTAGAGCGTGCAGGGCGTGGCGTCGAGGATGGCCGTCAGGCGCCTGGCCAGGTTGCGCTTGCCGCCGACGTAGCCGGCCACGGGCCGGACGGGGGCGACGCTGTCGAGATGCTGAAGATCGGTCATCGACTCGCCTCGGGAATCGGCCGACGATCTGCCCGCCCGTGCACGGGTGGCGGGATGCTCAATCTGCGGCCGAAGATTGACGTGCGAGTCGATGGCTCGCGGCTCTGGGCGTTGGCGCGCCCATCCCCCGCCCGGCCGATACCGGGCGAGCTGGAGAGAAGAGGCCGGCTCATGCCGGCGCGGCGCAGCGCCCGGCGAGCAGCGCGCGCCAGGCGAGGAACTCGGGGACCGATAGGCGGCGGTCGAAGCGGCGGAGGGACTCGTGGCGCTCGACGGTGCCGGCGCGCTCGTCGTGGCGGACCCAGCGGACCTCGAGGCGCAGATGGCCGCGGCTGGTGAGAGAGCCCTCGAGGCGGTCGAGGGCGTAGCCGCGGCGCTCGTGGCCCTCGGCGAGACCGGTCAGGCCGATGCGCGCGAGCACCGCCGGCGCCTGGTCGAGCGGCCAGTGGCGACGGGCGACGACGCCGGCGCGGTCGGCGAGTACCGTCACCAGCTCACCGCCGTCACGCCCTCAGCGCCGCCGCCGCGGCACCGGCCGGGCCGGCCGCGGGTCGGCACCGCGCTCATTACGGCAGCAGCTCGCCGACCTTGCGGCGGGCCGACGGCTCGCCCTTGAAGGCGCGGTTGATCGTGGTGCCGTCGCCGAGCTGCAGGATCTCGGTGGTGCTGCGGCCGTCGCGGCTGCGCTGGTAGTTGGCGAAGACGATCTGGCGCGGCGCCGGCGGCGGCGGGGCGTTCAGCTCGGCCTCGAGCTGGCGCATCTCGGCCCACAGCTCGGCGTCGGGTCGCTGGCCGTAGTCCGGGTGGGCGTAGAGATCGGCGAGAATCGGCATGGGGCGGGCCTCCTAGAGCAGCTTGTAGTGCAGGTTATAGCCGGCGACGCCGTTGCAGCTGACCGTCAGGGCGACGCCGGCGGGGATGATGAAAGGGCCGGCAGCCGCCGATTCGGCGGCGCCGTTGCTCTCGACGTCGCCGCCGGCGCGCAGCAGCTCCCACGCGCCCGCCAGCAAGGTGCAGTGGTAGTTCGGCGCGCCGCGGCGCCAGACGTTGGCGAGGCCGACCTCGATGCCGTTGACGTTGGCGGCGGCGGCGACGATCGTCGCGCTGACCGTGCCGGTGGCGTGGGAGCCGTCGAGCTTGGGGATCATGGTCGACCTCAGCTTGTTGAGGGTGATCGAGACGTCCTTGCCGGTGGACACGTCGCGCACGGCGATCAGGTCGCCGGCCAGGTCGAGTGCGCCGGCCGCGGCCAGCTTGCCGATGTAGGCGCCGAGGCCCTGGGCGGTGACGACGCGCGCCGGGTCCGTGCCGAGCCCGGCCTCGTCCGTGGTCGCCAGCTCGACGATGCCCTGCACCTCGGTCGTCGCCGGCTGCACGCCGTCGCCGCCGGCGGCGGCGATCATGGCGCCGATCGCCTGGAAGAGCTGGGTGAGGTCGGCGCCGTCGCGCGCCAGGCCGGCGCCGTCGATGACGGCGAGGATCTCGCGCTGCGGGTCCTCGAAGGCGGCGGCCGGCGGGATCGAGCCCTCGACGCCGTTGGCCGGGTCGGCGTCGACGTAGGGCCGGTCGGGGTCGCCGGCGTCGCCGTTGATCGGCGGGATGTAGTCCATGGCTTCTCTCCTACTGAGGCTTCGGGATCGCCGCCTTGACCTCGGCGATCTTGGCGACCAGCGCCGTCCACTCCGCGGTCGCCGCGGCGCCCAGCTCGACGCGCATGGCCTCGACCTGCGCCGCCATCGCGTCGACGACGAAGCCGAGCACCTCGATCTGGGTAGCGCCGTCGACGCCCTTCAGGTGGGCGATGGCGGTGCGGTAGGCGGCGGCGCGGTCCGGCACGTAGGCGACGTCGGCGAGGTAGGCGTCGTACTCGCTCTGCGCCTGGGCGATGGCGGCGGCGTCCGGCTCGGGGTCGGCGCCGCGCCAGTCCAGGATCTCGACCGTGCCGTCCTGGTGCTCGGCCACGTCGGCGACCGTGCCCCATTTCCAGATGATCGCTGCAGAGGCGTCGCTCACGGCTCGTACTCCTCGATGACCAGGGCGATTGCCTGGGTGCCGTTCAGGATCGAGTTGCCGGACAGGTCCGCGTTGATGCGCAGCGTCGTCGAGGCTGCCGTCACGCCGGCGCGCAGCGAGACGGTGATCGCGGCGGTGCCGCCGGCGACCTGGTCGTAGACCAGGTTGCAGCTCGGCGGCGCGGTGTAGACGTACTGCGAGGCGACGGCGCCGGGGCCGCCGAGGAACAGCGCGTAGATCGCTTCCTGGCCGGTGCCGGAGACGGTCGCGCCCGGCACCGCGGTGCGGATCAGCAGGCGGTTGGCCGCGCCCTTGGGCGTGATGACGGCCGAGGCGATCTCGGTGCCCTCGCCGATCTGCGGCGTCGTGTTGTCGGCCGGGATCTGCGCCGTGATGCCGTACTTCGTGTTGACCAGCGTCACCGAGCGCTGCACCAGCCTGCCGCCGAGCCGCGACCAGGCGGCGCCGTCCCAGCCTTCGTAGCGGCCGAGGTCGCTGTTCCAGCGGACGTCGCCGACCGCCGGCGCGCCGTCGCGCTGGGCCGTGGTGCCGGCCGGCAGGCGCAGGCTCGAGCTGTAGCCGGAGATCAGCTTGCCGGTCATCGTGCCGCCGGCGAGCGGCAGCGAGGCGACCCAGGCCGCGCCGTCCCAGACCTCGAAGCGGCCGAGGTCGCTGTTCCAGCGGGCGGCGGTCAGGCCGGCCGGCACGGCCGGGCGCTGGGCGGTGGTGCCGCGCGGCGCGATCAGCGCGCCGGTGTCGGACGTGCCGACCCGGCCGGGGACGTCGACCCGGGCGGCGTTGGCCAGGCCGTGGCCGCCGAGATCCAGGTCGGCGGTCCAGGCGGCGCTGCCGTCGAGCAGCGAGCCCAGCGCCGCCTGGGTGTCCGCCTCGGCGGTCTCGGCGGCACCCTGGGCGAGCTGCGCGCCGTCGCGCGCTGCGGTCGCGGCGTCCTGGATCGGCTGCAGCTGATCCTGGAAGTAGGCGAGCAGCGTCGCCACCTGGATCACGGCCGGCGCGCCCTCGTCGTCGACCGGGATGCGCTCGAGCCCGGATGCGGCGGGCTTGGCCAGCGCGGTCGTTACCTCGAAGGTCTCCATCTCTCCTCCCTCAGCCGACCCGGATGTCGAGGCCGACGATCTTCAGCCTGACGCCGCCGACCTCGAGCAGCCGCGGGTCGGTGTAGCCGACGATCAGCGTGGTGTGCGCCGGTGCTGCGCGGGCGATTGCGCACTCGAAGTCGGCGGCGCGGTCGAGCGCGGCCAGCGGGTCGAGCCCGGCCTGGCTGGCGCCGGCACGAAACCAGGTGATCCGCGGGCCCAGGATCGCCATGCGCCACGTGAAGCGGACCGTCGCACCGCCGTTGAGCGCCTGCGCGCCGGCCTGGCTCTGCCCGGCGACGAAGGGCCGGTACTCGAAGAGCTCGGCCTCGTAGCCCAGCGCCGTCGCGACGCCGAGCATGAAGGCCCTGGACTGGCCGCCGCGCGCGGTCAGCTTGGCGATGACGCGCTGGCGCCGGCGCTGCAGGCCCTCGGCCGGGCCGGAGCAGGCGTCGGGCTCGCCGACCATCGCCTCCCACTCGGCGAGCAGCTCGAGCGTGGTGCGCGGGTCGGCCTCCTCGAGGAGCTTGAGGCCGCGGTTGTGGGCGCCGGCGAAGGCGCCGGCCAGGCCGTCGAGCAGGCGGCGCAGGGTCGAGCCGGCGTCGTCGGGCCAGGCGAGGCCGCGCGGCAGCAGCTGCGCCAGCTGCGCGGCATAGTCGGCGGCCTTGGCGGCGGCGATCATGACCAGGTCCCCCTCATGACCAGGTGACCGTGCCGAGCACCGGGAACTGCCCGGTGGCGTAGACGACGTCGGCGGCGGGCGTGACGACCAGGTGGCTGTCCTCGCCGGTGGCGCGCGCGACCGCCTCCCAGATCCAGGACAGGCGGATGGTGCCGCCGGGCTCGGCGCGCTCGCGCAGCATGTCCTGCAGCTCGGCGACCGCCGCGGCGCGGATCGCGGCCGTGTCGGGATCGAGGTTGGAGATCTCGATGTCGAGGTCGACCGCGACCGGCGCCACGACGGTGACGTCGGCCGTGACCGGCCGCACGTCCTGGCCGTCGATCCAGGCCTGCACGGCGTCGACGTCGGCGGCCAGCGGGATGCCGTCGACATAGTCGTCTTCCATGACGAAGCGGACGACGACGGTGCCGGAGCCGAGCTCGCCGGGGTAGACCCAGGCGCGCGTCGAGGCGACGCCGTGGTTGCCGCGGTCGAGCGCCCAGTCCAGGTAGTCCTTCCGGTTGCCGCCGTGGGGCGGCAGCTGCACCCGCTGCAGCACCCGCTGCAGCAGCAGGCGGTCCTCTTCCTGGTCGGTGCCGCCGGCCAGCCCGCCGGCCGCGACGGTCGCCGAGGAGCCGACGCCGGGCACCGGCGAGACGAAGGCGAGCTGGACGCCGGCGTCGGTGTTGCCGGCGGCGCCAGGCTGGACCGCGACCACCTCGACCGTGGCGGCGCCGGCGACGATCAGGACCCCGGCCTCGATGCGGAACTCGGCGCCGTCCGCGCGCTGCAGCAGCGTGCCGGCGGCGACCGCGTTGCCGTCGCTGCCGGTGAGGGTCACCTCGCCGGTCGCCGTCGTCGCCTGGACGCGGGCGATCCCCCAGAACGAGGCGTGGCGGTCGAGCTGCTCGTCCTCGGCGGTCTGCGGCGTGACCTGGCGCGAGATCCAGTCGTGGAAGAAGTAGAGCCCGTAGAGCGCGCCGGCCTGAGCGGTCGCCATGACGTTGAGCACCGCGCGCCGCGGCCGGCTGTCGGCGCCGGGCAGCCGGCTGTCGACGTCGGCGCGGATCTCGTCGCGCAGCTCGGCCAGCGTGGGGCGGGCGAACGGCATCAGGCGGCGCTCCCGGTCCCGGCAGCAGGCACGGTCTCGCGCACGCCCTGCCACAGGTTGTCGAAGCTGAAGTCGACCCGGTCACCGGCCGGGCGGACGATGCCGACCGCGATCGCCAGCGTCGTCGGCGGCCGGTGCGAGACCTCGACCTCGACGCGCGCGGCGATGCCGTCCTCGACCAGCCAGGCCAGCGCCTCCTCGACCATCTGGCGGGCCTCGACCAGGGTCGCCGGCAGGATCTTGCGGCGGGCCAGCAGCCAGAGCCGGCTGCCGATCCGGTCGTCGGGCAGGTCGGCCAAGTCGTCGCCCCACCAGCCGCGGGGATCGCTCTCGCCGGCCGGCAGCTCGTCGTCGGCCTCGGCGCGGCGGTCGGTGAACAGCGAGATCACGACGGCGGTGCGCAGCCCGGCGTCGGTGGCGAGGCCGGTGCCGGTCTGCACCAGGTCGCCGGTCAGGAGGTCCTCGTCGAAGGCGAGCAGCAGGTCCATGTCAGGCCCCCACCGAATCGCCGTGGCAGCGCACGGTCGAGCTGCCCTCGACGATCGGCCACAGCGTGCCGTCGACGTCGACCCGGTCGCCGATCCGCGCGACTCGCGGGCCGCCCTCGGCGCCGAGGTGGACGTCGTCGGACCTGACCACGACCTTCGGCGCCTCGACCTCGACCCGGTCGCGGTAGAGCACGATCTTCTGGCCCTGGTCGTCGTAGAGCGCGACCTCGCCCTCGGCGAGGCCCGCCAGGCGATAGCGGCGATCGTCGACCGCGACCACGATCGAGTGCGCCGAGTTGCCGCCGAGTCCGAGCACGATCGCCGTCGCGCCGGGCTTCGGCCGGCCGGTGAAGCCGTACTGCTGCACCCGCTCGACCCGGTCCAGGGTCTCGCCGGCGAGCGCGGTCAGCTGCACGCGCTGCAGGCCGCCGTCATCGTCGACCAGCTCGAGCACGGCGCGACGGACCATCGCCGCCAGGCGCCGGCGCAGGGGACCCGACCAGCGGGCGAGCTGCTCCCTCAGCTGAGCCACGTGTCGGTGCCTCCGGTCTTCTTGGTCGCCTCGGGCGGCTCGGGCAGGAAGGCGTCCGGCGGCAGCAGCGACAGGCGCGTCACGGTGCCGGCGTCGCTGCGCTCGAAGGTCGCCGCCGCGACCAGCAGATCGCCCTCGACGCCGAGGTCCGGGTGCCGGCAGTCGACCAGCACGTTCGGCCGCCACAGCGGCCCGCCGCTGCCCTGGCGCCAGCCCTGGACGGTGATCTCGATGCGCCGGCCGCGCGCCGCGCGGGTCCGCGCCTCCCAGTCGACGCGGTCCTGGGCGGTCGCCTGCCCGCCCGGGTGGTCGGCGATCACGGTCATTGGCCGGTAGCGCGTGACGCCCGGGTCGGTGGCCTCGGCCTCGACGTGGGCGGCCGTGGTCTCCGACCAGGCGTCGTCGCCGGGCTGCTGACCCTTGATCCGGTAGCGGCTGAAGCGGTCGCGCTGGCTGTAGCTGCCGCCGGCCGCGAGAATGTTGTCGCCGACCCGCAGCGCTATCGCGGCCCGGCTCGAGCCGGCACGGGTCAGCACCAGCGCGCCGCGGCCGTCGGAGGTCGCCAGCACCTTGCGCTGCCGGCAGGCGCGGTCGATCGCCTCGAAAGCGGTCTCGCCCTGCTCGAGGCGGAACTTCGCGAAGGGGTCGCCGAGGTCGACCGCGGCCGAGACCGCGATGCCGAACGGCTCGGCGATCGCCGCGACCAGGTCGCGCAGGCCCAGGCCCTGCCACTCGCCGGGCTCGATCGGCGGCGAGCAGTCGACCAGGTCGGCGGTCCGGTCTCGTCCCTTGAAGGTGATCTCGTGGCTGTGGCCGTCGATGCGCGGCTCGACGACGTCGACGAAGCCGGAGATCAGCAGCTCGCCGTCGATCGAGACCGAGGCGGCTTGGCCGTCGACGATCTTCTTGCCGGCCGCCGAGCCCGGCCAGCGGTCGCTCACGGTCAGCTCGAAGCTCCCGGCCAGCTCCTCGAGCGAGCGCTTGACCTGCAGCGTCTTCCAGCCGCGGTGCTCGGCGCCGCCTACCGTCAGGACCACGTCATCAGGCACGGGTCAGCACCTCCAGCGGCTCGCCGGCGGCCAGGAAGCCGGGATGGCGGATGCGGTTCCTGGTCGCGATCGTCTCGGCCTGGTCGATGCCGCCGTAGAGGCGATAGCTGGTCAGCAGCGCCGGCTCGGTGACGCGCGGCGTCTCGGCGACCAGGCGCGGCAGGCCCGGCGCCCTGGCCTCGATCGCGCGCACCGTGGCGGCGCGCAGCTTGCCCAGCTCCTGGAAGGCCTCGCGCTCGCCGTCGTCGGCCGCGAGCTCGCGCTCGTCGTCGAGGGCTGCGGCCAGGCCGTCGCGGGCGGCGATCGCGTCGTCGTAGGTCTGCCAGTCGGCGCCGGCGGCGGCGCGCGCGGCAGCGGTGATCGCGGCCCGGCGCAGCAGCGAGCGCAGCGCCGCCTGGTTGCTCGCCTGGGCGAGCCGCGCCGGCGTCGCGCCGGAGACAGCCGGCCAGTCCGAGCCCGCGCCGGTCGCGAGATCCAGCGCCGCCGGGAAGACGTGGACGCCGCCGCCGTCGATGTCCTGCAGCGGGTCGAGCACGGCGCGCAGCCCGCCCGAGACGCCGGCCGGGTCGGCGACCAGCTGCGCCGAGGGCGCGCGCAGCGGCTCCAGCGCCGCCACGCTCTCGGGCGGCACCTCGATCCCGTGCAGCGCCAGGCGCCCGATGCTCGCGGCCAGCTGCACGGCGGCCGAGGCGAGGTCGTTGCCGGCCGCGTCGGAGACGTAGTTGGGCCTGCCGAGGATGTCCCAGACCGACGCGAAGGCGCGGTCGACGGCGTCGTCGGCAGAGGCCGCGGCCGACTCGGTCGCGGCGACGCGGTCGCTGTCGCCGGCCGGATAGCGGTTCTCGCCGGCCTCGACCAGCTCGAGGACCAGGCGCGCCATGCGGCCCTCGGTGCGGTCCTCGCGCAGGCCGACGCGGCTGCAGGCGACGGTCCGCTCGCCGAGGTAGGGATGCACCAGGCGCCCGCTGCCCGGCTTGTTGCCGGCTGCGATCAGGGCGTCGCGCGCCGCCATGTAGTCGTCGCCGACGACGTAGACCTCGATCGTGAAGCGGTGGGCCGCGCCGCCGAGGTCCTCGGCATACGGGACGTCGCGGCCCGGGTACTCGTGGACCTGCAGGCGCCGGCCGCCGACGTCGCTGTCGTGGCGATCGACGTGGAACGCGGCGCCGCGGAAGCTGCCCGGCAGCAGGTTGTCCTTCCAGCTCATCGGCGCGGCCTCCCTACGGCGCCACGGCGTAGCCGGTCTCGACGTCGAGACCGACCGCCGCGCCGTCGCGCTCGACGCTCTGCACGCGCATGCCCTGCGGCGCGTTCTCGAAGCGCACCTTGACGGTGCCGCCAACCTTGGTCTCGCGGCCGGCCGGCGCCGCGCCGGCGGCGACCGGCGGCGCGCCGGCAACCGATCCGGGCGAGCCGGCCGAGCCCGCCTGCAGGCGTCGCAGCTGCGCGATCGTGTCGCCGAGCCCCGTGTCGACCTTGCCGAGCGGCCCGAGGTCGATGCCGACGTCGAGCTTGCCGAGCAGGTCGGCGACCTTGCCGGCCAGCCAGCCGACCAGGCCCGACCAGGCGTCCTGGATGCCGGCGAGGATGCTGCCCGTGATCGAGCGGCCGGCGGCGGCCAGGTCGATGCCGAAGAGGTAGGCGGCGAGGCCGTCGATCGCCGCCGACAGCAGGCGCACCGGGTCGAACTCCTCGAGCACCTGGACGATGCCCTGCATGAAGCCCTTCTCGAAGGCCGCGCGAATGCGCTTCCACGAGGCTTCGAAGAAGGCCGAGACCTTCGACCAGTTGGCGATCAGCAGGTAGGCCAGCTCGGCGATCACCAGGATGGCGAGGCCGATCGGGTTGGCGGCGAGCGCCGCGCCGATCGCGCGGATGCCGGCGACGACGGGCCCGAAGCCGCCGCCCAGGAAGATCAGCGCCGCCCGGGCCGCGGCGCCGGCGACGACCAGGCCCTTGATGCCGAGCGCCATCTGGCCGACCAGGATCAGCAGCGGCCCGGCCACGGCGGCGACGCCGGCGATGATGACGCCCCACTTGAGCAGCGTCGGGTTCGACTCGGCCAGGCGCTGCACCAGCGCGGTCAGGCTCTTCGCCAGGTTGGTGGCCCACTCCAGGAGGCCCGAGTCGGCGATCGCCAGCATGGCGCCCTCGACCGCGGACTTCAGCGCCCGCATCTGGCCGTTGAAGCCCTCCATCTTGACGGCGGCGACCCGGGCCGCCGTGCCGCCGGACTCCTGCAGCGTCTTGGTCAGCCGCTCGAGCTCGTCGGCGCCCATGGTCACGAGCGCCTGCATCGCCGGGCCGGCGCGGTCGCCGAAGATGGTCAGCATGTCGGCCGCGTCGGCGCCGCCTGCCTGCAGCATGCGGATGACCTTGGTCAGCGAGACGATATGGCCCTCGCTGTCGAAGAGATCGCGCTTGTGGATCTTGAGCCGGCTGAGCGCCTGGCGCGCCTCCTTGGCGGGGTTGGCGAGCTTCGACAGGGCGCCGCGCAGCGAGGTGCCGGCCATCGACGCCTGGATGCCGGCGTTGCCCATCAGGCCGAGGGCGGCGGCCGTCTCCTCAAAGGTCAGGCCCATGCCGCTGGCGATCGGGCCGGCGTACTTCATCGCCTCGCCGAGCTGGCCGAGGTTCGTGTTGGCGCTGGTGAAGGCCTTGACCAGGACGTCGTTGGCGTGGCCGAGGTCCGCCGAGGTGAGGTTGTAGCCGGCCATGATGTTGGTCACGGTGTCGGCGGCCGAGGCGAGGTCCATGCCGGAGGCGGCGGCCAGCTGCAGGACCGACGGCAGGGCGTCGTAGATCGTTCCCGCCTTCATGCCGGCCATGGCCATGAAGCCCATCGCGTCGGCGGCCTGGCTGGCCGAGAACTGCGTCGTCCTACCCAGCGTCTTGGCCTGGTCGCGCAGCTTCTCCAGCTGGTCGCCAGTCGCGCCGGTCAGCGCCTGGACGTTGAGCATGCCCTGCTCGAAGTCGCCGGCGGCCTTCAGCGTCAGGCCGCCGAGTGCTGCGACCGGCAGCGTGACCCGCGCCATCATCGAGCGGCCGGCAGCGCTCATCGTCTCGCCGGCCTTGCCGACGCCGTGCATGGCGCGCGAGGCCGCCTCGGCGCTCGCCCGGACCTGCGCCAGACCGCGGCCGATGTTGCCGGCCGCGCGGCGCATCGGCGCGCTCGCCCGGTCGAGCGCCTCCAGCAGGACCTTCAGCCGCAGTTGGTCAGCCACCTCTTCGCCTCAGCTGCTCGATCCAGAACCTCAGCTCGTCGACGTCCAGCGCCCAGATCGCCTCGGGCGGCCAGCCGTAGCCGAGCGCTAGCGCCCCGGCTGCGTCGCGCCAGTCCGGGGGGACGTGCCGAAAAAATCCCCGATCGCCTTGCCCACCTCCTCGAGGTCCTCGAGGTCGATTTGCTCGACCGAGCTGGGCGGGATGCCGGCGAGGCTGGAGACGATCGCGACCAGGTCGGCGCCGGTCAGCTCGGCCATCATGTCTTCGCTCAGCTTGAGGTGCTTGAGCGTGCCGAGCGTCGGCCGGCGCAGGGTCAGCGCCGTGATCGTCTCGCCGTGGGCCTCGATCGGGTGCTTGAGCGGGACCGTCTTTGCGGCCATCACGTCACCTCTTCGGCCGACTTGCCGTGGAAGAGCACCTGGATGTTGCCTTCCTCGGTCTGGCCGTCGCCGTCCGCGGCGTACCAGGCGTCGCGCAGCACCACGACCTTGCCGTTGGCCAGCTCGAGCGTCACGGTGACGCCGTCGAGCGCGATCAGCTTGGCGAGCGCGACGTCGCTCCCGTCCGTGATCTCGCCCTCGATCCGGGCGACCTGCGGCATGGCCTTGTAGCCGTGGACGGCGTCGGCGCCGACGATCGCCTCGCGCTTCTCGCCGCCCAGGTTGTAGGTGAAGTTGCCCTTGGCGTCGTACTGCCTCCCGTCGATCGAGAAGTAGATGACGCCGCCCCTGCGGTTCGGCATGGCCGGTCTCCCTTAGAGGATGAAGCGGATCTGCGCGGCGCCGACCCGGAACTGGTTGACCAGGTCGGGCGGCAGCAGCCAGTCCAGGCGGTTCGGGTCCTGGGCATTGCGCTGGCAGATCACCTGGTCGGCGAAGGCGTCGACGTTCTCGACGAGGCCCAGGTCCTCCCAGGTCCGCGCCCGGGCGATCGCCTCGGCCTTGCCGATCTTCGGCGTGATGATCGCCTGGCCGGGCGCCCGCACCCCGTCGTCCTTCAGCTTGGCGCGCGGATACTTCGACAGGATGTAGCTGCGGAAGTCGGCGCGCAGGTAGCCGAGGGTCAGCGGCGTGTTGAGGTCGAGGTAGGCGACGTCGTCGGCGCCGGCCGCGTTGGTCTTGTAGGTGGTGACCAGGCGCTGCAGGCGGACCGTGCCGCCGTCGTCGTCGTAGGCGGTCGAGATGCCGTCGTAGAGCAGCAGGTTCGACTCCTGCCGGGTGAACGGCCCGCCGGTGTTGATGATCGTGACGTGCTTGCTGTCGAGCGAGTCGCCCAGCGTGCCGAGCGTGCCCTGGGTGCCGTAGGCGGCGGCGATCGCGTTGCCCTCGATCATGCGCAGCGGGCCCCAGCGGTCGGCCAGCTCGGCGTCCAGCGCCGTCAGGTTCGCGGCGTCGGTCCAGGGCACGGTCATGACGTGGTACTGGACGTCGCCGAGCACGGCCCAGATCCCGGTGATGTCCGGGTTGGTCGCGCCGTTCTCCAGCCGCGCACCGGCGTCGCCGGCCTTGGCCGGCAGGCAGCCGGCCAGCGGCAGGGTCTGGAAGGGCCGCGCCGGGTCGATGTTGCCGTAGTAGCTGGCGACCGCGGCCGTGGCGGCGGCCATCTCGTCCGGCGGCGTCGGCCGGCCGGTGGTCCCGCCCGCCGGCGTGAAGGTCACGGTGACGCCGGCCGGCAGCGCCTCGCCGCGGTAGTAGTTGAGGCGCAGCTCGATGTCGTTGCCGGCCAGCCCCTTGTTCTTCGCGGTGACGTTGACCTGGGTCGTGTCGACGCCGTCGACGGCCGCGGTGACCGGCAGGTCGGCGGCGGCCGTGATCGCGGCGGCCACGGCGGTGGCGATGTCGTCGGCGGTGTCGCCGGCGGCGACCGCCACCTTGACCGCGCGCCCCGCGACGTAGAGCGCCAGCGTGCCGGCCGCCGTCGCGGGGCCGCCGAACACCATGTTGCCGGTGGCCGCCACGGCCGCGGCGTCGTCGTCGATCGCGCAGGCCCAGGTCT
This sequence comes from Alphaproteobacteria bacterium, assembly GCA_030433005.1. GTDB lineage: Bacteria > Pseudomonadota > Alphaproteobacteria > Kiloniellales > DSM-21159 > Tistlia. The sequence continues at coordinate 13,876 of JAUILQ010000051.1, forward strand.
CGGTCCAGCCGTTGTTGGCGAAGTGCCGCTCGAGCATGCGGGCCAGCTGCGAGCCGGCGCCGAACAGGTCCTTCGCCTCCTCGGCGTTGGTCACCCGCACCGGCACCAGCTCGGCCTGGGTGCCGGCGGCGAGCTTCTGGCCGACGACCAGATGGCGGTAGGGAAACAGCCCCGGCCCCTGCCAGGCCTGCGTCGAATCGAACTCGACGTAGACGAAGGGCACCCGCAGGTTGGTCGGGATCTGGTTGAAGTCGATGTCGGGCATCGATCAGCCCTCCCTCTTGTCGCTGGACTTGGCCTTGGGCTTCGGCGCGGCCGGCGCCTTGCCGATGGTCACGTCGCCGGCCGCGGCGCGGCGCAGCCAGTAGGGCGTGCGCTCGACCGCCGCGCCGGCCTCCTCGAGGACGCGGCCGTCCGGTCGGCGCACGCGCCGGCCCGGCGCCGGCTTCACCAGGATCTTCGTCATGGCCTCAGGCCCCCTCGAGTTGGACGTGGTCTGTTGTCTCGGCGCCCGGGTCGGCGTCGAGATCCCAGCCGGCGACCGCGAGGGTGAAGGCGTCGCCCTCGATCCCGCGCGGCTCCGAATGGACGGTGGTCAGGGTCAGCTCGACCGAGTTGCACAGCACACCGCCGAAGACGACGGGCTGGGAATCGGTCAGCTGCCAGCCCCAGGCGGCGTCGACGCCGTCCGGGCCGAGCTGCTCGATCAGGCCGCCCAGCGTGTCGTCGCTGCGGAAGTCGGCCTCGATCGCGTCGACCAGGCTGTCGAGCACGGTCTCGGTCTGCCCGGCGTCCTCGAGCGCGAGGAAGCCGCGCAGGCGCCAGTCGGTCTGGACCCTCACGTACATCGACGAGCCGTCGGTGCGGACGCGGCGGCGGACCCGGCGCAGGTGCCAGCCGCGCAGCTCGCGGCGGCCGTTGCCGGCGCCGATCGTGTAGAGATCGGCCAGCTCCTTGAGCCGGTTCGAGTAGCGCTCGAAGCCGTGCACCACGCCGAGCTCGGCGCGGGCCATCAGCCTGGCCAGGATCGCGGCGCGCACCTCCGGCGTCGTCGTCATCGGCCGGCCCCCTTCTCCTGGCCCAGCTGCGCCACGCGCTCGACAATGCGCTCGAAGGCCCGGCCGTAGATCGCCTGCAGCTGCTCCTCGGTCGCGGCCAGGCCCTCGTGGAACATGCGGGCGCCGTCGGTGCCCTCGCGCTGGATCTTGCGCGCGATCGCGTAGGCCGCGCTCTCGGCCTCGGCCTCGGTCAGCCCGAGCTTGTGCTCGGCCCAGAGCTGCAGCGGCTCGAGCGGCGGGAAGTGCGGGCGGGTGCCGAGCTCGACCGGCAGCGCGTAGCTCATCGCCGTGCCGATCTCGCCGCGCACCCGGCCCGGGGCGATTTCCGGATCGCGCGCCTGGATCGAGCCGGCCAGGCCGCCGCCGGCGCCGACGCCGCGCGGCGTCCGCTCGACGACCTCGCGCTGCACCAGCAGCGTGCCTTCCCAGGTCGCCTTGCCCAGCTCGTCCTCGACGATCTCCGGCGCCGTCTTGAAGGCGGCCAGGACCGCCGCGGCGTGCGGCAGCTTGAGGCGGATCTCCAGGGGCTCGGCCATCTAGCCCCAGCTCCCGAGCGGGCGCGGCCCGTGGAAGAGGCGCGGGCTGCCCCGGCTGTCGCTCTCGCGCGGCGCCACGACGGTGCCGGCGGCGACGTTGCGCTTGGGGTCGATGCCCAGGTGGTCGTAGTAGCGCTGCGCGAAGGCGCCGGCGCGCCTGGCCAGGTCGCGCGAGCGGGCGCCATAGTCGACGCTGTCAGCGTCGATCGTCGGCGCGCCCTGGCCGGCGGTGAGAGTCGCCAGCTGCTCGCACAGCAGCGAGCTGGCGAAGCAGGCGACGGCGACGCGATCAGACTCCGGCACGGTGTCCTGGCCGGCGTCGACCGCGTGCGGCGCGGTGAAGACGGCGCCGATCTCCTCGCCGGCGGCGGCCGGCGTCTCCAGCCAGATCCGCTCGCCGAGCGCGGTCAGGGTCAGCGCCCAGGCCTCGGACGGCAGGTAGCTCGGCGGCGCCTCGCCGATCGGCCGCTCGACGCGCGTCAGCTTCGAGAAGCCCTCGACCCAGGCGGCCGGCAGCGCCAGGAACGACGTCCCCGCCTGCGCAGTCACCGTCTCGTACGTCGGGCGCGGCCGGTCCTGGGAGTAGCGGGAGACCGCCGCCGCCAGGGCCTGGTCGCGATCGGCCTGCACCAGCTCGCCCACCGCGTCGGGGACGAGGCTGGCGATCAGGGCCTGGTGATCGGCGAGGGCCATGGCGGCGGCGGCTCCGGGGATCGACGGCGGTCGCGCTAGCGGCGCGACAGCGTCAGCACGATGATGACGTCGTCGAAGACGGGGCTGGTGCCGCCGACTGTGAAGTCGACGGTCACCTCCGCCTCGTCCGCGACCACGCTGTCGGACAAGGTCCCCTGGGTCACCGCGCCGGCGGTGACGTCCATCGGTGCCGACAGCAGCGTGCTGCCGGCCTCGAGCACGTCGACGGCGAGCGTCGGGCTGGTGCCGGTCGAGGCGCGGGCCGAGGCCTGGACGCCCAGGACGTCGGCCGGGAACGGCAGCTCGAAGCGCACCGCCGCGGTGGCGTCGGCGTCGACCGTCGCGACGTGGAAGGCGACCAGCTGGACGTCCGGCGCGGTCAGCGAGAGGTTCGGCTGGGCGGCCTCGGCCGGCTGCGGCGCCAAGATCAGCAGCGAGACCGCCGCCAGGGCGGCCAGGCCGAGGGCGAAAGACGAGAGACGACAGGCAACGGAACGCATGGGCGGTCTCCTGTGGGTGAACCCGGTGCCCTCCGGCCGGAGGAAGCGGCTCCGGCCGGAGGGGCTTCGGTTTGGCCTTCCGGGGCGAGCCGCCGTTCCGGCCCGTCCCCATCCAGGCAGCTGAATGGCTGCCCTCAGCCCGCTCCCTAGGTATCGGGTCAGCCGGCGACCACCGACTTGTCGAGGCCGCGGTAGTCCTGGACGGTGCCGCCGTAGATGTGCCGCAGCTTCCAGGTCATCGAGTCGTTGGTGAACATCGAGCCGGCGGTCGGGCTGTCCTGGACGAACAGCTCGGGCTCCTCGTTGCCGTCGAGGAAGCCGACCTCGATCATCGGCACGTCCGCCGGGTCGGCGGCCAGCGCCCAGTCGTTGGCGTCGGTCCAGTACCAGACCGGCAGGATGTCGAGGGTCAGCGACGCGATGAAGGTCTTGTCGAGCTCGGTGTTCCGCCGGAACAGGTTGGCCGCCGCTTCCTCGAGCGAATCGGGCACGAGCAGCGAGCGCGGCGGGATCGACAGCTTCTCGGCCGAGCCCGGCTCCGTCTGGCTCTTCATGCGCAGCCGCGCAGCGGCCAGGCTGGCGGCATCGAGCGCCGCCGCGCCCAGGTTGCCGTGGGTCGCGTGGAACAGGTTCACGCCGTCGTAGATCACCGGGTTGGTGCGGATGAAGTCGAGCACGAACTTAGAGAGGGTACGCTTGGCCGCGCTCGACAGCTTCTGCGGGATGCGCCGGATCACGCCGACGTCGTCGTTGCGGATCATCTCCAGCGTCACCGACTCGGTGCCGCCGCGCTTGTCGATCTTATAGGTGGCTTTCTCGTCGCCCGGCGTGGCGAGGGCGGTGTAGGGCGCCTTCTCCTCGACGATCGGGATGTCCCCGTAGCCGCCGATCTGGGTGCGCTCCTGGGTGCGGAAGTCCTGCACCGGAACGACGGTCGAGATCCGGCGCCAGACGTCGTAGACGCTCTGGATGCGGTACATCGCCTGCATCCGGCGGGCGATCGAGTCGCCGAGCACGTTCGACAGGGTCGTGCTGTCGTAGGCCTCGCGGAAGTCGCCGATCGCCAGGGCCTCGCGCAGCCGGGCGCGGTCGCAGTGCTGCAGCTGGCCGGTCACCCGCGTGTCGCCGGTGATCTCGGTGTAGATCTGCCGGAACGACTGCGCGTGGCGATGATCCCTGTGCTCCGGATCGAAGAAGGCCTCGAGCATCTGCCCGACCTTCTCGGCCCGGGTCTCGCCGCTCTCGACCTGGATGCCGCCGTTGCCGAGGCCCGAGGGCCGGCCGCTGCGGGTCAGGTCGGTGACCAGGTCCAGGTCCTCGCGCACCGCCTCACGCACCGCCTCGACCGTCTCGAAGTGGCCGGCCTCGACGCGCGCGACCAGGCGCTCCTTCATCTTGGCCGGCAGCGTCGAGCCGTTGACCGCCTCGCGCATCGCCATCTCCTGGCGCACCGCCGCGGCGGCGTCGTCGGCGATCTTCTTCGGGTCGATCGCCTGGCCGCCGGTGCCCGGCTTCGGGTCGGCCGGATCGGGCTCGCCGGCGAGCGCCTCGGTCAGGCGCGCCTCCAGCTGCTCGTCGGTCAGGCCCGCGGCCTCGTCCTTCTTCAGCAGGCCCTTCTTCGTCAGGGCCTCGATCAGTCGCTCGCGCCACATGGCGTTGTCCTCTTCCTCGGGTGACTGCTGAGCTTCGAGCAGCTGCAGGACCTCGCCGCCGGCACCCGGCTCGACGATGACGTCCACGCTGTTGACCTTCAGGAACTTGCGGGCTTCGCGCAGCACGGCGCCGCCGACCCTGCGCCGCGCGACCAGGCACCGCGCGTCGATCGAGAAGCCGAAGAGCCCGCCGAGGCCGCGGTCGACCGCCTCGCGCATCATCGTCGCCTCGGGGCTCTCGGCCGAGATCACGTCCAGACGGGCCCGGATCTCGCCCTGGTCGGTGCCGGCGCCTTCGACGAAGCGCGCCTCGGTCAGCCGGCCGAGCAGGTTGCGCACCGACTTGCCCTTGCCCGCCAGGTGCTCCTCGTCGCTCTTGACCAGCACGCGGCAGTTCTCGAACAGCGGCACCGCCTCGCGCAGCACCGCGTCGGGGTAGTAGTTGCCGTTGCCGCTGGCGCCGGCCTTGACGATGCGGATCTCGAACGCGAGCCCGGCCTTGGGGTCGGCGGCCTCGATCACCTTGACGACGGCGCCCGGCAGCTCGGCCTGGTCGCCGGCGGCCTCGGTCACGCCGGCGACCGGCTGCCAGGCCTGGGCGACCTCGGTCGGCGCGCCGATCGTCACGTCGCCCTCGGTGACGCTGTAGGGGTAGCGGTAGAACTTGCCGTCGCGCTTGGCGACGAAGGTGTCCGCGAACAGCGCGACCACCCAGACCCAGGGATCGTCGTCGCCGGCGGTCTTGAAGATCTCGCGCAGCTTCGCGTCGAGGATCTGCTCGACCTCGCTGAAGCTGCGCTGCACGGCCTCGCGGATCGCCTCGGGGCCGATCGCGACGCCGGCGGCCGGCAGCTTCGCGGCCAGGCGCTTCTTGCGCTTCATGCCGGGCGCTCCGCTACTTCGGCGCCGGGCCGCGGAAGCGCTGCCCGTCGACCGTCACCACGACGAGCTCGTCGCCGACCTGGTTGACGGCGAAGAGATCCTCGGCCTTCGCCTTGCGGGTCGAGGCGACCAGGCCCTTGGCGCCGGCCCGCGCGACCAGCACCGGCTCGGTGACCAGCGCCAGCGCCGCGGCCGTCCGGTCGAGCGGCCGGGCGGGCTTCTTGCCGCCGGCCTTCTTGTCGCTGCCCTTGTCCTCAGACGCCGTCGCGCCCTCGGCGGCCTTGGTCTCGGTCTCGGCCATGTTCGGCTCCGCTCCCTGGCAGTCGTCTGCGCCGGGCTGGACCGCCCGACGAACCTTCGGCAGAGTACGTGCGGCCGGCGGATGGCGGCGGGGTCACTGAAGTGACCGCCACACCCGCGAAGCCTGGTAGAGGCCCCGAAGCCTCGTCGGCCGGGCAAGCACCGCCCCCAGGATATGCCTCCGAACGCTTTCGAACGCCGCTGAGGGGCCTTCCGCGGCTTCCGGCTAGGGTCGGACGGCCCCGGCAGCGGACTCGCCCGCTCAGCGGCCCGCAAATCGGCTTCTCAATTGACGGCGTTGTCGGCCGCGGTCGGGCGGCCTATCGTCGGCGTCAGATGGCGTGGTTGGGCCGCTCCCCCAGCACCATTGCCGGACGACGGCCGCGGACGGCGCGGCTAGTCTCCCCGCCTCAGCTCCCGCCGCGCAGCTCCGCCGCGCGCCGCTTGTTGGCGTCGCCGGCCAGCTCGGCGTCGGTGAAGGGCCGGGCGGCGGGATGGCTGACCTCCCAGCTCTCCATGATCGGCAGCGAGACGCAGCCGCAGTTGACCGTGTTCTGCGGCGTCGCGTCGGGATCGCGCGGGTACATCAGCTTCTCGCCGCCGACCAGGAAGGGATCGTTCGGCGCCTGCTGCTGCCCGTCCGCCAGGTCGTGGGTCAGGCGGCTGTGCAGCTTGCCGGACCGACGCCATTGCTTGCGCAGCCCCGGCAGCACCTGGCCGGCCTGCAGCATCCGCTCGTGGCCGGCGGTCGAGTAGGCGCGGCCCAGCTCGGTGCGGACCACGGTCAGCGCCCGGCCGGTGCCGCCCTCGAGGTGGCCGCGGACGACCTCGATCGCCTTGAAGGGCTCCTGCAGGCCGACGATCACCTTGCCGAGCTCGCGGTTGACGCGGCCGACCAGCTCGGCCGAGATCCCTTCGATGCGGCTGGTCATGAAGCTGCGCATGGCGAGCAGCTGGCGCGGGTCAGGACTCGAGAAGAGCGCGGCGAGCCGGATCTCGCCGGCGGCGAGCGGTCCGTCGATCGACTGCACGCCGGCCTGCCACCAGGCCTCGGCCTTCGCGTCGGCCGCCTGCGCGGCGCCCTTGCCGAAGGCAGCGAGCTGCTCGCGCACGCCGGCGTGCAGCTCACCGAGGCGCCAGCGCTGATAGTCGCTCGGCTGCGCGGCGAGCAGCCGGGTGATCTCCCGGTCGGCCTCCTCGAGGAGCTTGCGGACCTCGCCCGTCGTCTGGCGCTCGAGTCGCTTCAGCTCGGCGATCGACGCGTTGCGCGCGCGCCGGAAGTCGTCGGCCCGCGACATGGCGCGGCCTACTCGGCCGCCTGCTGCGCGGCCTGGTCGCCGCCCGGATCTCCCGCCGGATCGGGCGGGATGCTGCCGTAGACGTCGTCGGCCTGGCGGCGCCGCGCGTCCTCGCGGGCCTTCTTCAGCTCGTCGGCCGGGTCGACCTCGGCGCCGATGAAGCCGGCCGCCAGCGCCAGCAGCTGGACCCCGGTCTCCTCGCTCATGACCTCGTTCTGGATGCCGATCGTCACGGCCTGGGCGATCGCCTGCACGGCGCTCGCCATCTTCGCGGCGTCCGGCGTGTTGAGCGCCGGCCAGACGACGCGGAAGCCGTGCTTGGCGCGATCGTAGGCACCGCCCTCGGCGCGCAGGCGCTGGCGGATCGCGAAGCGGCCCATGGTCTGAAGCATCGCGGTCAGGGTGCGCTGGCGCATGACCAGGAGCTTGAGCGTCGGCTCGTCCATTTCGCCGGCGGTCGCCCTGTTGACGTCGCCGCCGCCGCCGAACCAGTGCTCGGGCAGGCCCATGCCGCCGAGGATGTGGTTGCGGAACAGCCGGCCGAAGCCGCTGCCGTCGCCGGCCTTGAGGTCCGGCGTGACGGCGCCCCACTCCTCGCTGTCGTTGTGCACCCGGGTCGAGCCCGGCGCCGGCGCGAAGATCTGCTTCGCCCGCTCGGCGACCTGATCCGGCGTGGCCCCGCGCAAGGTGACGTCCCAGATGAAGGCGCGCAGCTGCTCCCAGCGCTCGAGCTCGGCCCAGAGGGCGGCGTCGAAGTTGTCGACCCAGTCGGCGACCGACATCAGGTCCGGCGCGCCGCGCGTCGCGGTCGAGAGCGCGTTGATCCGGAAATAGAAGGCGTCTCCGTCCGCGTAGCTCTCGCGCAGCGCCTGTGTCTGCTCGCTGAAGAGATCCTCGTCGGCGCCGTTGACGATGATCCGGTAGCGCTTCTTGTAGGTGAAGGCGTCCGGGCGCAGCGACAGGCCGATGCCCTGCGTCGCGTTGTCCGGATCGGTCAGCACCGACTCGATCTCGCTCGGGTCGATCGAGGCGACGCGGACAAGCCCGTTGGGCGCGACGAAGGCCGGCAGCGCCAGCTCGCCGAACAGGTGCAGCTCGCGCGCCATCTGCTCGAACTTCGTGTCCAGGTCGTTGATCGGGTCCTGCCACCAGTCCTCGAGCCACGCCTGGACCGGCCCCTCGGCGTCGTCGGCCTGGAAGGTCACGCCCTCGCCGAGCAGGAAGGCGAGGCGGATCTCGATCAGCCAGTGCGCCAGCGGGTTGGTCCGCCAGAGGTAGACCGACAGCTCCTGCGCGCGCCTCAGCGTCGGCGGCGCCAGGTCGCGCTGCTTCTGGCCGACCTTGCGCCAGTCGTTCTCGTCGGCGTCGATGGTCTGGCCGGCCGCCTCGCGCAAGGCGACCTCGCCCAGCTGCGGCTCGACGCGGGCGGGCTCGGCCGGCGCCACGCGGAGCGCCTCGAGGTCGGCGCCGGTGGCGGCGCGCAGGCGGCTAAGGGCCATGGGTCACATACTCCCGATGAAGCGCCGGCGCCGGCCGGTCTCGCCGCGCACCGCCGGCACGGGACGGTCGAGGAGGCGCGGCCGGTCCGCCTGTGCCGAGCGGTAGGTGCCGGGCTCCGCGGTGTTGGTCGCGCCCGCCGGCGGCGGCGTCGGATCGCTGGCGGCGGTGGCGGCGAGGAAGCACGCCCAGGCGCGGTCGGCGTGGCCGCCGGCGTCGGAATCGGCGACGAAGCGCGGCGTGCCGGTCGGCCCGAGGATCTTCTTCAGCTTGTGCAGGTCGGCGCGCAGCCGGACGTCGCCGCCTGGGATGCGGATGCGCCGGTCCTCGAAGGCCTGCTTTCCGGCCGTCGCCAGCACCAGCTTGTTGCCCGGCGTGAACAGCACGCCCTCGACGCGCAGCTCGCCGTAGCGGCGCTTCGCGTCCTCGACCGGCTTCTCGCCCATGCCGGTCTGGTCCATCGAGAGGCGCGCCACCCGGTAGCGCCCGAACAGCTCGTCCATGACCGCGTCGTGTTCGGCGAACTTCGCGCGCTTCAGCACTCGGACCTCGCGGGTCCAGAGCACGTCGCCGACCTCCTCGAGGACCCAGGCGACCCAGAGGTCGTTGCGCGCCGCGATGTCGTTGCCGATGTAGCAGGCGCCGCCCTGGTAGAGATCCGGCCGGCCGGCCTCGTCGTCCTCGGCCGAGGTGATCAGGTCGTAGGGCAGCCAGGCGCTCGCCTCGTCGAGCCACTGGCACTCGTACTCCTGCGCCCAGGCGTCCTCGTCGGCCAGGCCCTCGCGCAGCTCCTCGGCATCGCGCGGCAGACCGTCGGCGATCGCGTCGTGGATGGTGACGACGTGGCGCGACCAGCGGTCGTCGTCGGCCGTCATCAGCTCATAGAACTTGTTGCCCTTGCCCTTCGGGGTCGAGGTGATGACCAGGCGGTAGCCGGCGGAGATCACCGGGAACAGCGCCGCCCAGATCTCCCGGCTGTCCTTGTGGATCGCGAACTCGTCGAGGTAGGTGTTGGCGGAGTAGCCGCGGGCCGTGTCGGGGTTCGCCGGCAGCGCGACGCACCAGTGCTCGTCGCTGATCCGCACCTCGTAGCTCTTGAAGGCCTGGTCGCCGAAGGAGACCTCGGCCTCGAGCTCCTTGAAGGCGACGTCGTAGGCCTTGAGGTGCGCGATCAGGGCGCGGAGGTTCTCCTTCGACTGCCGCTCGCCGCGGGACAGCATCAGCCAGGGCGCGGGCCGCCCCTCGACCAGGCCGCCAGCCAGGTCGTCGGCCATGTCGAGCGTCGTCGAGAAGGTCTTGCCGACCTGGCGCGACCACATGCCGATCTTGAAGCGCGAGCGGTCGCCGATCCAGCGGCGCTGGTAGCCGTAGAGCGCGTAGTCGCGGATCGACTTCATGGGGCCCGGCTACCGGATCAGGCCGAGCTCGCTGCGGATCTGCTCGAGCGCATCCTTGCCGAGCGTCACGCCGGCCTTGGCCGCACCCTTCTGCGCCGCGGCGATCGCCGCCTTGACCACGTCCTCGATGACCTGCTGGCGGATCTTCACCTCATAGTCCTGGTCGTAGCGGAGGGCCTTGCCCAGCTCGGCGAGCCCCTTGCCGAGCTGCATGATCGACTGCGGGTCGAGCACGGCGTCTTCGGCCTGGACCTTGGCCAGCAGGTCGAACACCAGGCCGCGGGTCATCTCGACCAGCAGGCGGCCTTGCTCGCCCTGCGTAGCCGCGTCGCCCAGCTTCTGGACCAGGGCCTCAGTGACCTGACGCGACTCGCGCAACCGCCTGGCGACCTGGTCGAAGTTCTGAGCGTAGCGGCCGACGCTCGAGCGCGAGATGTCGTAGCCGTGGCCCTCGAGCCAGAGGACCAGGCCGTCGATCGACAGGCGCCCCGAGGCCAGCAGCCGGTTGAACTCGGCCAGGTCCGCCGGCGACAGCTCGGTCTGGATCTTCGGCTTCTGCGGCATGGCGGCCTCAGCGCCCGCGCGACGGCCGCGCCACGCCCTCGACGTCGATCAGACCTTTCGCGGCCTCGCTGCCACGCTCGAGGATCTCGCCGGTGAAGATCCGCTCGCCGTAGACATGGACCTTGACCAGGTTCTGCTCCTCGAGCCAGCGCAGATCGTTGCGGATCACGTCGCGCGAGACCTTGTGGCTGAGGAGGGCCAGGGCCGACTGCAGCAGGGACTCGTTAAGCGAGCCGTCGCGCTCCTCGTCGAGGAGCCGCAGGACGCACAGCCGCCGGTCGGCGGTCTTCAGGTTGCTCCAGTCGCTCATCGCCGCCCCCGCATCATCGGCCCGGCCGGTCTTTGAGGAAGGTGTCCATCAGCTCGAGCTGGCGCTGCAGGCCGTCCGCCAGCTTCTCGAAGCCTTCGAACTTTCCGAGGTGCCTCTGGAAGTCGGAGTGCAGCACGTGCATCTGTCGGCTGAGATCGTCGAAGCGGTCAGTCAGCTTCTCGATCGCCGTGGTGCCGGGCAGGTAGTGCACCCGCTCCTCGAGCTTCAGGACCTCGCGCTTGATGCGCTCGAGCTCGTCGCGCTCCTGCCTCGACCGCGCCGCCCGCATCGCCGCGATCGACACGCCGAGAGCGAGCACGGCGACCGCCAGATTGCCGAGCTGCGCCCAGCCTCCGAGATCCATCACTTCCCCCTGATCGCGTTGACGGCTGCCTTTACCAGCCCGCCAGCGGCGGCCTCGACCGCACCGCTCGCCTGCAGCGGCTGGCCGGCCTTCAGCTCGTACTCCTGGGCCTTGTCGCGCTCGCGGGCGGCCATGTAGCGGCGCACGATCGAGACGCAGGCGCCGAAGCCGGCGACGAAGGACACGGCGACGAAGTCCCAGGCGTCCTTCACCTGCGCGACCAGGGCCCAGACCGAAGGCACGTCGACCGGGTTGCCGCTGGCCAGCACGGCGGCGGTCTCGATCGCCCACTGCAGGACCGTGGCACCGATCAGCCAGGCGAAGCCGTAGACGACCAGCTGGATCGACTTCATCGCCCTGAGGGCGATCTCCGGCCGGGCCGTGGCGCGCACCCACTCGGCGCTGCCCTTGGTCAGCGCCTGCTGCTGGTCGGCGTCGATCCGCGCCAGCGCGACCTCCTTGTCGATCGTCGCCTTGAAAATCGCCGCCTGCTGCTCGGGCGGCAGATCCTGAACCTTGTCGGCCAGGTCCCCGGCCGAGGTGTCCGGCGCCAGCTTGTCGCCGGTGACGGCCTCGTAGGCGGCGCCGGCGGCCTCCTTCAGCGCCGGCACCGCCAGCTTGTCGATCAGCAGGCCGAGCAGCGGGAACATCAGTAGCTCCACACGTTCGGGCGCGGCCTGTGCGTCCAGGTGTCGAGGTGGACGAAGCGGCCCCGGCCAGCGCGCTGGCTGACACCCAGGCCGGTGAAGCCCAGCGTCGGCGCGAGCTGCAGGATCTGGTAGCAGAGCCGCGTGTCGCAGGCGACGTCGGCGGCGACGCCGTAGGTGTGGGCGCCGGGCTCCGGCTTGTGCGCCTCCGCCGGATGCGAAGGGTCGCGGAAGCCGGAGTTGATGACCAGCGGCACGCCGAGCATCGTGCGCAGCTGCTGCATCCTCGACAGGAAGTCCGCGTCCATGTCGCAGCGGCCGGTGTGCGAGCAGGTGAACTCGGCCCGGCTGAAGTTGGGATAGCGTGACCAGTCGATCGGGGGCATCGGGTGCCTCGGCTCAGCGCAACCTTCGATGGTCGAAGACTACGCGCCGGCCGGCCGGCCCGGAGGGGTCACCCGCGTGACCGCGTTCCACGGGAAACGGTATCCTGGGCCGCGCGCAGCTTCGCCACGCCGGGCGCTGTCGGTCAAGCGCCGAGGCTGGCGGTCACGCGTCCGGGCCGGGAAAGAGCGCCAGCTGGCGGCGGCCTTCCAGGACCGCCTTGTGGTCGTAGACCGTCTTGCGATGGACGCCCGCGGCCAGCGCCACGTCCTCGACCGACCAGCCGAGGCCGAGCAGGTACTCGACCAGGCGCGGCTTGTGGCTGCGCGCCATCGGCACCAGGATCGTGTTGCCCGGCCACAGCGCAGCGATGCGGCCGGCAAGCTCGGCACCCAGCTCCTGGGTCAGGCGGTTGTCCGGGCCGGGCCGGCCGCTCTCCGGACAGAAGACGCGGACGCCGCCCAGGCGCCGCATGACGATGAGCGCCGCCGCCAGGTCGATCGCGATCGCGATCTCCGCCAGCTCGGCCGGCAGCAGCCGCCGCAGCTCGTCGTCGCCGAGGTCCGTCACGCGCATTCCCCCAGGCCGTCCCCGACGCCGTCGAACAGCGGCGCCTCGGGCCGCTCGCGATAGGCGTCGTAGTCCGAGGCGCGGTCGAACATCCGCCGGCACGGCGGTATCCAGCGCAGCGGCGCGTCGGTCAGCGCCAGGCCGGGCGGGCGGCGGGTGCGCCGGCCGGCATCCCAGATCACCCAGCAGTAGGCCGTCGCCTGACCGGAGGCGCGCGGATCGAGCCGCCGGTAGTGGATGTTGACCCGCTCGGTGAAGAGGCCGATCAGGCGCGCTGGCCGCCGGCGCCAGATCGCCTCGTACCGCCGCTGGCCCTCCAGGAACTGCAGCCGGACGAACATGGCGACGCCCTGGCGCGCGACCTCCAGGGCCTTCTCGACGAACTGGTTGGCCGGCGCGAAGGGCGGGTTCGTCACGATCCAGTCGGGCCGAAGGCCGGGCGCCGCCTCGCTGCCCGGCCACAGGAAGTCGACGACGTCGAAGCCGGCGCCGTAGTCCTCGACGTCGCTGCCGAAGACCTCGCAGCGCGCCTCGCGCAGCGCCTTGACGATGTCGCCCCGGCCGCACGCCGGCTCCCAGACCACCGTGCCCGCGATCTCCGGCGCCAGATAGTGCAGCAGCGCCCGCGTCGCCCAGGGCGGCGTCGGGAAGAACTCCAGGTCCTCCGCCGAAAGCGTCCGCCGCGCCATGACGGCGGTGCTGCTGCGCTTGTGGTCGCTCACGCGGCGTCGCCTCCCGGCACCGGCGGCGCCGGTGGCCAGGGCTTGCCCTCCGCCATCGCCTTCGCCCAGGCACTGAAGGCCTCGGTGTTGCAGCGCGAACAGGGCCGGAGGCCATCGCGGATCGACTCCACCTGGCCCTTGTCGCCGCACGTCGGGCAGCTCGGACGCTTGCCGGTGCTCAAGGCTGCCTCCACGCGGGAAACGGAACCTCGGCGGTGCGCCGCCACCAGCGTGCGCGCAGGCCCCGGAAGCCGGCGATCGGCGTCTCGATCGTGCAGGCCACCGCGCCTCCGCGGCGGCAGATCACGCCGTCCCGATGCAGCGGGTCCCACTGCACGCGGGTGACCGGCGCCCAGCCACGCAAACGCCCATGGGCGACGACGTAGAAGCGGTCGCCAGGCTGGATCTTCGCTGCCAGCGGCGAGCGCGTGTACCAGCCCCACTCTTCCCCGCTAGGCGCCTCGCCGGCGGGATCTCCCTCGGCGATCCACTCGCGCCAGAACGTCATCGGGCAGGTTCCGACCAGGTCGACCATCAGCGTGGCCCTCCGATCAGCCGCCGCGGCTCCTCGAGCGCGCCGTCGCGCCGATCGGCGCCGACGCCGGCGGCCAGCTCGACGCCGGCGGCCGCGGCCACTCCCCACGAGGTGGCGCGCGGGTCGCGGGTCGGCTTCGGCGTGCCGGCCTCGGCGACGTCCGGGTGCAGCTTGTCTCGCCAGGCGCGCGAGCGCTCCGCGATCGCCGGGTCGCGCCGCCCCTCGAACGCAGCCCAGAGGCGCCGGATCAGCACCAGGACCATGCCCTCGACGAAGGCCTTGGTCGCCCGCGCCTTGGCCCGCTGCGTCCGCTTGCGCTTGTAGCCGGTCGAGCGTTGGAACAGCCGCACCTCGCGGTCGATCGCCGCCTCGAGCATGTCGCGGGTGTAGGCCGCGATCGCCGCCAGGTGCGCGGGCCCGCTGTAGGTGACAGTGCCGGTGTTGCAGTCCTTCGTCGCGACCGTGTTTGTGCAGGCCGCGACCGCGCCGACCAGCCGGTCGCGCGGATGCGCGGCCAGCGGCGTCGGCCTGGCGCAGACCACCTCGGCCATATCCAGGTCGAGCTCGTCGAGCCCGTGCCGGCCCATTAGCTCCGCCGCCATCGCCATCGCCGTCGCCGCCTCGGCCTCCGAGCAGCCGCGCGCGACGGTGCGCTGGCGCAGCTTGCGGATCTTCGCCTTGATCGCGTCGAGGTCGGTCACAGCAGGCTCCCTTGTCCGCCCGTCCAGGCGCATGGCTCGAGAAAGCCGGCCGCCATCGCGGCACGGTCGCGTCCGGCATGGAGGTCCATGGCGCGGTGGCCGCTCGGGCGGCGACACCAGGCGCCCACGGGCGCGCGACAGGTCGGGCACACCACCTCCAGCGCGGGATCGCGGGGCCACTCCCGGCCGCAATTGCGGCACCGCACCGCCATCACGCGGCCCTCCGCAGGGGCGTCGGCAGGCCGTTGTGTTCGCGCCCATCGAGTAGCCGGCCGGCGGTCTTCTTGCCGACGCGCTGAAAGGCAAAGTGCGAGAGCCCCTCGCCGACTGCCCACAGCCCATCGTCCCAGCTGCGGTCGTTGTCGATGTCGGCGGGCAAGAGGGCGTGGCGGTCCTCGATCCGGCCGTTCTGCGCGATCAAGTAGGGGCCGGCGTCCGGCTCCCAGGGCAGCCACTCGCCCCATTGCTTGAACAGGAAGGCCACGCCTGCCGCCTCGCACTGGTCGCGCAGGTCGCGCGGCCAATCCGGGTGCATCGGCCGGGCGTACGGGCCGGACTCGCCGCCGGCGATGATCCAATCGGGCGCCCCGACGCGGCCGAGGTCGAGATCGCCGAGCGGTCCGAGCAGCGGCTCGGCCGAGAGGAAGCGCACCACCGCCGGCACCGCCGCGACGTGCGGCCAGCGGCGCCGGTACTCCTCGGCGTTCTCGGCGGTCGTGCCGAACCAGACGTTCGGCCAGCCGTCACCCCACGCCGGCAGCCCGGCGCGCGTGTCCGGCAGGAAGCGCTCGATGTTCTGGGGCCGCTTGGTCAGCAACAGCCAGTCGAGGTGCGGCGTGTAGGTGATCCAGTGCCAGAGATCGTCGCGCCAGCGCGAGGGCACCTGGTTGTCGAAGACATCGGCCAGCGACGCGCAGAAGACCCGCGCCCGGACGCCGGCGGCCTCCGCCGCCAGGTTCCACTTGCGCAGCTGCATCCAGTTGCCCGGGCTCGTCCGGCGCCGCTCGCCCTCCCACAGCTCTGGCTTGCCGGTGCGCTTCGCCCAGGCGGCGGCATAGCAGTAGTCGCAGGCCGGCGAGAGCCGCGTGCAGCCAAGCCACGGGTTGAAGGTGTGGTCGGCCCACTCGATCCGGGTGTTCGCGCCCATCACTCTTGCTCCGGCGACCCGGCGCAGGCGCTGCAAAGGTCGGGCTCGACCCACCACCAGCCGCCGCCGTCCGCCATCTCGCAGGCGTCCGCCTCGGTGCAGCCGCAGACCCGGCAGCGCTGCGGATGACCGGCGCTCGCGACCAGCTCTTCCTGCCGCTCCGCGGCCCGAACGAGTGCCGGAAGGGCGATCACAGGCCGCGCTCCCGGGCGTACTCCTCGGCCTCCTTGACGCGACCCTTCAGTTCGTCGAGCGCGTCGATCAGTTGACCGGCCTCGTCGACCATGCCGTTGTCGACGTCGCCCCACAGCGCCGCGACCTCGGCGACCTTGGCGCTCGCGGCCTCGATCCGGCGGAGCGAGGCGTTCCTGGCGATCGCCGGCGTCCACCGTTTCGGAAGGTTCATCCTCGCCATCACGCGGCTCCCTTCTTGAGCACTTCCAGGCGCATCCGGAGCTGCATCGCCTGGCGCGCCGAGACCACGGTGGCGATGCTGTCGAACAGCCCGTCGAAGACGACCCAGGCATGGCCACCCGGCGCCTCGGCGAGGTCGACCCGGTAGAGCTGGCGGCCGGGCTCGAGGCAGTCGGCCTGCCAGACCGCGAGGCCATGGCGGACCTGCGCCTCGAGCCGGTCCAGCGTCGACCAGCCGGCGTTGCCGAAGGCGCGCTCGCGCAGACGGTCGAGCGCGTGACGGCGCAGGCGGCGCCGGTACCTCTCGCGCGGCAGCTCGATGCCCGGCGTCATGCCACCCTCCTGTGCGCCAGGCGGCGGCGCAGCTGGCCGAGGCTCTTGATCTCGCGGTCGAGCGCGGCGGCGCCGGTCGGCAGCGCCGCGCCGGCCGGCAGCCGCCCAAGCGCCTGGGCGACGGCGCCGCGCAGGTGGGCGACCAGCGCGCGCCGCCCCTTCATGCCGCCGGGATCGTCGCGCGGCACCTCGAAGCCGGCCCGGCCGCAGATCGCCTTCAGCGCCTCGACGACGCGGTCGGCCTCGCGGTCCGACAGGAAGCGCAGCGCGTCGACGCCGACCTGGCGCCGGACGAAGGCGTCGAGCGCGGCGTCGTCGCGCCTGTCGACGCCGCCGACCGCCCAGGCCGCGATCCACAGCGCCAGCACCTTGCGGTGCGCGGCCGTCACCGGCCCGAGCTGCCGCGGGCGCAGCGCGTTGATGGAATCGAGCACGCGGCGCAGCTCCGCCGCGTCCATGTCCTTCGTCGAGCGCTTGCCGGTCTCGCGCGCCATCAGGTCGCGGCGCGCCTCCTCGTCGAGGCCGGCCTTGCCGGCGGCGGCGTGCAGCGCCCGCCGCAGCGGTCCGAGCGCGCTCACGAGCCTGCCTCCGCGGAGGGCTTCGCCTCGCCGCAGGCGCGAAGCATCCGCTCGGCCAGGTCGCCCATCGGCCCGTGGTTCGCGAGCGAGCCCTCGACCCGGTTGAGGGCGTGCTTGATCGTCGTGTGGTCGCGCCCGCCGAGCACCAGCCCGATGCCCTTGAGGCTGAGGCCCGTGCAGCGCGACAGGCAGTAGGCGGCGACCATGCGCGCCTGCGCCGTCGATTTGACCCGGGCGCCGCCGGTCAGCGCCTCGACGGTCAGCCCGGTCGCCTGCGCGACCGTATTGAGGACGGCGCCGATCTTGGGCTCGGCCGCGAGCGAGCGCCACGGCAGCGGCACCGACAGGCCGAACTCCTGGCAACGGGCGATCACCGCCTCGGCGCTGACGTCGAGCTCGCGCGCCAGCGTGGCCAGCGCCGTGTGAGTCGACCAGCCGCGCAGCAGCAGGCCGTCCATCTCCAGGCTCCAGGCGGGCGCGCTTGCGGGGGCGCTCACGGCTGCGCCTCCCCCTGGTCGGTCCAGGCCATGCAGCCGGCGGCGGTCAGTGCCTGCTCCAGCTCGACGGCGAGCGGGTCGCCGACCTTGCGCCAGGTCGCGTCGTTGACCTCGGCGTGCCGCTCGCGGTCGCGCAGGATGATCCGGCCGCAGATCTCCAGGACCCGCATGCCCGCTTCCGTCGCCGGCACGGCGCAGGGGATTTCCGGGCGGCGTTCAAAGCCTCGGCTCATGGTCGGCTCCTCAGTCGTCGCGGTAGGGCAGCCGCGCCATCGGCGCCGGCCGCTCCGCGGTGTCTTGCACGCCGTCCTCGATCGGCGGCGCCGGCGGCAGGTCTGGCTCCGGCATGGCGGCCGGCTGCTCCGCCGGGTGCCGCGCCAGCCAGCGCTCCGCCTTCTCGATCTCCTCGCGCAGCAGGCCCCGGCAGGCCGGCCGCGAGAGCCCCATGCGCAGCGCGTTGCGCGACGCCAGCAGGACGCTCCGCAGCCTGGCTTCCAGAGCCTGCTCCCGGCTCGATCGGGAGGCCTGCTCGCGCGGGGTCATGGCCGCTGCTCGACCACGCTGGAGATCGCGGCGTTGCGGGCGGCGTTGTAGTCAGCCAGAGCCTGCAGCTTGACCGCCGAGGGCGCCGGCAGGCGGCTGCTGACCTTGCGCCAGGCCGCATGCACGCGGCCCTGGATCGCTCGCGGCACCTGCCGCCAGCAGCGCAGACACATCAGTTTGCCGTGCTCGACGGTCTCGGCGCAGCCCGGCACGGGGCACTGTCGCGTCTCTCCCATGGTCAGGCCCTCCCCGCCGAGGTCGCCAGGGCGGCGCCGCGGATCGCGAGGTCCAGCGCCGCGTGCAGCTCCTCGGGCTTGACGCCGACCTCGGCCGCGTGCATCGCCGCCGCGCTGAGCATCGCCCGCACCGCGACGTGGTGGCCGAAGGCCCACTGCAGCGAGCCCGCGGTGACGGCGAGCGCCTCGCTGGCCTGGTTGATGCAGGCCTTCGACAGCGGCGTCAGCTGCGCGTCGGAGGCCAGGATCTCCTTGCCAGGCTTCATCGCGCCGGCCCTCCGGCCTGCCGCTGCTCGGCCTGCTCGCCGAAGGCCGGGACGAGGCTCTTGTGGCCCTTCGTCACGAAGCGGGCGAACCGGCGCAGGGCGAGCAGCGCCTCGCCGTCGTCGGGCGCCTCGGGGATGCCCGGCACCAGGAGCGTGCGGCCGTCGTAGGCGTGCCGCGCGCGGGCGGTCAGCGCCCGCCTGAGAGTCGTCGCCGGACCGTGGGCGATCGGCAGCGTCCCTTCGGGCCGCTTCTTGCCGACCGAGATCTCGCCGGAGCGCCAGCAGTAGGCGTAGCTGATCATCGCTCAGCCCTCCGCGCTCTCGGCGGCCGGCTCGGCCGCCGGCGCCGAGGCCGGGGCTTCGCAGGACGCGAGGTCGAGCGGCACGGTCCGCCAGCTGGCGCGCGGGTTGTCGCGGAACTGGATGCGGACATATTCGCGCGAGCCGATGACCCGGATGGAGTCGTTGAGCGCGGCCACGGCCGCCTTCCAGCTCGGATCGTCGATCTCGACCTGCCGCAGGCCGAACAATGCGGCGCGGTTGATCCTGCCCACCTGGTCGACCTGGAAGGCGTGGTCGACCAGCGTCTTGAGGCGCGGGTCACCGTCCGCCGACCAGTCCTCGATGCACTGGTCGAAGAGCCGCTTGGCAACCTGCAGCTCCTCCCCGAAGGTCAGTGAGTCCTGGACCTGCACGATGATCCGGATGCAGCCGTCGTAGGAGGTCAGGGTGGTGTTGCCCTTCGGGCCGCCGCGGCTGGCGCCGTAGTGCTCCTGCAGCAGGTCGACGAAGCTCGCGATGTCGTCGTAGGTGTGACCTTTGAAGCGGCCGATCTGGGCGCTGAGCTTGAGCGCGTAGCCGAGGATCTTGCGGACCGTCTGGTCTTCCAGCTTGTGCTGCGGCTTGACCTGGCTCTCGGGGATCAGGCGGCCCTTGGCGTCCGCCATGTAGCCGTCGGGGACGGAGGTCTTCGTCATCGGGTGCTCCTGAGTGTGCGGGGACGGGTCGGCAGCCAGAGGGTGGCGAGCCAGCGCAGCTGCTGCCGGAGCGCGCGCGGCCAGGGGAAGCGGCGGCGCATCAGCGCGCACCGCCGGTCGAGGGCGTGAGGTCGAGGAAGCCGAAGCGGCGGTCGCCGTCGCGGCGCTCGCCGAAGACGACGCCGGCCTGGATGCCGCCGCTCTCCAGCTCGACCATGGCGACCCGGCGGGTGTCGCCCTCGTCGTAGAAGCCGAACACCCTGCCGCGGTCGTGGCGGGCGAAGGGACTCGGGCTGGCGACGATGACGACCGGATCGCCGCAGTCGGGCAGGCCGTCGCGCCGGCGCAGGATCTCGGGCAGCGACATGGTCAGCCCTCCGCCCGCGCCTCGAAGTTGAGGTCCGACCAGGCCCAGGCGAGGTGCTCGCGGCCGACCTCGGCGCCGGCCTCGGCCGCCGCGACGGCCGCGAGGCGCAGGGCCTGGGAGATCTGGCGCAGGGCGCCCGGGACGGTGCGCTTCTCCTGCAGGAAGCGCAGGGCCGCCTTGTCGGTCACCGACCAGGCCGCGGCGATTGCCGCGACGTCGCCGACAGTCGGCTGGCGGAGCGAGATCCGCTTGCCGAAGCGCGAGAACAGCTGGGCGAAGTCGGCCGCCCGGCCGTTGCCGTGCAGCTGGGTGTAAAGCCGGGCGTTGCCGAGCAGCGCCATGCCGACGCCGGTCTGGTCGTGGATCGCGCGCAGCTCCTCGAGGGCCGGCAGCTTGAGGTGCTGCGCCTCGTCCAGGCAGAGCAGCGCGTTGCTGCCGCGCAGCCCGTGGACGATCGCTTCGAAGTAGGAGGCGCCGCCGTGGCCCGTCTTGGCCGAGACGCCGATCGCCGCCGCGACCGCCTGCAGGATCGGCTGCAGGCCGGAGATCGAGGGCCGGCAGGTGACCATGTGGACCGACGAGACCTGCTGCGCGTAGGCGCGCAGCGTCTCGGTCTTGCCGAGGCCAGCGGCGCCCTCGACCAGCAGGATCGTCCCCGCCACCTGGGCATAGGTCAGGCCCTGCCAGATCCGCCGGCTGGTCTCGGTCTCGATGAAGCCGGGCATCTTGGCCAGCTTCGGCGCGTAGGCCTCCTGCTCGGCGACCGTCGCCATCCAGCGCTCGAGCGCGCGCTCGGTCTCCTCGCGCAGGCGGGGCGACTGGCGCTCGGAGCCGGCCAGGAACTCGCTGAGGGTCGCCGACGAGACGCCGGCCTGTCGGGCGGCGTCGCTCTGGCTGATCTTGCGGGCGGCGATGAAGCTGCGGAACCGCTGGGCGATCGGCTCCAGGCTTGGCGTCATACCGTCAGGCATCTATGCTCTCCTTCTCCAGCGTTGCGGGGCGTTGCCGCGCCCCGGTGGTGCGGCGGGCCTTGCCGGGCCCGCCGTTTCCTTGTCAGGCCCCGGACATGCCGGAGCGAAAGCGGTCCATGGCCGCCGCGAAGGACGCGGCTTCCGGTGCCGAGTCGACGGGCTCGGGGTCGGCCTTCGACGGCAGGCCGAAGGCCGCGCGAACGACTTTCGAATGCTGTTCGAAGCCGGGCTCGGCCTGGCCGGCCGGCTGCAGCCGGGCGATGTCGGCGGCGGTCAGCGCCCGGTCCAGGCGGTCCGTCTCGCGGATCGCCTTCTGGTACTGGCGCCGGGTCCGCTCGTGATCCTTGGCCTGCCCGACGTCGTCGAAGGCGACCGCCTCGATCGGCTCGGCGCGCGCGATGAAGCGGTTGTCGAGCGTGTAGACGAAGAGCGGCTTGGCGAGGTCCTCGGGGTCGAAGCGCACGATGACCCGCTCGCCCAAGTGGCCGCCGAGCGCCAGGTCGCCGTAGCGTGTTCCCATGACCCGGATCGAGGCCTCGCGGCGGTCGACCCTGAGGCCCTCGGCCTGCAGCAGCACCATGGCCAGCTGCTGCTCGCTGGCGCGCCTGGGCGGGTGCGCGGCGTAGCTCTCGGCGAAGGTCTCGTCGAAGCTGCGGCCCTTGCAGTTGGCCGCCCGGCGCCCGGCCTGCGCGTTGTGGCGCGCGACCTCGGCGCGGACCAGGTCGACCAGGGCGTCGAAGTCGATCGGCTTGCGGACGTCCTCGGGCCGCGCCGAGGGCTTGTTGCCGCAATAGGCGGCGTCACAGGCCGGATGCTTCGAGATCCGCTCGGCCAGGTCGCGGAAGGCCCGCTCGATCGGCTTCGACTGGCCGGAGTAGGGCTTGACGAAATGCACCTCGGTGCCGAGCGCCGTGAACAGACCCTCGGGATCGTCTTCCTTGATCTTGAAGCGGTGCCGGTTGGCGGCGCCGCCGGTCAGGCCCTTGGCGGCGAAGGCGCGGCCGTTGTCCAGGTAGAGCCGCTCGGGGATGCCGACTCGCTTGACGACGTCGGCGAAGGCGAGGCGGACGGTGTTGCTGTCCTCGGTCTCGGCCAGGCGCCAGCCGACGATCCGGCCGCTGTAGAGGTCCTGCCAGGCGACGAGCATCGGCCGGAGCGTGCGACCGTCACGGTCGGCGAAGACGTCCAGCTTGTGACCGTCGCCGGTCAGCGCCGCCATGGCGTAGAGGTGGCTGCGGTCGCGCTCCTGGGCGGGGTAGACCCGCGCCAGCGCCTTGCGCCCCTCGCGCGCCAGGATCTGGCGCTCGCGGGCGACCTCGCGCTGGAGGCGGCCGGTCAGCACGCGCAGTGTGGGCACTGTCCAGCCCTGGCCGGCGGCGACCTCCTGCAGGCGACGATAGCAGGCCTCCGCCGCAGGCTTGCTCGGGCGCAGCCAGTCGGCCTTGAACACCTGATAGGCTTCCTCGCTGTAGCCCTGGCTAGGCGGGCGCCCGCTGTAGGAGTCGGCGAGCAGCGGCAGCCAGTTCTCACGCTTCGCGCCCTGCACTGCGCGGCACCAGCGGCGGAGCGACTCCCGCGCGACGCCCTGCTCGGCAGCGACGGTGCGGTAGGCGTCCATCGCCGAGGCTCCGCTGTCGCGCAGGATCGCAACGGCCGCGACCGCCTTCAGCTTGCTCTGTGCCCGTTGCTTGCTCTTCGCGGGCAGGCGGTCGTAGGTGCGCCACAGCACCTCCGAAGCGCCTTCGACGAGCCGCTCCGCGGACGGCTCCGTGTCGTTGGCCGGCGCCGGCTCGTCTGCTGTCTCGCCTGCCGCCTGACGGGCGATCAGCGCCAGCCGGGACTCCTCCGGCAGCGTGTTGATCGAATAGAGGCTGGCGCCGCCTCGACCTTCGCGGCCGGCCACCGCCCAGCCTTCGCGCGCGGCCTTGGCGTTCACGCCCTGCTTCGTGCCGGGCAGGCCGGGCAGGCCCATGGCGGCGAGCTCGGATGCCGTGAAGCCGGCCTTCATTGGCGCGGCTCCGCGCCGATGAAGCGCAGCAGCCGCCGGACCCGGTCATCGACCTCGGCGCGCAGCGCGGTCAGCTGACCCAGCTCGAGCGCGTGCAGCTGCTCGGGAGATACGACGCGCTGCCGGTTGCGCGCGGCGAGCTCGTCGTGGAGCCAGTAGGCTCCGGTCGCCTCGATGAAGGCGGGAAGCGCGAAGGCCGGCATCTGCCACGCCGGATCTGAGCGCGTCCAGCTCGCCAGGCTGTGGACGGTGACGGCGGCGTCAACACCCTCGGCGGCGAGAAGCCGGGTCATCTCGGCGGCGACGCCGGCGCGGTCGCGCTTCGCTTCCTTGAGCGCCTTGGCGAGGAGCCGGCTGAAATGCAGCCGCCAGTCCCGGCGCGCCAGCGGCGCCTTGCTTTCCGGCGCCGGCGCCGGGGCGTCCTGCTCGCCGGCGAAGAGGTTGAGCTGCGACCGCTTCGCGGTGCGCACCAGGTCGCCGGCGCTGAGCCCCCTGGCGCCCATGTCAGTGGCGCCTCGCCGATTCGACACGCCGACCGCGCTGCGACAGGATAGCCTCCTGGGGTCGGCCGGTTCGGGGGAAGCCCTCGCAGTCGTAGCGCTCCGGCCAGAGGACCTGAGGGTCCACGCCGAGCGCCTCCGCGACGATCGCTTCAACCGCAGGCCAGGGCCTGGTCAGGGCCTTGCTGACCGCGGTGCGCTGGTAGCCGTACCGGGCCGAGAGGCCTGCGAGGCTCCAGCCGCGGCGGGACAGCTCGGCGATGATCGCCGGCCTGTCCCAGATTTGGCGGAGTGATGATGCTGAGGGCTTCACGGGATGCACCGAAATCGAATCCAAACGGCCCAAAAATTCGACACGTTGAATTTTTTACCATCGTTTCCGGCACAGGCCAACATCAAAATCGGGTCAGGTCGATGACGGGCGCTGCATCTGTTGGCGAGCGCCTGGCCGCGGCGCGCAGCGGCAAGTCGCAGCGCGTCGCCGCCGAGCTGCTCGGCATCGGCCCGACGACGCTAAGCCGCTACGAGCGCGGCGAAGTCTCGCCGGACGTCGCATTCATCGAGAAGGCGGCCGAGCTGTTCGGCGTCGACGCCACCTGGCTCGCCTTTGGGCGGGAGGTGCCGAAGGCCGAGGCGGCGCCGGAGATCGAGCGCGAGCTGCTGGAGTCGGTGATCGTCGATGTCCGCGCGGTGATCGCCGAGGCGAACCTCGCCCTGGCGCCGGACAAGGAGGCGCTGTTGATCGCCATCCTCTACCGTCACCAGGTCACTGAGCAGTCGGACGAGACGGCGCGCCGCCAGCTGATGCGACAGCTCCTAAGGGCGGTGTGACGCGCCGGCGATTACTAGATTGACGCGCATGTCAGGCCCTACCTACGCTCGGGTGATTCGGGGGCGCCGGTCGGCGTCATTGGGGGAGTGTGGAATGCCGACGAGTGTGAAGGCTCAGCTGCTGAGCGTTCTTCAGGACGCGGGTATCGCGAAGCTGAACGAGCTGATCGAGAGAGAGGGGCTTGGCGTCCTCACCCGCGGTCTGGTGAAGCAGCTCTACGACGTGCCGAGCTTCGAGGATCTCACGCCCGACCAGATCGCCCACTTCGCTCAGACCCTCGAGAAGCTGGACTTCGTCGCGCGGCAGGTGCACGCGCGGCCGACGCGGAAGGCCGGCTAGGGGGCCGCCCATGTACCGCATCGAAGAGCGCTCGCAGGACGCGCTCCTCGGCAGGCATGCGGCCTTCGGCGCGGCGCTGTCGTGGATCGGCCGGACCGGCGGCGTCGTCGCGGCTGACGAGACCGGCTTCGAGCGCTTCCTGCCGTGGCTCCAGATCATGGTGCCGGCGCCCGGCGGCTCGCCGTATCTCTGGTGCGGCGCCAAGTCTCCTCCGGCCGAGCTTTGGGGCCTCGAGCTGGCCAACTCGCTGATCGGGGAGCGGGCCGTCCCGGACCGCGAGTTCGATCGCGCGGTCGGCGCCGACTATCTCCGCGTCGCCCGCGGCGGGAAGGCGATCATCCAGGCGGTGCGTTGTCCAATCGAGGTCCGCGGGACGGTGATCCCGCTGTTCTACCACCGGCTCGTCTTCCCGGTCCGCTTCAGGGGCTTCGAGGCGGTGGGGTCGCTCGCGATCTTCGACGTACATCGGCTTCAATCGCTCGGGTGATGTCGTCGCGGTGCATCCAGATCAGCCAGTCGTCGTCGAGGATGAAGCCGGGCGCGAGCTGCGCCTCGGCCTCGCCGAGCGGCTCGAAGTGGTAGGCGCCGCTGCGAGCGGCGTGGCCGTTGCGCACCAGCTTGTCGACCATCAGCCCGGCCAGCCAGTCCGCCTGCCAGGTCGCGTGGCCGATCGCCATGCCGGCCTCGATCAGCGCCGCGCCGAGCCCGTCCCGGCCGCCGAAGTCGCGGTCGATCCAGCCCTCGCCGTAGTAGACCACGCGACCTGAGATCCGCTGCAGCGTCGGCGACAGTGAGGCCGCGTTGGCGGGCGGCTGTTCGGGGTAGAGACGGCCGAGCTGCCAGACCCAGTATTCCGCCAGGCTCGAGGTGCCGAGGTCGATCAGCCGGCTCGCCTGGGTGAAGACGATTCGGTCGCCGGCGCGGCCCTCGAGGAGGAAGGTCTGGCTTGGCACCAGGTCATGCCGCGCGGGGTCGAAAAGGGGCGTCCAGCTCTTGCCGGGCAGGACCGCGCCGTAGACTTGGCGCAGGTCCCTGACCAGGCGCAGCTCGACGCCCGCTTCCCGCGCGCGCTGGTATCGTTGCGTGATGTAGCGCGCCGCCAGGAGCGCATCGAAGTTCCCCATCGCGTGCCCGCCGCTCACCGGAAATGGTGGCGCGAGCAAAGCGGATGCACCGGATTCGGCGCAACGGCGCGAGCCGCGGGTTCCGTTTTCCAGTTCCGCTTTCCGGTTCGTCGGGCGCGGCGGCGCGGCTGGCGGGGCTAACGCGTTGCGGCGACTCGCATTTTCCGGAACTGGAAAGCGCCGACGCCAGCTGGCCGCCTTCTTTCCGGTTCGCCTGCCCGTTCTGGAAACCGGAAAGGCCGGCGGCGGCGCCCCGCAGATGTCAGAAACCCGCGCTCGAATTGACATCGAAGGCCGTTCGGCCGATCTTCGAAGCGCGGTCGCATTGGTCGATCCATACCGCGCGGTCGGCCGTCCAGGGGCCGCATTGGTCAAACCGCCCGCGCCGAGCGCCGTCCCGCTAAGTCCCGGAAAACCCCGCCATATCCCGCCTTGCCCCAGCCCCTAAGCCTTGGTCAAACCTTACGTTCCCCTACAAAGGGCGCCACCTGCGCGACGCCGGCCGGTCTCGCGCCAAGCTCCGCCGTTCGACTCCCTCTCCGCTCCCTGGGGAGGGGAGAGGGCCGGGGAGAGGTGT
>JAUILQ010000052.1 GCA_030433005.1 Alphaproteobacteria bacterium
TGGCTGTCGCGATCCTGGCGCCGGTCATCGCGCCCTACGGCGAGCGCCAGATCGTCGGCGCCGAGTACCTGCCCTGGTCGTCGGACCACCTGCTCGGCACCGACAACCTCGGCCGCGACATGCTCACCCGCCTGATCTACGGTGCGCGCAACACCATCGGCATCGCCTTCCTGACGACCTGCCTGGCCTTCCTGCTGGGCGGCGCCACCGGCCTGCTGGCGGCGACCCTGCGCGGCTGGACCGACCAGTTGCTGAGCCGCGTGGTCGACGTGCTGATGGCGATCCCGGCGCTGATCTTCGCGCTGCTGATCCTGACCGTCGTCGGCACCTCGATCCCGGCCCTGGTCGGCGTCATCGCGCTGCTCGAATCGACGCGCGTCTACCGCCTGGCCCGCGCCGTCGCGATCAACGTCGAGGTCATGGACTTCGTCGAGGTCGCACGGCTGCGCGGCGAGGGCCTGGGCTGGATCATCCGGCGCGAGATCCTGCCCAACGTGCTGCCGCCCCTGGTCGCCGAGTTCGGCCTGCGCTTCTGCTTCGTGTTCCTGTTCATCTCGGCGCTGTCGTTCCTCGGCCTCGGCATCCAGCCGCCGACCGCCGACTGGGGCTCGATGGTGCGCGAGAACGCGACGCTGATCACCTTCGGCGACATCACGCCGCTGCTGCCCGCCGCGGCCATCGCCCTGCTCACCGTCGGCGTCAACTTCGTGGTCGACTGGTTCCTGCACAAGACCAGCGGATTGAAGACATGAGCGACAGCGAGGCCCCCGACGTGCAGGACCCGGCCGCGAAGCGGGCCGACAGCGGCGAGCTGCTGCTGCGCATCCGCGGCCTGCGTATCGAGGGGCGCAGCGGCGAGACCTGGAGCGGGATCGTCAAGGGCGTCGACCTCGAGCTGCACAAGGGCGAGGTACTCGGCCTGATCGGCGAGTCGGGCGCCGGCAAGTCGACCATGGGCCTCGCCGCCATGGGCTACGCCCGGGACGGCTGCCGGATCAGCGGCGGCTCGATCGAGTTCGACGGCCTCGACCTCGTGACCTCGACGGTGCGCCAGCGCCGGCGCCTGCGCGGCAGCCGCATCGCCTACGTCGCGCAGTCGGCCGCCGCCGCCTTCAACCCGGCGCACAAGCTGATCGACCAGTACAGCGAGACCCCGGTCCAGCACGGCATCGCCGGGCGCGCCGAGGCCGAGAAGGACGCGATCGAGCTCTACCGCCGCCTGCGCCTGCCGAACCCCGAGGAGATCGGCTTCCGCTACCCGCACCAGGTCTCGGGCGGCCAGCTGCAGCGCGCGATGACCGCGATGGCGATGGCCTGCCGCCCCGACCTGATCATCTTCGACGAGCCGACGACGGCGCTCGACGTCACCACCCAGATCGAGGTGCTGGCCGCGATCCGCGACATCGTCGAGCAGTTCGGCACGGCCGCCATCTACATCACCCACGACCTCGCCGTGGTCGCCCAGATGGCCGACCGCATCATGGTCATGCGCTACGGCGAGCTGGTCGAGGAGGCCGAGACGCGCCGGATGCTCTCGGACCCGCAGGAGGACTACACCAAGTCGCTCTGGGCGGTGCGCTCCTTCCGCTCCGAGGAGCGGGCGCGGCCGGAGGGCGAGACGCCGGTGCTCTCGGTCGAGGGCGTGACCGCCGCCTATGGCAAGACCCGCGTGCTGCACGACGTCTCCTTCGACATCCACCGCCAGCGCACCGTCGCCGTGGTCGGCGAGTCGGGCAGCGGCAAGAGCACCACGGCGCGGGTCATCACCGGCCTGCTGCCGCCGCTCGAGGGCCGCGTGCTCTACAAGGGCGAGCCGCTGCCGCCGAAGTTCTCGGACCGCAGCAAGGAGCAGCTCAAGACGGTCCAGATGATCTACCAGATGGCCGACACCGCGCTGAATCCGAAGCAGACGGTGCGCGAGGTCATCGGCCGGCCGCTGCAGTTCTACCTCGGCCTCGGCCGGCGCCAGCGCGAGGAGCGCGTGCGCGAGCTGCTCTCGCTGATCGAGCTCGAGCCTGACGAGTTCATCGACCGCCTGCCGAGCGAGCTTTCCGGCGGCCAGAAGCAGCGCCTCTGCATCGCCCGCGCCCTCGCCGCCGAGCCCTCCGTGGTGATCTGCGACGAGGTCACCTCGGCGCTCGACCAGCTGGTCGCCGAGGGCATCCTCAGGCTGCTCGACCGCCTGCAGAAGGAGTTCGGCCTCGCCTACATGTTCATCACCCACGACCTGGCGACCGTGAAGGCGATCGCGGACGAGGTCGTGGTGATGCTCCAGGGCGAGGTCGTGGAGCAGGGCCCGAAGACCGAGATGTTCACGCCGCCGCACCACGACTACACCGAGCTGCTGCTGTCCTCGGTACCCGAGATGGACCCCGACTGGCTGGACCAGCTGCTCGCCGAGCGTGCCGCGGGCAAGGCCGGCGGCCGCATGCAGTCGGCCGACCAGTAGGTCGTCCCCAGACCGGCTGTCGCCTCAGGCGAAGGGGCTGTTCGCCTCCTCCAGGGTCTCGCGGATCCGCTCGACGACCGCGGTCGAGAGGCGCGAGGGCGTCTCGGCGGCCGAGTGGACCAGCCAGATGGTCATGTCGATGCGCGGCGCGAAGGGCCGGAAGACCACGCGCGGGTCGTGCTGGCCGAGGCAGATGGCCGAGGGGATGATCGCCGCAGCGCCGCCGCCGTTGGCGACGAAGGCGCAGGCGGTCTCGGCGATCTGCACCTCGATCTGGGTGCGCGGCGCCACGCCCTCGCGGTGGAAGACCTCGTCGATGATCGGGCGCGAGCGGTCGTCGCGGCCCAGCGCGATCAGCGGCAGGCCCTGCAGGTCGCGCGCCGTGACCCGCTCGCGCGCGGCCAGCGCGCTCTCGGCGGGCAGGGCACAGACCATGGTCATGCGCACGAACTCCTGGCACAGCAGCGTCGGGTGGGTCGCCGGCAGCAGCGACAGGCCGTAGTCGGCGCGGTGCGTCTGGACCATCTCCGGCACCGAGTTCGAGGTCCGGGTGAACAGCGAGAAGCGGACGTCCGGCCGCTCGGCCAGGAAGGGGCTGACGGCGGCCGGGATCAGGTGGCTGGAGAGCGCCGCGAAGGCGGCGATCGAGACCTCGCCGCGGCGCCGGTCGCGCACCGCCTGGACGGTGTCGAAGACGCGGTCGGCGCCGGAGAACAGGCGCTGCGTTTCGACGAAGACCTGGCGCGCCTCGCGGGTCGGCACCAGCCGGCCGCCGCGGCGCAGGAACAGCGGAAAACCGCAGCGCGCCTCGAAGGCCTTGATCAGCTTGCTGACCGCCGGCTGCGAGACGTACATGGCCTCGCCGGCGCGGGTCACCGAGCCGAGCTCCATGACGGCGTTGAAAGCCTCGATCTGGCGGATCGCCGCACGCGACACCGGCTGCCCTTCCCTTCCTGCCTCGCCCGCCGTCGCCGCGCGTCGAGAGCGGCAATGCGCCCCAGGCATGAGGCTGGGTTATACAGTCTGCAACAAATGCGATTTGACGGGAATGGGCTTTGGCCTTGGACTGTCGGTACTGCAACGAAGAAAGCAGAGGAGAACAGGAAGTGCGCACCAACCCGGGTACCGGCCCCCTGAAGACCGGCCTCGCGGCCGCCGCGCTGATCGGCGCGGCCGCCCTCTTCGCCCCCCAGCAGGCCCTGGCCCAGAAGACCCTGACGGTCGGCGGCTACGGCGGTTCCTTCGAGACTCTGATGAAGGAGCACATCATCCCGCCGTTCGAGCAGGCCCATAACGTCACGGTGCAGTTCGTGCCGGGCAACTCGACGGAGAACCTGGCCCGCCTGCAGGCGCAGCGCGACAACCAGGAGCTCGACGTCGTGATCCTCGACGACGGCCCGATGTACCAGGCCGTCGCGCTCGGCTTCTGCGACACGCTGACCGACGTGCCCAGCCTGCCCGACATCTACGACATCGCGAAGATGGGCACCGACAAGGCGATCGGCATCGGCTTCGTCGCCACCGGCTTCGCCTACAACGCGGAGATGTTCGAGGCCGAGGGCTGGGACCCGCCGTCGTCCTGGATGGACCTCGCCGACCCGAAGTTCGAGCAGCTCGTCTCGGTGCCGCCGATCTCCAACACCTACGGCCTGCACACCCTGGTCATGATGGCGCGCCTCAACGGCGGCGGCGAGACCGAGATCGAGCCGGGCTTCGAGGCCATGACCGAGAAGGTCGCGCCCAACGTCCTGGTCTTCGAGCCCTCCTCGGGCAAGATGTCGGAGCTGTTCCAGTCCAAGGAGATCGCGCTGTCGATCTGGGGCAGCGGCCGCGTCAAGGCGCTGGCCGACACCGGCTTCCCGGTCGAGTTCGGCTATCCGGAGGAAGGCGCCGTGGCGCTGATGGTCGCCGCCTGCCCGGTCGTCGACAGCGACGTGCCGGCCGAGGCCCAGGCCTTCGTCGACTACCTGCTGCAGCCGGAGATCCAGGTCCGCATGGCGGGCACCAACGGCTTCGGGCCGACCAACAAGAAGACCGTCCTGCCCGAGGAGCTGCAGTCGCTGCCCTACGGCCCGGATAAGATCGCGCAGCTGGTCGCCGTCGACTGGAACGTGATCAACCCGAAGCGCGAGGAGTGGACCCAGCGCTGGGCCCGCGAGGTCGAGCGCTAGGCGGAACACTCGGCCGGCGGGATCCCGTCGCCTGCCCCTCCCAGGCCCGGACGCCCGTCGTGTGCGTCCGGGCGGCAGGCGGGCCGGCCTCTCCGGCCCGGCCGGCGGCGCGCGCCGGCTTCACCTTCCGGCCGGCGCGCGCCACTCTGCCCCTTGCGGCGCGGCTTCGCCGGGCCGTCCGCTTCCCCCGCAGGCTTTCGAGAGACCGGGCATGGCCTTTCTTGAACTCACGGGTCTGACCAAGCGCTTCGGCGAGGTCACCGCCGTCGAGGACTTCGACCTGACCGTCGAGCGCGGCGAGTTCGTCTCGCTGCTCGGTCCCTCGGGCTGCGGCAAGACCACGACGCTGCAGATGATCGCCGGCTTCGAGCAGCCGACGGCCGGCTCGATCACCCTCGAGGGCCGCGACCTGGTCGCCGTCAAGGCGCGCAACCGCGGCATCGGCATCGTCTTCCAGAGCTACGCCCTGTTCCCGCACATGACCGTCGCCCAGAACGTCGCCTTCGGCCTGGAGATGCGCAAGGTCGCGCCGGCCGAGCGGCAGCGGCGCGTCGAGCAGGCGCTGGCCCTGGTCCACCTGGAGGCGCTGGCCGGGCGCTATCCGCGCGCCATGTCCGGCGGCCAGCGCCAGCGCGTCGCCCTGGCCCGCGCGCTGGTCATCGAGCCGGAGATCCTGCTGCTCGACGAGCCGCTGTCGAACCTCGACGCCAAGCTGCGCGAGGAGATGCAGCTGGAGCTGCGCGGCATCCAGCAGCGCATGGGCGTCACGACCATCCTGGTGACCCACGACCAGACCGAGGCCATGGCGCTGTCCGACCGCGTCGCGGTGATGCACCGCGGCCGCCTGGTCCAGGTCGCCGATCCGCTGCAGGCCTACGAGAACCCGCTGACCGACTTCGTCTCCTCCTTCCTCGGCAAGACCAACCGCCTGGAGGGACGGGTCCTTGAACGCCAGAGCGGCGGCTGCCGGGTCGCGGTCGGCGAGACCACCTTCGAGGCGCCGCCGCCGCCCGACGAGGCCGCCGCCGGCGGTGGCCGCGTCATCGTCTCGATCCGGCCCGAGAAGGTCGAGTTCCGCCCGGCCGGCGCGGGCCTCGTCGAGGGCCGCGCGGCGGCGCGCATCTTCCTCGGCGACCACTGGCTCTACCAGGTCGAGACGCCGCTCGGCGTGCTGCTGGTGATCCGCCAGAACGCCGGACCGGCCGAGGTCGAGACCGGCGGCAGCGTCGGCCTCGCCTGGGACCCGGCGCAGGTTCGCCTGCTGCCCTACGAGGCGCAGGCCTGATGCCCGGTAGGTTCGCGCCCTGGCTGATGAGCGCACCGGCGCTGGCGCTCTTCGTGGCGCTGCTGCTGGTGCCGCTGGGCATGACCTTCGTGCTGTCGTTCCACGCCTTCGGCTTCTACACCGGCATCGAGACGACGGTCGATCTCGCCAACTACATCGACGTGCTCTCGGACGGCTATTTCCACGAGATCTTCGCGCGGACCTTCGGCATCGCCCTGGTCACCACGCTGCTCTGCGCGGCGATCGGCACGCCCGAGGCCTATTTCCTCTACCGCATGCGCTCGCGCTGGCGCTCGGCCCTGCTGCTGGTGGTCATCGGGCCGCTGCTGATCTCGGTGGTCGTGCGCACGCTCGGCTGGGCGATCCTGCTCGGCAACCGCGGCGTCATCAACACGGCGCTGATGGACCTCGAGCTGATCACCCGGCCGATCAAGATGATGTACACGACCGGCGGCATCGTCATCGCCCTGGTCCACGTCATGATCCCCTTCATGGTGATCGCGGTCTGGGCGGCGCTGCACCGCCAGGACCCGGCGACCGAGCAGGCCGCCGAATCGCTGGGCGCCGGGCCGGCGACGATCTTCTTCCGGGTGGTGCTGCCGCAGGCCATGCCCGGCGTGCTGTCCGGCTCGCTGATCGTCTTCTCGCTGTCGGCCTCGGCCTTCGCGACGCCGGCGATCCTCGGCGGCCGGCGCGTCAAGGTCGTCTCGACCACGGTCTACGACGAGTTCCTCAACACGCTGAACTGGCCGCTCGGCGCCGCCATCGCGATGCTGCTGCTGGTCGCCGTGCTGCTCGTCATGGTGTCGTGGAACCGCCTGGTCGAGCGGCGCTTCGCCCAGGTCTTCGGCTGAGGGGAGGTCGCACGCCATGACCCGCAACGGCCCCTTCGCCTTCCTGTTCAGCGCGCTCTTCGTGGTCTTCATGACCGCGCCGCTGGTCGTCGTCATGGGCGTCTCGCTGACCCCCGAGGGCTTCCTGGAGTTCCCGCCGAGCGGCCTGTCGCTGCGCTGGTTCCGGGCGATCCTGGAGAACCCCGACTTCATCGACGCGGCCTGGATCAGCCTCTACCTGGGCATCGCCTCGGCGAGCCTGGCGACCGTGCTGGCGGTGCCGGCGGCGCTGGCCATCGGTCGCCGGCGCTTCGCCGGGCGCGACTTCCTGCTTGCGCTGTTCATGTCGCCGCTGACCGTGCCGACCATCGTGCTCGGCATCGCCTTCCTGCGCTTCCTCTCGCAGTTCGGCCTCAACGGCACCTTCGTCGGCCTGACGCTGTGCCACGCGATCTTCATCACGCCCTTCATCCTGCGCCTGGTCCTGGCCTCGGTGACGGGCCTCGACCGCACCATCGAGAAGGCCGCCGAATCGCTCGGCGCCTCGGACTTCACCGTGTTCCGTCGCGTCACCCTGCCGATGATCATGCCCGGCGTGGTCGGCGGCTGGGTGCTCGCCTTCATCACCTCCTTCGACGAGCTGACCGTCACCGTGTTCATCGTCAATCCCAGCACCACGACCCTGCCGGTGCGCCTGTTTGCGCACATCACCCAGACCACCGACCCGCTGGTCGCCTCGATCTCGACCGTGGTGATCCTCTTCACCGTCGGCCTGATGTTCCTGATCGAGCGGCTCTACGGCCTCGACCGGCTGCTGGTCGGCGGCGAGGGCCGATGAGCGGACCCACACCCCTCAGCCGCGACGTCGTCGTCGTCGGCGGCGGCCTGGTCGGCGCGGCCGTCGCCTACGGCCTGGTGCGCCAGGGCCTGTCGGTCGCCATGCTCGACGAGGGCGACGTCGCCTACCGCGCGTCGCGCGGCAACTTCGGCCTGGTCTGGGTGCAGTCGAAGGGCGACGGCCTGTTCGACTACGCGCGCTGGACGCGCAGCTCGGCCGACCTCTGGCCCGACTTCGCCGAGACCCTGAAGGACGAGGTCGGCATCGCCGTCGGCTACCGCAAGCCGGGCGGCGTCCACCTCTGCCACGGCGAAGAGGAGCTGGAGGAGGTCGAGCTGCGGCTCAAGCGGCTGCACAACCAGGCCGGCCCCGACGGCTACGAGGCCGAGATCCTCGACCGCGCCGAGCTCGACGAGCTGATCCCGGGGCTCGGGCCGGAGGTCACCGGCGGCGCCTACTCGCCGCACGACGGCCACGTCAGCCCGCTCTACCTGCTGCGGGCGCTGCACGAGGCCTTTCTGGCCCGCGGCGGGCTCTACCGCGCCGAGAGCCGGGCGCGCCGCGTCACGCCGGACGGCGGCGGCTTCCTGGTCGAGACGGAGAAGGGCGAGCGCATCCGCTGCGGCCGCGTCGTGCTCGGCGCCGGCCTGGGCAACAGGGAGCTCGGCGCCATGGTCGGGCTCGACGTGCCGGTGCACCCGCTCAAGGGCCAGATCCTGGTGACCGAGCGGGCCGCCCCCTTCCTCGACCTGCCGACCATCTACGTGCGCCAGACCGAGGAGGGCACGGTGATGCTCGGCGACAGCCACGAGGACGTCGGCTTCGATACCTTCTCCAAGCCGCCGGTGATGGGCGACATCGCGCGCCGCGCGCTGCGCTCCTTCCCGGTGCTGCGCCAGCTGCGCATCGTGCGCGCCTGGGGCGCGCTCAGGGTCATGACCCCCGACGGCTTTCCGATCTACGAGGAGTCCGAGGCCCATCCCGGCGCCTTCGCCGTCAACTGCCATTCGGGCGTGACCCTGGCCGCGGCCCACGCCCTGCGCCTGGCGCCGCTGATCGCCGGCGGCGGCTTCGCCGACACGCTGGCGCCCTTTTCGAGCAGGAGGTTCGATGCTGACGCGCATCAGGAGTGAGGCCCGCGAGCCTGGCGGCGGGAGCGAGGCCGGCGGGACGCTGCGCTTCACCTTCGACGGCCGCGAGATGACCGGCCGCGCCGGCGACAGCGTCGCCGCCGCCCTGCTCGCCGGCGGCGTGCTGCGCTTCCGCGACAGCGCCGTGGCGGGCGCGCCGCGCGGCCCCTTCTGCCTGATGGGCGTCTGCTTCGAGTGCCTGGTCGAGATCGACGGCCAGGGCAACTGCCAGGCCTGCATGGTGCCGCTGGCCGAGGGCATGACGGTGCGCAGCCAGAGCGGCGGGCCCCAGGTCGTGGCACCGGCCGCCGGCCGTCGCGCACCGGGCCAGGGGGAGACCACCTGATGCGCTGCGACCTCGCCGTGATCGGCGCCGGCCCGGCCGGCCTCGCCGCCGCGACCCGGGCCGCCGAAGCCGGGCTGTCGGTCGAGCTGTTCGACGAGCAGCCGGCGCCCGGCGGCCAGATCTACCGCGCGATCGAGAGCGTGCCGGCGCCGCGCCGCGAGCTGCTCGGCCCCGACTACGCCGCCGGCGCCGCGCTCGCCTCGGCCTTCCGCGCCTCGGGCGCCGGCTACCACCCCGGCGCGCTGGTCTGGAACGTCGACGCCACGCTCGCCGTCGACTTCAGCCGGGACGGCCGCTCGCGCCAGTGCCGCGCCCGCGCGGTGGTGGTCGCGACCGGCGCGATCGAACGGCCGACGCCGCTGCCCGGCTGGACCCTGCCCGGCGTGACCGGCGCCGGCGCCCTGCAGATCCTGCTCAAGGCCCAGGGCCTGGTGCCGAGCGAGCCGGTCGTGCTGGCGGGCAGCGGGCCGCTGCTGCTGCTGCTCGCCGACCAGCTGACCCGCGCCGGCGCGCCGCCCAAGGCGGTGGTCGAGACGGTTCCGCGCGGCCGCCTGCTGGCGGCGGCGAAGCACCTGCCCGCGGCGCTGCGCGCGCCGGGCTATCTCGCCAAGGGCCTGAAGATGCTGCGCGCGCTCAAGGCCGCCGGCGTGCCGCTGCATCGCGGCGCGACCGACCTGGCGATCGAGGGCGGCGAGCGGGCCGAGGCCCTGAGCTTCACCGCCGGCGGCCGGCGCCATCGGCTCGAGGCCGGCCTGATCGCGCTGCACCAGGGCGTCGTCCCGAACCAGCAGGTGACCCGCCTGCTGCGCTGCGCGCACCGCTGGAGCGGCAGCCAGCGCTGCTTCCTGCCGGTGCTCGACGACTGGTGCGAGAGCAGCGTCGAGGGCGTCTTCGTCGCCGGCGACGGCGCCGGCATCGGCGGCGCCGCCTCGGCGGCCCTGCGCGGCCGGCTTGCCGCCCTGGGCGCGCTGCGCCGACTGCGGGGCGATGTGGCCGAGGACGAGGCCGCCGGCCTGCGCCGGGATCTGGCCCGCGACGGCGCCGTGCGTCCCCTGCTCGAAGCGCTCTACGCGCCCTCGGAGCAGGTCTTGGCGCCGGCCGACGACACGCTCGTCTGCCGCTGCGAGGAGGTCACCGCCGGCCAGCTGCGCCAGTCGGTGGCGCTGGGCTGCCCGGGGCCGAACCAGGCGAAGTCCTTCCTGCGCTGCGGCATGGGGCCCTGCCAGGGCCGCTTCTGCGGCCTCGCGGTCACCGAGATCATCGCGGCGGCGCGCGGCGAGCCGCAGCAGGAGATCGACTACTACCGCATCCGCCCGCCGCTCAAGCCGCTGCCGCTCGCCGAGCTCGCCGCCTTCGAGGCCGACGAGGACGCGGCCTAGGGCGATGGCGAGGAGCGCGCTGCCGTGACCGCCGTCCCATGACTCCGCTGGCGCGCGCCGACGTCGCCGTGCTCGGCGGCGGCATCCACGGCTGCTCGGCGGCGCTGCACTGCGCTCTGCGCGGCCTCTCCGTCGTCGTCGTCGAGAAGGATTCCGTCGCCCGCCACGCCTCGGGCGTCAACGCCGGGGGCGTGCGTCGGCTCGGCCGCCATCCGGCCGAGATCCCGATCTCCGACTACTCCATGAAGCTCTGGCGCAACATCGCCGAGCTGGTCGACGACGACTGCGGCTTCCAGCGCGCGCCGCAGATCAAGGTCGCCGAGAGCGACGCGGAGCTGGAAAGCCTGGCCGAGCGCGCCCGGATGGTGCGCGGCCTCGGCTTCGAGCACGAGGAGCTGCTCGACCGCGCCCGGCTGCGCGAGCTGCTGCCGGCGGTCGCCGGGCACTGCGTCGGCGGCCTCGCCTCGATGGACGACGGCTTCGCGATTCCCTACGTCACGACCTTCGCCTTCCAGCGCAAGGCACAGTCCCTGGGCGTCCGCTTCTTCGAGCAGACCCGTGCGCTCGACCTGCAGCGGGACGGCACGGCCTGGCGGCTGGAGACCGACCGCGGCGCGGTGGAGGCCGAGACCCTCGTCAACTGCGGCGGCGCCTGGGGCAACCTGGTGGCGGCACGGCTGGGCGAGCCTGCGCCGGTCGAGGCGATCGCGCCGATGATGCTGGTGACCGCCCGGCTGCCCGCCTTCTGCACGGCCGTCGTGGGCGCCACCGGCCGGCCGCTGTCGTTCAAGCAGATGCCCAACGGCACGGTGGTCATCGGCGGCGGCCGACGCGGCGTCGCCGACCCGGCAACCGACCGCAGCGACCTGCGCTTCGCCGAGCTGCGCCTGACCGCGCAGACCGCCGCCGAGGTCTTCCCGATCATGGCCGGCGCCACGATCGTGCGCGGCTGGGCCGGCATCGAGGGCCGCATGCCCGACGACATCCCGGTGATCGGTCCCTCGACTCGGGCCGAGCGGGTATTCCACGCCTTCGGCTTCTCGGCCCACGGCTTTCAGCTCGGGCCCGGCGTCGGGGCGATCCTCGCCGAGCTGGTCGCGACCGGCGCCACCCAGGCACCGATCGCCCCCTTTTCGATCGGTCGCTTCGCCGCCCCGGGCGGTCAGGCGGCCGGCTGACCCTTTCCCATCAACAAGCAGATCCCAGGAGACAGCCCATGGCCAAGCGTCACCAGCAGACCCCGATCTTCCACCGCGTCGTCGAGCACGGCGACGTGCTCTACTTCTCCGGCGTCGTCGCCGACGACGTCTCGCAGGACATGAAGGGCCAGACCGCGCAGATCTGCCAGAAGCTCGACAAGCTGCTCGGCGAGGTCGGCAGCTCGAAGGACAAGCTGCTGACCGCGACCCTCTTCGTCACCGACATGTCCCAGAAGCCGGGCATGAACGAGGCCTGGACCGCCTGGATCCCGGCTGAGTCCCTGCCGACCCGCGCGACCCTGGGCGTCGCCGACCTGGGCAAGGACGTGCTCATCGAGGTGGTGATCAGCGCCCACCGGTAACGGCAACCTCTCCCGCTCGCGGGAGAGGTCGAAACCGCGGCAGCGGTTTCGGGTGAGGGCCCCGCTCGGCCGGTGCGATCCTTGACGTAGGTCGCGCGGCTGCGGCCAACCCTCACCCGGATCGGCTGCGCCGATCCGACCTCTCCCCGGCGGGGAGAGGTTGGTCACGCACGTAGCGCAGCGTCTCCACCTCGCCCTGCTGCGGCCGGCCGACGACGCTGAAGGAGCCGTCGGTCTCCAGCACCACGGCGGCGACCGCGGCCAGCTCGCCGTGGCCGGCCGCGCGCACGGCGGCCAGGACCTCCTCGCGGGTCACGCGCTCACGGCGCAGCGCCGCCTCGAGGAAGCGGCCGTCGTAGAACAGCAGGCTCGGCTCGGCCTTGACCAGGTCCTGGAAGCGCGGCGAGCGCACCGACAGCCAGGCGACGGCGTACTGCAGCCCGCACAGCAGCGCGAAGGCGAGCAGCCCCTCGCTGAGCGAGACGCTGCTGCTCAGCAGCACCGTGGCCAGGGTCGAGCCCAGCGCCACGGTGACGATCAGGTCGAAGGCGTTCATCTTCGACAGCGTGCGCTTGCCGGTCGTGCGCAGCAGCAGGATCAGGCCGGCTTAGGCACAGGCCCCGACGACCAGGATGCGCAGCAGGTCGTGCCAGGAATCGAAGAACAAGGATGTGCGCTCTCTCTGTTGCCGCCGTGCCACGGCAACGTCGGCGCGCGGGCCCGGGGTCCATCGGCCGGTGACGGCGCGTCCCGCGCGCGCCTATGATTGCTGCAGCGCACACAAACCGAGCGGATCGTGCGATGGACGCCGAGAGCCTCGAGGAGTTGGAAGAAAAGCAGGACGCGGGCCCTGAGAAGGACGCGCCGCTGCGCTACGACATCCGCCTGCTCGGGCGGATCCTCGGCGACACCATCCGCGCCCAGGAGGGCGAGGCGGTGTTCGAGGTGGTCGAGCGCATCCGCCAGACTTCGATCCGCTTCCACCGCGACTCCAACGAGGCGGCGCGCGAGGAGCTACAGGCGATCCTGAGCAGCCTCGCCACCGGCCGCGCGATCACCGTGATCCGCGCCTTCGGCTACTTCTCCCACCTCTCCAACATCGCCGAGGACCAGCACCACATCCGGCGCATCCGCGCCCGCGCCCTGGAGGGCGCCGAGCCGCGCCCCGGCACCCTGGCGCGCGCCCTCGCCCGGGTCCGCGAGACGGGCGTCGAGGCCGGCGCGCTCCAGGGCTTCTTCGAGCGGGCGCTCTGCATGCCGGTGCTGACCGCCCACCCGACCGAGGTGCGGCGCAAGAGCTCGATCGACCGCGAGCTGGAGATCGCCGGGCTGCTCGAGCGGCGCGACCGCACGCCGCTGACGCCCGAGGAGCTGGCGCTCAACCGCGAGGCCCTGCGCCGCGCCGTGCTGCTGCTCTGGCAGACCAGCGTGCTGCGCGGCACCCGGCTGCGCGTCATCGACGAGGTGCTGAACGGCCTGTCGCACTACGACCAGACCTTCCTGCGCCAGCTGCCGCGCCTCTACGGCGAGCTGGAGGACCGCCTCGCCGCGACCGAGCCGGCCTGGAAGACGCTTTCCGTTCCTTCCTTCCTGCGCATCGGCAGCTGGATCGGCGGCGACCGCGACGGCAACCCCTACGTCACCGCCGAGGTGCTGCGCGAGACGCTGCGCCTGCACAGCGAGCGCGCGCTCGGCTTCTACCTGGAGGAGCTGCACAGCCTCGGCGCCGAGCTGTCGATCGACGAGCGCATGGTCGGCGTCTCCGACGAGCTGCGCCAGCTCGCCGAACGCTCGCCCGACCGCTCCGAGCACCGCCGCCACGAGCCCTACCGGCGCGCCATCGTCGGTCTCTACGCCCGCCTCGCGGCGACCGCCCGCACGCTCGACGGCCTCGAGGCGGCGCACCACGCGCTCGGCGAGGCCGAGCCCTACGGGAACGCCGGGGAGCTGCTGGCCGAGCTCGACGTCGTCGCCGCCTCGCTGACCGCCAACGGCTCGGCCGCCGTCGCGCGCGGCCGGCTGCGCGCGCTCCGCCGGGCGGTCGATCTCTTCGGCTTCCACCTCGCCTCGCTCGACCTGCGCCAGAACTCCGAGGTCCACGAGCGCTGCCTCGCCGAGCTGCTCGCCGCGGCCGGCGCCGAGGACGACTACGGATCGCTCGACGAGGAGGCGCGCATCGCGCTGCTGGCCGGCGAGATCGAGAGCGCCCGGCCGCTGGCCTCGCCGCATCTCGCCTACGCCGAGGAGACCGCGGGCGAGCTCGCCACCCTGGCCGCCGCCGCCGAGGGGCGCCGCCGCTTCGGGCCGGCGGCGGTGCGCCACGCCATCATCTCCAAGACCGACGGCGTCTCCGACATCCTGGAGCTGGCGGCACTGCTCAAGGAGGTCGGGCTGCTGCGCCCCGGCGAGCAGCGCCTCGAGGTCGACATCGTGCCGCTGTTCGAGACCATCGCCGACCTGCGCCGCTGCCCGGAGGTCATGGAGCGGCTGTTCTCGCTGCCCGCCTACCGGCGCCTGCTGGCCTCGCGCGGCGACGTCCAGGAGGTCATGCTCGGCTATTCCGACAGCAACAAGGACGGCGGCTACCTGACCTCGATCTGGGAGCTCTACAAGGCGCAGACCGCGCTGATCGAGGTGTTCCGCCGGCACGGCGTGGCCCTGCGCCTGTTCCACGGCCGCGGCGGCTCGGTCGGCCGCGGCGGCGGGCCCAGCTACGAGGCGATCCTGGCCCAGCCGCCGGGCGCCATCCAGGGCCAGATCCGGGTCACCGAACAGGGCGAGGTGATCGCCGCCAAGTACGCCAATGCCGAGGTCGGCCGGCGCAACCTGGAGACCCTGGCCGCCGCGACGCTGGAGGCGACGCTGCTGCCGCCGGAGCCGGCCGCCGACACCCCGGATTCGCGCGAGGGGGCGCCGAGCGGCGACTGGCTCGCGGTCATGGAGACGCTGTCCGAGAGCGCCTTCCGGGCCTACCGCGCGCTGGTCTACGAGACGCCGGGCTTCGAGGACTACTTCCGCCAGTCGACGGTGATCGGCGAGATCGCCAACCTGAACATCGGCAGCCGCCCGGCCTCGCGGAAGAAGTCGGCGCGCATCGAGGATCTGCGCGCGATTCCCTGGGTGTTCAGCTGGTCGCAGTGCCGCCTGATGCTGCCCGGCTGGTACGGTTTCGGCGCGGCGGTCGAGGCCTGGCGCGAGGCGCACCCCGAGGACGGCTTGGAGACCCTGAAGGCCATGCACCGCGGCT
The DNA here is from genome assembly GCA_030433005.1 of Alphaproteobacteria bacterium. Taxonomy (GTDB): domain Bacteria; phylum Pseudomonadota; class Alphaproteobacteria; order Kiloniellales; family DSM-21159; genus Tistlia. The sequence continues at coordinate 15,240 of JAUILQ010000052.1, forward strand.
GGCCGTTCTTCCGCTCGGCGCTGTCGAACCTGGACATGGTGCTGGCCAAGAGCGACCTCGCGATCGCCTCGCGCTACGCCGAGCTGGTCGCCGACGAAACCCTGCGCCGCACCATCTTCGAGCGCCTCTCGGCCGAGTGGCGGGCCTCGGTCGAGGCCGTGCTGGCGATCACCGGCCAGGAGTCCCTGCTCGAGGGCAACCCGCTGCTCGCCCGCTCGATCCGCAACCGCTTCCCCTACGTCGACCCGCTCAACCACGTCCAGGTCGAGCTGCTGAAGCGCCACCGCGCCGCGCTCGGCCCCGACGGCAGCGGCGCGCCCGACCCGGCGGTGGTCGAGGGCATCCACCTGAGCATCAACGGCATCGCCGCGGGGCTGCGCAACAGCGGGTAGGCTCGCCTGCTTCGCTCCACCGCCGTCTTCGTCATCCTCGCGACGGCGGGGATCCATAGGGAGTGGACGCCAACGCCCCGGGCATCCGAGCCAAGTGGACCGTCACTATGGATCCCTGCCGTCGCGAGAATGACGGAGGGAGCGCGCCGCCGCGATGCGCTCGGCGGCAGCCTCGGCGCTCAGCTCGGCGGTGTCGAGCAGCATGCGCTCGCCCTGCCAGGGCTCGTAGGCGCGGGATTCGACGGCGGCCCAGTCGGGCAGGCGCTGGCCGGGCAGGTCGGCGCGGCGCGCCTCGACGCGGCGGCGGTGCTCGGCGGCGTCGGAGCAGACCAGCTCGACCTCCAGGCAGGCGGCGCCGGCCTGGGCGGCGGCGTCGCGCCAGGCGGCGCGCGACAGCTCGAGCGGGTTCACCGAATCGCCGATGACCGTGCGGCCGAGCCGCAGGTTGTCGGTCGCCACCGCGAAGGCGGCGCGGTAGCCGGCGTCGGCGACGTCCTCGGGCGCCAGCACCGAGGCGCGGATCGCCTCCTCGATCGAATCGATGCGGAGATGAAGCGCGCCGAGCCGAGCCGCCAGCAGGCGTGCGACCGTCGTCTTGCCGCTGCCCGGCAGGCCGCCGAGGACGATCAGCAGCGGCGCCGCCATCAGCCGAAGACCGCGACCTCGAGCGGCAGCGGATCGACCGCGTCGAGCGGATGCAGCGGCCGGGCCTTGTCGAACGGCAGGTCCTGCGGCGCGAAGCGGCTGAGGCCCGGCGAGTCGACCGTGACCGGGGTCGCCAGGCCGGCGAAGGAGAGCTTGTAGTGGTTGGCCGACTTGGCGACCAGCAGGTCGAGGTCGGCGAGCGCGATGCCGTGGCTCTCGTAGGCCTCGGGGTCCTGGATCAGGCCGGCGCGTGACGTCAGCAGCACCCGGCACGCGCCGACCGCCAGCACCGCGGTCTCGCCGAGCTCGACCGGTACGCCGGCCATATAGGGCCCGCGGTTGACGAAGCGGCCCGGCCCGAGGCGCTCGACCCGGCCGGTCACCGGCAGAGGGGCGAAGCCGGGCGACAGCCGTCCGCCGACGCTCAGCGAGATCTCGGCGCCCTCTCCGGCCGCCCGGCAGCGCGCCACCGACTCGGGATCGACGATCGGCAGGGCGGCGCGCAGCTGCGGCGCGCGCGCCAGCAGCGCCGCCAGGATCGCGGGCGAATCGCCCGGCGCGCCGGCGAGCACTCGGTCGCCCTGGTCGCCGAGCACGAAGGGCCGCGCGTCGGGCTCGTCGAGCGCGCGCGCCAGCGCTGCCGCCACCGAGGGCAGCGTCTCGACGAAGGCGTCGCGCTGCGCCCAGAGCGCCCCGGCGATCTCGCGCACCGCCGCCTCGGCCGCCGCGCGGTCGCCGTCGGCGGTCGCCAGCACGCCCTGCCCCGCCCCAGGCGCGTCGACGAAGGGATTGACGTTGGTGATCGAGAGGTCGCGCAGCGCCGGCCTCTCCTCGATCAGCGCGCGGGCCCGGGCGTGCAGCTGGGCCAGCGGCCCGCGGTCGGTCTCGTCGTTGCCGCGGGTCAGGAAGGGCAGCTTGGCGAAGGCGCGGACCGGGGTCAGCCGGCCGGACAGGCGCTCGAGCAGCAGCGCCATGGCCCTGTCGCCGGTCTCGGCCATGTCGGCGTGGGGATTGGTCTTGTAGGCGACCGGCAGGTCGGCGGCCGCGACCACCGCCGCGGTCAGGTCGGCATGCAGGTCGAGCGCGACGGCGACCGGCACGTCGGGGCCCACGACCGCACGCAGCGCGGCCAGGAGGTCGCCCTCGGGGTCGTCGCGCGCCGTGGTCAGCAGCGCGCCGTGCAGCTCCAGGCAGACGGCGTCGGGCCGCTCGCGCCGCGCGGTCTCCAGGAAGCCGGCCAGGAACTCGGCGAACAGCGTCTCCTCGACCGGCCCGCCGGGACGCGCCCGGGCGGCCAGCACCGGCAGCCAGGCGACGCCGGCCGCCGCGCCGCGCCGCAGGATGCCGCCGAGCGCCGAGCCGGCGTCGCGGTTGGCCTCGAGCAGCGCCGCGCCGCGCTCCACGGCGAAGTCCGCTTCACCGGTCGGCGTCGGATTGAAGGAGTGCGATTCCTGCCAGAGCTGGCCGACCAGGATGCGCGGCCGGCTCATCGCGCCGGGGCGCCGCCGCTCTGGCCGCCATGAGCCTGCTGCAGCGCCACCTCAGGGATCGACCAGTCGCGGCCCGGCACGGCGCTCAGCAGCGCCTTGGTGTACTCGTGCTGGGGGTTGTTGAAGACCTCGTGGGTGCGGCCGTACTCGACGATCTCGCCGAGCCGCATCACCGCCATGCGGTCGCAGATCTGGGCCGCGACGCGCAGGTCGTGGGTGATGAACAGCATTGCCAGGTTGAGCCGCTTCTTGATGTCGTCGAGCAGGTCCAGGACCTGGGCCTGCACCGAGACGTCGAGCGCCGAGACCGGCTCGTCGGCGACCAGCAGCTCCGGCTCCAGCGCGAGCGCCCGGGCGATGCCGATGCGCTGGCGCTGGCCGCCGGAGAACTCGTGGGGATAGCGGTCGAGCGCGCCGGCGCCGAGCCCGACCAGCTCGAGCAGTTCCTTCGCGCGGGCCATCGCCTCCTCCTCCGGGACGCCGTTGGCCCGCGGCCCCTGGGCGACGATGCGGCCGACCTTCTGGCGCGGGTTGAGCGAGGCGTAGGGGTCCTGGAAGACCATCTGGATGTGCTTGCGCTGGGCGCGCAGCGCCTCGCCCTTGAGGCTGGCGAAGTCGAGCTCTCGGAAGCGGATGTGGCCGCCGTCGGTGTCGAGCAGGCGCACCAGGCAGCGGCCCACCGTCGACTTGCCGGAGCCGCTCTCGCCGACCAGGCCCAGGGTCTCGCCGCGCCGGATGTCGAAGGTGATGTCCTTGGCGGCGGCGACCTCGCGCTTCTTGGCGAAGAGGCCGCGCGAGGTGACGTAGGTCTTCCGCAGGCCCTCGACGTTGAGCAGGATCTCGCCGGCCGGCGCCGGCCGCTCGGGCGGCGCGAACTGCGGCACCGCGCCGATCAGGCGGCGGGTGTAGTCGTGCTTCGGGTCGTTCAGCACCTCGTCGGCGGTGCCCAGCTCGACGATCCTGCCGGTCTGCATGACCGCGACGCGGTCGGCGATCTCGGCGACCACGCCGAAGTCGTGGGTGATGAACATCACGCCCATGTTGCGCGATTCCTGGAGCTTGCGGATCAGCTCCAGGATCTGCGCCTGGGTGGTGACGTCGAGCGCGGTGGTCGGCTCGTCGGCGATCAGCATCGCCGGCTCAAGCGCCAGGGCCATGGCGATCATGACGCGCTGGCGCTGCCCGCCGGACAGCCGGAAGGGATAGGTGTCGATCAGGATCTCGGGATCCGGCAGGCCGACGTCGTCGAGCAGCTTGAGGATCAGCCGGCGCCGCTCCTTGCGGTCGATCTGGCCGTGGGCGTCGAAGACCTCGCCGATCTGCTTGCCGACCGTCATCAGCGGGTTCAGGGCGGTCATCGGCTCCTGGAAGATCATGCCGACCCGGCTGCCGCGCAGCTTGCGCAGCGCCGACTCGCTCTGGGTCAGCAGGTCGCTGCCCTCGAAGCGGATCGACCCGGCGACGGGACGGACATGCGGCTTCGGCAGCAGCCCCATGATCGCGTTCGCGGTCATCGACTTGCCGGAGCCGGACTCGCCGACGACGCAGAGGATCTCGTTGCGGTTCAGCGTGAAGGAGATGTCCTCGACCGCGTGGGCCCGCTCGGCGCCCTGCGGCAGCGCGATCGAAAGACCCTCGACCTCGAGCAGCACCTCGTCGCGCCTGCGCTCGTCCGTCTTGCCTGGCTTGGCCATCGCGCGCCCTCCCCTAGCGGCCCTTGCGCGCGAGGCGCGGGTTGAGGGCGTCGTTGAGCCCCTCGCCGACCAGGTTCAGGGCCAGCACGGTCAGCAGGATGGCGACGCCGGGGAAGACGCTCATCCACCAGGCCTGGCGGATCACCGTGCGCGCCGCGCCGATCATGTAGCCCCAGGACATGGTGTTGGGATCGCCGAGGCCGAGGAACGACAGCGCCGATTCCAGCAGGATCGCGGTGGCGACCATCAGCGAGGCCATGACGATGATCGGCGACAGCGTGTTGGGCAGCACCTGGCCGAAGATGATCTGGCCGTTCGACTGGCCGACGACGCGCGCCGCCTGCACGAACTCGCGGCTGCGCAGGCTGAGGAACTCGCCGCGCACCAGCCTGGCGACCGGCGGCCACGAGACCACGCCGATGGCGATGATCACCGATTCGGTCGAGGGCTGCAGGATCGCCACCAGCACGATCGCCAGGGCGAAGTTCGGGATGGTCTGGAAGAACTCGGTGAAGCGCATCAGCGCGTCGTCGACCAGGCCGCCGTAGTAGCCGGCGACCGCGCCCAGGGTGACGCCGATGGCCAGCGCGACGACGGTCGAGACGACGCCGACCAGCAGCGAGACCTGGGCGCCGTAGACCAGCCCGGCGCCGATGTCGCGGCCCAGGGTGTCGGTGCCGAACCAGAAGCCCTGGGCGTCGAGCGGCGGCAGGAAGGGCCGCTGCACCATCGCCCAGGGGTCCTTGGGATAGATCAGCGGCGCGAAGATCGCCATCAGCACGACCGAGATCAGGATGAACAGCCCGATCAGCGCGCCGCGGTTGCCCAGGAACCGCTTCCAGAAATCCTTGGTGGCCGGCCTCATGCCTCGCGTCCCCTCCTGCCGGTCACTTCAGCTCGATCCGCGGATCGACGAAGGTGTAGACGACGTCGGTGATCAGGTTGAACAGCAGGACCATCGCCGAGGAGACGAAGAAGATCCCGAGCAGCAGGTTGTAGTCGCGCTGGAACAGCGCGTCGTACATCAGCCGGCCGATGCCCGGCCAGGCGAAGACCGTCTCTGTCAGCACGGCGCCGCCGACGATCTGGCCGGCCTGGATGCCGGCCAGGGTGATCACCGGCAGCACGGCGTTGCGCAGGACATGGACGCGCGTGATCCGCGCCGGGTGCACGCCCTTGGCGCGCGCCGTCTTGACGAAGTCCATGTCGGCGACCTCGAGCATCGAGGAGCGGGTCAGGCGCGTGTAGATCGCCATGAAGAACAGGCCCAGCGTCAGCGCCGGCAGCACCAGGTGCTCGGCGACGTCCAGGACGTAGGCGAAGCCGGTCAGGTTGGCGCCGACCGTGACCATGCCGTAGGCCGGCAGCCAGCCGAGCACCACGGAGAACAGCAGGATCGACATCAGCGCGACCCAGAACAGCGGTGTCGCGTAGAATAGCAGGGCGAGCGAGGTCACGGCCGTATCGGCCAGCGTGCCCACGCGGCTCGCGGCGATCGCGCCAAACAGCAGGCCCAGTGCGATCGAGATGAAGAAGGCGGTGCCGGTCAGCAGCAGCGTCGCCGGCAGGCGGTCCATGATCAGCTTCGCGACCGGCTGCTCCTGGCGATAGGAGTAGCCGAGGTCGAAGGTCACGATGCCGCCGACGTAGATCGCCAGCTGCTCGTGCAGCGGCTTGTTGAGGCCGAACTTCTCCTGCAGCTGCTCGATGAACTTGGCGTCGGCGGCGCCGGCCTCGCCGGCCATGACCTGGGCCGGATCCCCGGGCGCCGCGCGGATCAGGAAGAAGTTCAGGACGACGATGGCCAGCAGGACGACCACCGCCTTGAACAGCCGCTTGATGATGAAGCTGAGTTTCTGCATGGCCCCTGATCGACTGGGATCGGCTGGCGTCCGCCCTCCGGACGGGCGGCGGGCGGCGGGCGGCGGGCGGGGCCGGCGGACCGGCCCCGCCCCTCTTCCGCTTCTAGGTCAGGCCCGGCTCAGCGATCGAGCCAGGTGTCGCCCAGGCCGTCGTTCACGCCGATCGCCGTGTTGACGAGGTTCTTCACGTCGCAACGGTAGATCGTCGGGAACTCGATCTCCAGCAGCCAAGCCACCGGGACGTCCTCGACCAGGATCTTCTGGACCTCGTCGTAGAGCTCCTTGCGCTTGCTGTCGGGGAAGGCCACCGCGGCCTGCTCGAACAGCTCGTCGACGCGCTCGTTCTTGTAGCCCTCGACGTTGTTCCACTGCGAGCCCTTGGCGATGTTCGACGAGATGTAGGTCCGGGCCACGCCGAGCGCCGGGTCGCCGTACTGGTAGAGGTAGGTGAAGGCCAGATCGTAGTCCCACTCGGCCAGCTTCTGGTTCCAGCCGGCGACGTCGGTGGCGACCATCTCGACCTCGATGCCGACGGCATTGAGGTTCTGCTTCACCGCCTCGGCCCAGCGCTGCCAGGTCTCGCCGTAGGGCAGCGGCAGCAGGCGGATCGGCTCGCCGTCGTAGCCCATCTCATCGAGCAGGGCCTTGGCCTTCTCGGGATCGTGCGGATACTGCGGCACGTCGTCCGTGTAGAAGCGCGTCTTGGTGCTGACCGGGCCGGTCGGCACGGTGCCCAGGCTGTTCCAGATCACGTCCTTCGCGAAGTTGCGGTCCAGGGCGTACATGATCGCCTGGCGGAAGCGCTTGTCCTGCAGCGGGCCGTTGCGGTTGTTCAGCCACATCCAGGCGTGCGGGGCGAAGTACTCCCAGCCCTTGCCAGTGACGCAGGAGTTCTCCAGGTCGACCAGGCGCTGCACGTCGAAGTTCTCGACCGAGCCGCCGGGCAGCACGTCGACCTTGCCGGTCTCGTACGCGACGGCGCGCGAGGCGGCGTCGGGGATGACCTGCCAGTAGACGTCGTCCAGGTAGGGCAGGCCCTCGACGTGGTAGTCCTCGTTCTTGACGAGGTGGATGTAGGAGCCCTTCTCCCACTCGTCGAACTTGAACGGGCCCGTGCCGATCGGCGTCGCGTTGGCCGGGTTGTTCTGGAAGTCCGTGCCCTCGTAGATGTGCTTCGGCACCATCGGCATGGTGCCGACCTCGAAGATGCCGAGGAACGGGCCGAAAGGCTGCTTCAGGGTGAAGCGCACCGTGTAGTCGTCGACCGCCTCGATCGTCTCGACGTGCTCCAGGCTGACGCGCAGGCGCGGATGGGTCTCGCGCAGGAAGACGTCGGCCGAGAACACCACGTCGGCGGCCGTGAAGGGCTCGCCGTCGTGCCAGGTCACCCCCTCCTTGAGGGCGAAGGTGTAGACCGTGCCGTCGTCGTTGACGTCCCACCCGGTCGCCAGGCTCGGCATCGGGTTGAGGTCGTGGTCGTACTTCAGCAGGCTCTCGTAGATGTTGCCGGCGACCATCTGGGTCGGGCCGTTCTGCACCAGGCCGAGCATCAGGCCCGGCGGCTCCGGCTGGATGACGACGTTGAGCGTGCCGCCGTACTTCGGCTCCTGGGCCGTGGCCGAGCCGGCGATCGCCAGGATCGCTCCGCTCGCGACCATACTGGCCAGCAGGGCCCGTCGCGCGATCTTCAACATGCTTCAGATCTCCCCGTTCAAGTCGACTTCATGGCGTCTCGCGCCGTGGCTCCGCCTGCGGTTCGGGACCGGCCGCGCGGGCAGCTGCCGCGGGCCGAGCCCCTCGACCTCACGCGTCGTAGCCGGGACAGCGGCGCTCGACGAGGCGGCGGAAGGCCGCCCACTCGCGATCGACCGTCTCGCCGCTCTCCATGGCGTCGTAGGCGGCCGCGTACTGCCCCGCGGTCTTTGTCAGGACCGTCTCGGGCGGATGGACCAGCGGCGCACCGCTGGCCTGCAGGCGCAGCTGCGCCTCGCAGGAACGTTCGAGGTTGTGCATCAGCTTCCAGGCCTCGGCGACGCTGCGCCCGACGGTCAACAGGCCGTGGTTGCGCAGGATCATCGCCGGCATGTCGCCGAGGTCCGCGGCCAGGCGCTCGCGCTCGCCGAGGTCGAGCGCGATGGCCTCGTAGTCGTGGTAGGCGAGCCGGCCGTGGAACTGCAGGGCCCACTGGTTGATCGGCAGCAGGCCGTCGCGCTGGCAGGACACGGCGACGCCGGCCGGCGTGTGGGTGTGCAGCACGCAGACGACGTCGGGCCGCGCGGCGTGGATCGCGCTGTGGATCGTGAAGCCGGCCGGATTGATGCCCCAGCCGGTCGGGTCGTCGACCACCGCGCCCTCGAGGTCGACGGTGACCAGGCTGCCGGCCGTCACCTCGTCGAAGCGCTCGCCGTAGGCGTTGATCAGGAAGCGCTCGGGCCTGTTGCTCCCCGGATCGTCCGGCAGGCGCGCGGAGATGTGGGTGTAGATCGAATCGTCCAGGCCGTGGAGCGCGACCAGCCGATAGGCCGCGGCCAGATCCCGGCGCAGCGCCGCAGCCTCGCCGGCCCGGCCGGGCTCGCTCATCGAGGCCGGCTCGCCGGCTGCCGCGAAGGCGGATTGCTGCTGCATCGGCGCGCTCGCCGCGACGCTCATCCTGTCCCCGTCCTACCCAGTCGCCCGACCCGTTCGCGCGACCGCCTCGTCTCGAGGCTCGGCCGGCCCTTCTCTCGGGGCCGTCGCCGCGCGAGCCGGAAGACTGCCACAGCCGCGACAGCGGCGACAACGCTGAACTGTCGACAGTCGACACGCGCGCCACTACGCTGCCCGCTCCAGAAGCAGATCAGGAGCGGCCCGCCGGAGCAAGGCCGGCCGGCCGCGGCGGGGCGGAGCGCGCGAGCGGGGTGACGCAGGAGCCGGGCAAATCCTTCGAGACGCTGCGCTCGGCCGACCTCGTGAGCCAGGTCGGCGACAGCCTCGTGCAGGCCATCGTCGAAGGCCGCCTGGCGCCCGGCCAGCGGCTCGTCGAGGCCGAGCTGGCCCGCCAGATGGGCATCAGTCGGGCGCCGCTGCGCGAGGCCGCGCGCCGGCTCGAGCAGCGCGGCCTGCTGGTCGCCCATCCGCGCCGCGGCTTCTTCGTGCGCGAGCTCAGCCTCGGCGAGGTCGACGACCTCTACGGCGTGCGCATCATGGCCGAGAGCTACGCCGCGCGCCTCACCGCCGAGCGCGCCGGCGCGGCCGGTCTCGACGAGCTGGCGCGGCGCATCGAGGAGATGCGCCGGCTCGCCCGCGAAGGCCGCGAGGCGGCGCTGGTCGAGGCCGACCTGGAGTTCCACCGCGCGGTCTGCTTGCTCTCGGGCAACCGGCGCCTGCTGCGGCTCTACGACGACATGGCGATCGACGTGCGCATGGTGATCGCGATGATCGACCACCTCTACGACGACCCCATGGTGATCGCCGAGACCCACACGCCGGTGCTGCAGGCGCTGCGCGGCGGCGACCCGCGGATCATCACCGAGGCGGTCGAGCACCACATCGGCGTCGCCTGGCGCGAGGTCCGCCGCTTCTTCGCGGAGCGCCCGCCCGGCGGCAGCGCGCGCAGCCCCTGCGACGGCGTCGAGCCGCCGCCCGCCCCTTCCTCCCCCTCGTCCTGAAGGAAAGCCAGCCCGATGAAGGTCGTCTTCTCGCCGGAGCATGCGCGCCACGAGCCGCAGTTCTTCCTGGTCCGCGGCCAGCCCAAGCCGAGCGCCGAGCAGCCCGAGCGCGCCGAGCGCCTGCACGCCGCCGTGACCCGGCGCGGCGACGAGATCCTGGCGCCCGCCGGCCTCGGCGCCGGACCGCGCGCCGCGGTGCACACGCCCGAGTACCTGCGCTTCCTGGAGGAGGCCTGGGAGGCCTGGCAGGCGCTCGGCGACAGCGGCGGCGAGATCATCGCCAACGTCCACCCGGCGCGCGGCCACGCCAACTATCCGCGCTCGATCGTCGGACGTGCCGGCTGGCACATGGCCGACACCGCCTGCCCGATCGGGGCCGGCACCTTCGAGGCGGCCTGCGCCTCGGCCGACGCGGCGGCGACCGGTGCGGCGCTGCTGCTCGACGGCGAGTCCCAGGCCTACGCGCTCTGCCGGCCGCCCGGGCACCATGCCTACGCCGACATGGCCGGCGGCTTCTGCTTCCTGAACAACGCGGCGATCGCCGCCCAGCAGCTGCGCCGGACCCACCCGCGGGTCGCGATCCTCGACGTCGACGTGCACCACGGCAACGGCACCCAGGGCATCTTCTACGAGCGCGCCGACGTGCTGACCGTCTCGCTGCACGCCGAGCCGCTCGACTTCTATCCCTTCTTCTGGGGCCACGCGAACGAGCGCGGCGCCGGTCCCGGCGAGGGCTACAACCTCAACCTGCCGCTGCCGATCGGCACCGCAGACGAGGCCTGGCTGGCGACGCTGGAGCAGGCCTTCGCCTCGATCCGCGCCTTCGCGCCGGGCGCGCTGGTCGTGGCGCTCGGGCTCGACGCCTACGAGGGCGACCCGCTGAAGGGCCTGGCGATCACCACCCCCGGCTTCGCGCGCATCGGCGCGGCGATCGCCCGGCTCGGCCTGCCGACCCTGCTGGTCCAGGAGGGGGGCTACCTCTCGCCGGAGCTGGCCGACAACCTGGTCAGCTTCCTCGACGGCTTCGAGGGCGCGCGGTAGGGGAGCCTCCGCGCCGGGAGCGCGGCCTGCCCGAATCCTCGCCCACCTCATCGGGCGCTCGCACGCTTCGTGGTTCGACAGGCTCACCATGAAGCGACGGAAGCGCAGGCACGGGCTTCAGGTCGCGCTTCATGGTGAGCCTGTCGAACCACGAAGCGCGAACAGGCGCGGTCGGCACCGCCTGCGCATCGGAAATCTCTTCCGGACTCTTGCGACTCCGGAGCCCGCCGACGGGCCTACCCCACCTTCTTCCTGAAGTAGGCGCGCTCGAAGCCCTTCTCGGTGGTCCAGCCGAACAGCTCCCAGCCGAGGTGGCGATAGATCGCCTGGTTCTCGGTCATGGTCTTGTGGGTGTAGAGCTGCATCTCGTCGTAGCCGAGGCGCCGGGCCTCGGCCTCGGCGAAGGCCAGCAGGCGCCGGGCGAGACCCCGGCCCCGCCCCGCCTCGGCGACCGCGACGTTGTCGACCAGCAGGTGGTGCTCCTGCGGCTCGAGGACCAGCAACGCCATGAGGGTGCCGTCGGCCGCCGCCGCGTCGACCTCCCCGTCCCGCACGACCCAGGCCTGACCCTCGGCGATGCGCCGGGCGTAGTCGTCGTCCATCGGGCCCGGTCGTTTGCCCATGCGCGGCACGTAGAGCGCGTAGGCAGCCTCGACCAGGGCCTCGATCGCCGGCCGGTCGGCAGGCGTGGCTTGCCGAATCCGCTCCATGCCCCGAGCATAACGCCTCCGAGCTGCCGAAAGGGAGTCCTGCCATGGCCGACGTCACGATCCGCGCGCCGGAGGCGCGCGACCTGGAGGCCTGGTCCGAGCTGTTCCGCGGCTACATGGCCTTCTACAAGGTGCCCGAGAACGCAACGACCGTGGCCGAGGTCTGGTCCTGGATCCACGACCCGAATCACGTCATGCAGGCGCTGGTCGCGGTCGACGCCGAGGACCGCCCGGTCGGCCTGGCGCACTTCCACGCCATGCCGCGCAGCCTGGGCGGCAACACAGTCTGCTATCTCTCCGACCTCTTCACCGACCCGGCGCGCCGCGGCGGCGGCGTCGGCCGGGCGCTGATCGACGCGGTGCTGGCGCGCTGCCGTCGGGAAGGCTGGGCCAACCTGCGCTGGCTGACCCAGGAGTTCAACTACGACGCCCGCCGGCTCTACGACAGCTACGCCGGGAAGAGCGACTTCATCCTCTACGCGCTGCCGGTCGACTGAGCGGCGGGGCCAGGCGCCTCCGGCAGCCGCAGCGAGAACAGGAAGGCGGCGGCGGGAACCAGGGCCAGGACGGCGAGGCCCGCCACGAAGCCGCCGCCGGCCTGCAGCACGGTCGCGAACAGCGCCGGGCCGACGACCAGCCCGACGAAGGCGAGCATCGCCGCGCCGGCCGAGGCCTCGCCGACCTGACCGCCCGGCGCGCGTCGGGCGATCTCGCCGAGGTGCACGCCGTTCCAGCCGGCCACCGAGGCGCCGGCGAGGCCGGCGAGAGCGAGCAGCAGGAGCTGCGGCAGCTCTGGCCCGGCCGCGGCCAGCGCCAGCATCGCCGCCACCGAGGCCAGGGCGGCGCCGCGCAGCACCGTCAGCGCCGAGCCGAGCCGGTCCGCCAGCCAGCCGAGCAGCAGGCGGCCGCCGACCCCACCGGCCTGGAGCAGCGCGAAGGCCGTGCCGGCGGCCGCGAGCTCGCGGCCCTGGCCGGCGACCAGATAGGTGACCAGGAAGGCGTTGAGCGTGCCCTGGCAGCAGGCGAGACCGCCGCCGACCGCGGCGAGGCGCAGCAAGCCCGGCCGGGCGCGCAGCGCGCGCAGCGGCAGGCCGAGGTTGCGCGTCGTCAGGAACAGCCCCGGCCGCCAGCGCAGCGTGCGGTCGCGCCGCTCGTCGACCCGGCCGCGGAACAGCTGCGCCAGCGCCACGGTCGCCAGCAGCACCGCGAGCGCCACGCCGACCGCCGCCTCCAGGCCGCCCCGGGCCGCGACCGCCGGCAGCAGCACGCCGGCGGCGGCCCCGCCGAGCGGCACGCCGGCCTGCTTGATCGAGAAGACCAGCGAACGGTGGCGGGCTGGCGCGAAGCGCTGCAGCACCTCGCCGCCGGCCGGCGTCGCCGGGCCGTAGGCCAGGCCGATCAGCAGGCAGGCGACCAGCGGCGCACCCCAGAACGGCAACCACAGCAGCGCCGCGCCCAGCGCGCCGACCAGCAGCGCCGTCTGCACGGCGCGCACCGGTCCAAGCCCGCGCACCAGCGGGCTGCTCGCCGAGAGGCAGAAGATCGCCGCCGCCATGGTCCCGGCCATCAGGTAGCCGATCGCGCTCTCCGGCCAGGCGAAGCGCGCCGCCAGCAGCGGCGCCATCACCGGCAGCAGCTGCAGCAGGAAAGCCGCCGCCGTCTGCAGCAGGATGATCGCCGTCAGCGGCCCGGCCCAGCCGCCGGTCGCCTGCGGCGCTTCGGCGTGCCCCGCGTTCACCTAATGGCCGTCATTCCCGCGAAGGCGGGAATCCATGCGGACTGTCCGCGAACCGCTTCCCCCGCCGTTCCCGACGGGACCTCACAATGGATTCCCGCTTCCGCGGGAATGACGAATGCCGCCATATCAAAGTCTTATGTCACGCTATTCAGGCAAACTCCGAACCTATCGGTCCGCGCGCTTGAGCACGGCGTTGAGCAGCACGTCGACACCGGGTGCCGTGTAGTCGAGCTCGATGTGCTCGGCCTCGTTGTGGGTAATGCCGTCGCGGCAGGGCGTGAACAGCAGCGCCGTCGGGCAGATCCTCGACAGGTGATAGGCGTCGTGGCCGGCCTGGCTCAGGATGTCGCGCGTCGGCACGCCGAGCTCGGCGGCGCTCTCGCGCACCAGGGCGATGCAGTCGGGGTCGAAGCGCTCGGCGCCGAAGGTCCAGTCCTCGACGATCTCGATCTCGACCCGGGCCTTCTCGGCGGCCTCGGGGATCGCCGCCCTGAGCTGCGCCTCCATCTCCGCGGTCGCCTTCGGGTCGGGATGACGGAAGTCGCAGGTCAGCTGGGCCCAGTCGGAGATGATGCCGGCCTTGTTCGGCCAGATCTCCAGGCGCGCCGCGGTCGCCTTGCCCTCGCTCTCGGCGAAGCGCCAGCCGATCTCGTTGACCGCGGTGATCAGGTAGCCGGCGCCGACCAGGGCGTTGCGCCGCTTGGCCATCGGCGTCGGGCCCGAGTGCGCGTTCTCGCCGCGGATGTCGATGTTGAAGCCGCGCGTCGCGAAGCCGCCGGTGACGATGCCGAGCGGCACGCCCTCGGCCTCCAGGATCGGGCCCTGCTCGATGTGCAGCTCGAAGTAGGAATCGAGCTCCCGGCCGCCGACCGGCGCGTCGCCGGCGTAGCCGATGCGCTGCAGTTCCTGGCCGAACGACTTGCCGTCGTCGTCCTTGCGGGCCAGCACCCAGTCGAGGGCGTGGACCCCGGCGAAGGCGCCGGAGGCCAGCATCGGCGGCGTGAAGCGCGCGCCCTCCTCGTTCGACCAGTCGATCAGCTCGATCGGCCGGCGCGTCTCGATGCCCAGGTCGTCGAGCCGGCGCAGCACCTCGAGGCCCGACAGCACCCCCAGGATGCCGTCGTAGCGCCCGCCGGCGACCTGGGTGTCCAGGTGGCTGCCGATCGCGACCGGCGGCAGGTCGGGCTCGCGGCCGGCCCGGCGCGCGCAGATGTTGCCGACGCCGTCGACCGTCACCGTCAGGCCGGCCTCGCGGCACCAGCTGACGAAGAGGTCGCGCATCTCGCGGTCGGCGTCGTCGAGCGCCAGGCGCCTGAGGCCGCCGGCGCGGCCGGGGCCGATGCGCGCCGAGGCCTCCAGCGTCGACCAGAGGCGCTCGCGGTCGATCCTCAGCTCGTTGCGGCCGGTACCGCCATCCATCGCCCGTCTCCCTCTACTTGGCTTTCGCTTCGGCCTCGGCGCGGATCTGGCTCAGCGACTTCAGCGGCGAAATCGCCTCGGGATCCAGGATCAGGTGCAGCAGCGCCGGCTTGCCGGCGGCGCGCGCCCGCTCGAAGGCCGGCGCAAAGTCCTCGCTGCGCTCGACGCGCTCGCCGTGGCCGCCGTAGGCCTCCGCCAGCTTGGCGAAGTCGGGGTTCTTCAAGTCCGTGGCGCTGGTGCGGCCCGGATAGTTGCGCTCCTGGTGCATGCGGATCGTGCCGTACATCCCGTTGTCGACGACGATGAAGATCACCGCCGCCTCGTGCTGCACGGCGGTCGCGACCTCCTGGCCGGTCATCAGGAAGCAGCCGTCGCCGGCGAAGGCGACGACCGTGCGCTCGGGATGGCGCAGCTTGGCGGCGACCGCCGCCGGCACGCCGTAGCCCATCGAGCCCGAGGTCGGGGCGAGCTGCGTGCCGAAGCGCCGGTAGCGGTAGAAGCGATGCACCCAGGTCGCGTAGTTGCCGGCGCCATTGCAGACGATGCTGTCGCTCGGCAGCGTCCGGGCCAGCCAGTCGACCAGGCTCGCCATCTGCAGCGGCCCGACCGTCTCGACCGGCTGGTTCCAGTCCAGGTAGTCGCGGTGCGCCTGCTCGGTCTCCGCCGCCCAGGCCGGCTCCGGCGGCGGCACCAGCGACAGCACGGCCGCCGAGAAGGAGCGCGGGTCGGCGGCGACCGCCAGGGTCGGACGGTAGACGCGGCCGAGCTCCTCGGGGTCGGGATGGACGTGGACCAGGCGGCCGTGCGGCTCGGGGATGCCGAGCAGGCTGTAGCCGCCGGTGGTCATCTCGCCGAGCCGCGGCCCGACGACCAGCAGCAGGTCGGCCTCGCGCACCCGCCTGGCGAGCTTGGGATTGGCGCCGATGCCGACGTCGCCGGCGTAGCAGCCGTGCAGGTTGTCGAAGTGGTCCTGGCGGCGGAAGGCCGTACCGACCGGCAGCTTCCAGGCCTCGGCGAAGCGCCGGAAGCGCTCGCAGGCCGTGGCGTCCCAGCCGGCCCCGCCGATCAGGCAGAAGGGCCGCTCGGCGGTCTCCAGCAGGGTGCCCAGGCGCTCGACCTGGCCCAAACCCATGGCGCTCTCGGTGACCTCGTAGGCGTGGCAGGCCGGGGCCGCGACCCGATCGCGCAGCATGTCCTCGGGCAGCGCCAGCACGACCGGGCCGGGCCGGCCGGCGGTGGCGGTGTGGAAGGCGCGGCTGAGGAACTCGGGAATGCGCCGGGCGTCGTCGATCTCCGCGACCCACTTGGCCATCTGGCCGTACATGCGCCGGTAGTCGATCTCCTGGAAGGCCTCGCGCTCCTGGTCCTCGCGCGCCACCTGGCCGACGAAGAGGATCATCGGCGTCGAGTCCTGGAAGGCGACGTGGACGCCGGCCGAGGCATTGGTCGCGCCCGGCCCGCGGGTCACGAAGCAGATCCCCGGCCGGCCGGTCAGCTTGCCGTAGGCGTCGGCCATCATCGCCGCCCCGCCCTCCTGGCGGCAGACCACCGGGCGGATCTGCGGCGCGTCGTAGAGCGCGTCGAGCACGGCGAGGTAGCTCTCGCCGGGCACGCAGTAGAGCGTGTCGACGCCGTGGGTCTTCAGGCACCGGACCAGGATCTCGCCGCCGGTGCCCTCCAGGGTCAGTGAGTCGTCGCGCGCCATGGCCGTCCCTTCGTGACGTGGTTTCCTCCGCAGCGACCTTCTAGCGCGTCTCTCGCAAGCTGTCTTCCGGGTGCATGCCCGGCCATGCGATGATCGCGCAACGGAAATGCCGGCGGCGCCCGTTGAAGGTCTCGGCAGCCGGCGCCGGGGAGTCGCGGGCCGGCGCTCCTGATCGCGACGCGGCTTTACTGTCTCGCCGCTGCACCTACTTCCCAGCGGGGGCGCGGCAGCGTCGCCGCGGCCCCACCGGAAAGCCGAAAAACTGGAACGACCGAGCTCAGGAAGGAAGTCGAGGCCGATGACGCAGTCTTCACCGGTTCCGCGTCGGCGCCGCCTGCTGTCCGGGCTGCTGCTGCTGCCGGCGCTGCTGCTGGCGGGGCTGCTGCTGGCGGGGCTGCTGCTGGCGGGGCTGCAGCCGGCCGCGGCCCAGCAGGGCGGCCGTCCGCCGGTGCCGGTCGTCATCAAGCCGGCCGAGCGCACGACCTTCCACGACCGGGTCGAGGCGGTCGGCAGCCTGAAGGCCAACGAGAGCGTGGTGCTCAGCCCGAGCGTCAGCGAGCGCGTCGTGGAGCTGCTGTTCGACGACGGCCAAGAGGTCCAGCAAGGCGACCTGCTGGTCGTGCTGGAGCAGGCCGAGGAGCAGGCCGCCGTCAACGCCGCCCAGGCGGTGCTGGCCGAGCGGCGCGCCGCCTACGGCCGCTCTTCGCAGCTCCAGGAGCAGCAGTTCGCGACCGCCGCCCAGCTCGACGAGCGGCGCGCCGCCCTGCAGCAGGCCGAGGCCGACCTCGACATCGCCCGCGCCCGGGTCCAGGACCGCGCCATCCTGGCGCCCTTCGACGGCGTCATCGGCCTGCGCAACGTCAGCGTCGGAGCGCTGGTCGGGCCCGGCGATTCGATCGCCACGCTGAGCGACATCTCGACCCTCAAGCTCGACTTCGCGGTGCCGTCGAGCTTCCTGACCGCGCTGCGTCCGGGCCTGGAGATCGAGGCCCGCTCGCCGGCCCTGCCCGACCAGACCTTCACCGGCGAGGTGCGCAACGTCGACACGGTGATCGATCCCGTGACCCGCTCGATCACGGTGCGCGCGATGATTCCGAACGAGGGCGGCGTGCTGCGCCCGGGCCTGGTGATGACCGTCGAGCTGCTGAAGAATCCGCGCCAGGCCGTGGTCGTGCCCGAGGAGGCGCTGGTGCCCCGCGACCGGCGCAACTTCGTCTTCGTGGTGAGCGAGCGCGACGGCCGGACGGTCGCCGAGCGCCGCCAGATCGAGACCGGCACGCGGCGGCCCGGCGAGATCGAGGTGCTGGACGGCCTGCAGCCGGGCGAGCCCGTGGTCATCCACGGCACCCTGAAGCTGGAGGACGGCGCGCCGGTCAGGGTCCTGGGCACCGAGACCGAGGACACGCCGGTCTCGGCGATCCTGCAGGGCCAGGACGCGGCGCCGCCGGGGGCCGGTTCCGGCGGCGCGTCCGGCGCGGGGGGCTGACCGCGGATGATGCTCTCCGACATCTCGGTCAAGCGGCCGGTCGTCGCGGCGGTGATGAGCCTGATGATCGTCGCCTTCGGGCTGGTCGCCTTCGAGCGCCTGCCGCTGCGCGAGTACCCGAACATCGACCCGCCGGTCGTGACCATCGACACCGAGTACCCCGGTGCCGCCGCGCAGGTCATCGAGACGCGGATCACCGAGCTGATCGAGGAGCGTGTCGCCGGCATCGAGGGCATCGCCTTCATGGAGTCCTACAGCGAGGACGGCCGCTCGCGCATCACCATCGAGTTCAACGCCAGCCGGGACGTCAACGCCGCCGCCGCCGACATCCGCGACCGCGTCTCGGGCGTCGTCGACCAGCTGCCGGCCGAGGCCGATCCGCCGGACATCCAGAAGGCCGATTCCAGCGACGACGTGATCATCTGGCTGAACCTGGCCAGCGACCGCCTCAACGTCCTGGAGCTGACCGACTACGCCGACCGCTACCTGGTCGACCGCTTCTCGACGCTCGACGGCGTCGCGCGGGTGCGCATCGGCGGCGCCCAGACCTACGCGATGCGGGTCTGGCTCGACCGCATGGCCCTGGCCGCGCGCGGCCTGACCGTCGCCGACGTCGAGACGGCGCTGCGCGCCGACAACGTCGAGCTGCCGGCCGGCTCGATCGAATCGGACGAGCGCAACTTCACCGCCCGCGTCGAGCGCGGCTTCCGCGACGCCGAGGACTTCCGGCGCCTGGTGCTCAGGCGCGGCGACGAGGGTTACCTGGTGCGTCTCGGCGACGTCGCCCGGGTCGAGGTCACCGCCGTCGAGGAGCGCTCCTTCTTCCGCGGCAACGGCGAGCCGATGGTCGGCATCGGCGTCATCAAGCAGTCGCAGGCCAACACCCTGGAGGTCGCCCGCCAGGTCCGCGACCTCGCCGAGAAGATCGGCCCCAGCCTGCCGGCCGGCATGGACCTGCGGCAGAGCTACGACAGCAGCGTGTTCATCCAGGGCGCCATCGACGAGGTCTACAAGACCCTGGGCATCGCCATCGTCCTGGTGATCGCCGTGATCTACCTGTTCCTGGGCAGCGTGCGCGCCATGCTGGTGCCGGCGGTGACCGTGCCGGTCTGCCTGATCGGCACCTTCATCCTGCTGTTCGCGCTCGGCTTCTCGATCAACCTGCTGACCCTGCTGGCGCTGGTGCTGGCCATCGGCCTGGTCGTCGACGACGCCATCGTGGTGCTGGAGAACGTCCACCGGCGCATGGAGGAGGACGGCGAGACGCCACTGGTCGCCGCCTTCAAGGGCACCCGCCAGGTCGGCTTCGCGGTGATCGCCACGACCGCCGTGCTGATCGCGGTCTTCGTGCCGATCACCTTCATCGAGGGCGATCTCGGCCGCCTGTTCAGCGAGTTCGCGATCACCATGGCGGCGGCGGTCTTCCTGTCGTCCTTCGTCGCGCTGTCGCTGTCGCCGATGATCGCCTCCAAGGTGCTCAAGCAGGGCGAGAAGGCCGGCATGCTGGCGCGCGCCGCCGACCGCAGCTTCGAGGCGACGCGCCGCGGCTACGCCGCCTTCCTGCACCGCGCGCTCAAGGCCCCCTGGCTCGCCCTGATCGTCTTCGGCGGCACGCTGGCGGCCGGCTGGTGGCTCTACGAGGAGGTGCCCGCCGAATACGCGCCGCGCGAGGACCGCGGCGCCTTCTTCGTCTCGGTCAGCGGCCCCGAGGGCGCCTCCTTCGAGTACATCGAGGAGTACATGGACATCATCGAGGCGCGCCTGCTGCCCTACATCGAGTCGGGCGAGTTCCAGCGCCTGCTGGTGCGCGCGCCGCGCGGCTGGGGGCGCATCGAGAACTTCAACTCCGGCTTCGTCATCGTCGGCCTCGCCCCCTGGGGAGAGCGGCGCAGCGCCTGGGACATCATGGCCGAGCTGCGCAGCAGCATGGCCGACCTGCCCGGCGTGCGCGTCGTGCCGATCATGCGCCAGAGCCTGGGCGGCGGCTCCTCGGTGCCGGTGCAGTTCGTGATCTCCGGCGGCACCTACGAGCAGCTCGCCGAGTGGCGCGACATCCTGCTCGAGCGCATCGAGCAGGACGACCCCGGCCTGGTCAACGTCGACCACGACTTCCAGGAGACCAAGCCGCAGATCGCCATCTCGATCGACCGCGACCGGGCCGGCGACCTGGGGGTCAGCGTGACCAACATCGGCCGCGCCCTGGAGACCTTCATGGGCGGCCGCGAGATCACGACCTACATCAACGACGGCAAGGAGTACGACGTCCTGGTCGAGGGCGAGAAGAGCGACCAGCGCACGCCGACCGACATCAACAACGTCTACGTCCGCTCGGAGGGCTCCGGCGAGCTGGTGCCGCTGACCGACCTCGTGACCATCGACGAGTACGCCGGCGCGACCCAGCTCAACCGCTACAACCGCCTGCGCTCGATCACCCTGAGCGCCAACCTCGCCGAGGGCACCAGCCTGGGCGAGGCGCTGGCCTACCTGACCGACCTGGCGCGCAGCGAGCTGCCCGAGCAGGTGGTCGTCGACTACAAGGGACAGTCGCGCGACTTCAGCGAGTCCGGCGGCTCGCTGGTCTTCGTCTTCATGCTCGGCATCGTCGTGGTGTTCCTGGCGCTGGCCGCGCAGTTCGAGAGCTTCGTCCACCCCCTGGTCATCATGCTGACCGTGCCGCTGGCCATCGCCGGCGCGCTGGCCGGCATCTGGCTGACCGGCGGCAGCCTCAACATCTACACGCAGATCGGCCTGATCATGCTGGTCGGCCTGGCCGCCAAGAACGGCATCCTGATCGTCGAGTTCATCAACCAGCTGCGCGAGGAGGGCGAGGAGTTCCGCACCGCGGTGGTCGAGGCCTCGGCGATCCGCCTGCGCCCGATCCTGATGACCGCGATCACCACCGCCGCCGGCTCGGTGCCGCTGATCCTGTCGGCCGGCCCGGGCGCCGAGACCCGGTCGGCGATCGGCGTGGTGATCCTGGCCGGCGTCGTCTCGGCGACCGTGCTGACTCTGTTCATCGTGCCGCTGGTCTACTACCTGATGGCCCGCCACACGCCGGAGCGCGGCGCCGTCGCCCGCGCCCTCGACGAGCAGCTCGGCGGCGAGCGCAAGCCGCTGCTGACGCTGCGCCCCGGCGGCCGCGACGCGGCCGAGTAGCCGCCCGGCCCGCCCGGCCTCGGCCGGCGCCTCCGGCCGGTCGCCCGCCCCCTGCCCGTCTTCGTGATCTAAGTCATTCCCCCTCGCCGGCGTCTGCACTAGTCTGCCGCCTCGCGCCAAGGAGGCCGCCGTGCAAGGCGGCCCGGCAGATCGAGCTGCGCAAGACAGAGGAGGGCCGATGCGGGCGACCCTGGCTCCGGGCCACGCGCTTCATTTCCGCGACGACGAGCCGGGCGACGGCGCCGAGGGCGCGCCGACGCTGGTCTTCACCAACTCGCTGGGCACCGACTTCCGGGTCTGGGATCCGCTGCTCGGCCACCTGCCGGCCGGCTGCCGCCTGCTGCGCCACGACCAGCGCGGCCACGGCCTGTCCGACTGCCCGCCCGGCCCCTATCGCATCGAGGCTCTGGCCGACGACCTGGCCGCGCTGCTCGACGAGCAGGCGGTCGAGCGCGCCGTCCTGGTCGGCCTGTCGGTCGGCGGCATGGTCGCCCAGGCCTACGCGGCGCGCGACCCAGGCCGTGTCGCGGCGCTGGTGCTCTGCGACACCGCCCACCGCATCGGCAGTGCCGAGATGTGGCAGCAGCGCATCGACGCGCTCGGCGCCGGCGGCATCGAGGCGCTGGCCCCGGCGATCCTGGAGCGCTGGTTCTCGGCGCACTTCCGCGAGCAGCGCCCGGCCGAGCTGGCGGTCTGGCGCAACATGCTGCTGCGCACGCCGCTCGAGGGGTACGTGGCGACCTGCGCGGCGATCCGCGACGCCGACCTGACCGAGGCCGCCGGCAGTCTGTCGATGCCGGCGCTCTGCCTGGTCGGCAGCGAGGACGGCGCGACGCCGCCGGCGCTGGTCCGCGAGCTGGCCGGCCTGCTGCCCAACGCCCGCTTCGCCGAGATCCCCGACGCCGGCCACCTGCCCTCGGTCGAGGCGCCGACGCTGATGGGCCGGCTGATCACCGACTTCCTGAAGGAGCAGAAGCTTGTCCGCTGACCAGCGCCACGAAACCGGCATGGCGGTGCGCCGCGAGGTCCTGGGCGAGGCCCACGTCGCCCGCGCCGAGGCCAACAAGACCCCCTTCGACGCGGACTTCCAGCGCTTCATCACCGAGACCGCCTGGGGCTCGCTCTGGTCGCGGCCGCACTTCACGCGGCGCGAGCGCTCGCTCGTGACCATCGCGCTGCTCGCCGGCCTCGGCCGCGAGGAGGAGCTGGCCCTGCACTTCCGCGCGATCCGCAACACCGGCGCCAGCGAGGAGGACGTGCGCGAGGTGCTGCTGCACGTCGCCGTCTACGCCGGGGTGCCGGCCGCCAACAGCGCGATCCGCCTCGCCAAGAAGGTCTTCGCCGAAGAGAAGGAGGGCTGAGCGCCATGGCCGCCCGCGACGAGTTCTACCAGCGCGACCGGGACTGGCATCCGGCCGCCTACGCGCCCGGCTACAAGACCAGCGTCACGCGCGCGCCGCGCTTCGCCCTGGTCTCGCTGGAGCAGAGCCTGTCGGACGTCACCGGGCCGGTCTTCGGCGAGGACTCCCTGGGCCCGCTCGACAACGACCTGATCCGCAACTTCACGGGCGAAGAGGCCGTCGGCCCGCGCATCGTCGTCCACGGCCGCGTGCTCGACGAGAACGCCCGGCCGGTGCCCAACGCCCTGATCGAGATCTGGCAGGCCAACGCCGGCGGCAAGTACCGCCACGTCAACGACCGCTACCTGGCCGCCCTCGACCCCAACTTCGGCGGCTGCGGCCGGGCCC
The DNA here is from genome assembly GCA_030433005.1 of Alphaproteobacteria bacterium. Lineage (GTDB taxonomy): Bacteria > Pseudomonadota > Alphaproteobacteria > Kiloniellales > DSM-21159 > Tistlia. Next base: position 37,973 of record JAUILQ010000052.1, read on the forward strand.
TGTCGGACGCCGACGGCTACTACTTCTTCCGCACCATCCAGCCGGGCCCCTACCCCTGGCGCAACCGGATCAACGACTGGCGGCCGGCGCACATCCACCTGTCGATCTTCGGCACGGCCTTCTGCCAGCGCCTGATCACCCAGCTCTACTTCGAGGGCGACCCGCTGATCCCGCGCTGCCCGATCGTCAACTCGATCGCCGACAAGGCCGCCGTCGAGCGCCTGATCGCGCGGCTCGACCCGGAGGCCGGCGTGCCGCTCGACAGCCTCGCCTACCGCTTCGACATCGTGCTGCGCGGCCGGCGCCAGACGCTCTTCGAGAACCGCCTGCAGGGAGCCTGACCAGACCATGCCCGGCTTCGGCAACTTCCCCGACCATCCCTTCCACAGCTTGAAGGAGACGCCCTCGCAGACCGCGGGGCCGTTCCTGCACATCGGCATGGCGCCGGCCGCCGCCGGCCTGCCCGAGCGCAGCCAGCAGCAGGACAACGTGATCGCCGGCGCCGCCGTCGAGGGCGAGCGCATCCGCATCGAGGGCTACGTCCTCGACGGCACCGGCCACAAGGTCAAGGACGCCGCCCTCGAGGCCTGGCAGGCCGACTCCAAGGGCGCCTTCCCCGAGGGCCCGATCGAGGCCGCCGCCTTCCGCGGCTGGGGCCGCGCGGTCACCGACTTCTCGACCGGCCTCTGGTGGTTCGAGACGGTCAAGCCGGGCGCCGTGCCCGGCCGTGTCGGCGCCGACGGCAAGGCCGCCGTCCAGGCGCCGCACCTCTGCCTCTGGGTGGTCGCGCGCGGCATCAACGTCGGCCTCTCGACCCGCCTCTACTTCGACGACGAGGCCGAGTACAACGCCAAGGACCCGGTGCTCGCCGTGATCGAGCAGGTCGGCCGCCGCGAGACCCTGCTGGCGCGCCGCGAGAGCCGCGGCGGCGAGACGGTCTACCGCTTCGACATCGTCCTGCAGGGCGAGGGCGAGACGGTCTTCTTCGACGTCTAGGGCCGGCGGGCGGCGGCTGCCACGCCGGCCCCACCTCTCCCTCCCACGCTGTCGCGTGGGTGAGCAACCGGTAGGATCGTTGACACTATGGACCGGGAACATCGTTGACGGTTTCCCTGGTTTGTTCGCGTCGCCGTTTGCGGTTGCCCGGCCGGGGCGCCGAGAAGGGGCGCAAGCGTTTGGTTCTGCGGTCGATCAGGCCGACAGGATAGCTCGCGAAGCGCACGATCCAGTCGCCGGTCTCGGTCTCAGCGACGCCGACCGGCTCGCCGACGAGGGTTTCGCTGACGAAGACGAGCTCGCCGCCCCAGCGGATCTCGCCGTTGCTGCGCACGCGCCGCACGGCCTGCTCGGCCTCGTAGTGTGGCGCCTCGATGCGTTTGGGATAGGGCCGCGGGCTCCTGGTGTAGCGGCTGGCCGGCGTCTGCTGCTCGAGCGCCTCATGCGGGCGCAGCTCGTTGTATTCCTGGCGGAAGTGCGCGAAGCGCAGCTGCTGGGCGGCCAGGCTGTCGGCCGGCGGATTGGCGGTCTCGGCCTTGAGCGTGCCGTGCATTCGCTCGTGCCGGCCGTTCTGCTGGGGTGCCCCCGGGTCAGTGCGCTCGAGGCGGATGCCGAGCTTGAGCCACTGCACCGCCAGGCGGCTCAGGCCACCGGCGCCGTTGCCCGCGAAGGGCGGGCCGTTGTCCGAGCGGATTGCCAGCGGCAGCCCCTGCTCGC
>JAUILQ010000053.1 GCA_030433005.1 Alphaproteobacteria bacterium
GCATGGGCGCCGCCCTCCTCAGGCCACTCGAAGACGCGTTCGAGCCTGACGACAGGCCGCTCCTGGAAGCCTTCTGTGCCAAGCTCGAAGGCAAGACGGCGCGGCAGAAGAACCCTCATCCAAAGGGATCTCTCGCCTATGGCGCCTGGGTCTGCGCGCGCCTCGGAGGATGGACCGGCTATTACGGAAAGCCAGGACCGGTCGTCATGCTCAACGGCTGGATCCACTTCCAGGCTGCCAAGCAAGGCGCTGAACTCCTCGCCCGATGCTCTGATGTGTGAATCTGCTAGCCCTCAGGGAGAGGTCGGATCGGCAATGCCGATCCGGGTGAGGGGCGGCTCTGACGAAGCGGAAGGCGAGGGCCGGGCGGGCTGACGTTGCGGCTTGCCCTCACCCGAAACCGCTGGCGCGGTTTCGACCTCTCCCGCTCGGCGGGAGAGGTGCGCGCGGGCGCGCCGCCTCAGCGGGTCGGGACGGGGGTGTCGCCGCTGTAGTCGTAGAAGCCGCGGCCGGCCTTGCGGCCGACCCAGCCGGCCTCGACGTACTTCACCAGCAGCGGGCAGGGCCGGTACTTGGTGTCGGCCAGGCCGTCGTGCAGCACGTGCATCACCGCGAGGCAGGTGTCGAGGCCGATGAAGTCGGCGAGCTCAAGCGGGCCCATCGGGTGGTTGGCGCCCAGCTTCATGGCGGTGTCGATCGCCTCGACCGAGCCGACGCCCTCGTAGAGCGTGTAGACCGCCTCGTTGATCATCGGCAGCAGGATGCGGTTGACGATGAAGGCCGGGAAGTCCTCGGCGGCGACCGGCTGCTTGCCGAGCTTGACGGTCAGCTCGCGGATCGCGGCGAAGGTCTTCTCGTCGGTCGCGATGCCGCGGATCAGCTCGACCAGCTGCATCACCGGCACCGGGTTCATGAAGTGCATGCCCATGAAGCGCGACGGCCGGTCGGTGACCGAGGCGAGGCGCGTCACCGAGATCGACGAGGTGTTGGTGCAGACCAGCGCCTCGGGGCGCAGCACCGGGCAGAGCTTCTGGAAGATCGAGCGCTTGACCTCTTCGTTCTCGGTCGCCGCCTCGATGACCAGCTCGCAGTCGCCGAAGCCGGACAGCTCGACCGAGGTCGAGATGCGCTTCAGCGCGCTCTTGTGATCGTCGTCGGAGATCTTGCCGCGCTTGGCCTGGCGGTCGAGGTTGCGGTCGATGCCGTCGACCGCCTTGTCGAGCTGCTCCTGGCCGAGGTCCTGCAGGACCACCTGGTAGCCGGCGAGGGCGCAGACATGGGCGATGCCGCTGCCCATCTGGCCCGCGCCGATGACGCCGATGGTCCTGATCTCGGCGGGAAGGGGCGCGTTGCTCTGGTCGGACATGGGGCGGGGGTCTCTTGGTTGGCCGGCCGTCCGGCGGAGCGCCCGCCGGCCGCCGGTGCGGGTGGGATCAGCCCTTGTCGAGCTCGGCCTCGAGCTCGGGCACGGCCTGGAACAGGTCGGCGACCAGGCCGTAGTCGGCGACCTGGAACATCGGCGCCTCCTCGTCCTTGTTGATCGCGACGATGACCTTGGAGTCCTTCATGCCGGCCAGGTGCTGGATGGCGCCGGAGATGCCGACGGCGATGTAGAGCTCCGGGGCGACGACCTTGCCGGTCTGGCCGACCTGGTAGTCGTTCGGCACGAAGCCGGCGTCGACCGCGGCGCGGCTGGCGCCGACCGCGGCGCCCAGCTTGTCGGCGATGCGCTCGAGCATGGCGAAGTTCTCGCCCGACTGCATGCCGCGGCCGCCGGACACGATGACCCGGGCGCTGGTCAGCTCCGGGCGCTCGGACTTGGTCAGCTCCTGGCCGACGAAGCTCGACAGGCCGGCGTCGCCCTCGGCGCCGACCTCCTCGACCGTCGCGCTGCCGCCCTCGGCGGCGACCGCGTCGAAGGCCGTGCCGCGCACGGTGATCAGCTTCTTGGCGTCGGACGACTGGACGGTGGCCAGGGCGTTGCCGGCGTAGATCGGGCGCACGAAGGTGTCGGCGTCCTCGACGCCGCTGATGTCCGAGATGCCCTGCACGTCGAGCAGCGCCGCGGCGCGCGGCAGGACGTTGCGGCCGCCGGTCGTGGTCGGCGCCAGCAGGTAGTCGTAGCCCTCGGCCAGCTTGACCAGCAGCGGCGCCACGTTCTCGGCGAGCTTGGCCTCGTACTCGGCCGAATCGGCCTTCAGAACCTTGGCGACGCCCTCGATCTTGGCCGCCTCCTCGGCGGCGGCGCCGCAGCCGCTGCCGGCGACCAGGACGTGGATCTCGCCGCCGGCCTTCTCGGCGATCGCCTTGGCCGCGGCCACGACGTTGAGGGTGACCGGCTTGAGGGAGGCGTTGTCGTGCTCGGCGTAGACCAGGATGCTCATGGCGTGGCTGCCTTATCGCTTGTGCGCGGCCGGGCTCCCCTGTCGGGAGCGGCGCGGCTTCAGATGACCTTGGCTTCGTTCTTCAGCTTGTCGACCAGCTCGGCGACGCTGCCGACCTTGACGCCGGCCTGGCGGGCCGGCGGCTCGGCGACCTTGAGCACCGAGAGGCGCGGCGCCACGTCGACGCCCAGCTCGTCCGGAGTCAGCGCGTCGATCGGCTTCTTCTTGGCCTTCATGATGTTCGGCAGGCTGGCGTAGCGCGGCTCGTTGAGGCGCAGGTCGGCCGTGACGATCGCCGGCAGCTTGACCTTGACCGTCTCCAGGCCGCCGTCGATCTCGCGGGTCACCGTCAGCTCGCCGTCGGCCTTCTCGATCTTGCTGGCGTAGGTCGCCTGGCTCCAGCCGAGCAGCGCCGAGAGCATCTGCCCGGTCTGGCCGAAGTCGTTGTCGACCGCCTGCTTGCCGAGCAGCACCAGCTCCGGCTGCTCCTTGTCGACCACCGCCTTCAGCAGCTTGGCGATGCCGAGCGGCTCGAGCGCCTCGTCGGACTGCACCAGGATGCCGCGGTCGGCGCCCATGGCCAGCGCCGTGCGGATCGTCTCCTGGCTCTGCTGCGGACCGCAGGAAACGGCCACGATCTCGGTCGCGACGCCGGCCTCCTTGAGCCGCACCGCCTCCTCGACGGCGATCTCGCAGAAGGGGTTCATCGACATCTTGACGTTCTGCGTCTCGACGCCGGACCCGTCCGATTTGACGCGCACCTTCACGTAGGCGTCGATGACGCGCTTCACCGCGACCAGGACTTTCATGCTGTCTTCGTTTCCATCCGCCGGAGGGAGCGGGGCGGGGCTGCGGCCCCGTCACCATCCCGATAGTGAGAGCTGGTGCAGACGGCTTCGCACCGCCTTTCATTGTGCGCCCGCACAATAGGTAGATGACGAAATCCTGTCAATTGCCGCCGGGTGGCAGTTAAGTCGTTGTGATGAAATGGCTTTCTAGCGGTTCTTGCCGGGCACCCAGAGCACGTCGCCGGCGCCGCGCAGGTTGACCCAGCGCGCCAGCACGAACAGCAGGTCGGACAGGCGGTTGAGGTAGCGCACGACCTCTGGATTGATCGGCTCGGCCTCGCCGAGACGGGTCGTCTCGCGCTCGGCGCGGCGCACCACGGTGCGCGCCAGGTGCAGGTGCGCCGCGGCGGCGCTGCCGCCGGGCAGCACGAAGGACTTGAGCGGCGCGAGGTCGGCGTTGTGGCGGTCGATCTCGCCCTCCAGCCAGCTCGCCTGGGCCGGCACGATGCGCAGCGGCGGGAACTCGGGGTTCTCGACCTCCGGCGTGGCGAGGTCGGCGCCCAGGTCGAAGAGGTCGTTCTGGATGCGGTTCAGCAGGGCGTCGACGCCCGCCCACTCGGCGCCGGTCGTGTGCAGGCGGACCAGGCCGAGCACGGCGTTGGCCTCGTCGACCGTGCCGTAGGCCTCGACCCGCCGGTCGTGCTTGGCGACCCGCTTGCCGCTCGACAGCGAGGTCTGCCCCTTGTCGCCGCCGCCGGTGTAGATGCGTGTCAGCTGGACCATCGGACAGCCGCCGCTCAGCCGCCGGAGGTCAGCAGGGCGAGGGCGAAGAGCACCAGCGTGACCGCCTGGGCGATGACCCGGGCGCGCATCAGCCTGTTGCCGTACTTGGCGTTGAAGTCGCCGCCCCGGGCCATCGAGAAGAGGCCCGTGAACAGCACGCCGAGCGTGACCAGCAGTGCCGCCACGGCGAGGATCATGAAGACGTTCATGCGGCCACGATATAGGCAGCCCGCCGGCGGCCGCCACTGCGTTTTTCGGGACCCGGGGCTGAGCGGGGGCGCACCCTAGAACTGCACCGCCGCGTGCAGGCCGGGCGTCACCAGCACCGCGATGTAGCCGGCGTAGAGCGCCAGGAACAGGCCGCCCTCGGCGCGGCCGACGCGCCGACCCGTCGCGGCGGCGACGAACAGCAGCAGGGTCGCCGCCAGCATCGCCCAGAGGTCGAAGCCGAGCAGGCTTTCCGGCACCGGGATCGGCTTGACCAGGGCCGTCGTGCCCAGGATGCCGAGCAGGTTGAAGGTGTTGGAGCCGAGCACGTTGCCGAGCGCGATGTCCGACTGGCGCTTGAACGCGGCGACCAGGCATGTCGCCAGCTCGGGCAGCGAGGTGCCGAGCGCGACCACGGTCAGGCCGATGATCGTGTCGTCGACGCCGTAGCGGCCGGCCAGGACGATCGCGGCCTCCACGAGCAGGTCGGCGCCGAAGATCACCGCCGCCATGCCGGCGACGGCGACCGCGAGGCTGCGCCACAGCGGGCCGCCGACCGACTCGACCAGATCGGCTTCGGCGGTGTGCACGGCGCCGGCCGGATCCTTGCCGCGCCGCTCGATCAGGAAGGAGCCGCCGGCGTAGACCGCGACCAGCAGGACCAGGCCTGCGCCCTCCCAGCGGTTGACCAGGCCCGAGTAGCAGAGGCCGATCGCCAGCAGCGTCGCGGCCAGCACCATCGAGCCGTCGCGCAGCAGCGCGCCGCGCGCGCAGGCGACGGGATAGATCACCGCGGTGGCGCCGAGGATCAGCAGGATGTTGCACATGTTCGAGCCGACGACGTTGCCGAGCGCGATGCCCGGGGCGCCGGCGAGCGCCGCCTTCACCGAGGCCACCAGCTCGGGCAGGGAGGTGCCGAAGCCGACCAGCACGATGCCGATCAGCAGCGGCGAGACCTCCAGGCGCCGGGCGACGCCGACGGCGCCGCGCACCAGGAACTCGCCGCCGCCGAGCAGCAGGGCGAAGCCGAGCAGGAGTTCGAGAAAGAGCATGCGCCGTCCTGTTCACATGACGGCCCGCCGCGCCTGCCGGGGAGCAACGATCCGGCAGGCGCCGCGGGCCAGGGGTCCAGCGGGTCAAATCCTATCGCCGGCCGCGGATTGCAAGAGGCGACCGTGCGGCGCCCGGCTTCCGCGGCAGCGTCGTGCGGGTGCCGGAAGCCGCCGGCGCTCCCGGCGCAGCCGCCTTGCCGGCCCGGCGTTGACCCCCATCTGAGCCGAACACATAATGCCCGGCGCAAGTGGTAATACCACTCGCGCCGGACCGAACCCGGGCGTCACCGGGCACCAGACCGGAGGGAGGAGAGCGGCCATGAAGATGCCGGAGCCGGACCGCGAGGTGATCGCGCGCAAGCGCGAGATCGTCGAGCGACTGCGCGCCCTGGTGCCGGGGCCGGGCGGCGTGATCTTCGACGAGGACGAGCTGCTCGCCTACGAGACCGACGGGCTGACCGCCTACCGCCAGGTGCCGATGATCGTGGTGCTGCCGAGCACGACCGAGGAGGTTTCGGCGGTGCTCGCCTACTGCCACGCCGAGGACATCAAGATCGTGCCGCGCGGCGCCGGCACCGGCCTGTCCGGCGGCGCCCTGCCGCTCGCCGACGGCATCACGCTCGGGCTGTCGAAGCTGAACCGCATCCTCGAGGTCGACTACGAGAACCGCTGCGTGGTCACCCAGCCGGGCGTCACCAACCTCGGCATCACCCGGGCGGTCGAGGGCGAGGGCTTCTACTACGCGCCCGATCCCTCGAGCCAGATCGCCTGCTCGATCGGCGGCAACGTCGCCGAGAACTCCGGCGGCGTGCACTGCCTGAAGTACGGCCTGACGACCAACAACCTGCTCGGCGTCGAGATGGTGCTGATGGACGGCACGGTGCTGCGCCTCGGCGGCAAGCACCTCGACGCCGAAGGCTACGACCTGCTCGGCGTGGTCACCGGCTCCGAGGGGCTGCTCGGCGTGGTCACCGAGGTCACGGTGCGCATCCTGCGCAAGCCGGCCTCGGCGCGCGCCCTGCTGCTCGGCTTTCCGAGCAGCGAGAAGGCCGGCGACTGCGTCGCCGCGATCATCGCCGACGGCATCATCCCCGGCGGCATGGAGATGATGGACCGTCCGGCGATCCACGCCGCCGAGGAATTCGTGCACGCCGGCTATCCGCTCGACGTCGAGGCGCTGCTGATCGTCGAGCTCGACGGCCCGGAGGCCGAGGTCGAGCACCTGATCGGCCGGGTCGGCGCGATCGCCGAGCGCGAGGGCGCGACCTACAACCGCGCCTCGCAGGACGAGGCCGAGCGCGAGGCCTTCTGGTCCGGGCGCAAGGCGGCCTTCCCGGCGGTCGGGCGGATCTCGCCGGACTATCTCTGCATGGACGGCACGATCCCGCGCGGCCGCCTGCCCGAGGTGCTGGCGCGCATGCGCGAGATGAGCGAGCGCTACGGGCTGCGCGTCGCCAACGTGTTCCACGCCGGCGACGGCAACCTGCATCCGCTGATCCTCTACGACGCCAACAAGCCCGACGAGCTGGAGCGCACCGAGGCCTTCGGCGCCGAGATCCTCAAGCTCTGCGTCGAGGTCGGCGGCGTGCTGACCGGCGAGCACGGCGTCGGCGTCGAGAAGCGCGACCTGATGGGCGCGATGTTCGACGACACCGACCTCAGGCACCAGCAGCGCCTGAAGTGCGCCTTCGATCCCGGCCAGCTGCTCAACCCCGGCAAGGTCTTCCCGGAGCTGCACCGCTGCGCCGAGCTCGGCCGCCTGCACGTCCATCGGGGCCAGCTGCCGTTCCCCGACCTGCCGCGCTTCTAGCGGCCGGCGAGGCCGCAGGCGCCCCTCTCTCCCCTGTCGCGAAGGCTCTAGCCCCTTCCCGTGCGTACTCAAGCAGATCAGCCGACGGCAGCATCATGAGTGAATCCTGGAAGCCGACGGACGACGACCAGGTCCGCGAGGCGGTCGCCTGGGCGAGCGCAGAGGCCGTGCCGCTCGAGGTCGTCGGCGCCGGCAGCAAGCGCGGTTTCGGGCGGCCGCTGCAGTGCGAGCGCGACCTCGACCTCTCGGGACTGAGCGGCGTGACGCTCTACGAGCCCGGCGAGCTGGTGCTGTCGGCGCGCGCCGGCACGCCGCTCGCCGAGATCCGCGCGGCGCTCGAGGCCGAGCGCCAGGAGCTCGCCTTCGAGCCGCCCGACCTCTCGGCCTTCTACGGCCAGGAGCGCGGGGCCGGGACGATCGGCGGCACCGTGGCCGCCAACCTGTCCGGCCCGCGGCGGCTGAAGGCCGGCGCCGCGCGCGACCACTTCCTCGGCTTCCGGGCGATCTCCGGCCGCGGCGAGCTCTTCAAGTCCGGCGGCCGGGTGATGAAGAACGTCACCGGCTACGACCTCTCCAAGCTGATGGCCGGCTCCTTCGGCACCCTGGCGGTGATGACCGAGGTCACGGTGAAGGTCCTGCCGGCTCCGGAGAAGCTGCGCACCCTGCTGCTCTTCGGACTCGATGCGCGGGCGGCCGTGGCGGTGCTGTCGGCCGCCCTCGGTTCGCCCCACGAGGTCTCGGGCGCGGCGCACCTGCCGGGTGACGTCGCCGCGGAGTCGGCGGTCGACCACGTGGCCGGGGCCGGCACCTCGGTGACGGCGCTGCGCCTGGAAGGGCACGGCCCCTCCGTCGAGGCGCGCTGCGCGGCGCTGCGCGAGATGCTGGCGGCCGGCCCGGCCGCCGGCGTCGCCCAGGAGGAGCTGCACAGCCGGCGCACCCGGGCGCTGTGGCAGGAGGTCGCCGATCTCGCCTGCTTCGCGGCGCGGCCGGAGCTCGCCGTCTGGCGCATCTCCGTGGCGCCGACGCGCGGCCCGGAGGTCGCGGCGGCGCTGGCGGATCTGCCGGAGATGCGCCATTATTTCGACTGGGGCGGCGGCCTGCTGTGGCTCGGCACGGCGGCCGGCGAGACGGCGGAGGAGGCACGGGTGCGCGACGCGGTTGCGCGGGTCGGCGGTCACGCGACCCTGCTGCGTGCGCCGGCGCGGGTCCGCCTCGCGGTGCCCGTCTTCCAGCCCCAGGATCCCGCCAAGGCGCTGCTCACCCGGCGCATAAAGGAGGGCTTCGATCCGAACGGGGTACTCAATCCTGGCCGCATGGTCGCGGACCTCTGAGCGAAGGGCTGGCATGGGTTCGGTGTTGCGGTACTTCCTGCTCGGCCTGCTGCTGACCGCGGTCTGGCTGCTCGCGGCGCTGAGCGCGATTCCCGGCGGCCTGACCGAGGTCGAGGAGTTCTCGCTCTACGGCTGGCCGGCGCTCGGCCTGCTGTTCCTGGTCCCGGTCGCCGTCATCTGGATCGGGCTCTGGGTGGTCCGCCTGCAGCGCCGGGTGCACCGCCTGCAGGAGCTGATCTTCGACTACGGCGCCGGTGGACCGGCCGCGGCCCCCAGCTATCCCCTGGAGCGCGCCCGCCAGCGCGCCATGGCCCGCGACGGCGGCGGCCTGGCCGAGGAGAGTCCGCTGGCCGAGGCCTGGCAGGAGGATCCGACGCCCGAGCCGGCGCCGCGCGCGGCGCCGAAGCGGGTCGCCTTCTCGCAGCTCGACACGGTCCAGCCGGAGCCGCGTGCGGCCGCCGGCGGCGGCTGGCCGGGCGCCGAAGCGCCTCCACCCGACGGCCGCCGGACGGCCCCGCTGCATCGCGCCGCCGCACAGCCGGCTTCGGCCGCCCCGGTCGAACCCTGGGACAGCGCGCCGCCGACCCCGCGGCGTGCCGGGGCCGCGGCGGCCGAGCCGCCGGCGCCCTCCGGGCCGCATCCCGCCGCGGCGAACGGACGGGGCAACGAGGTGGCCAACGAGATGGCCAACGGGGGCGGCCACGGACCGGGTGGCGCCCGGCCGCGCCGCGCCGCGATGCCCGAGCCGGAGCCCGACATCCCGGATACCAGCCCGGAGCCGCTGGGCGACGAGCTCGAGCTGCACCGGCCGCCGCGCGCCCATCCCAACGCGCCGCGCCTCGAGGCGTTGACGCCGACCTATCGCAGCCCCTCCGAGATGCAGATGAAGGCGCTGTCGCCGGAGCAGTACGCCCAGCACGAGGCGCGCACCGCCCGCGAGCTCAACGCCGTCGCCATGGACCTGGCCTCGGTGCTGTCGGCGCCGACCGACTACGACCGGGCGCTGGCCGCGCTCAACGGCGGCCGCGAGGAGGCCTTCTTCCTGCAGCTGATCCAGGACTTCCGGATCGCCGACCGCGCCAGCCTGGACCAGCAGCTGGCCATGGTGGGTGGCGACTCGATGCTCGACACCTACCTGGAGAAGTACGAGCAGCTGCTGGTCGTCGCCTACCGCAGCGATCCCGGCGGGACCAGCGTCAAGCGCCTGGTCGACTCGCCGATGGGGCGGCTGCACCAGGCCATCGAATCCTACCGGGCGGGCCGGGGCTGAGCGAGGCCCGGGACCGGAAGACGAGCGGAACGGAGCGAGATGCAGACGAACTTCACGCTGGCGCAGCTGGCCGACCCGGACATCGCCGAGGCCAACGACATCCTGCGCTCCTGCGTGCACTGCGGCTTCTGCACGGCGACCTGCCCGACCTACGTTCTGCTCGGCGACGAGCTCGACAGCCCGCGCGGCCGCATCTACCTGATCAAGGACATGCTGGAGAACGACCGCGCGCCCAGCGAGCGGACCGTGACCCACGTCGACCGCTGCCTGTCGTGCCTGTCCTGCATGACGACCTGCCCGGCCAGCGTCCACTACATGCACCTCGTCGACCAGGCCCGCACCCGCATCGAGGAGCGCTACGAGCGCCCGGCCGCCGACCGCCTGCTGCGCGCGCTGCTGGCGCGGCTGCTGCCGAACCCGGGGCTGTTCCGCCTGGCGCTGGTCGGGGCCTGGTTCGCGCGGCCCTTCGCAGGCCTCGCCGGCGGCCTCTTCGGCGGCCGCCTGCAGGCGATGCTGCGGCTCGCCCCGGCGGCCCTGCCGGGGCCCTCGGCGGTCGACCGGCCCCAGGCCTTCCCGGCCGAGGGACCGCGCCGCATGCGGGTGGCGCTGCTGTCCGGCTGCGCCCAGCAGGTCCTGGCGCCCGAGATCAACGAGGCGACCGTGCGCCTGCTGACCCGCCTGGGCGTCGAGGTCGTGGTCGCCGAGGGCGCCGGCTGCTGCGGCGCCCTGACCCATCACATGGGCAAGGAGGCGCCGGCGCTGGCCTCGGCACGGGCCAACGTCGAGGCCTGGAGCCGCGAGCTGGAAGGAGAGGGCCTGGACGCCGTGGTGATCAACGCCTCGGGCTGCGGCACCACGGTCAAGGACTACGGCCACATGCTGCGCCACGATTCCGAATACGCCGAGCGCGCCGAACGCATCGCCGGTCTGACCCGCGACGTCACCGAGCTGCTCGACGAGCTGGGCGGGCTGGAGCCGCGGCGCGCGACCGGCCAGGCGATCGCCTACCACTCGGCCTGCTCGATGCAGCACGGCCAGCAGATCAAGCGCCAGCCCAAGGCGCTGCTGCAGGCCGCCGGCTTCCAGGTCAGGGAACCGGCCGAGGGCCATATCTGCTGCGGCTCGGCCGGCGTCTACAACCTGCTGCAGCCGGCGATCGCCGGCCAGCTGCGCGAGCGCAAGGTCGCCAACCTGGAGCGTACCGGCGCCCTGGCCGTGGCGACCGGCAACATCGGCTGCATGGCGCAGATCGGCGGCGGCACCGGACTGCCGGTGCTGCACTCGGTCGAGCTGCTCGACTGGGCGACCGGCGGCCCGCTGCCGAAGGCACTGGAAGGCGCGCCGGCCTTCGCCGAGGCGACGGCCTCCGAGCCGGCTGTCGAGGCGGCGGAGTAGCGCCGCTCGCGCGCAACCGGCTGCGGCCTGCTATTTCATCACGATCTTCGGGCCCTGGCGCTTCTTGGCGTCGGCGCCGAACAGCTTGTCGCGCACCTTCTCCGCGATGCGGACGTAGGCCTTAGCGTGCGGGCTGTCTGGGTAGGACACGACGATCGGCCGGCCGCCGTCGGAGGTTTCGCGGATGCCGATGTCGAGCGGCAGCTCGCCGAGGAAATCCATGCCCAGCTTCTCGGCCTCCTTCTTGGCGCCGCCGTGGCCGAAGATGTGCGCCTCGTGGCCGCACTCCGGGCAGACGTAGAGGCTCATGTTCTCGACGATGCCGAACACCGGCACGTCGACCTTGCGGAACATGTTCAGCCCCTTGCGGGCATCGAGCAACGCGATGTCCTGCGGCGTCGAGACGATCACCGCGCCGGCCAGCGGCACCTGCTGGGCCATGGTCAGCTGGGCGTCGCCGGTGCCCGGCGGCATGTCGACGATCAGCACGTCGAGCTCGCCCCAGTCGACGTCGCGCAGCATCTGCGAGAGCGCCGACTGGACCATCGGGCCGCGCCAGATCATCGGCGTGTCCTCGGCGATCAGGAAGCCCATCGACATGACCTTGACGCCGTAGTTCTCCATCGGCTTCAGGGTCTTGCCGTCGGGCGAGCTGGGTCGGCCGGAGATGCCCATCATGCGCGGCTGCGAGGGGCCGTAGATGTCGGCGTCGAGGATGCCGACCTTGAGCTTCAGGGTGGCGAGCGCGAGGGCCAGGTTGGTCGCGGTCGTCGACTTGCCGACGCCGCCCTTGCCGCTAGCCACCGCGACGATCGCCTTGACGCCGGGCACCATGGCGCGCTGCGCGCCGGCGCCCTGGGCCTGGCGCGCCGCCGGCGACGGCTGCGGCGCGGCCGCGGGGGGCGGCGCCGCGCCGCCGGTCTGGCCGCCGCCCTTGTGGGCGGTCAGCACGGCGGTCACCGACAGCACCTCGGGCAGCGCGTCGACGGCCTGCTCTGCGGCTTTTCGAAGCGGCTCGAGCTGCGCGCCGCGGCGCGGATCGACTTCGACGGCGAAGCCGACGTTGCCGTCCTTGACCACGAGGCCGGAGATCATGCCCGCGGAGACGAGATCCTGGCCGCTGTCGGGGTCCTTGACCTGCTTCAGGGCCTCGAGCACCTGGCTCTCGCTCGGTCCGCTCATGCTTGAATTCTCTCCCTGTTACACGATATCCCGGAGCACGCGAACGCGGGGTCCGCGCGTCCGAGCTTGCGCTTCGTGCTCGGATATGGGGTCCAGCCGGTGTCATTCCACAGGGCACCGGATAAATCAAATCGGCTTGAAGGGAGAGATCGGGGATGCCCTGGCAATCGTCCAACGGCGGTGGAGGACCTTGGGGCGGCGGCTCCGGCGGCGGCGGCGGCCCCTGGGGGCGACCGCCCTCCGGCGGTGGCGGCGGGGGCGGCTTCGGCGGTTCCAAGCCGCCCGATCTCGAGGACGTCATCCGGCGCGGTCAGGACCGCCTGAAGCAGATGTTCCCGGGCGGCGGCGGCTTCGGCGGCCGCGGCCTGCTCATCGGCATCGCGGTCGTGCTGCTGCTCTGGCTGTTCTCCGGCTTCTACCGTGTCAATCCGGGCGAGCAGGGCGTGGTGCTGCGCTTCGGCCAGTGGGTCAATCAGGAGAACCTGGCGCAGCCGGGCCTGCACTGGCACCTGCCCTGGCCGATCGAGACCGCGATCACGCCGCAGGTCGACGAGGTCCGCCAGATCGAGGTCGGCTACGTCATGCGCGGCGGCGCGACGCGCAACACGGGCAACATTTCGGACCTGCCGAAAGAGAGCCTGATGCTGACCGGCGACCAGAACATCATCGACATCGATTTCTCGGTGCAGTGGCGCATCTTCAACGCCGGCCAGTTCCTGTTCAACATCCGGGACCCGGAGCTGACCATCAAGCTGGCGGCCGAGAGCGCGATGCGCGAGATCGTCGGGCGCACCGACATCCTGCCGCTGATCGCCACCGAGAAGGAGGCGGTCGCGCAGCGCACCCGCGACACGCTGCAGCGCATCCTCGACGAGTACGAGGCCGGCGTGACCATCACCGCGGTCAACATGCAGAACGTGCAGCCGCCCGAGCCGGTCGCCGACGCCTTCGAGGAGGTGCAGCGCGCGCGCCAGGACCTCGACACCAAGCGCAACCAGGCCGACGCCTACCGCAACCGGGTGATCCCCGAGGCGCGCGGCCAGGCGCGCCGGACCATCGAGGAGGCCCAGGCCTACAAGCAGCGCATCGTCGCCGAGGCGAGCGGTGAGGCCGCGCGCTTCAGCAGCGTCTACGACGCCTACAGCCGGGCCCCCGACGTCACCCGCAAGCGGCTCTACCTGGAGACCATGCAGAACGTGTTGGGCAACTCGAACAAGGTGATCTTCGATCTCGGTGAGGGCGACAACGGGTCCCAGCCGATCGTGCCCTTCGACCGTCTGCTGGAGCCGGGCTCGGGCCGCCCGGCCTCCGGCGGCCAGCAGTAGGGGAGGGCGGCACCATGCGATCCAATGCGCTTCTGATCGGCGGCGTCGTCCTGGTGGCCCTGGCCATCCTGGTCTACCTCGCCACCTTCACCGTGCATCAGACCCAGCAGGCCGTGATCGTGCAGTTCGGCGCGATCCAGCGGACCATCGAGCGGCCGGGCCTGCACTTCAAGGTGCCGTTCCTGCAGGACGTGCAGTACCTGGAGCGGCGCGTGCTCAACCTCGACCCCGAAGCCGAGACGATCGTGCTGGCCGACCAGCGCCGCCTGATCGTCGACGCCTTCGTGCGCTACCGCATCACCGAGCCGCAGCAGTTCATCCGCGTGGCGATCTCCGAGAACAACCTGCGCAACCGCCTGGAGCCGATCGTCAACAACGCGCTGCGCAGCGTGCTGGGTACCGTGCTGCTGCCGACCATCCTGTCGGAAGAGCGCGACAACCTGATGCAGCAGATCACCAGCAGCGTGAACGACGCGGTCAACACCGAGCAGTCGAACTTCGGCATCGAGGTGCTCGACGTGCGCATCGTGCGCGCCGACCTGCTGCCCGAGGTGAGCCAGGCGGTCTACGCCCGCATGCGGGCCGAGCGCGAGCGCGACGCCGCCGAGTTCCGGGCCCAGGGCGAGGAGCAGTTCCAGACGATCACCGCCGAGGCCGACCGCCAGGCGACGGTGATTCAGGCCGAGGCCCAGCGCCAGGCGGAGATCCTGCGAGGCGAGGGCGAGGCCGAACGCACGAACATCCTGGCCGAGGCCTTCGAGCGGGATCCCGACTTCTTCGAGTTCTATCGCACCATGCAGGCCTACGAGGCCGCGCTGAAGCCGGACTCGACCCGCTTCGTGCTGCCCCCGGAAGGCGAGTTTTTCCGCTTCTTCAACAGCGACCTGAACGCCCGCGGCGCCGGCGGCGCGGCGGCACGCGGCGGCAGCGCCCCGGGAGCGGGCGACAACGCCGGGGGCGGTAGCGGCACCGGCAGCGGCACGGCCGGCGGCACCGGCTCGCAGCCCGCGGCGGCCGCGACCCAGTGACCCGCCGCGCGCCGCGGTGGGCGGCGCCCGGCGGGCGGGCCGGCGAGGCGGCGGCTCGGCGCCGGCCAGGCAGGCGGCGGAGGCGGGCGTGATCGAGTTCGGGACCCTGTTGGCCGCCGCCCTGGCCATGGTCCTGGTGCTCGAGGGGCTGTTTCTCGCGATCGCGCCGGGCGCCCCGCGGCGCCTGCTCGAGCGGCTCGCCGAGGTGCCGCCGGAGGCTATGCGCTGGGGCGGCCTGCTGTCGGCGGTCGTCGGCCTCTTCGTGCTCTGGCTGCTGGTCCGGTAGCGCCGCCGTGAACGCC
Source organism: Alphaproteobacteria bacterium (assembly GCA_030433005.1). Taxonomy (GTDB): domain Bacteria; phylum Pseudomonadota; class Alphaproteobacteria; order Kiloniellales; family DSM-21159; genus Tistlia. The sequence goes on from JAUILQ010000053.1 coordinate 14,858, forward strand.
GGCTTTCAGGTCCGACATTGCCGCGGGCGCCATCGCGGACCATTCTCTGAAGCCGAGAACGAGGTTGTCGGTCCCGTCCGCCCCGCCGGGCGGGACGAGACAGCGAGACACGTGACGAGGCGGCCGCCGGCCGCGCCCCAGATCCCAGGGAGCCCGAGGACCGACCCATGCCGAACCTGATCGATACCGCCGCCGCGCCGCTCCGCCGCCTCGGGCCCGTCCTGGTCCTGGCCGCGGCCGCCTGCTTCGCGAGCGCCGCGCCGTCGAGCGCCCGCTCGGCGCCCGAGAGCTTCGCCGATCTGGTCGAGCCGCTGCTCGATACCGTGGTCAATATCCAGACCAGCGTGACCCAGCAGGAGCGGCCGGGCGGCGGGCTCGGCGACGCCCTGCCCGAGGGCATCCCCGACGAGCTCGAGGAGCTGTTCCGCGAGTTCCTGGAGCGGCGGGGCGACGAGGGCGGGCCGATGCCGCGCCGGCGCGAGAACGCGCTCGGCTCGGGCTTCATCATCGATCCCGAGGGCTACATCGTCACCAACAACCACGTCATCGAGGGCGCCGACGAAATCTCCGTGCGCCTGACCGACGACACGGTGCTGCCGGCGACGCTGGTCGGCACCGACCCGGCGACCGATCTGGCGCTGCTCAAGGTCGAGACCGAGCGCGAGCTGCCCTCGACGACCTGGGGCGATTCCGACGCCCTTCGCATCGGCGACTGGGTCGTCGCCATCGGCAACCCCTTCGGCCTCGGCGGCACGGTCACGGCCGGCATCGTCTCGGCGCGCGGACGCGAAATCGGCGGGCGCTACGACGACTATCTGCAGACCGACGCGGCGATCAACCGCGGCAACTCGGGCGGCCCGATGTTCAACATCAACGGCGAGGTGGTCGGCATCAACACGGCGATCTTCTCGCCGACCGGCGGCTCGATCGGCATCGGCTTCGCGGTGCCCTCCGTCATGGCGCGCAGCGTCATCGACTCGCTGCTGCAGTACGGCGAGGTGCGCCGCGGCTGGCTCGGCGTGCGCATCCAGACGGTCACGCCGGAGCTCGCCGAGGGCCTGCAGCTGGGCAGCGCGCGCGGCGCGCTGGTCGCCTCGGTGACGCCGGGCGGGCCGGCCGAGCGCTCGGGCATCGAGGACGGAGACGTCATCGTCGAGTTCGACGGCCGGCCGGTGAGCGAGATGAGCGAGCTGCCGCGCATGGTCGCCGAGACGGCGATCGGCAAGTCGGTGCCGGTCAAGGTCGTGCGCCGCGGCGAGGAGAAGATCGTGCAGGTCGAGCTCGGCCAGCTCGACGAGGAGCAGATCGCCGCGGCGACCCGCGACGGCGGCCTGCCGCAGCCGCAGGCCGAGGACTTCACGGGCCTCGGTCTCGACCTCGCCGAGCTCAACGAGACCCTGCGCGAGGAGTACGGCCTCGACGGCGACCTCGAGGGCGTGCTGGTCACCAAGGTCGAGCCCGACAGCCCGGCCGACGAGCGCGGCCTGCGCGAGGGCGACGTGATCATCGAGGTCAACCAGAACCCCGTGGCGACGCCGGGCGAGGTCTCCCGCGAGTTCCAGGCGACCCGCGAGGACGGCCGCAACACGGCGACCCTGCTGATCCAGCGCGGCGGCGAGCGCCAGTGGGTGCCGCTGAAGGTCGAGAAGAGCGGCTGAGAGCCGGCCCCGCCGGACCGTTGAGCCGAATCGCGGGGCCGGCCCCCGGGTCGTCCCCGGCGGGCCGGCTCAGCCGGCGGCGGTGACGAACTCGTCGCGGCGGTAGCCCTGCAGGTAGAGCAGGCCGGTCAGGTCGGCGTGATCGAGCCGGAAGGGTGCGGCCGCCCGCACCACCGGCTTGGCCCGGTAGGCGACGCCGAGGCCGGCGGCGCGCAGCATCGCCAGGTCGTTGGCGCCGTCGCCGACGGCGCAGGCGGCCTCGGCCGCCAGCCCCTGCTGGGCCAGCAGCTCCTGCAAGGTCTCCAGCTTGGCCTCGCGGCCGAGGATCGGGCCGAGCGTGCGGCCGGTCATGCGCCCGTCCTCGATCTCCAGGCGGTTGGCCCGGCAGTCGTCGAAGCCGAGCGCCGCCGCGATGCGCTCGGCGAAGAACAGGAAGCCGCCGGAGACCAGCGCGGCGCGCGCGCCGTTGGCCTTCATGGTGCCGAGCAGCTCGCTGGCGCCGGGGTTGAGCGTGACCGCCGCCGCGGCCTCCTCCAGAACCGCCGCTTCCAGTCCGGCGAGCCGCGCGACGCGCTCGGCCAGCGCCTGCTCGAAGTCGAGCTCGCCGCGCATCGCCCGCTCGGTCACCGCCGAGATCTCGGCGCGCAGGTCGAGCCTCTCGGCCAGCTCGTCGAGCATCTCCTGGGCGATGATCGTCGATTCCATGTCGGCGATCAGCAGCGCCTTGCGCCGGCCGGCGACCGGCTGCGCGCCGAGGTCGACCGGCTGGCCGTCGAAGGCGACGCGCAACGCCGTTTCCGCGGCTTCGGGCGCGAGCCCGTCGAACGGCAGGTCGCAGGCGATGCCGGTGGCCAGCCAGTCGGGCGCGCCGACCGCGGCGCCGGTGCGCCGCAGGGTGCCGGTCGCGGCCTCGATCTCGCTGTCGGTGAGCGGCTTGCCGAGCGGATCGGCGAGCAGGGTGACGACAAAGGACATGGCGGCGTCCTATAGAGGCCCGGCCATGTCGGGGACAAGCACCAATCCGGAAAAGCGCGGCGCACCCGGCGCCGCACCGCTGCCGCCGGCGGTCATCGTCGCCGGGCCGACGGCGAGCGGCAAGTCGGCGCTGGCGCTGCGTCTGGCCGAGCGTTTCGAGGGCACGGTGATCAACGCCGATGCCCTGCAGGTCTACGCCGAGCTTTCTGTACTGACCGCGCGGCCCGGCCCGGAGGCGACGGCGCGCGCGCCGCACCGGCTCTACGGCGTGCTGCCGGCCACGGAGCGCTGCTCGGCCGGACGCTGGCGGGAGCTGGCGCTGCAGGCGATGGCCGAGGCGCGGGCCGCCGGGCGCCTGCCGGTCCTGGTCGGCGGCACCGGGCTCTATCTCAAGGCGCTGCAGCAGGGCATCGCGCCGGTGCCGCCGGTGCCGCCGGCCGTGCGCGAGGCGGCGGCGCGACGCTGGCAGGAGCGGGGGCCGGAGGCCTTCCGCGCCGAGCTGCTGGCGCGCGATCCCGCGAGCGACCGCCTGCACCCCAACGACCGCCAGCGGCTGCTGCGTGCCTGGGAGGTGCTGGAGGCGACCGGGCGGCCGCTCGACGCTTGGCAGCGCGCCTCGGGGCCCGGGCCCGTGGAACCGGGGGCGCCCTACCGCTTCTGCCGGGCGATCCTGCTGCCCGGGCGCGAGGCGCTGCACGCCGCGATCGACAGGCGCTTCGCCGCGATGGTGCAGGAGGGCGCGCTCGACGAGGTCGCCGGGCTGCTCGGGCTTGGCCTCGATCCCGGCCTGCCGGCGATGAAGGCCGTCGGTCTCCCCGAGCTGGCCCGCCACCTGCGCGGCGACTGCGACCTGGCGACGGCGATCGCCGCCGGCCAGTCGGCGACGCGACGCTACGCCAAGCGGCAGCTCACCTGGCTGCGCGGCCAGATGCTCGGCCGCGAGGGGGCGGGCGGCCAAATGCTGGCGGATCAACGCCTTGGCCCGGAAGTGGGACAGAAAACGACCCAGTTCGTCATCGATCGGCAATTTTCGGAATGCGACGAAGAGGAAATCTTTTCAAATATTCGTCGCTTTCTGTTGACCGCGGCGCGGCCACCGGCTTAGGGTCCGCGCTCCCCGTCGGGCCGCCTCGCGGTCCGGCGCGCGGATTTCTTTTGCTCCGCCACCCCGCGACGGCCCCGGCCGCCGGGGATCCGCGGTCCGGCAGCCGCCGGAACGCCGGGCGGGGTCAACCGCTGCACGATGGACCGGAGACGATGACTGCGAAGACCGAGGAGGCCCCGGCGGCCGCGACCCAGGATCCCAAGAGCGAGCTGCCCAACGGCGCCGAGCTGCTGATCAAGGCGCTGGTCGAGCAGGGGGTCGAGGTCGTATTCGGCTATCCCGGCGGCGCGGTCCTGCCGATCTACGACGCGCTGTTCCAGCAGAACGCCCTGCGCCACATCCTGGTGCGCCACGAGCAGGCGGCGGTCCACGCCGCCGAGGGCTACGCCCGCTCGACCGGCAAGGTCGGCGTCGTGCTGGTGACCTCGGGCCCGGGCGCGACCAACGCCGTGACCGGCCTGACTGACGCGCTGATGGACTCGATTCCCGTGGTCTGCCTGACCGGCCAGGTGCCGACCCACCTGATCGGCAACGACGCCTTCCAGGAGGCCGACACCACCGGCATCACGCGGCCCTGCACCAAGCACAACTACCTGGTCAAGGCGGTCGCCGACCTGCCGCGCACCCTGCATGAGGCCTTCTACGTCGCGGCCAGCGGCCGGCCCGGCCCGGTCGTCGTCGACCTGCCCAAGGACGTGCTCCAGGCCAAGGGGCCCTACCTTTCCAAGGAGAAGGTCCACCACCGCAGCTACCGGCCGCAGACCGAGCCGGAGCCGGGCGCGGTCGAGCAGGCGATCGAGCTGCTCGCCAACGCCAAGCGCCCGGTGATCTATTCCGGCGGCGGCGTCATCAACGCCGGCCCCGCCGCCTGCGAGGCGCTGGGCCAGCTGGTGCGCGCGACCGGCGCGCCGATCACCAACACGCTGATGGGCCTCGGCGCCTATCCCGGCACCGACCGCCAGTTCCTCGGCATGCTCGGCATGCACGGCACCTACGAGGCCAACCTGGCGATGTACAACGCCGACGTCATGCTCTGCGTCGGCGCGCGCTTCGACGACCGGGTGACCGGCCGGCTCAGCGACTTCTCGCCGGGCTCGACCAAGATCCACATCGACATCGACCCCAGCTCGATCAACAAGAACGTCATGGTCGACCTGCCGGTGATCGGCGACGTCGGCCGGGTGCTGGCGGCGATGAACGCGCGCTGGCGCGAGCGGGATCTGGCGACCGACGCCAAGGCGCTCGACGCCTGGTGGCAGCAGATCGAGCAGTGGCGCGCCCGCGACTGCCTGGCCTTCGTCCAGGACGGTGACGTCATCAAGCCGCAGCACGCGATCCGGCGGCTCTACGAGCTGACCCGCGAGCGCGACCTCTACGTCACCACCGAGGTCGGCCAGCACCAGATGTGGGCGGCGCAGTACTTCAAGTTCGATTCGCCGAATCGCTGGATGACCTCGGGCGGCCTCGGCACCATGGGCTACGGCCTGCCGGCGGCGCTCGGCGTGCAGATCGCCCACCCGGAGAGCCTGGTCATCGACATCGCCGGCGAGGCCTCGATCCTGATGAACATCCAGGAGCTCTCGACGCTCGCCCAGTACCGGCTGCCGGTGAAGACCTTCATCGTCAACAACCAGTGGATGGGCATGGTCCGGCAGTGGCAGGAGCTGCTGCACGGCAAGCGCTACTCGGAGAGCTACTCGGACTCGCTGCCCGACTTCGTCAAGCTGGCCGACGCCTTCGGCGCGAAGGGCATCCGGGTGACCAAGGCGAGCGAGCTCGACGAGGCGATCCGCGAGATGATCGAGACGCCGGGCCCGGTGATCTTCGACTGCTGCGTGGCGCAGGACGAGAACTGCTTCCCGATGATCCCCTCCGGCGCGGCGCACTACGAGATGCTGCTCGGGCCCAACGACCACGCCGCCAAGCCGATCTCGGAAGAGGGCATGGTCCTGGTATGACCCGCGGGTGACCGCCGCCGGCCCGCCTCCCGCCTGTCTAGCGGGGGCCGGCGGCGCCTCTGCCGTCAAGAACAAGCAAGAACCGAACGAAGAGTCTCCCGCCATGGCTTCCAGTCCCACTCCCGGCGCCCCCACTCCCGGTGCTCCGAATCCCGCCGCGCCGAGCGTCTACTCCACCAGCCCCGGCGAGCCGCCGATCGAGCGGCGCACCATCGCCGTGCTGGTCGACAACGAGCCGGGCGTGCTGGCCCGCGTCATCGGCCTGTTCTCGGGCCGCGGCTACAACATCGAGAGCCTGACCGTCTCCGAGGTCGATCCCGAGAACCACCTCAGCCGGATCACCGTGGTGACCAGCGGCACGCCGCAGATCCTCGAGCAGATCAAGGCCCAGCTCGACCGCCTGGTGCCGGTCCACACCGTGCGCGACCTGACCCTGGCCGGCGGCTTCGTCGACCGCGACCTGGCGCTGGTCAAGGTCGCCGGCACCGGCGAGAAGCGCGTCGAGGCGCTGCGCATCGCCGACATCTTCAAGGCCGAGGTGGTCGACGCCGGGCTCGACTACTTCGTCTTCCAGATGCACCACCGCTCGGACAAGGTCGACCGCTTCATCGAGCTGATGAAGCCGCTCGGCCTGGTCGAGCTGTCGCGCACCGGCGTCGTCGCCATCGCGCGCGGCGCCAGGGGGCTCTAGGCCGGGCGCGGGCAGCGGCCCTGCGAATCGTGCGGCCCAGCCCTGCCGCGCCGCCTGCGGCGTTGCGCCGGGCGGCCCCGACGGCTAGAAGGCGGCCGAACTTTTCCTGCGCGGGGCGGGCCCGCGCGGCAATGAAGTGACCGATCGACGGAAGGAAACGAACCGATGCGCGTTTATTACGATCGCGATGCCGACGCCAACCTGATCAAGGGCAAGAAGGTCGTCATCGTCGGCTACGGCAGCCAGGGCCACGCCCACGCCATGAACCTGCGTGACAGCGGCGTCGCCGAGGTCGCGATCGCGCTGCGCGAGGGCTCGGCGACCCGCAAGAAGGCCGAGAACGCCGGCTTCAAGGTGATGACCCCGGCCGAGGGCGCGACGTGGGGCGACGTCATCATGATGCTGACGCCCGACGAGCTGCAGGCCGACATCTACAACCAGGATCTGGCGCCGAACATGAAGGAGGGCGCCGCCCTGACCTTCGCGCACGGCTTCAACATCCACTTCAACCTGATCGAGCCGCGCCCCGACATCGACGTCTTCATGATCGCGCCGAAGGGCCCGGGCCACACGGTGCGCAGCGAGTACCTGCGCGGCGGCGGCGTGCCCTGCCTGATCGCCATCGCCCAGGATTCGTCGGGCAACGCCCACGAGCTCGGCCTCAGCTACGCCGCGGCGATCGGCGGCGCGCGCGCGGGCGTCATCGAGACGACCTTCCAGGAGGAGTGCGAGACCGACCTGTTCGGCGAGCAGGTCGTGCTCTGCGGCGGCCTGACCGAGCTGATCACCGCCGGCTTCGAGACCCTGGTCGAGGCCGGCTACGCCCCGGAGATGGCCTACTTCGAGTGCCTGCACGAGGTGAAGCTGATCGTCGACCTGATGTACGAGGGCGGCATGGCGACGATGCGCTACTCGATCTCGAACACCGCCGAGTACGGCGACTATACCCGCGGGCCCCGGATCATCACCGAGGAGACCCGCGCCGAGATGAAGCGCGTGCTCTCCGACATCCAGGAGGGCCGCTTCGCGCGCGACTGGGTGCAGGAGTGCAAGGCCGGCCAGCCGAGCTTCAAGGCGATGCGCCGGCGCCGCGCCGAGCACCAGATCGAGGAGGTCGGCGCCAAGCTGCGCGGCATGATGCCCTGGATTTCCGAGAAGGCGCTGGTCGACAAGTCGAAGAACTGACGGCCGGGCCTTCCCGGCCCCGTCGCGACGGCCGGTCCCCCGAGGGCCGGCCGTTTCGCGTTTGATGGGACAGGGCGCGCACGCTTGCATGGTTCGACGGCCGTCCAGCCTGCAGACGAGGTGGACAGGTGTCCGGGGACATGGTGGACGCTCGGGCATCGGCTTCGTGCCGAGCGACGCTTCGGTCGCGGCCGAGGCATCGGCTGCTCGACTGCGCTAGACTGCAGCTCCGCCGACCGAAGGAGCCCGCGCCGATGGTGACCCTCGCCCGCGCCGCCGCGACCGCCGCGCTGATCGGCGACCCGAGCCGCCTCGCCATGCTGACCGCGACCCTCGACGGCCGTGCCTACACCGCCGGCGAGCTGGCGCGCGTCGCCGGCGTCGCGCCGCAGACCGCCAGCGGCCACCTCGGCCAGTTGACGGCCGGCGGCCTGCTGCAGGTGCTGCAGCAGGGCCGCCACCGCTACTACCGCCTGGTCGCGCCCGAGGTCGCCGCGCTGGTCGAGAGCGTCATGCAGGCGACCGCCAGCGCCCTGCCGGCCGTTTCCGCGCCCGCGACCGGGCCGCGCGACGCGGCGCTGCGCCGGGCCCGCACCTGCTACGACCATCTGGCCGGCCGGCTCGGCGTGGCGCTCTGCGACGCCCTGGTCGAGTCCGGCCGCCTCGAGCTGACGGACGACGGCGGCGCGCTCACGCAGGCCGGGCGCCGCTTCCTGGACGAGCTCGACCTGGCGCCGCAGGGACCCTCGGGCGGCGCCTTCTGCCGGCCCTGCCTGGACTGGAGCGAGCGGCGCTTCCACTTGGCCGGCGAACTCGGCCGCGGGCTGCAGCGCGGCCTGCTGGAGCGGGGCTGGATCCGGCGCGTCGAGGGCAGCCGCGCGATCGCGGTGACGCCGCCCGGCGCCGAGGGTCTGCGCCGCCACTTCGGCATCGCCGAAGGGCTGCGCCCGGCCGCCTGAGCCGGACGGGCTTCGCGCGCCGCGGCCGAAACCCCTTGTGAAGCCGGCGCGACTGCGTATATCGTCACGCGACTTCCGGCACAGGCCGACCAAGAAGAGAGCCATGATCGATCGGATCGACAGCGCTGACATCGCGGACCGGGGCGACGCCCCGGCGCTGGCGCTCGCTCTCCTCGGCCTGCCGGCGGAGGCCCTCCTCCTTATCTGCCCCTGAGCGCCTCAGCCGCAGCCGCGGCAAGCGTTCGGGGGACACCGGCCAGCGACAGCGGCCCCTTCAGCCATACCCGAAAAGACGTTGAAGGACCGGAGGGTCTCGGACCATGACCAGCGACAAGCAGCAGTTCTCCACCGCCGGCGGCAAGAGTACCGCCAACCACGTCAAGATCTTCGACACGACCCTGCGCGACGGCGAGCAGTCGCCCGGCTGCTCGATGAACCTGGAGGAGAAGATCCAGGTCGCCGAGATGCTGGAGGCGATGGGCGTCGACATCATCGAGGCCGGCTTCCCGATCGCCTCGAACGGCGACTTCGAGGCCGTGCGCGAGGTCGCGGCCCGGGTCAGGACCAGCCGGGTCGCCGGGCTGGCACGCGCCACGCCCAAGGACATCGACCGCGCCTGGGAGGCCCTGAAGGGCGCCGAGGCGGCGCGCATCCACACCTTCATCTCGACCAGCCCGCTGCACATGAAGTTCAAGCTGCAGATGGAGCCGGACGCGGTGCACCAGGCGATCGTCGACAGCGTGTCCTATGCCCGCAAGCTCTGCGAGGACGTCGAGTGGTCGCCGGAGGACGGCACGCGCACCGAGCACGATTTCCTGTGCCGCTGCGTCGAGAGCGCGATCAAGGCGGGTGCCCGCACGATCAACATCCCCGACACGGTCGGCTACACCGTGCCCGAGGAGTTCTACGAGCTGATCGCCATGCTGATGAACCGCGTGCCGAACATCGACAAGGCGACGGTCTCGGTGCACTGCCACAACGACCTGGGCCTGGCGGTCGCCAACTCGCTGGCGGCCGTGCGCGCCGGTGCCCGCCAGATCGAGTGCACGGTCAACGGCATCGGCGAGCGCGCCGGCAATTGCGCCATGGAAGAGGTCGTCATGGCGCTGCGCACGCGCGCCGACGCGCTGCCCTACGAGACGCGGATCGACACCCGCAAGATCACGCCGGCCTCGAAGCTGGTCTCGACGATCACCGGCTTCTCGGTGCAGCCGAACAAGGCGATCGTCGGCGCCAACGCCTTCGCCCACGAGTCGGGCATCCACCAGGACGGCATGCTCAAGAACGCCCAGACCTACGAGATCATGACGCCGGAATCGGTCGGCCTGACCCGCTCGACCCTGGTCATGGGCAAGCACTCGGGGCGCCACGCCTTCAAGTCGAAGCTCGACGAGCTGGGCTTCAAGCTGTCGGACAACCAGCTGCAGGACGCCTTCGTGCGCTTCAAGGAGCTGGCCGACCGCAAGAAGGAGGTCTTCGACGAGGACATCGTCGCCCTGGTCGACGACGCCGTGGTCCGCCACAACGACCACATCCGCTTCGTCGAGATGGGCGTGCACTGCGGCTCCAAGGGCCCGCAGACCTGCGAGCTGACCCTCGAGGTCGAGGGCGAGCGCAAGACCGCCACGGCCGAGGGCAACGGCCCGGTCGACGCTGCCTTCGAGGCGATCCGGGCGATCGTGCCGCACGAGGCCAAGCTGATGCTCTACCAGGTCCACGCGGTGACCGGCGGCACCGACGCCCAGGCCGAGGTCACCGTGCGTCTGGAGGAGCAGGGCAAGACGGTCAACGGCCAGGGCGCCGACCACGACACCATCGTCGCCTCGGTGCGCGCCTACGTGCACGGCCTCAACCGCATGATGGTCAAGCGCCAGAAGACCGCTCCGCCGGTCCAGGCCGCCGAGTAGGCCGGCCTCTTCCGCAACGGCCCCGCCTCGGCGGGGCCGTCTGCGTTCGGCCGCCGGTATCAGGCCGCCGGTATCAGGCCGCCGGGGCGCCTTGATTCCGCCCGGTCCGCTTGTCACCTTGGAAGCATGCCGGTGCCGCGAGGCGGCACCCCAGCGAAGGGACGCGCGATGGCCCTGCGGACCGCCCTGACCGACCGACTGGGACTGGAGCTGCCGATCGTCCAGGCGCCGATGGCCTCGGTGTCGACGCCGGCGCTGGCCGCCGCGGTCTCCGAGGCCGGCGGCCTCGGCTCGCTCGGCTCGGCGCAGCTCGATGCGGCGGCGCTGCGGCGCCAGATCGACGAGGTCAAGGCGGCCACCGCCAAGCCCTTCAACGTCAACTTCTTCTGCCACGAGCGCCCGCAGGACGACCCGGCGCGCGCCGCCGCCTTCCGGGCCCGGCTCGCCGGCTTCTACGCCGACGAGCACCTGGAGGGCGTGCCCGACCCGGGCGAGGCCTTCCTGCCGTTCGACGAAGAGCGCCTGGCCGTGGTCCTGGAGACGCGCCCGGCCGTCGTCTCCTTCCACTTCGGGCCGCCGCGGCGCGACTGGCTGGAGGCGATCCGCCAGGCCGGCTGCCTGGTCCTGGCCTCGGCGACGACGGTCGAGGAGGCGCGGCGCCTCGAGGCCGCTGGCGTCGAGGTGGTGATCGCCCAGGGCTGGGAGGCCGGCGGCCACCGCGGCACCTTCCACACGCCCTTCGAGCAGGCCCAGGTCGGCACCATGGCGTTGGTGCCGCAGGTCGTCGACGCCGTCTCCTGCCCGGTGATCGCCGCCGGCGGCATCGGCGACGGCCGCGGCGTCGCGGCGGCGCTGACCCTGGGGGCCGAGGCGGCGCAGCTCGGCACCAGCTTCGTGCTGGCCGAGGAGTCGGCCGCGCCCGAGCTCTACCGGGCGGCCCTTGCCGAGGCGGCGGAGACCGGCACGCGGGTGACCCGCCTGTTCACCGGGCGGCCGGCGCGCGCGCTGGTCGCGCGCTACGTCGCCGACATGGCGCCGCACGAGACCGAGGTGCCGGACTATCCGCTGCCGACGCCGATGGTCCGGCCGCTCACCCAGGCCGGCCTGAAGCGCGGCGTGCCCGACTTCCATCCCCTGTGGTCCGGCCAGGCCGTGCGCCTCGCCCGGGCCGAGCCGGCGGCGGCGATCCTGGCGCGTCTCGCGCGAGAGGCCGAGGCGGCGCTCCATCGACGATGAAAGCTCGCCTCGCGGGCAGGCTTAGCACCCCGTTAACCATCGCCTAAATACGATGGCCGCCTTGCATTCCCGGCGACAGCGCGCTATGCGCTGTGCCGGGTCGGCGGCGCGGCGAATCGGGGGAGGACCCGCGTCACTCCACCCCTAGTGAAGGCGAAACCACGAATGCTGTCCAAGATGCTCGGCATCCTTTCCGCTGACATGGCCATCGATCTCGGCACCGCGAATACCCTGGTCTATGTCAAGGGGCGCGGGATCGTGCTCAACGAGCCGTCGGTCGTCGCGATCGCCGACGTCAAGGGCAAGAAGCAGGTGCTGGCCGTCGGCGACGAGGCCAAGATGATGCTCGGCCGCACGCCGGGCAACATCCAGGCGATCCGCCCCTTGCGCGACGGCGTCATCGCCGACTTCGAGGTCGCCGAGGAGATGATCAAGCACTTCATCCGCAAGGTGCACAACCGCCGCTCCTTCGCCTCCCCCCAGGTCATCGTCTGCGTGCCCTCCGGCTCGACCGCCGTCGAGCGCCGCGCGATCCAGGAATCGGCCGAAGCCGCTGGTGCGCGCCGGGTCTTCCTGATCGAGGAGCCGATGGCCGCGGCGATCGGCGCCGGCTTGCCGGTCACCGAGCCGACCGGCTCGATGGTCGTCGACATCGGCGGCGGCACCACCGAGGTCGCGGTGCTGTCGCTCGGCGGCATCGTCTACTCGCGCTCGGTGCGCGTCGGCGGCGACAAGATGGACGAGGCGATCATCGCCTACATCCGCCGCAATCATAACCTGCTGGTCGGCGAGGGCTCGGCCGAGCGCATCAAGAAGCAGATCGGCTCGGCCTGTCCGCCCGAGGACGGCGACGGCGCGACCATGGAGATCAAGGGCCGCGACCTGATGAACGGCGTGCCCAAGGAACTGGTGATCTCCGAGCGGCAGATCGCCGAGGCCCTGGCCGAGCCGGTCTCCGCGATCGTCGAGGCGGTCAAGGTCGCGCTCGAGCACACCGCGCCGGAGCTCGCCGCCGACATCGTCGACAAGGGCATCGTGCTGACCGGCGGCGGCGCCATGCTCGGCAACCTCGACTTCGTGCTGCGCGCCGCGACCGGCCTGCCGGTCTCGCTGGCCGAGGACCCGCTGTCGTGCGTCGCGCTGGGCACCGGCCGCTGCCTCGAGGAGATGCGCACGTTGAGAAACGTGCTGATCTCGACCTACTGACTGCTTAACTCCTTCTTTATTTTGTACGGTTAATCCTCTAGGTTCAGAAGTGAACCTAAGATTTGGCCCGTCGAGTCGCGGGCTGCGGGAGGCACGCGTTGAATAAACGCACCGGGAAGGTCGTGCGACTGGCCACGCCGCTCAAGGCTTGGACACAGCGCTTCGCCTTTCTCCTCCTGGTCGGCGCGGCGCTGGGCCTGATGTTGCTCGGCAAGGCCGACACTCTCTTGATCGAGCGCGCGCGGACCCAGCTGGTCGACGCCATGGCGCCGCTGCTCGAGGCCGTCTCGGAGCCGGTCGCGACGGTCAACGACACCGTGGCCGAGATGCGCGACCTCGCGCGGCTGCGCGAGATCAACGCCATGCTGCGCGCCGAGAACGAGCGCCTGCTCGACTGGCGGCGCGAGGCGATCGCGCTGAAGGCCCAGAACGCGGCGCTCGGCGACCTGCTCAAGCTGACGCCCGACGTCGAGCGGCGCTACGTCACGGCGCGCGTCATCGGCGACCAGGGCAGCGCCTTCGTGCGCTCGGTGCTGGTCGCCGGCGGCAGCGGCGCGGGCATCGCCAAGGGCCAGGCGGCGCTGACCGGCAGCGGCCTGGCCGGCCGCGTCGCCGAGGTCGGCGAGCGCATCTCTCGGGTGCTGCTGGTCACCGACATCAACAGCCGGATCCCGGTGCAGGTCGGGCCGGCGCGCTCGCGGGCCATCATGGCCGGCGACAACTCGCCGCAGCCGAGCCTGCTGTACCTGCTGCCGGGGACCTCCCTGCAGGTCGGCGACCGCGTCACGACCTCCGGCCACGGGGGCCTGTTCCCGCCGGGCCTGCCGGTCGGCGAGGTCGCGGAAGTGACCGACGGCGGCGTACGCGTACGTCCCTACGTCGACTGGAACCACCTCGACTACCTGCGCCTGGTCGGCTACGAGCTGCCCGGCCTGATCGAGGACTTCATCGCACAGCGGGCCCCGGCTCGCTGAACGGAGCGCGACGGTGCAGCCCACTCTCTGGCAGCGTCTCGACAGCTTTGCCCGGGCGCTGACGCCCTTCGTCCTGACCGTGCTGCTGCTGCTGGTCAGCATGACCCCCGTGCGCTCGCCGTACCTGGCGCCGGTGATCCCCTCGATCGCCCTGATCGCTGTCTACTACTGGAGCGTCTTCCGCCCCGACCTGATGCCCAGCGGCGCGGTCTTCCTGATCGGCCTGCTGCACGACCTGATCGGCGTCGCGCCGCTCGGCTCCGGCGTGCTGGCGCTGCTGATGGTGCACGCCGCGGTCGGTGCCCAGCGCAAGTTCTTCGCGACCGCCGGCTTCGGCCTGCTGTGGCTCGCCTTCGCCGTGCTCGCCTCGGCGGCGCAGCTGCTGATCTGGCTGCTCTCCTGCCTGCTGATCGGCCGGCTCGTCGACCTCTCGCCGGCGATCCTCCAGGTCGCCGTGACCCTGGCGATCTATCCCTGCCTGTTCTGGCTGTTCGGGCGCTGCCAGCAGCTGTTCCTGCGCGAGGCGGAGCCGGTACGATGAGCGAGCGCCGCAACGAGGAGCAGGGCCGCCACCGCCGCTTCACCCGGCGCGCCGCGATGCTGGCCGGCGGCCAGGTGCTGCTGCTCGGGGCGCTGGCCGGGCGCATGTACTACCTGCAGGTCGTCGAGGCCGAGAAGTACAAGCTGCTGGCCGAGGACAACCGCATCAACATCCGCCTGCTGCCGCCGCCGCGCGGGCAGATCGTCGACCGCTTCGGCACGCCGCTGGCGGTCAACCGGCAGAACTACCGCGTGCTGCTGGTCAGCGAGCAGGTCCGCGACCTCGACGCCAGCTTCGACCGTCTCGACCGCATCGTCGCGCTCGACGCCGACGACCGCGAGCGCATCCGCGGCGAGATCAAGCGCAAGCGCAACTTCGTGCCGGTCACGGTCAAGGAGAACCTGAGCTGGGAGCAGGTCAGCCGCATCGAGGTCAACGCCCCGGAGCTGCCGGGCGTCTCGATCGACGTCGGCGAGACCCGTCACTACCCTTACGGCGACGTGCTGTCGCACATCGTCGGCTACGTCGCCGCGGTCTCGGAGAAGGAGCTGACCGGCGACCCGCTGCTCGAGCTGCCCGGCTTCCGGGTCGGCAAGAACGGCGTCGAGAAGCTGCACGACGAGGAACTGCGCGGCACCGCCGGAACCAGCCAGATCGAGGTCAACGCCCTGGGGCGCATGATCAAGGAGCTGTCGCGCCAGGACGGCCACCCGGGCCGCGAGGTCGTGCTGACCATCGACGCCGGGCTGCAGTCCTACGTGCACCAGCGCCTGGCCAACGAGCAGTCGGCCTCGGCCGTCGTCATGGACATCGACAACGGCGAGCTGCTGGCGCTCTCGTCGGTGCCCAGCTACGACCCCAAGCCCTTCAACATCGGCCTGTCGCGCAAGCAGTGGCTCGACCTGGTCAACGACCCGCTGTCGCCGCTGTCGAACAAGTCGATCGCCGGCACCTACGCGCCCGGCTCGACCTTCAAGATGATCGTCGCGCTGGCCGGCCTGGCCGGCGGCATCGGCGCCGACCACAAGGTCTACTGCCCCGGCCACATGACGCTCGGCAACCACCGCTTCCACTGCTGGAAGCGCGGCGGTCACGGCTCGCTCGACCTCGAGGGCGCGATCCAGCAGTCCTGCGACGTCTGGTTCTACGACGTCTCCAAGCGGGTCGGCATCGACCGCATCGCCGCGATGGCCCGGCGCTTCGGGCTCGGCGAGCCGGTCGGCATCGACCTGCCGGGCGAGCGCGGCGGCACAATGCCGACCAAGGCCTGGAAGCTGGCCAACCTGGGCCAGCACTGGCAGGGCGGCGAGACGCTGGTCAACGCCATCGGCCAGGGCTTCGTGCTGACCACGCCGCTGCAGCTCGCGGTGATGACCGCGCGCATCGCCAGCGGCCGCGCCGTCGTGCCGCACGTCACCCGCGGTCTGCGCGGCGCCGGCGGCGTCGAGCTGGTGCGCCCGGAGGCGCCGAAGCTGGACATCCCCGAGGCGCATCTCGATATCGTGCGTGCGGCCATGGACGCCGTGGTCAACTCGGCGCGCGGCACGGCCAGGGGCTCGGCGATCGAGGAGCCGGGCTGGGAGATGGCCGGCAAGACCGGCACCAGCCAGGTCCGGCGCATCACCAAGGCCGAGCGCGCCGCCGGCGTCATCAAGAACGAGGACCTGCCCTGGCGGCGCCGCGACCACGGCCTGTTCGTGGCCTACGCGCCGGTCGACAAGCCGCGCTACGCCTGCGCCGTGGTCGTCGAGCACGGCGGCGGCGGCTCCTCGGCGGCGGCGCCGATCGCCAAGGACATCATGCTCGAGACGCAGCGCCGCGACCCGCTCGGCAACGAGCCGCTGCCGCTGGTCGCCCAGGGCGCCGGACAGAAGGCCTAGCGGGGCATGTCGATGCTCGACGAGATGCACCTCAGGCGCAATCCCAGCCTGACGCTCGGCCAGAAGCTCTGGTCGATCAACTGGGGCCTGATCCTGCTGATCGCGCTGCTCGCCGGCTTCGGCATGGCGATGCTCTACTCGGCGGCCAACGGCTCCTTCGACCCCTGGGCCAGCCGCCAGGCGATGCGCTTCCTGCTCGGGCTGTCGGTGCTGCTGGTCGTCGCGCTGATCGACATCCGCCTGTGGTTCCGCCTGGCCTATCCGATCTACCTGCTCAGCCTGCTGCTGCTGGTCGGCGTCGAGGTCATGGGCTCGATCGGCATGGGCGCGCAGCGCTGGATCGACCTCGGCATCATCCAGCTGCAGCCTTCCGAGGTCATGAAGGTCGCCCTGGTGCTGGCGCTGGCGCGCTACTTCCACGGCCTGACCCTGCAGGACGTCGGCCGGCCGCACTACCTGATCCCGCCGGTCTTCCTGGCCTTCGCGCCGGCCGCCCTGGTGCTGCGCCAGCCCGACCTCGGCACCGCGCTGATGCTGCTGATGGTCTCCGGCGCCGTGTTCTTCGCCGCCGGCGTGCGCTGGTGGAAGTTCGCCCTGGTCATCGCCGCGGTCGGCGGCGCCGTCCCGCTGGTCTGGAGCCACCTGCACACCTATCAGCAGAAGCGCGTGCTGACCTTTCTCGATCCCGAGAGCGACCCGCTCGGCTCGGGCTACCACATCATGCAGTCGAAGATCGCGCTCGGCTCCGGCGGCGTGCTCGGCAAGGGTTTCCTGCAGGGCTCGCAGAGCCACCTCAACTTCCTGCCGGAGAAGCAGACCGACTTCATCTTCACCATGCTGGCCGAGGAGCTCGGCATGGTCGGCGGCCTGATGCTGATGGCCCTGTTCCTGCTGGTCTTCATCTACGGCTTCGCCATCGCCATGCGCAGCCGCAACCACTTCGGCCGGCTGGTCGCGCTCGGCGTGACGGTCAACCTCTTCCTCTACGTCTTCATAAACATCGCCATGGTCACCGGCCTGATCCCGGTGGTCGGCGTGCCGCTGCCGCTGGTCAGCTACGGCGGCACCGCGATGCTCGCCGTGCTGTTCTCGCTCGGCCTGCTGATCAGCGTCTCGATCCACCGCGACATCCGCATCCCGCGCCGCGGCCTGCGCGACGAAGCCTGACGGCGAAAGCCTCGCCGGCAGTGGGGACGGGCGCGTACCGGCGGCCGGTGCGGGCGGTCGCCACGCCCCGCATTTTGCTCTTCACAAAGCCGCCCGGCGTTGCTATCTACCCCGCTCCCGGCCGCCAGGACCCCGGCCGATCGCTTTGCGTGGGCGCATAGCTCAGTTGGTAGAGCAGCTGACTCTTAATCAGCGGGTCCAAGGTTCGAGTCCTTGTGCGCCCACCATTCCTTTCAAGACCTTAGCCCTGAACGGTAGCAGTGAGGGGCGGCGCGGTAGCCACCAAGTAGCCACGGACGAGATTTTCGTCCGTCCGCCGCGCGCGCGATATGTAAGGGATGTGCGGCCAGCATGAGCTGGGCGAGCCACTGTATCTTCCGTGGCTTCTGAGCGCGAGAATCACGCCAGCTCTCCTGCGGTAAACCTGACTCGGCTAGAGCGCCGATTGGTCGTAGGCTTCCATTGACCGCCCGACCGGCGAGCAACGGGGGAGCTTGACCATGGCAGCAAGCGATCAGACGCACGAGCTGGAGCTATGGGTCGATATAGAGCCCGCAGGCGAGGACGGCCAGGACGTTGTTGCCATCGTAGTCAGCGGAACGCGGCCGGAGCGGACTTGCTGGGGGCAGCGCATCCCTATCGGTCTGGATCTGAGCCGGTTTCCGTCCCACGGCGTCGCTCAGATACCGTTGCCTTTCCCACGATTCCTGCAGCCGAAGTGGTCAGAGCGTGAGTGGCGAGCTTTCCTGAAGAACCATGGGGGAGCCGTCGTGGCCGCGCTGCGGGAGTACCTTATTCAAATCCTTTCGCTCGCAGTCGCTCACGATGAAAGGAAAGAGATAGTTGCTCAATCTGAGCTAGTAGTCTTGGATGTTCGGGGTGCGTTGTATGGCAAATATTTATCAAAGCAAGATGAGGGGTTCAAGATCGGGGTATTTCGTTACGGTCATGATTGGCCGATTTGGCTAGATATAAAGCCGACTTGGGATTTGGCGATTGGCAGTGCGAAGGAAATAGCGAATGAAGCCAATTTGCCGCAGAGCGCGATAAGGTTCGTTGGTCATGCAACGGCAATGGCAAGGTTTCATAAGGAATTTCCGCCGCTTGTAAGCGAGAAGGCGGTGCTTCCGGGTCTAGGGTTGTTGTGTGCGATGCTTTTTGTGCTTGGTCTTGGGGTGGGTGTTGGAATTGGCGCAATGATCTGGAGCTCTCTCTTCGGCGCCTAATTGTGCGCGTTCGGCCAAGTCGCCATCCACGCTAGGTGAGTCAATGCCCGATCTAAGACTGCAACCCGTCTCGCTTGAAATCAGTCTGACAGCGGGTGACCCCGTGGCGTCCATCGGTTTAAGCGCGTCTAAGAATACGGGCAAATCTGAGTACCATACAATCGAGCGGCTTTTCCTGACGGTAAAACTAGCCGACTTCACGTCTGTTAGGCTTGCGACAGGAGGGAATCTGAAGTCGATCGAGGGAGTGGTTATCGCATGCCGGGACACGGAACGCAGACCAGAGGGGGCATTGGGCGCTATAGGAACCCTCTCCTACGTGGCGGCTTGGCGAGATCGGGATGGTCTGGGAAGCGAAGACGCCAGCTACGAAGCCCATTGCTGGCTCCCGACACGCCAATTCGATGCTCTCGTGGCGGCGGCGAGTGGTGGCTATCTGCCTTCAGTCGTCAGTTTGGGGGTCGCCGGCGAGGGCGCCACTCTTGGCTGGGAGCCGGACGGCTCCGGCTTGGATTGGGACAACGCGTCCCACCCGCGGTTGCCGGTCGAGGAGCTCTCCGTCCAAGTGCCAATTCTCGTGCGAGCCGAAGAAGGCGCTCACCAATCGAACCAAAGCACACCCCTGTATGATCAGATAGCCACACTTGTCAGAGAGATTCAGGTATTGCGCCGGGATGTTCGGGCAGTGGCCATAGCGGTGGCCTTCATTGCCGGCATCCTATTCGTATCGCGGCTAGCGTTTTGAAGGCGGATAATTATCTGGAGTCGATGCCATTTTGCTCCGGCGAACGTCGCGTGACGACTCCACCGCGAGTCACGCCACAGTTTTGCAGGTCCGCTAGCACGTACTGCGCGGGAAATGCGCGAAACGGCTTGGGCGGCAAAGCACTGTCAAGCTGACTGGGGTTTAGAAGCGCGCTAGAATAGCGACTAACCAGCTGTTCCAGTGCGATGTTCTTGAATTGGCAGACGCGGTCACTCTTCTCTGGTTCACAAAATTGCGGAGTCCGAAGGGCGCCCTTTTTTAGGGAGTGCAAAAATACCTCGCGCGCGTACCGTTCCGGAAATTCGCATGGCTACTCGCGCCGCATAGCACCTGCTTGATAGATCAACCAGGCGCACACAAGGAAGAACGTCCCGACGCCGCCCCTGAACGACTCTCGCTCATTGAAGACGGCGAAGACGAGAGAGGCGCCAAGTGACGCGAGAAGGGCGACGGCGAGTCCCCAAGCTATCCGTTTGACCATGTGCATTGCGACTCCCGATCAGACGGCCAAGTCTAGCCTCTAAGACCCTCCCCCATGGTAATACAAGCGGCCCGCCTCGGAACCCGTCATGGCCTCGCAAACGCCGTTGACGGGTGCTGAGGCGGACCCACAAGTCAGGGGTCCGGTTCTGAAACGGCCCCGTCGTTGGTCGCCGCGGGTCCGCTTGAGAACCGAGGCCCTGATTTTCTCGGGCGCCAGCGCCGCCAGTCGTCAGTCGGCGGGTGCCCGTCCTGGCCCTTCTCCGTGACCCGCCATTCGCTCGCGAGCCGGCCGTACCACTGGCCGCGCCGGGTGCGAACCACGAAGCCCTTGGCCTCCAGCTCGACAAAGGCGCGCTGGACGCTGGCTTTGCCGATGCCGAGAAGCCGGGCGCCTTCGTCCAGCGAGAGCGTGAGCTTGCCATTGTTGCCGCCGTTGTAGCGGCTCCGCAGCTCGACGTAGACCTTGACCGCGTTGCCGCTCAGGCTTCGCCAAGCGGAGCTCCGCAGCATGTCGTAGCCGGCTTTCCAGTAGGGCGGTTCCGCACTCCGTCCGTTAGGGAGCACCTTCCGACCGCGTTTGCGCCCCTTCATCCGCCCGCCGCCGAGCGAGGGTGACGGATGGGAACGGATAGTAAGCCCGCTCCCGAACTCGAGCCCCTCAACTGCCCTCTCCAGCGCCCTCAGAGGCCGGCAGGACCGCGACGTCGCTGCGCAGACGGTATCGGGCATGGGAGCCGGGGAAGGCGCCTCCGTGGCGCTCTGTGACCGTTTCCACGGCCAAGCCGAATTCGTGCCGGAGCCGATGGACGTATGCGCTCCAGCGCGGCGCGGGCCGGTCGATCGGGGTGCAGCCTCTGGGGCCGGCGTCTATCAGTTGTTCGAGCGCCCATGCGAGCCGGGCGGGCAAGCGTACTTGCCGCTGGTCGTCGTCTTCCACGACCAAGGCCAAGCGGTAGCGTCGCTTAGTCATGGCGCACCCCCAGCCCACTCAAGGCGCAGATCAGACGGGCGCGGTTTTCGCAGACGTTGCAGCACGCTGCGACGTGCCGCACGGCGGCAGGCACGATTCCGGTTTGCAGCGGGAGGGTCCGGGGACTAGGTTCGTAGTGCTGAAGTACGTTCCCAGCCCGGTTGGTGGCCCCGGCCGCCGCCGGGCTTCTTCTTTGCTTCATGCCGGCCGCTCCGACGTGCTCTGACGGCGCCGCTCGGCGAGCCAAGCTTCCACGTCCGCCCAACGATAGAGAACCCGGCGACCGATCTTCAGGAATTCGGGGCCGTCGCCGCGAAGGCGGGTCTGGTTCCAATACGAGGCGCTTAGACCGGTTCTGCCGGCAAGGGCTTTGGTGTCGAGGTACTGCAAGGCGCAACTCCTTTCACTGCCGTGCTGTATGGGCCTTGACGTTGCTCACACGGTGCCGGCCGCTCTACGGCGGAAGGGTTGCGCACACGGGGGTCCTGGGGCTTCGCGGAGAAAAAGAAAGCCTTTTAATCCAATGGCGTGAGGGGGTTCTTGCTTTGGGCGCTTGCGGGCCGGTTCCACCGAGTGTTGCCGCCTTTTGCGGCCTCCACCGGCCGCAGAAATGTGGCCGCCATGCGAGATTTCTTGTCGCTCCAGTCGTTTCCGAAGCGCTGCCTTCCGCGCTTCCCTATGGTTTCGACTAGTTGCTTGATCGGTGTCGAGTGAGTTTTCGGCCCCAGCTCAGCTTCAATTTCTAGAAGGAACTCGATGAACGGAGTCCGCCAGGGCGGGGGCATGCGGCTTGTCTGGGAATTAGCTTCGTCGCTCTCTTCGGCCGGCGCTGGGAAAGCGCAGATGAGGTCGGTGGTCTTGATCTGTATTTTCTTGTGTTCGACTGCCGCTCGGATCGGCTTATCGCGCGTTTCCCATAGACCCGGGAGATGTATCTTGTTGTGTGTCCAATCGGTCGTCTTCCAATACCAGTGCTCTCGCGGGATTCTTGATTCGCCCTCTGCGAACGCCTCCAGCTTGCCGATCATCAGTGCATGAAGGAGTGCCTGCTTCGCCGACCGCCAAGCGTTCCATGCCGCAACCTTCTCTCTGCCGTCGTAGCCCGTCGTTGAGTAGCGCGGTGCTACCTCGGGGTAAGGTTCGTAGCTCAGTACTTGCTCAACCCGCCGTTCCCGTGGTGGACGCTGGAAAGCGATCCATCTTGCCGCCTGCACCAATGTCGCGCGTGCCTCAATGGGCCCGTCCGAGTCCTCCAATGCGACACCCTCCAACTGCAATGCGCTGGGGGTATCATGCGTTGGAATGGTTGAGGACCCGTTTCCCCGTCACTCTTGGCGTTCGCTAGGCGCTAACGCGGCTCCCAAGCGCCACGACGTTCGGTGCGGTGGGCCTTCCTCGGATGGCAGCGTGGAGATGCTCGTCCCAAGCCTCCAGCGCCCGCCGTCGTTCGTCCAGATAGGCATGGCGGTTGTAGACGGCGGCGACGCCGCTGACGGTGCCGCTCTTGTGGTTCAGCACCGCGTCTGCGACGTGCGGATGGATGCCGAGCCGCGCCATCCCGGTCGTGGCGGTACGGCGCAAGTCGTGCAACGTCCAAGCCGGGAAGGGCTCAGGATTGCCGCCAGCGGCTTCCTGAGCCCGCTGGGCGGCTATCCGGCTGTCCAGGGTGCGCTTGGCCTTCGAGAAGCCGCTGACGGCTGTGCGGCCCGTCGTGGTGAAGACGTAGGGGCAGCCCTCCCGCCGCCTGATGCTCTTCAGCAGTTCGACGGCGGTATCGCTCAAGGGAACCTCGTGAGCGCGACCATTTTTTGCGCGGGCGCCGGGGATGCTCCACACCTTCCGCTCAAGGTTCAGCTCGCTCCACTCCATGCCGGCAACCTCATTGCGGCGCTGCGCGGTCAGCAAAAGTAAGCGGACCAGCGGGGCGAAGGGTTCGCCAAGCGACCCGGCGGTTCGCCAGACCTCTGCAATCTCGCCATCCGAGAGCACGCGGTCACGCGTCTTGGCCTCGCCGGGCGCCTTCAGTCCGGCGCAGGGGTTGCCCTCCAGATAGCCGCGCTCGACGCACCAGCCGAAGAGGCGCCGGCAGCAGGCGAGGACGCGGTTGGCCATGATCGGCCCGCGCTCCGCAACGGTGTCGATCAGCTTCGCCACATCGCGGCGTGTGACCGCCTCAATCGCCATGCTGCCGAGCGCCGGCTTGATATCGTGCTTGATGATGCGGTCCGTCTCGCGCCATGACCGCTGGCGCCGCTTCGCATACTTCTCGACGTAGGCAGCCGCCAGCTCCGCGACGGTATCGCCCTCGCGCCGCCGCGCTTCGATCCGCTCGGCGGCCGGGTCCTTGCCTTCCTTCGCAAGCCGAAGGACGCGCGCGGCTTCTGCCCGGGCGCCCTCGGGAGTCCAGGGAGAGCCGTGGCGCCCGATGGTGTAGCGCCGCTTCGCGGTTGCCCGCCCGCCGGCGCCCGGCCGGTACTCGACGACATAGCTCTTCGCGCCGCTCGGCCGCACCCGGAGGCCGAAGCCGCGCAACTGGTCATCCCAGTACCAGGCGTCGCGCTCGCCGGCCTTGGCGGCGTCAACGGTCCGCTTCGTCAGCTTCGTCTGCATGGTTCTGCCCCCTGTGCCGCTCCGCGGTAGCCACGCGGTAGCCACCAAGTAGCCACGGCGCGTGAAAGCCGGTGACACAGCATGTAGGGCAGAGGGGCAGAATTGCTAGCGTTCAGTGAAGCTCGGCGCTAGCCGGAAAATCCCGGCGCGACGAGGGGCACGTAACTCTTAATCAGCGGGTCCAAGGTTCGAGTCCTTGTGCGCCCACCAAACCCCGCCGTGTCCGGCCCGGACACATAGGTAACGTTTCGTACCTAAGACATGGGTGACAACCCCGGGCCGAAGGGGTTGTCGAGGGGTTGCAGGGTTCTCTGCTCCAGGTCGATGTATCCCAGATCGTAGTGCATGAAGCTGACGAGCCAAATGCCGTCGTCGACCTCCTTGATTCCGAGGCGCTGGCCGGCGAGCACGCTTGACACGTTGATCTTCTTTCGATGCATGCAGATGCGCCCGCAGGCGGTGACCAGGACCTCGCGCTCGTGCAGGGGATAGGCGAGCTCGGGCAGTCCCTGATAGGGCCTGGTCGAGGCTGAATAGACTTCGGCGGGACATTTCATTTCGAGGGCCTCGTGCGGCCGCTCGTCGTTGAACTCGGCGACGAAGGCGTCGAAGCGAGCCTGCTGCTGCAGGCTGTTCATTCCCGGCGGTCGGGTTGTCTCCTTCTTGAGGGTCAGGTGCATGCGCTCGTGGCGGCCGTTCTGCTGCGGTCGGCCGGGCTTGGTGCGCTCGATGGCGATGCCGAGCCGGAGCCACCAGACCGAGAGCTTGGAGAGATTGAACAGGGCTTTCGGACTGGCGAAGGGCACCCCGTTGTCGGAGCGGATGCCGAGCGGCAGGCCGCGCTCCTGGAAGAGCTGCTCGAAGGCGGTGACCGTCAGCTCCTCGCGGGTCGATTCCAGGGCCTCGCAGAGCAGCAGGAAGCGCGAGGCCTGGTC
>JAUILQ010000054.1 GCA_030433005.1 Alphaproteobacteria bacterium
CGCCGCGCCCAGCGACTTCTCCAGGATCGTCGTCAGGCCGCCGGCCTTGTTGCCCGGCGAGGGGTTGTTGTTCATCTCGCCGCCGTTGCGCCTGGCGTAGTCCTCCCACCAGCGGATCCGCTCGATCAGCGTCTCGGCGACCGCCGGGCTCTCGGCGCGCCGGGTCAAGAGGTGCTCGGCGCCGTAGATCTCCGGCGTCTCGCTGAGGATCGCGGTGCCGCCGTGGCGCACCAGCAGGTCGGCGGCCGCGCCCAGCGAGGGATTCGCGGTGATGCCGGAATAGGCGTCGGAGCCGCCGCACTGCAGCGCCAGGGTCAGCTCCGAGGCCGGCACGGTCTCGCGCCGCGCGGCGTCGGCGTGCGGCAGCATGCCGGCGATCAGCTCGACGCCCTTCTCGACCGCGCGCCGCGTGCCGCCGGCGGTCTGGATGTTGAAGGTCTGGAACAGCGGCCCGCGCTCGATGCCGTAGGCCTCGAGCAGGAAGTCGATCTGGTTGACCTCGCAGCCCAGGCCGACCATCAGGATGCCGGCGAAGTTGGGATGGCGCGCGTAGCCCCAGAGCGTGCGCTGCAGGTTCGCCCAGCCCTCGCCGCTGTCGGCCATGCCGCAGCCGGTGCCGTGGACCAGCGAGACGACGCCGTCGACGTTCGGATAGTCGGCGAGCAGCCGCTTCTCGGCCTCGTGAGCGATGTAGCGCGCGACCGTCGCCGAGCAGTTCACGCTCGTCAGCACGCCGATGTAGTTGCGCGTGCCGACCCGGCCGCCGGCCCGGCGGAAGCCCTGGAAGGTCGCGCGCTCGGCCTCCGGCACGAAGGCGGTCGGCCGGGCCTCGCTCGAGGCGGCGTAGTCGCGCTCGAAGGACTGCATGACCAGGTTGTGGACGTGGACGTGGTCGCCGGCGGCGATCGGCTCGCCGGCGAAGCCGATGATCTGGCCGTACTTGCGCAGCGGCGCGCCGGCGGCGAGGTCGCGCAGCGCGATCTTGTGGCCGGCCGGGATCTGCGTCGCCGTGGTCACGCCCGCGTCGGGCAGCGGCGTGCCCGGCAGGATCGCGGCGCGCGCGATCACCACGTCGTCGCTCTCGTGCAGGCGGATCGTCAGCTGGGAAACCTGGGCCATGGCGGGCGGCCTTCTCCTCGGGGGGTCGGGGGAAAGAAGCGCAGCATAGGCTTGCGCGCCCGGCTCCGAAAGCCGGCCGCGGCTCATCGCACGCATGCGTTGCGCGCGAGGCGGCGGCCGGCGGGTGCTCCCACGCTTGCATGGTTCGCCCTTCGACAGGCTCAGGGTGAAACTCACCATGAAGCGATCTCAGTGTCGCGCAGGCCTCAAGTCGCTTCATGGTGAGCCTGTCGAACCACGAAGCGTGCGGGCGCGGACCCGGCGCCGGCGCCCCCCTACCCCGGAATCTCCTCCCCGTCCCAGGCGAAGACGCGGCCGCTCTCGGCCGGCGTCAGGCCGTCGAGCACGCCGAGCAGGCGCGCGGCGGAGAAGGCCGGGGTGAACAGCTTGCCCTCGGGCACCGAGCGCTGGAAGGGCGCCGACAGGCGGCTGTCGACCGTGCCGGGGTGCAGGCCGACGCAGAGCGCGGTCGGGTTGCGCCGCGCGAGCTCGACCGAGAGGGTGCGCAGCAGCTGGTTGAGCGCCGCCTTGGAGGCGCGGTAGGCGTGCCAGCCGCCGAGCCGGTTGTCGCCGATCGAGCCGACCCGGGCCGAGAGCGCGGCGAAGGCCGCCTTGCGCTGCTCGGCGAGCAGCGGCAGGAAGTGCTTGGCGACCAGCGCCGGGCCGATCGCGTTGATCCGATAGGCGCGCCCCAGCGCCTCGGCGTCCAGCGACCGCCAGGTCTTCTCCGGCGCGAGGCCCTGGTCGTCGTGCAGCACGCCGGTCGCGACGATCACCAGATGCAGAGGACCGGCGGCCTCGCGGGCGCGCCCGGCCGCCGCCTCGATCGAGGCCTCGTCCTCGAGGTCGAGGGGGATCGCGTCTCCTTCTGCCGACCGGGAGAAGCGCAGGCAGCGCGCCACCGCCGGATGGCCCTCCAGCGCCGCGGCGAAGGCGCCGCCGAGGCCACCGCCGGCGCCGACCACCGCGACGCTCAGCCCCTCGCCGAAGGAGTCGAACTCGAAGCCTTCGCCCTCTGCCACGCTCTTGCTCCCGTGCCGTCCATCCACGGCGGGGAGAACTGGCGCGGGCTGGCGAGACGTCCAGCCCTCTCCCTCAGGCTTCCGCCGTCTCCCAGGGCGGCGAGACCAGCAGGGCGATGCGCGCGGCGAGGTCGAGGCAGCGCCAGTCCGCGCCGTTGGCCGCCGAGATCATCAGGCCGGTCGGCAGGGCGCCGGGCGCCTGCATCGGCACGGTCGCGGCGCAGCCGTCGGCGAAGTTGATCGACGAGGGGTTGCGCAGCATCAGCGCGTTGAGCCGGTCGAAGTCCTGCGCGACGTCGTGCAGCAGCGGCGCCAGCGTCGGCAGGGTCGGCGCCAGCAGCGCGTCGTAGCCGGCCGCCAGCTCGGCCCAGGCGGCCTGCGCCTCGCCGCGCAGGCGATAGGCCTCGTCCTGCTCCTCGGCGGTCAGGCCGTCGGCGACCTCGAGGCGCTTCAGCACGCGCGGGTCGCCGCTGGCCTTCAGCGCCTGGCGGCGGCCGGCGTGGACCTTGCTCGCCTCGGTCGCGACGACGATGCGGTTGCACCAGCCGGCCTTCTCCAGGAACGGCGCCTCGGCCGGCACCAGCGCCGCGCCGGCGCGCGCCAGTCGGCCGAGCGCGCGCTCGAAGTCGGCGGCGACCGCGGCGTCGAGGCCGTCGAGCAGCGGCCCGCCGAGCAGGCCGAGGCGCAGGCCGCGCACCCCAGCCTCGCGCTCGACCCGGCCGTCCGTGCCCGACAGGACGGCGTGGACCGCCGCGCAGGTCTCGACGTCGCGGGCCAGCGGGCCGATCGAGTCGTAGCTGCCGGCCAGCGGGAAGGCCCCGTCGAGCGGCACCGCGCTCTGCGAGGGCTTGAAGCCGGCGAGGCCGTTGAGCGCCGCCGGAATGCGCACCGAGCCGCCGGTGTCGGAGCCGAGCGCGACCTCGCTCAGGCCCAGGCCGACGCCGACCGCGCCGCCCGAGGTCGAGCCGCCGGGGATGCGCGCCGGGTCGCGGCTGTTGCCGCAGGTGCCGTAGTGCGGGTTGAGCCCGACGCCGGAGTAGGCGAACTCGCTCATCGTCGTGCGCCCGAAGGCGACGGCGCCGGCCTCCTTCAGGCGCCGCACGACCGTGGCGTCGCCCGCGGCCGGCGCGCCCGACAGCAGCTCCACGGAACCGGCGCCGGTGACCTCGCCGGCCTCGTCGAAGAGGTCCTTGATCGAGATCGTCAGGCCGTGCAGCGGCAGCGCCTCGCCGCTCTCGCCGGCGGCCTCGGCGCGGGTGTCGGCCTGCTGGGCGGCGGTGCGGATGCGCGTCGGCTCGAGCCGGGTGAAGATCCGGCCGAGCCGCTCGGGCGTCAGCCGGGCGCAGCGGTCGAGGCCCTGCTCGACGCGGTCGCGGACCGGCAGGCGCAGGCGCTGGGCCCGGGGCGGGGGAAGCGGCATGGCGGGACTCTCTGAAGCAGCTTGTGAAACGGCGGCGTGGAAGAGCGTCGCCTAGGAAACGGCGGGCAGCACCTCGATGTCATAGCGGCCCTCGAGCGAGCGGTCGAGCACCGGGTCGTGCATCTCCATGCGGAAGGCGCGGGCCGGGCGCACGCCGCCGGCGAGCACCGGGAAGGTGCCGCAGAGCATCATCGCGCCGGCCGCGAGCCGGCCCTTGCCGGCGGCGACCGGGGTGCCGGCGAGCAGCTCCTCGAAGGGGCGGATGCCGGCGATCGTGCCGGCCTGGTAGGCAACCCACTCCCCGTCTCCCGTGGCGCCCTCCCCCTCGCGGATGAAGGAGCGCAGCTCGATTTGCTCCAGGTGGCCGGCGACCTCCTCGAAGCGCCAGGCGCCGCGCGCCACCGGCTTGGCGCAGATCTGCTTGGACAGCGCCACCGAGTGGGTCTCCAGCGCGCGGTCGGTGTGGTCGGAGCCGAGGCCCAGGTAGAGCGCCTCGCCGTCGTCGAACAGCAGCGGCTCGACCTCGCCGGAGCTGCCGTCGCCGACCACCTGGATCGCCGGCGCCTGGGTGAAGAGCTGCGCCGAGACGCGGTAGTAGAGCGGCACGCTGGACGGCCGCGGCACGCCGATCGCCGCCAGCTCCTCGATGTGGTGCTCGATCGCCTTGGGGTCGCGGCCGGTCCAGCCGGCGATCACGCCGTGGCGCCGGGCCAGCGTCACCCGGCCGCGCGTCAGTCCCCGGTCCTCGACATCGAACTCGAGCTCGTCCGCCATCTCGCCTCTTTCTCTTTCCCAAGCAGTGTCTTTGGTTTGTCCTAGCCCGGCAGCCAGAGCGCGATGCCGGGGAAGACGATGAGCAGCGCCGCCATCGCCAGCATGACCAGCACGAAGGGCACGGCGCCGGCCATCACCTCGCCCAGGTGGCCGGCCTTGCGCGCGCCCTGGACGACGTAGAGGTTGAGCCCGACCGGCGGCGTGATCAGCGCCATCTCGATCAGCAGGATCAGCAGGATGCCGAACCAGACGGCGTCGTAGCCGAGGCCGGTGACGATCGGCACGACGATCGGGATGGTCGCGACCATCAGCGACAGCGTCTCGATGAAGAAGCCGAGCACGATGTAGAGCAGCACGATGGCGAGCAGCGTGCCGGTGGCGTCGAGCCCCAGGCTTTCCATCAGCGCCTGCAGCGCGCGGCCGAGGCCGGCCGAGGCCAGGGTGTAGTTCAGGAAATAGGCGCCGATGATCACGAACATGATCATCGCGGTGACCCGGATCGTGCCGAGCAGCGCGTCTCGGATCGCCGCCAGGCCGAGCGAGCGGCGCGCGGCGGCGATCAGCAGCGCCATGGCGACGCCGATCGCCGCCGATTCGGTCGGCGTCGCCCAGCCCAGGTAGATCGAGCCGATGACCACGGCGAACAGCAGCAGGATCGGCAGCAGCTCGCCGAGCGCGGCCAGGCGCTCGCCCCAGCCGTAGCGGTTGCCGCTGCCGCCGAGCGAGGGCCGCAGCGCGCAGAGCAGCGCCGCCACCGCCATGAAGCCGGCGGCGAGCAGCAGGCCGGGCAGCAGGCCGGCCAGGAACAGCCGCGGGATCGAGGTCTCGGTCAGGAAGCCGTAGACGATCAGGTTGATCGAGGGCGGGATCATGATGCCCAGCGTGCCGCCGGCGGCGATCGCGCCGGAGAAGAGGCGCGGGTCGTAGCCCAGCCGCTTGGCCTGCGGCATGGCGACGGTGGCGACCGTCGCGGCGGTCGCGACCGAGGAGCCGGAGGTCGCCGAGAACATCGTCGCGGTCGCGACGTTGGCGTGGATCAGCCCGCCCGGCAGCCAGGAGAACCAGGTGTCGAGCGCGCGGTAGGTGCGCTCGGCGATGCCGGCGCGCACCAGCACCTCGCCGAGCAGCACGAAGAAGGGAATCGCGATCAGCAGCGAGGAGTTGGTCGACGACCAGACGACCTGGCCGAGCCCGCGCAGCAGCGGGAAGGCCGAGAAGAACAGGTCGACGCCGATGCCGAGCGCGAAGAGGATGACGCCGACCGGGATCGACAGCGCCATCAGCACCAGCAGCGAGAGCGACAGGCTGCCGATCATGGCGCCCCCTCCCCTCGCTCGCCGCCAGGCTCCGTCGGCTCTTCCTGGCGCTCCTCGGCGCCGCCGATCTCCTTGGCCAGGTCCGGACGGCCGAGCGCCAGGCAGGCGAGCAGGCAGCCGGCCAGGGTCCAGCCGGTCACCGCGAACCAGGCCCAGCCGCCCAGCCAGATCGCCTGGGGAATCCACAGCGGCGTCTCGAGCGGCGTGTTGGCCAGCGAGCCGCGGTCGAGCGTGGTCGCCAGCACCGACCAGGCGTGGACCGCGACCAGGGCCGCGACGCCGGCGACCGAGAGGATCGCCAGGGCGTCGAGCGCGCCGCGGCCGGCCGGCGCCAGGCGCCGCTGCACCAGGTCGATGCGCACGTGGGCGCGCTCCGACAGCGCCCAGGACAGGCCCCAGGTGGCGATCGCCGCCATGACGTAGCCGGCGATCTCGTCGGAACCGCCGAGCGCGCTGCCGACCGTGCGGCGCATGACGATCTCGACGAGGATCAGCAGGCCGGTCGCCAGGAGCACGGCACCGCAGGCGATGCCGACGCTCCTGTTGACGCGGCGCAGCCGCCCGGCGAGCCGGGCGGCCGCTTCGGCGGCGGAGGCGGCCACCGGGGCCGTTTCCGGGCGGGCCCGGGAAGGCCGCCTACTGGACCTTGACGCCGACGGTCTCGCCGACGCTCTGGTTCCAGCGCTCGGCCCACTCGGCGCCGGCGCGCTCCTTCCACTCGGGCAGCACGGTCTCGCGCAGCACCCGGTTGGCGGTCTCGATGTCGGCCTCGGAGGGCTCGACCAGGGTCATGTTCGCCGGCTCGCCCATCGGGCAGTCGCCCTTGCCGGTGAGACAGGCGATGTCGGCCTCCAGGTTGCCGGCGGCGGCGTCCCAGGCCGGCGTCTCGAAGTTCTCGGTGACCTGGCTCTGGATCAGCGCCTGGGTGTCGGCGTTCAGCGACTCCCAGCGCTCCAGGTTCATCGCCGTGACCACGGCGTCCCAGCCGCCCAGCGGCAGGGTCATCAGGTGGGTCGAGCTCTCCCACCAGCCGGCCGAGTAGCCGGAGCCGGAGCCGGTGATCGCGCAGTCGATGACGCCGCGCTCGAGCGCGCCCGGCACCTCGGAGAAGCCGACGTTGACGCCCTCGGCGCCCAGCGCCTCGAGGAACTTGGTGGTCATGCGGCCCGAGCCGCGCACCTTCTTGCCCTCCAGGTCGGAGAGGCCGGCGATCTCGGCGTTGCAGAACACGACCTGCGGCGGATAGGGCGCGATCGCCAGCAGCTTGGCGCCGAAGCGCTCGCGCATGATGTCCTCGACCATCGGCCGCGCCGCCTCGACCATGGCGCGGGCGTCGGCCGGGTCGGTGGCGACCAGCGGCACGTCGAGGCCCTCGAGCTCCGGCGCGTCGGCGACGGTGTAGTCGGCGACCGTCATGCCGACGTCGAAGACGCCGTCGTCGAGCAGGCGGTAGACGTCGCCGCCCTTGACGCCCATCTGGTCGAAGGTCGTCAGGTTGACCGAGATCTTGCCGCCCGAGGCCTCGGGCAGCGTCTCGGTCCAGAAGGGCTTCTCGAACTGCTTGTGCAACGGCAGGCCGCTCCAGCTGCCGACGACCGACAGCTCGACCTCCTGGATGTCCTGGGCCGCGGCCGGGCCGGCGGCCAGCGCGCCGCCGAGCAGGGCGGCAGAGGCGAGAAGGGAAAGGCTCTTCCTGTTCATGACGGTGCTCCTTCTTTCGGGATGTCGTTCGTTGTGCGGACGCTCGTTGGCGTCTGGGGCCGGCTAGACCTTCCGGCCTAGACCTTCCGGTCCGCCGGCAGGTCGGTGATCAGCATGTGGCCGGGGTCGTGGGTGACGGCGAGGTCGGGCCGCGCGCGGCGGATCGCCAGCTGCGGCGTCACCCCGCAGGCCCAGAACACGGGGATGTCGCCCGCCTCGATCACCGGCGGGTCGCCGAAGTCGGGCGCCGTCAGGTCGGCGATGCCGATCGCCGCCGGGTCGCCCAGGTGCACCGGCGCGCCGTGGGCCAGCGGGTAGCGGTCGGACAGGATGGTCGCGCGGATCGCGTCGGCCGGCGAAGAGGAGCGCATCGAGACGACCAGCGGCCCGCCGAAGGGCCCGGCCTCGGCGGTCGGGATCGAGGTCGCGTACATCGGCACGTTGCGCCCGGCCAGGACGTTGCGCACCGGCACGCCGGCCCGGGTCAGGGCGTCCTCGAAGGAGAAGGAGCAGCCGATCGCGAAGGTCACCAGGTCGTCGCGCCAGACCTCGCTGAGGTCCGTCGGCGTGCCGGCCAGCTCGCCGTCGCGGAACAGGCGGTAGCGCGGCACGTCGCGGCGGATGTCGATGTCGCGGCCCAGGCCGGGCAGCGCCGGGTCGCCGGGGTCGGAGACGCCGAGCAGCGGGCAGGGCTTGGGGTTGCGCGTGCAGTAGAGCAGGAAGTCGCCGGCCAGCGCCGCCGGCAGGATCGCCAGGTTGGCCTGCAGCAGGCCGGCGCCGAGGCCGCTGGTCTGCCCGGCGATCTCGCCGCTGCGGATGCGCCGCCTAAGCGCCTGCGCGACCTCGGCGGCCGCCGAGCGCGGATCCTCCTCGGGCCCGGCGGGATGGTCGGGGCGCTCTCGCGGGACCGTTTCGAGCGTCGCCTGGGAAGCCATGGTGCCTCTCCTCGACAGCGGCGAAGACGTCCGAAGCCTTCCAGAGGCGAGCGTTCCGGTCAAGCGATCGGAGCGAAAAGTGATTGATCTTAAAAGAAGATCGTTAACCCTCTTCGCCGCTGATCGGCGGCGCCCTTTCCACCCTCCCTTCGCCCAACCGGGCCGACATCCCGGACGCCGTCTTGCCCGAAATCTTCGATTTCGTCGGCAAGGCGAGCGATCCGGGACCCAGGCGGGCCCCGGCGTTGGTGCCCCTGGGTCCCGGGTCGCAAGGCTCGCCACCCGAAGGCCGCACGCGGCCTTCGGGCTCGCCTAACGCCCGGGAAGACACTCGAGAGCGAAAGCCGCTAGGCCCCGCCCGCCGCTCCGGAGTCCGCGCCCGGTTCCGCGCCGGCGTCCGCGCCCGATTCCGCATCCGCCGCCGCCTCGGCGCGGGCGGCGGCGACCACCGGCTCGGCCAGGCGGTCGTTGCGCCCGGGCAGGTAGGCGGCGACGAAGTCGAGCGGCCGCGGCCGCGCCGCCTCGACGACCTCGAGCAGGCGCAGCGCGCCGCTCGCCAGCTCGGCCTCGATCATGCTGCGCGGCAGCAGGCCGATGCCGAAGCCGTCGCGCGCCAGGTGGGCGATGGTCGAGAGCGACGCGCAGCCGTGCAGCAGCGGCCCGGTCTTCGAGGGATCGCCGATCAGCGCCGGGTCGGAGAGCAGCTGCTCGATCTCGCGGTAGGGCGGCGTGTTCTTGGGGAAGGTGACGATCGGGTGGGCCGCCAGGTCGGCCGGGCTCAGCGGCCCGGGCGGCAGCGCCAGCGCGGGGGCCGCGACCCAGCAGGTCTCGATGCGCCCGAGCGGCGTCACCCTTGCCGCCTCGGGCGCCAGCGGGCGCATCAGCACGGCGACGTCGAGGTCGTCGGCGAGCAGCTTGCGGCGCAGCTCGGCCGAGGTGTCGACGGCCAGCTCGAAGCGCACGCGCGGCAGGGCGTCGCGCAGGCGGGTCAAGAGGCCGGGCAGCCAGGTGTGGACGATCGACTCGGCGACGCCGATGCGCAGGCTGCCGGCGAGGTCGCCGGCCTGGGCGAACTCGCCGAGGATGGCGTCGCGCGCCGCGATCAGCCGCTCGGCCTGCTCCAGGAAGCGCCGCCCGGCGGCGGTCAGGCGGACGCCGCGCCCGGCCCGCTCGAAGAGCCGGATGCCGAGCCGCTGCTCGAGCGCGGCCAGGCGCGTCGAGATCGCCGACTGCGCCAGCCCGAGCCGCCGCGCCGCGGCCCGGAAGCCGCCGGCCCGCACCACCTCGCCCAGGATCTCGACGTCGCGGATGCCGAACATGGGGAGCGTTGTCGCCGAGCGCGGGGGTCGGGGCAAGGGGGCGCGGGACCGCGAGGCCCGGCGCCAGGGATCGGCTGCCCAAGGCACCTCGGATGCGGCCTCTCGGCGTCCGTTCCGCGGCAGAGGGGCCAGCTCCATCGCCGCTGTCCGCTCCCGGCACCGGGACCGGCACCGGCCCTGCTATCCGAATGGTCAGGCCCGCGCTCCGTTGAGACAGATTGGCGGCGCCGCGTCGGGCGAGGAAACTGCCCGCCTGCACTCCCACGACCGGGCGCCGAGCCCGGCCCCTGTCGCGGAGCCCAGAACGCGGGGCGCCAGCGTTCAAGCGCCATCGGCGTCAAGTACCCGCCCACAACCGGGGCGGCGAATTCTCCGGTTGCGCCGCCAACGAGACCATAGGCCCGAGATCTTCTAACCCTATTCTCCGCTTCACGGTCAATCTCAAACAAATAGTCAAGAATAAACGAATCATTAACCAGTTTCGCGAAAATTGTGTGGCGCGCAGGCACCTGAAATTCCAACAAGTTACCCGGAAAATCCGCACCATCAACGACGGCAGGTCCACGTGTCACTCGGACAGCCCAAGTCGTTTCCAAGAGGAGACAAGAAAATGGGTATCCTTTCGATCGACCGCGACGCCGCCGCCGTGCGCGCCGCTCTAGACCGGTCACATGCGATCATCGAGTTTCGGTTGGACGGCACGATCATCGCCGCCAACGAGAACTTCCTGAAGGTCATGGGCTATTCTCTCGACGAGATCAGAGGCAAGCACCACAGCCTCTTCGTCGAACCCGGTTTCGCACAGACGGCCGAGTACCGCGAGTTCTGGGAGATCCTCGGGCGCGGCGAGTTCCAGGCGGCGCAGTACAAGCGCATCGGCAAGGGCGGCAAGGAAGTCTGGATCGAAGCCTCCTACAACCCGCTCCTCAACGGCCGCGGCAAGCCCTACAAGGTGGTGAAGTACGCGACCGACATTTCGCGCCAGCGCACGGAGCAGGCCGAGCTGCTCGGCAAGATCGAGGCGATCGGCCGTTCCCAGGCGGTCATCGAGTTCGAACTCGACGGCACGATCATCACCGCCAACGAGAACTTCCTGAGCGTCATGGGCTACGCCTTGGCGGAGATCCAGGGCAAGCACCACAGCCTCTTCGTCGAGCCCGCCGAGAAGGAGAGCCCGGCCTATCGGGCCTTCTGGGAGGCGCTGCGGGCGGGCAAGTACCAGGCGGCCCAGTACAAGCGCATCGGCAAGGGCGGCAAGGAGGTCTGGATCGAGGCCTCCTACAATCCGATCCTCGATGCCAACGGCCGCCCGCGCAAGGTCATCAAGTTCGCCACCGACCTGACCCGTCGCAAGGCGGAGAACGCGGCGCTGGCCAAGGACTTCGAGGAGGGCGTCAAGAGCACGGTCCACACCGTCACCGCCTCGGCGCAGGACATGGAGGGCACCGCGCAGTCACTGGCAGCGGCGGCCGAGCAGACCAACCAGCAGTCCTCGACGGTCTCGGCGGCCTCCGAGGAACTGGCCGCTTCGGTCACCGAGATCTCGCGCCAGATCGCGGAATCGAACCGCGCCGTCGGCAACGCCGTGGAGGCGGCGACCAACTCGGAGCAGCAGGTCACGGATCTCGTCGGCGCCGCGCAGCGGATCGGCGAGGTCACGCAGATCATCTCCGAGATCGCCGAGCAGACGAACCTGCTGGCCCTGAACGCGACGATCGAGGCGGCGCGCGCCGGCGAGGCCGGCAAGGGCTTCGCGGTCGTGGCCTCCGAGGTCAAGAACCTGGCGACGCAGACCGCCAAGGCGACCGACGAGATCGCCAGCCAGATCCAGAGCATGCAGGCGACCACGCAGGCGACCGCCAAGGCCATCCGCGAGATCGGCCAGACCATCTCCACGGTCAGCGAGATCAGCACCTCGATCTCGAGTGCGATCGAAGAGCAGTCCGCGGCGACCAGGGAGGTCTCCGCCAACATCGCCGGCGTCACCCAGGCGGCTCAGGAAAGCGGCACCTCGGCGGCGAGCCTGCTCGAGTTCGCGCAGTCGCTGTCGCAGAAGGCCAACGGCCTGGGGGATCAGGTCGACCGGTTCCTCGAGAAGGTCCGTGCGATGTAGCCGCCCCCGGCCTCGCCGCGCGAAGGGTCTGCGCGTCGTCCCCGCCGGGGCGGCGCGCCCTTGCGCAGCGGGCCGACCAGGCAGCGCGGCGCCGGGTCACTGATCCAGGACGCGCCGACGTCGACCAGCAGCGTCGGCTCGGCCGCCAGCGCCT
This sequence comes from Alphaproteobacteria bacterium, assembly GCA_030433005.1. Lineage (GTDB taxonomy): Bacteria > Pseudomonadota > Alphaproteobacteria > Kiloniellales > DSM-21159 > Tistlia. The sequence continues at coordinate 11,874 of JAUILQ010000054.1, forward strand.
TGCCCCCTACTCCGCCGCCGCCTTCCCCCGCCGGCTCTCGGCCATCCGGCAGGCGATCTTGAACGCTCGCCGCGTCGGCTCCAGGTTCGCGCTGCCCTGGCCGACGATGTCGTAGGCCGTGCCGTGGGCCGGCGTGCAGATCGGCACCGGCAGGCCGCCGAGCACCGTGACGCCGCGGTCGAAGCCGATCAGCTTGATCGCGATCTGGCCCTGGTCGTGGTACATGGTCAGCACCGCGTCGTGCTTGCCGTCGCGCGCGCGCAGGTAGACCGTGTCCGAGGGATAGGGCCCCTCGACCGCCCACTGGCGCTGCCGCGCCTTCTCGACCGCCGGGGCGACGACGTCGATGTCCTCGCGCCCGAAGTTGCCGCCGTCGCCGGCGTGCGGGTTGAGCGCGGCGACCGCGATGCGCGGGCGCTCGATGCCGGCCTCGGTCAGCGCCTCGACGGTCAGCGCCAGGTTGTCGAGGATGCGCTCCTCCGTGATCAGCCCGGCGACCGCCGAGATCGGCACGTGCGAGGTGACGCGGGCGTTCCAGATGTCGTCGACGACGTTGAACTCGGCGTGCTGGCCCCGGTAGCCCAGGTGGTCGGCGGCGTAGCGCAGCTCGTCCTCGTGGGTGCTGCCGCCGAGGCGCAGCGCCTGCTTGTTGAAGGGCGTGAAGACGATGGCCTCGACCACGCCCTCGCGCGCCAGGTCCAGGCCCAGGGTGAAGTTCTCCAGCGTCGCGCGGCCGCCGGCGGCCGAGGCCTGGCCCGGCAGGATCCCGGCCGGGTCGGCGTTGGCCATGTCGAAGAGCTGCGGCCGGCCGGCCTCGAGCGCGGCGCTGCGCGGGTCCTCGACGCCGGGCAGGTCGAGGGTCACGCCGCCGGCCTCGGCGCCCCTCTCCAGCACCCGGCGGTCGCCGATCACCAGGATCGCGGCGCGGCCCACGGTCTCGGGCTCGGCGAGCAGGCGGGCGGCCAGCTCCGGGCTGATGCCGGCGGGGTCGCCGACGACGAGGGCGAGACGGACGGGGGGAGTGGCGTCGTTCATCGGATCAGGTCTCCGGCCGCCGCGGCGCCGGGGCGCCGCGCGCGGTCCAACGGGTTGCGAGTCTCGGGGAGCGATATGGGAGTCATGGGCCCCGGCGTCACCGATAGAAGATCTCGACCAGCGCCAGGGGCACGGCCGGCACGTAGGTCACCAGCATCAGCAGCGCGAAGAGCGCGGCGATGAAGTAGACGTTGACCTTGCTGACCTCCCAGACGTCGGCGCGGGCGATCGAGCAGGCGGTGATCAGCACCGAGGCGACCGGCGGGGTCTGCTGGCCGATCGCCAGGTTGAGCGTGACGATCAGGCCGAAGTGGACGGGGTCGATGCCGACCGCCTGGACGACCGGCAGCACGATCGGCACGACCAGGATGATCGCCGCCGCGCCGTGCAGGAACAGGCCGAGCACCAGGAACAGCACGTTCAGCATGGCCAGCACGGCGTAGCGGTTGTCGGTCAGGTCGGTGATCGCCTGGGTCAGCTCCTGCGGCACGCGCGCCTGGGTCAGGTACTGGCCGAGCAGCGCCGAGGTCGCGACCAGCAGCATGACCACGGCGGTCTGCACCGCGCCGTCCTTGAGGCCGGTCAGCAGCTGGCGCAGGTCGAGCTCGCGGTAGATGACCAGGCCGACGAAGAGCGCGGCGAAGACCGCGAGGCCGGCGCCCTCGGTGGCGGTGACGAAACCGCCGAAGATGCCGCCGAGGATGATCAGCGGCAGCAGGAAGGCCCAGGCCGCCTCCTTGAAGGTGGTCCAGACGCGGCGCAGGCGGAAGACCTCCTCGACCGGGAAGGCGTAGCGCACCGCGAACCAGTAGCTGAGGCCCATCAGCAGGCCGGCGCCGATCAGCCCCGGCACGATGCCGGCGACGAACAGCTGGACCACCGAGGTGTCGGCCATCACGGCGTAGAGGATCATCGGGATCGAGGGCGGGATGATGATCGCCAGCGAGGCCGAGGAGGAGGTGACGGCGGCGGCGAACTCCTTCGGGTAGCCGCGCTTCTTCATCGAGGGGATCAGGATCGAGCCGAGCGCCGCGACGTCGGCGACCGCCGAGCCGGAGATCTCGGCGAAGAACAGCGAGGTGCCGATGTTGACCATCGACAGGCCGCCCTTGATGAAGCCGACCAGGGCCGAGGCGAAGGCGATCAGGCGCCGCGAGATGCCCGAGGTGTTCATGATCGCGCCGGCCAGCACGAACAGCGGGATCGCCAGCAGCGGGAAGGAGGTCGCGCCCTCGAACAGCACGACCGCCATGTTGAGCAGCGAGGCCCAGCCATAGCTGTGCCAGAAGGCGGCCATGGCGACGAGGCCGAGCGAGACCGCGATCGGCACGTTGATCATGACCAGCACGATCAGGCCGAGCAGCATGAAGAGCGCGATCATCGCGGGGCGCCCTCCCGGCCGGCAACCCTGTCCTGGGCGGCCGCGCTCTCGGCCTCGCTGACACTGTCGAGCGCGTGCTCGGGATCGAAGGCCGGGGCGCCGCGCCGCGCCTCGCCGATGCGCTCGGGCAGGGTCAGCAGCTCGGCCAGCACGAAGAGCGCGGCGCCGATCGGGATCACCGACTGGGTGAACTGGATCGGGACCCACGGCAGCGAGGTCAGGGTGTCGCCCTCCAGGATGATCGCGACCTCCAGGCCGAACTTCGTGACCATGACGAAGAAGAACAGCACCAGGCCCTCGGCGAGCAGCACCAGCGGCAGGCGCAGCGCCGGCGGCGCCGCGGCGACGACGTTGGGAAAGCCCAGGTGCGCGCGCTTCAGCGCCGCCAGCGCCGCGCCGTAGTAGGTGATCCAGGCGAGCATCACCGAGGCGACCTCGTCGTACCAGGTGAAGGAGCTGCCGAGCTTGCGCGACACGACGGCGGTGACGACCAGGATCGCCAGGCTGGCCATCAGGCCGACGCAGACCACGGCGAGCGCCGCTTCGAGCCCGCGGCGGAAGCGATCGAGCATGGGGAGGACCCTAGAGTTGGGAGGAGCGCGGGACGCGGACCGGCACGGGCCCGCCGCAAGAGGCGCGGCGGGCCCGGCCGTTCCGTCAGGTCGCCCGTGGCGCCCGGGTGCTCAACGGGTGGCTCGCTGGGGGCTCAGCAGCCGTCGGCCAGCGCCAGGGCGCGGTCGATCAGCTCGCGGCCGCCGGGGACCTCCTCGGCGAAGGCCTCGTAGACCGGCTTGCTGGCTTCGACGAAGGCGTCGCGGTTGGCGACGTTGAGCTTCATGCCGGCGTCGAGCAGCTTCTGCTTGGTCTCCTCGTCCAGGCGCGCGGCCTCCTCGTAGGTCCAGTCCTGGGTCTCGGCGGCGGCCTCCATGATCGCCGTCCGGACCTCCTCCGGGTAGGCGTTGAACTTGGACAGGCTCGCCGTCGGGAAGGACGGCGTGTAGACGTGGCGCGTCTCCGAGAGGAACTCCTGCACCTCGTGGAACTTGCCGGCGTAGATGTTGGCGTAGGGGTTTTCCTGGCCGTCGATGACGCCGGTCTGCAGCGCCACGAAGACCTCGGAGAAGGCCATCGGCGTCGGGTTGGCGCCGTAGGTCTCGAACATGCGCACGCGCCAGACGCCGCGCGGCGTGCGCAGCTTGACGCCCTCCAGGTCGGCCGGCGTGTCGATCGGCCGGACGTTGTTGGAGATGTTGCGGAAGCCGTTCTCCCAGACGCCGATCAGCTTGTAGCCCTTCTCCTCGAGCTTGGGCGCCAGCTCCGGCCAGATGATCTCCTGCGCGATGCACTTCATGTGCGCGCGGTCCTTGACCAGGTAGGGCATGTCGAACAGGCCGAACTCCGGCACCACGGTCGACATGATGGTCGAGGGCTGCGACATGTCCTGGGTGCCGAGGCGCAGCTTCTGCAGCATCTCCTTGTCGTTGCCGAGCTGGCTCGAGGTGTAGACCTGGACCGTGCCGGCGTCGCCGATCTTCTCGTTGACCCGGCGGGCGAACTCCTCGGCCGAGTTCGACTGCATGTTGCCCGGCGGGCTGGTCGTGCCGAACTGCAGCTCGGCGCCCTGCGCGGCGGCCTGGCCGATCGTCAGGGGGGCCGAGATGCCGGCCAGCAGCAGGCCGCCGGCGAGCAGGGACAGGTATCGCGTCTTGGTCTTCATGGGGCTTCTTCCTCCCGGAAAGTGCGGGGCGGTTCGCCGCCCTCGCCTGGATTCGCTTCGTTGACCGACGAATGCTGCATACCATTTTCGCTTGCGTCAAACCAAAGCGTCACGGGAGGCGGCGTTTCACGCGAGCACCCGGCCGGCGATGGTATGCCAAGCGACATCCGCGCCCGCCTCTCCGCCTCGCCCCCGCCTCAGATCTCCAGGCGGTAGAACCGCGCCGCGTTGCCGGCGAACAGCGCCTGGCGCTCGGCCCGGGGGAAGTCCGCGACCATGCGCGCCACGCCCTCGACGATCGTGGAGAAGTCGGCGCGCAGGGCGCAGACCGGCAGGTTGCTGGCGAACATGCAGCGCTCGATGCCGAAGATCTCGATGGCCTCCAGCACGATGCGGCGGTTGCCCTCGTACTCCCAGGGCTGGTCCTTGAGGCCGAACTCCGAGATCTTCAGCCAGACGTGCGGCGCCTTCGCGATCGTGCGCATGGCCGCGCGCCAGGCCGCCAGGCCCTCCTCGCTGCGGTCCCAGGGAAAGCCGGTGTGGTTGAGCACCACCGGCGTCTCGGGATAGAGCTCGGCGATCTCCAGCGCCTCGGGCAGGTGCCAGAAGGGCACCCGCAGGTCGTAGCTGAGGCCGTACTTCTGCAGCAGCGCGTAGCCGGCGCGCCACTTCGGGTCCTGCATGGTCCAGGGCGCGCCCGGCTCCATCGTGTCGGGCGAGCGCGAGGTCACCGGCTTGGAGCGGATGCCGCGCGTCAGCGGGAAGGCGGCGTGGCCGGCCAGCACCTCCTCGCAGTCGTCGCGCGCCAGCCAGGCGTGGCCGACGACGGCGTTGGGCATGCCGCTCTCGGCGGCGACCTCGTGCAGCCAGCGGGTCTCGGCGACCTGGGCCTCGCGGTCCCACTCCGCCTCGACATGGACCGTCGCGACGACGTCGTAGCCCCGGGTGGCGCGGCGGTAGTCGGCGGGCAGGAAGTTGCGCTTGAGCGCCGAGTAGTCGCCCAGGAAGAAGTGCTCCTCGGGCGTGTCGGAGAGCCAGGGATAGTAGTTGCGGCCCAGGTCCCAGAGGTGGTGGTGGGCGTCGACGATCTTGAGGTCGTCATCCATGGCAGGCTCTCTTCCTCTTCTCGGCGGCCCGGCTCAGCGGCCGCGCACCAGCTCCGGCAGGGTCAGCGTCACGGCGGGCACGTAGGAGACCAGCAGCAGCACGACGAAGAGCACCGCCAGGAAGGGCAGCGACTGGCGGATGACCTGGCCGGCCGGCACCTCGCCCAGGCTGCTGGTGATGAAGATCAGGTAGCCGACCGGCGGCGTGCAGAGGCCGATCATCAGGTTGAGCACGATCATCACGCCGAACTGGATCGGGTCGAGGCCGATGTCGGGCAAGAGCGGAATCATCAGCGGCACCAGGATGATCAGCGCGGCGATCGGGTCGAGGAACATGCCGACCGCCAGGAACAGCAGGTTGAACAGCAGGATCAGCAGCCAGACCGGCGCGCCGGTCTCGGTGATCAGCGCCGCCAGGTCGCGGCTGATGCCCTGGTCGGCGATGATCCAGGCGAAGATCGAGGAGGCCCCGAGCACGACCAGCACCGAGGCGGTGCCGTGCGCGGCGCGGACCAGCGAGCCGCCGATCTCCTTCGGCGTCAGGCCGCGGTAGATCAGCGAGCCGATGGCCAGCACGTAGAGCGCGGCGATGGCGCCGGCCTCGGTCGGCGTGAACACGCCGCCGCGGATGCCGCCGACGATGATCACCGGCGCCAGCAGCGCGAAGAAGGCGTTGCCGGTCTCGCGCAGCACCGTCCGGCCGCCGGCCTTGGGCGTGCGCGGCAGGTCGAGCTGGCCGGCGCGCAGCCAGGCGACGAAGCCGAGTCCGAGGGCGATCAGGATGCCCGGCACGATGCCGGCCAGGAACATGCCGCCGACCGAGACGCCGGCGAGCACGGCGTAGATGATCATCGGGATCGAGGGCGGGATGATCGGGCCCAGGATCGAGGCGGTCTCGACCAGCGCCGCGGCGAAGCCGGCCGGGTAGCCGGCGCGCACCATCGAGCGGATCAGCACCGAGCCGACCGCCGCCGCGTCGGCGACCGCCGAGCCGGAGACGCCGGCCATGATGAAGGAGGCGACGATGCCGACCTGCGCCAGGCCGCCGCGCAGGTGGCCGACCAGGGCCTGGGCGAAGCCGAGGATGCGCTGGGTGACGCCGGCGGCGACCATGAACTCGCCGGCCAGGAAGAACAGCGCGATGGCGAGCAGCGGGAAGTTGTCCATGCCCTGGACGAAGAACTGCGGCACCAGCTCCAGGGGCAGGCCCGGGCGGGTCACCAGCAGGGTCACCAGGGCGGCGGCGAGCAGCGCGAAGACCAGCGGCACGCCGGCCAGCGCCAGGGCGAGCAGCGAGCCGAGCAGCAGCAGCAGGCTCATCGGCCCCCGCTCCCCCCGGCACGACCGGCCCCAGCCGCCTCCTCGATCTGCTCGAGCAGGCCGACCAGCGTGGTCAGGATCCACAGCCCGGCGCCGACGATCAGCGACCAGTAGAGATACTGCAGCGAGAGGTCGAGGGCCGTATAGCGGTCGTAGGCGGTCAGCGCGATCAGCCCGAAGCCCTTCCAGATCAGCAGGCCGAGCAGGCCGACCGAGAGGACCGCGACGACGGCCTCCAGGGCGAGCCGCGCGGCGCCCTGGCCGAGCGCCCCGGGCAGCATGTCGATGCGCAGGTGGCTGCAGCGCGCGGCGCCGATCATCACCAGCCAGACGAACAGCAGGCGCGTCAGCTCCTCGCTCCAGGGCATCGATTCGCCGAGCAGGTAGCGCGCGACGACGCGCGCGGCGGTGACCAGGAGGACGGAGGCGAGCAGAAGGGCTGCGGCGGCATCGAGCAGCCGCCGCAGCCAGCGCAGCCCCGCGCGGGGCAGGAGCCGCATCGGGTCCTCAGTTCATCGCTTCGATCTGGTCGACGATCTCGGAGCCGAACTTCTCGACGTAGGTCTGCTTGACCGGCTCGTAGACGATCTCCTTGAAGGCCTCGCGGTCGACCTCCTCGACGACCTCGACGCCGGCCGCCTTGATCGTCTCCAGGTCGGAGGAGGCCTGCTCGCGGTTCAGCTTGCGCTGGAAGGTCGCGGCCTCGCGCGCCGCCTCGACGACGATCTGCTGCTGCTCGTCGGTGAGCTGCTCGAACTTGCCCTTGTTCATCGAGACGATCGACACGGTGTAGGCGTGGTCGGTGAAGGACAGGTGGTCCTGGACCTCCTGGAACTGGTTCGAGCGGATGATGTTCAGCGGGTTCTCCTGGCCGTCGACCGTGCCGGTCTCGAGCGCCAGGTAGACCTCGGTGAAGGGCATCGGCGTCGGGATCGCGCCGAGCAGCTCGAAGGCCTGGACGTGGGCCGGGTTCGGCGTCGTGCGGATCTTCAGGCCCTCGACGTCGGCCGGGCCGCTGACCGCGCGCTTGCTGTTGGTCAGCTTGCGGAAGCCGATCTCCCAGAAGGCGAGGCCCTTGAGGCCGTGCTTGTCGAGCTCGGCCAGCAGCTGCTCGCCGATCTCGCCGTCGATGGTCTGGTAGACGTGGTCGTAGTCGGCGAAGAGGAACGGCAGGTCGAGCACGTTCAGCTTCGGCTCGAAGCGCGTGTAGAAGGGGTTGCCGGTCTGGGCGATGTCGACCGTGCCCAGGCGCGCGCCCTCCAGGATCGTCGGGTCGTTGCCGAGCTCGCCGGCCGGGTGGATCGAGACCGTGACCTCGCCGCCGGTGCGCTCCTCGACGAGCTCCTTGAAGCGCTCGGTCGCGATGTGATGGGTGTCGCTGGTCGGCTGGGTGTGGGCGAAGCGCAGCTCGGTCTGCGCCAGGGCCCGCTCGGCCCCGGCCGCCGAGAGCGCCACCGCCGAGAGGGCCACGAGCGCGGCGGTCGCCGTGCCCGCGAGAAGGGACGTCATGCTGGTCATCTGATTCCTCCCTGACAGCATCGGTTCTTGGTTAAGCGGGACCGTTGCATACCAAGTTTCGGCCGTCAACGCGGCCGCGCGGCAGGGCAGGATTGCTCCCTCGGTCCGCCTGCAACCCGCGGTTTTCTCCCGTCCCGTCGGGCGAGGCGTCGCTTGCGACGGGCACCGGCGCCGCTCCGGCAAAATCGCTTAGCATACAAGTCGGCGGCCGGCGCAGCAGCGCGCCCCCGGGCCGTCGGCGAACCGTCGCCGCGCCGGCCGCCCGGCTTCCGCGGCGCCGTGCTTCCGTGGTATGCCAAGCGGTCACGGAGAAGCAGCATGACCGATCCAGCATGACCGACAACGTGAGCATCCTGCCGGGCCGGGCCGCGCCGCCCGCGACGCCGTCGCAGGGCGGCTCGGCCAAGAGCGCCGCCCCCGGACCCCTGGGCTCCAAGGGCGCGCAGGTCGCCGAGCGGATCCGCGAGATGATCATCCAGGACGAGCTGCCGCCGGGCGCGCCGATCCGCGAGCGCGCCCTCTCGGAGCGGCTCGACGTCTCGCGCACGCCGCTGCGCGAGGCGTTGAAGATCCTCTCGGCCGAGGGGCTGGTCGAGCTGCACCCGAACCGCGGCGCCCTGGTCGCCGCGCCGAGCAGCCGCGAGATCCGCGAGCTGCTGCAGCTGCTCGGCGTGCTCGAGGCCTTCGCCGGCGAGCTCGCGTGCGAGACGGTCACCGAGCAGGAGCTCAGCGAGCTCCGGGCCCTGCACTTCGAGATGCTCGCCGCCTACACCCGCGGCGACCGGCTGGGCTACTTCCGGCGCAACCAGGACATCCACCTGGCGTTGGTCGCGGCGACGCGCAACCAGGCGCTGATCGCCCACCACCGGGTGCTCAACGCCCGGGTCTACCGGGCGCGCTACATCTGCAACCTGCGCACCCAGCGCTGGGAGAGCGCGATCAAGGAGCACGAGCAGATCCTCGAGGCCCTGGCCGCGCGCGACGCCGCGGCGCTCTCGGCGATCCTGCGCGGCCACGTCATCACCGCCTGGGACAAGATGCAGGAGATCCTGGCCGCCGAATCGCGCCCCGGGTCGCGCTCGGGCCCGCGCTCCGGGCCAAGCTCGCCGTCGTCCGGCGAGGCCGCGGCCTCCTGAGGGGGCCGCCCCCGCCTCACTCCAGCGGCACCAGGCCCCGGCGGTAGCGCCGGTTCTTCTCCTCGTAGGAGTCGGCGCCCTCGCGCAGGCGCTCGATGTGCGCCTCCTTCAGCGTCTTGACGACCTTGGCCGGCGCGCCGAGCACCAGCGAGTTGTCGGGCACCTCGGTGCCCTCGGTGACCAGCGCCTTGGCGCCGATCAGGCAGTTGCGGCCGATCTTCACCCGGTTGAGCAGGACCGCGCCGATGCCGATCAGCGAGCCGTCGCCGATCGTGCAGCCGTGCAGCATGACCAGGTGACCGACCGTGACGCCGGCGCCGACGATCAGCGGCAGGCCGGGATCGGTGTGCAGCACCGAGCCGTCCTGGATGTTCGAGCGCTCGCCGACTTCCAGCAGGTCGTTGTCGCCGCGCAGCGTGGCCCCCCACCAGACGCTGGCGCCGCGCTTCAGCACGACCTGACCGATCACCGCGGCGTTGGGCGCGACCCAGGCCTCCTCGTGGATCTCGGGGCGCACCCCGTCGAGCTCGTAGAGCATGGCCTTTCCCCTACTCGTCGGCGGACTGCGGCTCGCCGATCGCGCCCTCGGCGGCCAGGGCCTCGATCTCGGCCTCGGAGAAGCCGTGCTCGCCGAGCACCGCGCGGGTGTGCTGGCCGAGCAGCGGCGCGCCCCAGCGCGGCCCGCCCGGCGTGTCCGAGAACTTGATCGGCAGGCCCAGGGTCTTGACCCGGCCGAGCGTCGAGTGCTCGACCTCGACGACCATGTCGCGCGCCTGGATCTGCGGGTCGTGGTGCATCTCGTCGATCTCGTAGACCGGCCCGGCTGGCACCCCGGCCTCCTCCAGCGCGGCCAGCCAGTCCGCGGCGCTGCGCCGGCGGAACTGCTCGTTGAGCGCGGCCTCCAGCTCCTTGAGGTGGGCCATGCGCTGGGCGTTGGTCTCGAAGCGCGGGTCCTCGGCCAGCTCGGGCACGCCGAGCAGCTGCACCAGGCGCCGCCAGTTGGTCTCGTTGGCGCCGCCCACGACGATCCAGCCGTCCGAGGCCTCGAAGGCCTGGTAGGGCGCATTGAGCGGATGCGCCGAGCCCATCGGGCCCGGCGACTCGCCGGTCGCCAGGGTGATCGCCGACTGCCAGTAGGTCTGGATCGCCCCGGCCTCGAGCAGCGAGGTATCGACCATCTGGCCCTTGCCGGTCTGCTCGCGGCTGCGCAGCGCCGCCAGGATGCCGATGGTCGCCAGCAGGCCGGCGGTGATGTCGGTCAGCGGCGCGCCGCACTTGACCGGCGGCTCGCCCTTCTTCGTGCCGGTGATCGACATGATGCCGCTCATCGCCTGAGCGACCAGGTCGAAGCCGCCGCGGTCCTGGTAGGGGCCGGTGCGCCCGAAGCCGGAGATCGCGCAGTAGATCAGCCCGGGGTTGGTCTCGCGCAGCGTCTCGTAGTCGAATCCGAGCTTGGGCAGGGTCTGGCGCCGGTAGTTCTCGACCAGCACGTCGGCGTCCTCGAGCAGCCGGCGCAGCACCTTCTTGCCGCCCTCGGTGCGCAGGTCGAGCGCGATGCCGCGCTTCGAGCGGTTCATCATCAGGAAGGCCGCCGACTGGTCGCCGACCGCCGGGGGCACGCTGCGCCGGGTGTCGTCGCCGCCGGCCAGCTTCTCGACCTTGATCACGTCGGCGCCCATGTCGGCGAGCATCAGCGTGCAGGTCGGGCCGGCCATGATGTGGGTCATGTCGACGACCTTGAGTCCTGCGAGTGCGGTCATGTCCTCGGAGTTTCCTTCTTCAAGCGGTTACTTGCGAAAGTTGGCTACTTGCCGACGAAGCGCGGCGTCTGCTTGTCCAGGAAAGCCTTGTAGCCGATGCGGAAGTCCTCGCTGTCGAAGCAGGCGAAGGTTTCCGCGTGCTCGGCCTCGCTCAGCGGCGTCGGGTCCATCAGGCGGTTCGCGAACGACTTGTGCCAGCGCGCGACCAGCGGCGCGCCCTCGACGATCAGGCGGACGCGCTCGAGCAGCGCCGTCTCGTAGTCCTCGACCGGCAGCAGGTGGTTGATCAGCCCCATGCGCAGCGCCTCCTCGGCGCCGAAGATGTCGCCCTCGAGCAGGATGCGCAGCGCGTTCGACTTGCCGACCGCCTCGATCAGCCCGGCCATCTCGTCGTAGCCGACGACCAGACCCAGGCGCTTGACCGGGATGCCGAAGCGCGAGTCCGCGCTGGCGATGCGCAGGTCGGCGCACAGCGCCATCTCCAGGCCGCCGCCGACGCAGAGGCCGCGGATCGCCGCGACCACCGGGTGGCGGCAGCGCTTGACCGCGTCGAGGGCGGCATGGGTGCGCTCGGCGAAGCGCCGGGCCTTCTCGGCGCTGCTGCGGTTCTGCTCGAACTCCGAGATGTCGGCGCCGGCGCCGAAGGCCTTCTCGCCGGCGCCGGTCAGGATCACGCAGCGCAGCGTGTCGTCGGCGTCGATGGCGGTCATGGTCTCGCGCAGGCTGTCCCACATCGCGTTGGTCAGGGCGTTGCGGCGCGCCTGCTGGTCGATGACCACGCGCACGATGCCGTCGCCCAGCGGCTCGGCCCGGATCTCACCCGTCATCTCGGTCTCCGTCCTCCGTTCTCCGTGCGCCTCACGGCACGTCCTGCCGATCGCCGTGGGCGATTTCCGGCACCCGCCGCTGCCGGCCGCGCAGGCGGCGCCAGGCCATGAGCAGCAGCGGCGAAACCCAGACCGTCAGCGTGACGACGCCGAGCGCGGCCGCGACCGGCCGGTCGAAGAAGCCGAGCAGGTCGCCCTGGGCCTTGAGCATCGCGGTCATGAAGTTCTGCTCGAGCAGGCCGCCGAGCACCAGGCCGAGGATCGCCGGCGCCACCGGAAAGCCGTTCTCCTCCATCAGGTAGCCGAGCAGGCCGAGCGCCAGCATCACCAGGACGCCGAACAGCGAGTTGGTGATCGCGAAGGAGCCGACGATGCAGAAGCCCAGGATCAGCGGCATCAACAGGTTGCGCGGCACGCGCACGACGTGCTTTGCGGCCTTCACCGCCGCCCAGCCGAGCGGCACGATCAGCAGGTTGGCGACGAAGAAGGCGATGAACACGGCGTAGAGCAGCGTCGGCGAGTTGATGAAGACCGCCGGGCCGGGCTGCATGCCCTTGAGGATCAGCACGCCGATGGCGATCGCCGTGATGGTGTCGCCGGGGATGCCGAAGACCAGCGCCGGCACCCAGGCGCCGCTCAGCGAGCCGTTGTTGGCGGCGCCGGCGTCGCAGATGCCCTCGACGTGGCCCTTGCCGTAGCGCTCGGGCGTCTTCGAGAAGCGTCGGCTGACCGCGTAGGCGACCCAGGCCGCGATGTCGGCGCCGGCGCCCGGCAGCGCGCCGATCAGCGTGCCGATGGCGCCGCCGCGCAGCACGTTCAGGCGATAGGGCCGCAGCGCCTTGCCGAGCCCGGAGAACAGGCCGCCGACCGGTTCCTGCTCGAGCGGCGGCGCCGGCTTCAGGGCGACGGCGTGGCGGAACACCTCGGCGATGGCGAACATGCCGATCATCGCCGGGATCAGCGGCACGCCGCCCATCAGGTCGGTGGTCCCGAAGGTGAAGCGCGGGTAGCCCGAGGTCACGTCCAGCCCGACCGTCGCGATCAGCAGGCCGATGAACAGCGAGGCCGCGCCCTTGAGCGTCGAGCCGGTCGACACGAAGGCGGCGCAGGTCAGGCCCAGGCAGGTCAGCCAGAAGTACTCGAAGTCGGAGAAGTTGAGCGCGACCCGGGCGAGCAGCGGCGAGGCGACGACCAGCACGACCGAGCCGAACAGGCCGCCGAGGCTGGCGCAGACCACCGAGGTGCCGAGCGCCAGCTCCGTGCGGCCGGCGCGCACCAGGGTGTGGGCGTCGTCCGTGTAGGCCGCCGAGGCCGGCGTGCCGGGCATGCGCAGCAGGGCCCCGGGAATGTCGCCGGCGACCACCGCGACGGCCGATAGCGTGACGATCGCGGCGATCGCCGGCACCGGGTCCATGAAGAAGGTGATCGGCACCAGCAGCGCGGCGCCCATGGTCGCGGTCAGTCCCGGGATCGAGCCGATCAGCAGCCCCAGGCAGCCGGCGGCGAGGATCACCGCCAGCACGTAGGGATCGAGGATCAGCCCGAAGGCGGCGAGTACGTCGGTCATCGGCGATTGTCGGTCACGAGCGGGTCTCCGCCACCGCGCTCACCAGAGCAGCAGTTCGAGCGGGCCGACCGGCAGCGGCACGCGCAGCAGCAGGTCGAAGCCGACGAAGATGCCGACGGCCCCCGCCGCCGCAGCCGCCAGCGCGGTCGGCAGACGCGCGCGGAACCACAGCATGCCGGCGAACAGGACCAGGAACATCGTCGGCGTGAAGCCGAGCGGCTTGGAGAGGTAGACGTAGAACAGGATCAGCCCGACGATCACCGGGATGCCGGCCACGTGGTAGAGCGAGCGCCCCCACTCGGGCACGACGTACCAGGGCGTGCGGTCGCCGCTCGCCAGCTTGCGCGCGACCAGCAGCAGTCCGCTGCCGGCCAGGCCGGCGCCGATCAGCGTCGGGAACAGCGCCGGCCCGAAGGACATGCCCGGGCGCGAGGGAAAGCCGCCGGCCTGCCAGATCACGCCGCCGCCGAGCAGCGCCAGCACCAGGCCGAGCACCGTGTCGTTGAAGCGCATGGCGGCTGGATCCCTTCCTATCGTTCCGGCGGAGCCTTCACGCTTGCATGGTTCGACAAGCTCACCACGAAGCGACCAGGAGGCCAGAGCAGACCGACGGTCGCCCTATGAGGCGCTCATCAGGAAGTCGGAGCGGAAGCCGAATTGAAGAGCATCCGTCGCTTCATGGTGAGCTTGTCGAACCACGCAAGCGGGAGGGCGCGGAAGCCGGGGCCTGGCCCCGGCTTCCGCACGAGCCCGGCCCTACTTCGCCAGGCCGAGCTCCTCGATCAGGCCGCTCAGCTGGCTCGACTGCTGCTCCATGAAGCCCTGGAACTGCTCCGGGGTCTCGCCGACCGGCACGTAGCCGCGCTCGGCCATGAAGGCCTGGAACTTGTCGCTGGCGTAGACGTCGGCGGCCGCCGACTGCAGCGTCTGGACGACGGTTTCGGGCAGGCCGTCGGGGCCGACCAGGCCGAACCAGGTCGAGGCCGTCCAGTCGGACCCGGTCGCCTCCTTCAGCGTCGGCACGTCGGGGAAGGCCTCCTGGCGCTCGTCGTTCATCACGGCCAGCGCGCGGATCTCCCCGGCCTCGAGCAGCGAGCGCGACTCGACGACCGAGGCGGTGACCATCTCCAGGCCGCCGGCGGCGAGGTCCTGCAGCGCCGGGGCGCCGCCCTGGCTGGGGATCCACAGGATGGTGTCGGGGTCCAGGCCCTCTGACTGCATCCAGCCGGTCGCCGCGAAGTGCCAGGCGCAGCCGATGCCGCAGCCCGACGACTTGAAGCTGCCCTTCGGCTGCTCCTTGATCGCGGCCAGCAGCTCCTCGGCGCTCTGGTAGGGCGAGTCGGCCTTGACCGTCAGGCCGGCCGGGATCGCCGCCAGGCGGTAGATCGGCGTGTAGGAGTCCGGGCCGATGTCGGCCAGGCCGAGGGCCTCGTAGACCGTGACCTCCATGGTCGCGATGCCGACCGTGTAGCCGTCGGGCTCGGCGTTTGCCATGGCGACGTGGCCGACGACGCCGCCGCCGCCGGTCTGGTTGACGACGTTGACCGGCTGGCCGAGCTCCTCCTCCATCAGCGAGGCGAACATGCGCGCCACCGTGTCGGTGCCGCCGCCCGCACCCCAGGCGACCAGCAGCGTGACCGGGCGCTCGGGATACTCGGCCTTGGCCGGACCGGCGGCCCCCAGGGCGATGCCGCCGGCCAGGACGGCCGCCGCGGCGCCGGCCAGGAGCGTCTTCAGGCTCTTGGTTCTCATGGTCTTTTTCCTCCCTCTTGTGTGTTCCTGGTTCTCTGCGGGGCGGTTCCGGCCGTCAGGCCGCTCCCGCCGTCCCCCCGCCCGAGCGTCCCGGCGCGGCGCCGGGCGCCGTCGCCGGGCGCTCGATGCGGTAGAGGCGCAGCGCGTTGTCGCAGAACAGCTTCAGGCGCTCGGCCGGCGTGAACCCGCGGGTGATCGTCTTGAAGCCGTCGAAGATCTCGTCGAAGCCGGCGACCAGGCCGTCGACCGGGAAGTTGCTGGCGAACAGGCAGCGTTCGACGCCGAAGGCCTCGATCGTGTCGAGCACGATCCCGCGGTTGGCCTCGACCGTCCAGGGCAGCCCCGGCCGGCCGATTCCGGAGATCTTCACCGCG
Organism: Alphaproteobacteria bacterium; assembly: GCA_030433005.1. GTDB lineage: Bacteria > Pseudomonadota > Alphaproteobacteria > Kiloniellales > DSM-21159 > Tistlia. The sequence goes on from JAUILQ010000054.1 coordinate 27,367, forward strand.
ACGTTGGGGCAGCGCGCCAACCCGGTCATGGCGGCGCGCCAGCCGGCCAGCCCCTCGGCGCTGCGGTCGGCCGGCAGGCCGGTGTGATTGAGAATGATCTGCGTCTCGGGGAAGGCCTCGGCCAGCGCCGCCGCCTCGGCCAGGTGCCACCAGGGCGCCTGCAGGTCGAAGGACAGGCCGTTCGGCGCCAGCTGCGCGTAGCCGGCGCGCCAGCGCGGGTCGCCCATCGAGCCCGGGGCGCCCGGCTCGACGTCCTGCGGCCGCGCCGCCGCCTTCGGCTTGTGGCGGATGCCTCGGACCTTGGGGAAGGCGGCCTGGGCGGCCAGCAGCTCGCCGGCGTCGTCGCGGTCGAGCCAGGCCTGCGCGACGATCGCCTGGCACAGCCCGGCCGCCTCGCCGGTGCGGCTGATCCAGTCGGTCTCCTGCAGCGGCTGGGCGGGGTCGACCTCGGCCTCGACGTAGACGCTGGCGACGATGTTCTGGTTGGCGCTGTCGCGCTTGTAGTCGGCGGCCAGGTAGTTCCGGCGGATCGCCGCGTAGTCGCCGTAGCGGAACGGAATCGGCGGCTCGTCGCTCAGCCAGGGGTGGCGGTTCGCCGTCAGGTCCCAGAGGTGATGATGGGCGTCGACGATCGGCAGGGCCTTGTCGCCCTCGACCGCGTCGTCCGCCCGGTCCGCGTGTTCCGCCAAACCGGCCCCGCCCCTTGAGCCGGGGCGGCCTCCCATAGGTCGCTTATCGTTCGTTGCCCCGACTTTGGTATACCATCCGGGCCCCTGTCAACGCCGCCCGCTCCGTCCCCGCGCAGGGCTGCCACCCGTCGGGCGAGGCCCCTGCCGGGAGTCGCCACCGGCTCCGAAGCGCCCGCCCGGATGACGGCCGCGCGCCGCCGGTGCTAGGCTCCGGCGCGACCGCGCGAGAACGGCATACCAAGGGGAGGATCGCATGGCCGAGAAGGGGCAGGAGAAGGGACAGGACAACGGACGCGACGGGCCGGCGCTGGGCTTCGTCGGGCTCGGGCTGATGGGCCAGCCGATGACGCTGAGGCTGCTCGAGGCGGGCTACCGGGTCACGGTCTGGAACCGCGAGCGCGAGCGGATCGAGCCGGCCCTGGCCAAGGGCGCCCGGGAAGCCGGCAGCCCGCGCGAGGTCGCCGAGGCGGCCGATGTCGTGCTGCTCTGCGTGCTCGACACCGCCGCCGTCGAGGAGGTGGTTTTCGGCGAGGCCGGTATCGCGCGCGCCGGCAAGGCGCCGCGCCTGCTGATCGACCACTCGACCGCCTTCGCCGACCGCACCCAGGCGATGGCCGAGCGGCTGAAGGCCGAGACCGGCGCCGACTGGGTCGACGCGCCGCTGTCCGGCGGCCCGCCGGCGGCCGAAGCCGGCCAGCTGACGGCCATGCTCGGCGGCAGCGAGGCGGCCGTCGCGGCGGCCCAGCCGATCCTTTCCGCCTACGCTGCGCGCGCCACGCGCATGGGCGAGGCCGGCGCCGGCCAGGCGACGAAGATGGTCAACCAGGTGATCGTCGGGAACCTCTTCGCGGTGCTCGCCGAGGCCGCCAAGCTGGCCGAGAACGCCGGCATCGACGCCGCGCGCATCCCCGAGGCGCTGGCCGGCGGCTACGCCGACGGCAACATGCTGCAGAAGCTCTACCCGCGCATGCAGGGCCGCCAGTTCACGCCGCCCGCCGGCTACGCCCGCCAGATGCTCAAGGACCTCGACATGGTCCACGACCTGGCCAAGGCGACCAAGACCCCGACGCCGCTCTCGGCGGTCACCGCGACGCTCTACCGCCAGCTGATCGGCCGCGGCTACGGCCACCTCGACACGACGGCGGTGCTGGGGATCTACGACGAGACGATCGAGGGGTAGACCAAGCGGGCGCCGTCACGCGGCGGCAACCGCCGGCATCGCCAGGATCGACAGCCCCGCCAGGATCAGCAGAACCCCGAGGCCGCGCGACAGCAGCACACCGCGCGGCGCGAGCTTCTCCAGCGCCACGACCGCGGTGAGGACGGCCATCCACAGCAGGTTCATGGTGCCGGCGACGAAGGGCAGCAGCATCAGCGCCCAGCAGCAGCCCAGGCAGAACAGGCCGTGGCGCAGCCCCATGGCGGCCGCGCCGCGGAAGCCGGGCCGCCACTCGACGGCCAGGAAGCCGAGCGGCGTGCGGCACTTGCGCAGGCAGGCCTGCTTCAGGGGCGTGAACTGCACGGCACCCGCCGCGACCAGTAGGCCGGCCGCGAGCAGCGGGGTCCGGCTGGCGCCCGCGGCGTCGACCAGCCCGAGGCCCTGCAGGCCCCACTGCAGGGCCGCCGCGACGAGGCTGAAGCCGCTCCAGACGGCGAGATAGGCCAGCAGGAAGCCGGCGGTCCGCCCGCCGCCGCCCCTCGCCGAGCGGTCGAGCGCCGCGAAGCTGCTCACCATCGGCACCGCCGAGGGCAGCATCATCGCCGCCATCATCACCGCCCACATGGCGAAGACGGCGGCGGCAGCGGCCGGCGACCAGGCGGCGTCGGCCGGCATCATCAGGGCGGAGAGCCGCTGCGTCGCCGGCCCGCCGATGCCCTCGGCGAGCGCCGCGAAGCCGAGCCACAGCAGGGCGCCGAGCGCGAGCAGCCAGGCCGCCGTGCGCGCCCTGCCGGCGGCGGCAGCGCCGCCGCCGGCCAGGGCCTCCGAGAGGCTACGCGGCATAGGTGAAGTCCGAGACCAGGGCGTTGCGCTCGGCGACCTCCCGGCGGATGCCGTGGTCCTCGTAGCGGAAGTGCGCGCTGCGCGCCGCGGTCACCGGATGGCCGGGCGCGACGGCCAGCGGATGCCCGCGGATCGTGACGGGTTCGCCGTCCTGGCCCTCCAGGGCCGCGAACTCGGCGGCCGCGAGCGTGCCGACGCCGACGCTGTAGCCCTTGCCGGCCGGCTCGAAGCGCACCGGCACGCTGGCGACGCCCAGCACCTCGGCGATCAGCGGCTTGAGGTTGGCGGGATGGCCGCCGGCCTCGCCGGCGTAGATGCGCGTCAGCGCTTCCTGCTGGCGCGCGTCCGCGCGCTCGTCGAGATAGAGCGCGACGCGCCAGCCGCCGTCGGCCATGCGGCCGGGCGAATGCAGGCCGAGGGCGACGTTGAGGCCGTCCAGCCGGAGCTCGCCGTGACGGCCCTCGTCGATGCGCCAGAAGATCACGCCGATGCACTCGCCCTGGCTCGGCGGGCTGAGGAAGATGCAGGGACAGGCCGTCTCGCAGGTGCAGACCTCGGCGCAGAGTCCCTTCAGGTGCCACTGTTCCATCGTCGCCTCCTTGGCTCTTGGTGAGTTGGCGGTCCCAGCCTGGAGCGGATCCGCCGGCGCTTCATGAGAGGGCCATGAGAATCCGGTGAAAGCGCCTGCCTCAGGCGTCGCCGGCGCCGCGCAGCCGGTAGCCGTGGCCGCGCACCGTCTCGATCAGCCCGGCCTCGTCGCCGAGCTTGCGGCGCAGCGCGGTGACCACCGCGTCGACGACGTTGCTGGCGCCGTCGTAGTCCGCACCCCAGACCTCGGCGATCAGCTGGTCGCGGCCGACCACGGCGCCGGCCTGCTCCTCGAGGTGGGCCAGGACCTCGAACTCGCGGGGCGTCAGCGGCACCAGCGCACCGGACAGGCGCAGCGCCCGGCGCGGGCGGTCGAGCAGGCTCTGCGCCGGCAGCCCCAGCTCGGCCGCGACCAGCCGCGACAGCCAGCCGTCGACGGAGCCCGGGCCCATGTCGAGCAGGGCGCTGCGCACCGGCCGGCCGCCGAGCTCGACGGTCTGCGAGTCCAGCGGCTCGAAGCCGAGCGTCGCCGCCGCCTCGGCGTAGGGCTCCGGGTCCTCCAGCGCCAGGTAGACGCGGCGCAGCGAGGGCCGCCGCTCCAGGTAGGCCCGCTTGATGTCGAGCCAGCTCGCCGCCTGCACCGGCGAGGGCGCCTCGCCCGTCGCCTCGCCGAGCCAGCGCCTGAGGAACAGGGCGGTCTCGCCGGCCTCCGGCGGCCGCTCGGCGAGATGCGCGCGCCAGGCGGCGACGACCGGATCCTCGCGCGCCAGGCTGTCGGGCACGCGTGCCGCATCGCACAGGCAGTGGAAGCCGACGACGCGGCCCTCCGCGTCGGCGACGACGTGGAAGGCGTGGAAGGCCTGGGCCAGCCAGCGCTCGACCAGCGCGGCCGCCGCCGGCGTCTCGTGGCGCCGCGCCAGGCCGCGGATCGCCCCGGCATGGCTCGGCCGCGCCGGCTCGACCGACAGCGTCGCCGCGCCCGGCGGAAAGAAGGCGTCGCGCCACACCGGATTGCCGATCAGGCAGATCAGGTCGGCGGTGTAGCGCCACAGCTCGTGACGGCCGGCGGCACCCAGCTCGCGGTCGAGATGCCGCCAGGCGGCGCGCTGGTAGCGGCGGTAGCGCTGCGGGTCGGCGGCCTGCAGGTCGTCGGCGACCGGCCCGCGCACCGCGTCGTGCAGCCGCAGCCCGTCGCGCTCAAGGCTGCAGAACGGCAGCGCGCGCAGCTGCGCGATCAGCAGCTCGGGCACCGCATCGGGCAGCAGCGCGGCGAGCAGGCCGCCGGTCAGGCGCCGGACCACGCTCGCCGCCTCGACCGCCTCGCGCAGCGCCGGGTCCTCGATACCATCGAGAAAGCGGCGCGCCAGCTCGGCCAGCACCTGCTCGGGCGGCGGCCGGCCATCGGACAGCGCCGCCGCCGCGGCGACGGCGTCGGCGGCGAGGCTCAGCGCCAGGGGCAGGCCGCCGGTGAGGCCGACGATCCGCTCCGCCTCGCCGGGCGGCACGCCGAGCTGGGCCAGCAGTCGCGTCGAGTCCACCTCGGACAGCGGGCCCAGGCGGTGCGTGCGCACCAGCCCGCGCCACTCGGCGCGGCTCCAGGGCGGCGACGGCGCGAAGCGCGTGGCCAGCACGAGGCGCAGGTTGTCGGGCAGGCGCGGCAGCAGCGACTGCCGCAGGGCGCTGTCGACGAGTCCCAGCGCCTCCCAGGAATCGAGCAGCACGACGACCGGCCCCGCCGCTTCGGAGAGACCGGCCTTCAGGGCCTCGAGGCTCGCCTCCCGGCAGCCCAGGCCGTCCGTCAGCGCCGCGACCAGCCCGCGCCCGGTCGGCTCGATGTCGCGGCCGTCGAGGTAGAGGCAGGGCAGGCCGCGCTCGGCGAGACGCACCTCGAGCGCCCGCAGCAGCGTCGTCTTGCCGATCCCCGAGGGGCCCTGCAGGAAGCTGACCAGCGGCGCGTCGGCCCCGGCGACCACGCCGAGCGCCGCCAGCTCCCGCTCGCGCCCGATGACCTGGGCCAGCAGGTTCCTCGAGATCGCCTCTGCTATCGCTCGCTTCGCCAAAACGCGGCGGCAATCCTCGATGCACTCGAGCCGAGCGTAACACGGCAGAGGCGGCGGACTCGACCGCCCGGGCGACGAGAGGCCTTCACGGATCGGGGCTTGCCGCCAGCGCGCCGCCCGCTAGCTCCGGGTCATGCGCCGCAAGTCCGACCTGCCGAGCAAGCCCTGCGCCGCCTGCGGCCGCTCCTTCGCCTGGCGACGCAAGTGGGCGCGCTGCTGGGACGAGGTGCGCTACTGCTCGGAGCGCTGCCGGCGGGCGGGCAAGGGCCGGCCGTCCGCTTGAGTTGCGCCGCTACACCCTTTCCAGCACAATGGCGATGCCCTGCCCCACGCCGATGCACATGGTGCAGAGGGCGTAGCGGCCCTGGCGGCGCTGCAGCTCGTAGGTCGCGGTCGCGACCAGGCGGGCGCCGCTCATGCCGAGCGGGTGGCCAAGGGCGATGGCGCCGCCGTTGGGGTTCACCTGCTCGGCGTCGTCTGGCAGGCCGAGGTCGCGCAGCACGGCCAGGGCCTGGGCGGCAAAGGCCTCGTTGAGCTCGATCACGTCCATCTGCGCCAGGGTGAGGCCGGCGCGTTCCAGCGCCCTGCGGCTGGCCGGCGCCGGGCCCATGCCCATGATGCGCGGCGGCACGCCGGCGGTCGCCGTGGCGAGGATGCGCGCCTTCGGCGTCAGGCCGTGGGCCCTGGCCGCCGCCTCCGAGGCGACGATCAGCGCCGCGGCACCGTCGTTGACGCCCGAGGCGTTGCCGGCGGTCACCGTGCCGCCCTCCTTGCGGAAGGGCGTCGGCAGCTTGGCCAGCTGCTCCAGCGTGGTCTCGGGGCGCGGGTGCTCGTCGGCCTCGACGAGCAGCGGGTCGGCCTTGCGGCGCGGCACGCTGACCGGGACGATCTCCTCGGCAAGGCGGCCGGACTCCATGGCGGCCTTGGCGCGCTGCTGGCTGCGGAACGCGAAGGCGTCCTGGTCGGCGCGCGCGACGCCGTAGTCGCGGGCGACGTTCTCACCGGTCTCGGGCATCGAGTCGGTGCCGAAGGCCTGCTTCATCTTCGGGTTGACGAAGCGCCAGCCGATCGTCGTGTCGTGGATCTCGGCCTGCCGCGAGAAGGCGCTTTCGGCCTTGGGCATGACGAAGGGCGCGCGCGACATCGACTCGACGCCGCCGGCCAGCCAGAGCGCGCCCTCGCCGGCCCTGATCGCGCGCGCCGCGGTGCCGACCGCGTCCATGCCGGAGCCGCAGAGGCGGTTGATCGTCGAGCCCGGCACCGTCTCCGGCAGGCCGGCCAGCAGCACCGCCATGCGCGCGACGTTGCGGTTGTCCTCGCCGGCCTGGTTGGCGCAGCCGAGGATCGTGTCGTCGAGCGCCGCCCAGTCGACGCCGGGGTTGCGCGCCATCAGCGCCTGGATCGGCACGACCGCCAGGTCGTCGGCGCGCACGCCGGCCAGGGCGCCGCCGAAGCGGCCGATCGGGGTGCGCACGGCGTCGCAGACGAAGGCCTCAGGCACCGGCGGCCTCCTTCTCGATCGCGGGGGCCGCGACCTCCTTCAGGTCGCGCGCGGCGCGGATCGGCGCGGCGGTCGCGGCCGCGACCTGGTCGAGGCTGACGCCGGGCGCGATCTCCTTCAGCAGGAAGCCCTCGGGCGTCACGTCGATGACGCCGAAGGAGCTGAACACGCGGCTGACCACGCCGGGCGCGGTCAGGGGATACGTGCAGCGCTCCAGCAGCTTGGGCTCGCCCTCGCGGGTCGTGTGCTCGGTGATGACCAGCACGTGGCGCACGCCGGCGACCAGGTCCATGGCGCCGCCGACCGCGGGGATCGCGCCCTCGGCGCCGGTCGACCAGTTGGCGATGTCGCCGTTGGCCGCGACCTGCATGGCGCCGAGGATGCAGTAGTCGATGTGGCCGCCGCGAATCATCGCGAAGGAGTCGGCGTGGTGGAAGAAGGCGGCGCCCGGCAACAGGGTCACCGGCTTCTTGCCGGCGTTGATCAGGTCCGGGTCCTCCTCGCCGGGCGGCGGCGCGTCGCCGAAGCCGAGGATGCCGTTCTCGGTGTGGTAGACGACCTCGCGGCCCTCGGGCACGTGGGCGGCGACCAGCTCGGGGATGCCGATGCCGAGGTTGACGTAGGCGCCGTCGGGAATGTCCTGGGCGGCGCGCCAGGCCATCTGCGCGCGGGACAGGCCGAGGCGGTTCGGACGTTCCGTCATGGATAGCTCGCTCCCTGGGCGATCAGCTGCGACTCGTGGGCGGGCTCGGGCACCTCGACGACGCGGTCGACGAAGATGCCGGGGGTGACGACCTCCTCGGGGTCGAGCTCGCCGGCCTCGACGATGCGGCGCACCTGCACGACGGCGCACTTGGCGGCCATGCACATGATCGGCCCGAAGTTGCGGCCGGCCTTGTAGAAGGTCAGGTTGCCGAAGCGGTCGCCGGCCTCGGCGCGGACCAGCGCCAGGTCGCCGCGGATCGCCCGCTCCATGACGTAGCGCCGGCCGTCGAACTCGCGCTCCTCCTTGCCCTCGGCCAGCACCGTGCCGGCCGCGGTCGGCGTGAAGAAGGCCGGGATGCCGGCGCCGCCGGCGCGGATGCGCTCAGCCAGCGTGCCCTGGGGCACCAGCTCCAGCTCGATCTCGCCCTTGCGGTAGAGCTCCGGGAAGACCTTGGAGTGGCTGGAGCGCGGGTAGGAGCAGACCATCTTGGCGACCCGCTTCGCCTGGATCAGCGCGGCCAGGCCGACGTGGCCGTTGCCGGTGTTGTTGCTGACCACGGTCAGCTCCCTGGCCCCCTGGTCGATCAGGCCGTGGATCAGCTCGATCGGGCTGCCGGACTCGCCGAAGCCGCCGATCAGCACGGTGGCGCCGTCCTCGACGTCGGCCAGTGCCGCCGGCACGTCGGCTACGGTCTTGTCGATCATCTCGCTCCCTTCGTCGGCGTTTCTCGTCTCGGGCTTAGAGATCTAATAGCATGCCGGGCGCATCGCTCGACAAGGGCCCCTCAGGCCGACCCTTCAGGCCGCCGCGCCCGCCGGCGCCGGATGCAGGCGGCGCAGCACGACGACGAAGGCCAGCGCGGTGGCGAACATGATCAGGCTGTAGGTCGCCGCCGGGATCACCGCCAGGCCGCCGCCGAACAGCAGGCCGGCCACGGCGATCGCCAGCGTGCCGTTCTGCAGGCCGCACTCCAGCGAGATCGCGACGCGCTGCGGCGGACCCGAGGCGAAGGCGCGGGCGAGGCCCCAGGCCAGCGCCATCATCGCCAGGTTGAGCGCCAGGGTGACCAGGCCGGCCTGGGCGAAGTAGTCGACGATGTTGCCGCGCTCGGCATAGATCGCGCCGGCCAGGACCAGCACGAAGAGCCCGGCCGAGACGCGCCGCGCCGCCGGCTCGACGCGCCGCGCCGCGCCCGGCGCCAGGGTGCGCAGCAGCAGGCCGGCGATGACCGGCACGGCGACCAGCAGGAACACGCTGAGCGCGGTGCCGGCGACCGAGATCTCGGGGGCCGCCGCCTCGCCGAGGATCCGGCGGTAGGCCAGCACCACGACCAGCGGGATGGTCACGACCGAGAGCAGCGAGGTCACCGCGGTCAGCGAGATCGAGAGCGCCACGTCGCCGCGCGCGAAGGCGGTCAGCAGGTTCGAGGTGACGCCGCCGGGGGCGGCCGCGATGATCATCACCCCGAGCGCCAGCTCCGGGTGCAGCGGCCAGAGCGAGACCAGCGCGAAGGCGACCAGCGGCAGCAGCAGGATCTGCGAGAGCGCGCCGACCAGGAAGTCGCGCGGCCGCCGCGCGACCCGCGCGAAGTCGGCGAGCGTCAGCCCCAGGCCCAGCGAGAACATGATGAAGGCCAGCGCCAGCGGCAGCACGACCTCGACGACGAAACCCATGGAGTCCTCCTCCCCCGAGCGGCCCCGGACGATAGCCGCCCGCGGCGCGCCGGGAAAGCCGGCCGGATCCCGAAGGCCTTCGCGCGTTGCGCGTGGCGCCGATTGCGGTCAGGCTTCCGGCAGGGCCGGGGCGATGGGCCGGGCACAGCAGGGGGACGCGCCATGGCGCAGCCGGATCCCGGACACATCATGCAGGTCGGCCTGGGCTTCTTCGCCTCGAAGACCCTGCTGTCGGCCGTCGAGCTCAAGCTCTTCGCGGCGCTGAACCGCGGGCCGATGACCGCCGCCGAGCTCGCCGGGGCGCTGGAGCTGGCGCCGCGCGCCGTTCCCGACTTCCCCGACGCGCTGGTCGCGCTCGGCCTGCTCGAGCGCGACGGCGAGGGGCCGGCGGCGCGCTACGCCAACACGCCCGAGACGGCGCTGTTCCTCGATCCCGCCAGCCCGGCCTACGTCGGCGGCATCCTGGAGATGGCCAACGACCGGCTCTGGGGTTTCTGGGGCGACCTGACCGAGGCGCTGAAGACCGGCCGGCCGCAGAACGAGACCAAGCACTCGAACGAGGGGATGTTCGAGAAGCTCTACGCCGACCCGGATCGGCTCGAGCAGTTCCTGCGCGCCATGGAGGGTGTGTCGGCCGGCAACTTCCGGCTCTTCGCGCAGGCCTTCGACTTCTCGCGCTACGCCTCCCTGGTCGACATCGGCGGCGCCAGCGGCCAGCTCGCCTGCTGCGTCGCCGAGGCGCAGCCGCACATGGCCTGCCGCTCCTTCGACCTGCCCAAGGTCACGGAGATCGCGCGCCGCCGCATCGCCGAGCGCGGCCAGGACGGAAAGGTCGAGGCGCTCGCCGGCGACTTCTTCGCCGATCCCTTCCCGCGGGCCGACGTCATCACCATGGGCATGATCCTGCACGACTGGAACCTGGAGAAGAAGCGGGCGCTGATCGCCAAGGCCTACGAGGCGCTGCCCGAGGGCGGCGCCTTCGTGGTCATCGAGGCGCTGATCGACGACGCCCGGCGGAGCAACGCCTCCGGCCTGCTGATGTCGCTCAACATGCTGATCGAGTTCGGCGAGGCCTTCGACTACAGCGGCGCCGACTTCGCCGGCTGGTGCCGCGAGGCCGGCTTCCGCCGCACCGAGGTCATCCCGCTCGCCGGCCCTTCCAGCGCGGCGGTGGCGTACAAGTAGAGCGCCCGGTTCTCCCTCTCCGCCCTCGGGGGCGGAGAGGGCCGGGGAGAGGTGGGGGAGCGGCGGAGCCGCCGGGCGCCGGCCGAGGGGCCCGACGGCCCGCCTCACCCTCCCACGGCCTTCGGCCGCGGGCCCCTCCCTCTCCCCCCTGACGGGCGGAGAGGGGAAGCGAAGGTCCGAACCGGTAAGATAGCTGACAGATTGGACCGGCAAGATCGTTGACAGGTTTCCTGCTCGGCAAAGGGGGACTTTGCCGATGCCGTTCAAGGAGACCTGTGTATTGGACGAGACGCTCAGTT
>JAUILQ010000055.1 GCA_030433005.1 Alphaproteobacteria bacterium
CTGATCGACCCGGTGCAGCCGATGATGGACCTGCGCTGCCTGACCCACGAGGCGGTGCCGGGGCTGAAGGTCGCCTGCCGCATGGAGGGCGAGGCCTACGAGATGGAGGACCAGCGCAACTGGACCGACGCCTCCTACAAGACCTACGTGCGGCCTCTGGCCAAGCCCTGGCCCTACACCCTGGAGGCCGGCTCGACCCTGGAGCAGTCGGTGACCGTCTCGGTCTCGGGCGCGCCGGCCGAGGCCCCGGCCGGCGGCGGCCCGGTCGCGCTGAGCCTCGGCGGGGAGACCGGCACGGCGCCGGCGCTCGGGCTCGGCCTCGATCCCGACCAGGTCGAGGCCACCGAGGGCGCCGCGTCGACCCTGGCCGGCCTCGGCGTCGGTCACGTCATCTGCCACCATGATCCGCGGCGCGGCCACGACCGCCGCACCCTGGAGGCCGGGGCCCGGGCCGCCGCCGCGCTCGGCGCCGAGCCCTGGCTGGAGGCCGTGGTCACGACCATCGACGAGGTCGAGCAGGAGATCGCGGCACTCGGCGAGACGGTCGCCGCCATCGGCTCGCCCTTCACCGTCGTGCTGCTGTCGCCGGCGCCCGATCTGAAGTGCACGCTGCCCGGCAGCACCTGGCCGCCGGCGCCGGACGCGGCGACGCTGTTCCGGGCGGCTCGCAAGGCCTTCCCGCAGGCCCGCCTGGGCGGCGGCATGTTCAGCTACTTCACCGAGTTCAACCGCAAGCGGCCGCCGACCGGCGAGCTCGACCTGGTCAGCTTCACGACCTCCGCGCTGGTCCACGCCGGCGACGACCGCTCGGCCATGGAGGGGCTGGGGGCGCTGCCGGCGATCGCGGCCAGCGCCCGGGCGATCGCCGACGGCCTGCCGGTCGCGGTCGGGCCGAGCGCGCTCGGCATGCGCATGAACCCCTACGGCGCCGCGCCGATGGCCAATCCGAAGAACATCCGCCAGGCCATGAACTTCAACGATCCGCGCCAGCGCGGCCTGCTGAACGCCGCCTGGACGCTCGGCTTCTACCGCCATTTCGCCTACGGCGGCGCCGAGGCGGTCGCCGTCGGGGCGCCGACCGGGCCCTTCGGCCTGCTGCATACGCCGCAGGACTGGCCGGCGCCCTGGTACGAGCAGCACGGCGGTCTCTACCCCGTGTTCCACGTGGTCCGTGGCCTCGCGCGGCAGGCCGGGCGCCCGCTGCGCGCGCTCGACAGCGGCGAGCCGGACCGCGTCCTCGGGCTCGCGGTCGAGAGCGACGAAGGACTGGAACTCTGGGTCGCCAACCTGACGCCGGAGTCCCTCGAGGTCGAGCTGCCGGGCCAGGCGGGTGCGCTCGCCGTGCTCGACGCCGAGGCCTTCGCGGCGGCGGCCGAAAACCCGGACCGGCTCGACCGGCTGTCGCCGCCGGCCCAGGATCGCGCGACCCGCTTCGGCCTCGGTGCCTTCGCCGTCGGCCGTTTCCGGCTGGCCTGATACGCTTCCTACCTGCCCCCACGAGAGAAGAGCGGATCCATGGACATTCTCATCATCGGCGCGGCCGGCATGGTCGGTCGCAAGCTCGTCGACCGGCTGGTTGCGGACGGCAGCCTCGCCGGACAGGCGATCTCGAAGCTGACGCTGGTCGACGTCGTCGAGCCGAGCGCCCCTCAGGGTGCGGGCTTCGCGGTCGCGACCGAGACCGCCGACCTCGGCGAGCCGGGCACCGCGGCGCGCCTGGCGGCTGCCCGCCCGGACGTCGTCTTCCATCTCGCCGGCGTCGTCTCGGGCGAGGCCGAGGAGAACTTCGAGAAGGGCTACCGGGTCAACGTCGACGGCAGCCGCAACCTCTTCGAGGCGATCCGCCTGGAGGGCGACGACTACCGCCCCCGCGTCGTCTTCACCTCCTCGATCGCGGTCTTCGGCGCGCCCTTCCCGGAGGCCATCCACGACGAGTTCCTGAGCGCGCCGCTGACCAGCTACGGCGCCCAGAAGGCGATCGCCGAGCTGCTGCTCGCCGACTACAGCCGCAAGGGCTTCCTCGACGGCATCGGCATCCGCCTGCCGACCATCTGCATCCGGCCGGGCAAGCCGAACCTCGCGGCCTCCGGCTTCTTCTCGAACATCCTGCGCGAGCCGCTCTCGGGCAAGGAGGCGGTGCTGCCGGTCGAGGAGTCGGTGCGCCACTGGTTCGCCAGCCCGCGCGCCGCGGTCGGCTTCCTGCTGCACGCCGCCGCGATCGACCTGGAGAAGGTCGGGCCGCGCCGCAACCTCTCGATGCCCGGCCTCTCGGCCACGGTCGGCGAGGAGCTCGCGGCGCTGCGCCGCGTCGCCGGCGACGAGATCGCCGGCCTGGTGCGCCACGAGCCGGACCCGAAGATCCAGGCCATCGTCGCCGGCTGGCCGCGCAACTTCGACACCTCGCGGGCCCGCGCCCTCGGCTTCCAGGCCGAGAGCGAGTTCGACGAGATCATCCGCGCCCACGTCGAGGACGAGCTCGACGGCAAGATCGGAGGCTGACGGCCATGGTCCGTTTTTCCGCCAACCTCGGCTTCCTGTGGCCCGACCGGCCGCTGCTCGAGCGCGTCGAGGCGGCCGGGCGCGCCGGCTTCAAGGCGATCGAGCTGCACTGGCCCTACGAGGTGCCGGCCGACGAGATGAAGGCCGCCTGTGCCGCGCATGGGCTGACGCTGCTCGGGCTCAACACCGTCGTCGGCGACGCCTCGAAGGGCGAGTTCGGCCTGGGTGCGCTGCCCGGCCGCGAGGCCGACTTCCAGGCCGCAGTCGAGCAGTCGGTCGCCTACTGCCGCGGCGCCGGCGCGACCGCGATCCACTGCATGGCCGGCGCCGTGCCGGAGGAGCAGCGCCCGAGGGCCCGCGACACCTTCCTGCGCAACCTCGAGGCGGCGGCCGCCAAGGCCGACGGCCTGACCCTGCTGCTCGAGCCGATCAACCCGCGCGACAAGCCCGGCTACTTCTATTCCCGGGTCGAGGAGGCGGTCTCGATCATCGAGGAGCTCGGCCTGCCCAACCTCAAGCTGATGTTCGACGCCTACCACGTCGGCGTCGCCCAGGGCGACGTCCTGACCCGGCTGGAGCGCTGCCTGCCGCTGATCGGCCACGTGCAGATCGCGGCCGTTCCCTCGCGCGCCGAGCCCGACGAGGGCGAGATCGCCTATCCGGCCGTCTTCGCCGCGCTCGAGCGGCTCGGCTACGACGGCTGGGTCGGCTGCGAGTACAAGCCGCGCGGCGACACCGACGAGGGCCTCGCCTGGACCAGCCGCCTGGGGGTGACGCTGTAGCGGCGCCGGCGCTAAGCTCGCACCCGCAGTGCCGCCGGAAGGAGCAGGGATGGCCGACAGGAGCGACCGCAGGGAGGCGATCACCGGCCGGGTGACGATCCTCGACCCGATCACCGAGAAGCCGGAGGCGCTGGCCGCCGAGTCGACGGTGAAGAGCTACGTCATCGCCGCGATGGGTCTCGGCACGTTGCCGCTGCCGCTGTTCGACGCCGCGGCGCTGTTCGGGCTGCAGCTCGCGATGATCGAGCGGCTGTCGCAGCGCTACGGCCGCGACTTCTCCGAGACGGCGGCGCGCGCGACCCTGCTGGCGCTGCTCGGCGGCAGCCTGTCGGTCGGCCTCGGCCTCGGCGCGGCCAGCCTGCTCAAGGCGGTGCCGGGGATCGGCTGGGCGCTCGGCGGGCTCGGCCTGCCGGCGATGGCGGGGGCGGCGACCTACGCGGTCGGCCGCACCTACGTCCGCCACTTCGAGCGCGGCGGCACGCTCCTCGACCTCGACGTCGAAGACCTGCGCGCCTTCTACAACGCGCAGTTCCGCAAGGGCCGGGCCTACGCCATGCGGGCCCGCGCGGCCGCCTGACGCCGGCCGGGCCGCGCGCTCACAGCCCCAGGTCCGCGCTCTCGATCCGTCTGGCGCCGGCGTCGGCCATGGCGTTCGTCGCGGCGTCCAGCGAGCCGTCGAGGTCGATGGCGCGGCAGGCGTCGGCGATCCAGACGGCCTCGAATCCCTCGCGCCGGGCGTCCTCGACCGACCAGCGCACGCAGAAGTCGGTCGCCAGCCCGGCGAAGAACAGCCGTCGGAAGCCACGCTCGCGCAGGTGGCCGGCGAGGCCGGTCGGCGTGCGGCGGTCGTTCTCGTAGAAGGCCGAATAGGAGTCGATCTCCGGCCGGAAGCCCTTGCGCAGGATCAGTTCGGCGCGGTCGAGCGCGAGCGCCCCGTGGAAGGCGGCGCCCGGGGTTTCCTGCACGCAGTGGTCGGGCCACAGCGTCTGCGGCCCGTAGGGCGCCTCGACGCTTTCGAAGGGCGCGCGCCCCGGATGCGCCGAGGCGAAGGAGGAGTGGCCGGGCGGGTGCCAGTCCTGGGTCGCCACGACGTGGTCGAAGCGCGTCTGCAGCCGGTTCGCCAGCGGCACAACGGCATCGCCGTCGGGCACGGCCAGGGCGCCGCCCGGCATGAAGTCGAGCTGCAGGTCGACCAGCACCAGACAGTCGTCGGCGGTCGGGCGAAGCGGGTCCATCTCGAGCCTCCCGGGGGCTTGCGCGTGCCGGACGCAGCAGAGCACCGAAGCCGACCGGCGCGTCAAGCGGCGCGCTTCCATTGCCGCTTGGCCCGCTGGGCGGCTGCTGCATGCCGGCGTTGCGCCGGCGTCTCTTGATCGGCAATTTGTTCCGAAATACACTAGCATCTGTTCCGTATAGCGGAACAATTGACGATCCGAGCGCGAGTCAATACGGGCCGGATGGGAGGCAGAGCACGTCCCGGGACGCGCCACGAACGGCGGCCCGTCCAGCACGCGGACCCGGCCGGTCCGGCTTCTCCCGTCGCGAATCCCGCTGACCCGCCGCTGTCCCCGCGCCCGCCGGGCCGGGCCAGGCCAGGGAGAGAGCCAAGGTGCCTTCGGGTGAAGAGCCGCCGGTCACGAACCTCGACATCGAGCGCTACCGCGAGCGCTTCCGGCAGATGTGCCGGATCCGCTTCTTCGAGGAGGAGGCGATCGCCGCCGCCCGGGACAAGCTGGTGCTCGGCGCCATCCATCCCTCGATCGGCCAGGAGGCGGTCGCCGCCGGAGTCTGCGGCAACCTGAGGCGCAGCGACATCATCCTCTCGACCCACCGCGGCCACGGCCACACCCTGGCCAAGGGCGCCGAGCCGCTGCCGATGATGCGCGAGCTGTTCGGCCGCGACGGCGGCTACTGCCAGGGCAAGGGCGGCTCGATGCACATCGCCGACTTCTCGGTCGGCATGCTCGGCGCCAACGGCGTGGTCGCCGCCAACATCAACATCGCCGCCGGCGCCGCCCACGCGATCAAGCTGAAGGGCGGCGACGAGGTCGTGGTCTGCTTCTTCGGCGACGGCGCGATCAACCGCGGGCCGTTCCTCGAGGGGCTCAACTGGGCCGGCGTGTTCAAGCTGCCGATCCTCTTCGTCTGCGAGGACAACGGCTTCGCGGCGACGACCCGGACCAAGGCGATGACCGCCGGCGCCGGCCCGGCGGCGCGCGCCGAGGCGCTCGGCATCCCGGCCAGCGAGGTCGACGGCAACGACGTCGTCTCGGTCGACGAGACCGCGCGCGAGCTGCTCGATACCGTGCGCCGCGGCGAGCCGCGCTTCCTGGTCGCGCGCACCTACCGCCTGACCGGCCACACCAGCAGCGACGCCGCCGCCTACCGGCCGGAGGAGGAGGTCAAGGAGCGCTGGCTCAACGACCCGATCGAGAACTGCCGGCGCCTGCTCGAGGCCGCCGGCGTGCCGGCCGCCGAGCTGACGGCGCTGCACGAGGCGGCGGCGGCCGAGATGAAAGAGGCCCACGAGGCCGCCAAGGCGACCGACTGGCCGGCCGAGGCCCTGGCCTATGCCGACGTCCAGGACGTCGGCGACCCGCGCAAGGGAGCCTTCTGATGGCCGTCATGACCTATCTGGAGGCCGGCAAGCTGGCCCTCGCCGAGGAGATGCGCCGCGACCCCCTGGTCTGGGCGGTCGGCGAGGACCTGGGCCGCGGCGGCGTCTTCGGGCAGTACAAGGGCCTGGCCGAGGAGTTCGGCCACGACCGCATCTCCGACGCGCCGATCTCGGAATCCTGCATCATGGGCGCCGCCGTCGGCGCCGCCATGATGGGCACCCGGCCGGTCGTCGAGATGCGCTTCTCCGACTTCGCGCTCTGCGCCGTCGACGAGCTGGTCAACCAGGCGGCCAAGGCGCGCTACATGTTCGGCGGCCAGACCCGGGTGCCGCTGGTCGTGCGCGAGCCGATCGGCATCTGGCGCTCCTCGGCGGCCCAGCACTCGCAGTCGCTGGAGGCCTGGTACGCGCACATCCCCGGCCTGGTCGTGGTCGTGCCCTCGACGCCGGCCGACAACCGGGCGCTGCTCAAGGCCGCGATCCGCTGCGACGACCCGGTCGTCTACATGGAGCACAAGAACCTCTGGGGCCTGGAAGGCGAGGTGCCGGACAGCGACGCCGGGGTCGGCGAGGTCGCCGAGCTCGGCAAGGCGCGCGTGCTGCGCGAGGGCGCCGACGTCACGATCGTGTCCTGGTCCGCGGCCGTCCACAGCGCGCTGGCCGCCGCCGGGAGCCTGGCGGGCCGGGGCCTGGAGGCCGAGGTCGTCGACCTGCGCACGCTCTGGCCCTGGGACCGCGAGACGGTGATGGCCTCCGTGCGCAAGACCGGCCGGCTGCTGGTCGTGCAGGAGTCGGTCTCGGTCGCCGGCTTCGGCGCCGAGGTCGCGGCCAGCGTCGCCGAGACGCTGCACGCCGCGCTCAAGGCGCCGGTGCGCCGGCTCGGCGCGCCGCGCATCCCGATCAGCTACGCCCCGCCGCTCGAGGACCGCGTCCGCGTCACCGAGGAGATGATCGTCGCCGCGGCGCAGGAGATGGCGGCGGTCGCGGCCTGACCGCCGTTCACGTTCGAAGACAACGACAACTGGGAGGAACAACCATGACCTTGTCCCGCAGGCTCTTCGGCCTCGCGCTCGCCGGCGGCCTGGCCGCCGCCAGCGCCCTGCCGCTCGCCCCTGCCGCGACCGCGCAGGACTACAAGGACGAATACAAGATCTCGACCGTCGTCGGGGCACCCCTGCCCTGGGGCCTGACGGCCGAGAAGTGGGCGGAGCTGGTGGCCGAGCGCACGGACGGGCGCATCACCATGAAGGTCTATCCGGGTGCGCAGCTGGTCTCCGGCGACCAGACCAAGGAGTTCACGGCGATGCGCCGCGGCATCATCGACATGGCCGTGGGCTCGACCATCAACTGGTCGCCGCAGGTCACTGAGCTCAACCTCTTCTCCATGCCGTTCCTGATGCCCGACTACGCGGCGATCGACGCCCTGACCCAGGGTCCGGTCGGCGAGCGGCTGTTCGAGATTCTGAGCGACAAGGGCGTCGTGCCGCTGGCCTGGGCCGAGAACGGCTTCCGCGAGGTGTCGAACTCCAAGCGGCCGATCCGCACGCCGGCCGATCTCGACGGGCTCAAGATGCGCGTCGTCGGCTCGCCGCTGTTCAACGACACCTTCACCGCGCTCGGCGCCAACCCGACCCAGATGAGCTGGGCGGACGCCGTCCCCGCGCTGACGACCGGCGCCGTGGACGGGCAGGAAAACCCGATGTCGATCTTCACGCTCGCCAAGATCCACGAGCTCGGGCAAAACAACGTGACCCTCTGGCACTACGTCGCGGATCCGCTGATCCTCGCGGTGAACCAGGACGTCTGGGACTCCTTCACCCCCGAGGACCAGGAGATCGTGCGCCAGGCCGCCGTCGAGGCCGGCGCCTACGGCGTCGAGGTCGCCCGCGAGGGCATGACCGGCGAGAATCCGCCGATCATCGACGAGGTCCGCGCCCTGGGCGTCGAGGTCGTCGAGCTCACTCCCGAGCAGCGCCAGGCCTTCATCGACGCAACCCGCGGCGTCTACGCCGACTGGTCCGAGAAGATCGGTGCGGATCTGGTGAAGCAGGCCGAAGAGTCGATCGCCAACCGCTGATCGCGCAAAGGAGCGGCGCGCTGCGGCGCCGCTCCTTCCGCGCCCCCGGCGCACGCTCGCAAGCCGCGCTGATCGGAAGAAAAGAACCGTACGATGCCCGACTCGTCCGACCCCGAGATCGGCGCCCCGAGGCCGGCGCCCGAGCATGTCCGCGTGCCTCTCGGAATCGAGCGGTCCCTCGGGGCCGCCGCGATGGGGCTGATCTGCGTGATCAGCCTCGGCAACGTCGTCGTTCGCTACGCCACCGATGTCTCCTTCGCCTTCACCGAGGAGTTCTCGGTCTTCCTGCTCGTCTTCATGACCTTCGTCGGCGCGTCGCTCGCGTTCGCCACCGACGAGCACCTGCGCATCGTCTTCTTCCGGAACCGCTTCGGCCGGACCGGCCGGCTGCTCTGCGACCTGCTGGCGATCCTCGCCAGCTTCGGCATGTTCGCCCTGGTCCTGTGGTACGGTGGCCTGCTCAGCTGGGACGAGTACCGCTTCGAGGAGACCTCGCCCGGGCTCGGCTACCCGACCTGGATCTACACCGTCTGGATGCCGCTGCTCTGCGTGGCGATCCTGCTGCGCATCCTCGGCCGGCTCGTCGCGCTGCTTCGTGGCCGCCGGCGCGAGCCCGAGGCGGGACGCTCCTGATGGCGACCCTGCTGCTGCTGCTCGTCTTCGTCGCGCTGCTGCTGATCGGCGCACCGATCGCGGTGTCGCTGGGGCTGGCCGGCGCCGCCGCCGTCGCGGTCGGCCTCGACCTCACCTCCGTGGCCATGATCGGCACGAACACCTACGCCTCGATCGCCAAGTATCCGCTGATCGCGATCCCCCTGTTCGTCTTGACCGGCATGGTCTTCGAGCGCTCCGGCGTCGCCCAGCGCCTCGTCACCTTCGCCCAGGCGATCGTCGGGCCGCGCCGCGGCGGCCTCGCCGTCGTCGCCACCCTGGTCTGCATGCTGATGGGCGGCATGTCGGGCTCCGGGCCGGCGGACGCGGCGGCGGTCGCGACCATCATGATCCCCTCGATGATGAAGGCCGGCTACCCGCGCGCCTTCTCCGCCAGCGTCATCGCCGCCTCCGGCTCGACCGCGCTGCTCATCCCGCCCTCGATCGCGCTGATCGTCTACTCGATCCTGGTGCCGGGGGTGGACCTGCGGGCGCTGTTCGCGGCCGGCGTCTTCCCGGGCCTGCTGGCCGGCGCCTCGATCATCGTGCCGACTCTGCTGCTCAGCCGGCGCTACGATTTCGGCGCCGCCGAGGAGCAGGTCCGCCCGCCGTTCTGGCCCAGCCTGCGCGACGCGGTGCCGGGACTGATGGCCCCGGTGATCATTCTCGGCGGCCTGCGCTCGGGCCTCTTCACCCCGACCGAGGCGGCCGCCGTGGCGGTCGGCTACGGTTTCCTGGTCGGCACCCTGGTCTACCGGAACATGGGCCTGCGCGACGCCTGGAAGGTGCTGGCGGACGGGGCAGAGACCTCGGCGGTCATCATGGTGATCATCTCCCTGGCGGGCCTCTTCGCCTGGGCCGGCTCGACGCTCGGCGCCTTCGATGCGGCGGCCCAGAACATCCTGGCGATCAGCAGCGACGGCACCGTCGTGCTGCTCGTGGTCATGGTCGTGCTGCTGTTCGCCGGCATGGTCCTCGACGGCGTCTCGATCTACCTGATCACGCTGCCGCTGCTCGCGCCGATCGCCATGGCCTTCGAGTGGAACCTGACCTGGTTCGGCGTCCTGATGGCGATGAACATCGCGATCGGCCAGTTCACGCCGCCGGTCGCGGTGAACCTGATGGTCACCGCCCGCATCGCCCGGGTCCCGATGGAGGAGACCCTGCCCTGGGCGCTCTGGCTGGTCCTGAGCATGGCGATCGCCCTGTTCCTGGTCGTGCTCATCCCGGACATCGCGCTCTGGCTTCCGGAGCTGATGGGCTATCGCGTGTAGGGCCGACGTGCCCGGAACTTTAGAAGGAGACTGACGTGACCTCGAACGAAACGACCGGCGGCGAGGCCGTCGCCCGCATGCTCAAGGCCTTCGAGGTCGGCCCGATGTTCGGCATGGGCGGCTTCCAGCTGCTGCCGTTCTACGACGCGGCGCGGCGGCTCGGCCTCAACCACAACCTGATCAACGACGAGCGCTGCGCGGTCTTCATCGCCGACGCCTACGCCAAGGTCAGCGGCCGCGTCGGCGTCTGCGACGCGACGCTGGGCCCGGGCGCGACCAACCTCGTGACCGGGCTGGTCGAGGCGCTCAACGCCGGCTCCCCCCTGGTCGTCTTCGTCGGCGACAGCCACCGCGCGCACTCCTGGAAGAACATGACCCAGGAATCGCGCCAGACCGAGATCCTGCGGCCGGCCTGCAAGGAGCTGATCCGCATCGAGATGATCGAGCGCATCCCCGAGCTGGTGCGCCGCGCCTTCTCGGTCGCGACCTCCGGGCGCCCGGGGCCGGTCGTCGTCGACATCCCCGAGGACGTCTGCCACGACACCTTCCCGTTCGATCCCGCGGAGTTCGAGGTCGACCCGGCCCAGGCTGCGGCGCCGGCGCTGCGCTGCCGCCCGGCCTCCGACGACCTGGCGCGCGCCGCCGAGCTGCTCGGCGCGGCCGAGCGGCCGCTGATGCTGTGCGGCGGCGGCATCCACCTCAGCCAGGCGACGGCCGCGGCCGAGGCGCTGTCGCAGGCGCTCAACCTGCCGGTCGCGCACACCATGACCGGCAAGGGGGCCATCGCCTGCACCAGCCCGCTCAGCGCCGGCCTGTTCGGGCGCTACGACCGCATCGCCAACAAGCTGATCGAGGAGTCCGACTGCCTGCTGGTGGTCGGCTGCAAGCTCGGCGAGATCGCGACCAAGCGCTACACCGTGCCGGCCGCCGACAAGACGGTCATTCACCTGGACTCGGTCGCCGAGGAGTTCGGTCGCACCTTCCAGCCGGCGCTGCGCCTGTGGGGCGACGCCCGCGAGGGCTTGGCCGACCTGCTGGCCGCGCTGGCCGGCCAGGCGCCGGCGATCAAGAAGCGCCAGCAGGGCTACGCCGACGACGTCGCGGCACGCATGGCCGAGTGGCGCAGGTCGGTCGAGCAGCGCCTGACCTCGACCGAGCGGCCGATCAACATGGCCCGCCTGCTCAACGAGCTGAACGAGCAGCTGCCCGAGGACGGCATCCTGGTCGCCGACGGCGGCTTCGCCGCGCACTGGGGCGGCCTGCTGTTCGACACCAAGAAGGCCGGCCGCGGCTTCGTGCCCGACCGCGGCTTCGCCTCGATCGGCTACGGCCTGCCCGGCGCCATGGGCTGCGCTCTCGCCGCGCCCGGCCGGCCGGTCGTCGGCCTGACCGGCGACGGCGGCTTCAACATGGTGATGGGCGAGCTGGAGACGGCGCGCCGCCTCGGCCTGCCGTTCACGCTGATCGTCGTGAACAATGCCGCCTCGGGCTACGTCAAGGCGCTGCAGCACCTGATGTACGGCGCCGGCAGCTACCAGTCCAGCGACCTGGTCGAGGTCAACTACGCCAAGGTCGCCGAGTCGCTCGGCTGCCGCGGCATCCGCGTCGAGGATCCCGAGGCGATCGCCGGCGCGCTGGCCGAGGGCCTGAAGGGCGGCGAGGTGCCGACCCTGCTCGACGTCGTCGTGACCCGCGACCCGGCGCAGATGCTGCCCGGCGTCGACAATCGCGCGGTCAAGGTCAAGAAGGGCGACCGCGTCGCCTGACCTGCCGCACCCCTCGAAGACCCGGAGCAACCGGGCTCAACGCACCCAGGAGGAAACGATGAACCGCAGAACCCTGCTTATCGGCGCGCTGGCGCTGCCCCTCGCGCTCGGCGCCGTCGCCGGCTCCGCCACGTCCGTCCGGGCCGAGATCCCCGAGATGACCCTGCAGGTCGCCGCCATCTACGAGCCGGGCAACCTCTGGCACCAGGCGACGCAGCGCTACCTCGACGCCGTGACCGAGCGGACCGGCGGCAAGGTCACCTTCAACCTCGCTCACAGCGGCACGACCGGCACCTGGCAGGAGTCGATCGAGGCGCTGCAGCTCGGCACCAACGACATCGTCATCGAGTCGGTCGGCACCCTCGACCGCTACGACCCGCTGCCGGGCATCGAGGCCTTCCCCTACCTGATCCGCGACCTCGACCACTTCAAGAAGGTCTACTACGGGCCGATGGGCGGCGAGCTGTTCGACGCCATCGAGGAGCGCACCGGCTTCAAGATCGTCGGCGCCGGCTACCGCGGCGCGCGCAAGCTCTCGGCCGACCGCGCGGTCGCCTCGCTCGAGGAGCTCCAGGGCCTGAAGCTGCGGGTGCCGCCGCTGAAGATGTATCGCCGGACCTGGGAGCTGCTCGGCGCCAGCCCGGTGCCGATGCCCTTCCTGGAGGTCTTCACCTCGCTGCAGCAGGGCGTCATCGACGGCCAGGAGAACCCGCTCGAGGTGATCGAGAGCAAGAAGCTCGACGAGGTCCAGAGCCACGTCATGGCGACCGACCACGTGATCGGCGCGATGACCTTCATCTTCGACTCGAACCGCTTCGCGTCCTTCGACTCCGAGCTGCAGACGATCCTGCAGGAGGAGGGCGAGAAGGCGATGCTCTGGGCGACCGAGCAGATGGTCGCGCAGGAGGACACCTACCGCCAGGCCCTGAAGGAGCGCGGCATGACCTTCGTCCAGCCGGACCTGGAGCCCTTCCGCGCGGCGGTGGCGCCGATCAAGGAGGAGTTCCCCGAGCTCAAGGAGTGGGTCGAGCGCATCAACGCGGTCCAGTAGACCGGACGCGGCGGCGCGGCGGCGGGAGACCCCGCCGCGACCGCTTCCTCACTTCCAGGGAGGGCAGGTCCATGGGCTTCTCGCGGATCGCAGACGCCGTCGAGCGCCTGCTCGACAGCTTGCTGCTGGCGGCGATCGCCGTCATGGTCGTTTCGATCTGCTGGCAGGTTTTCGGCCGCTTCGTCCTCAACCATTCGCCGGGCTGGACCGAGGAGGTGGCGCGCTTCCTGATGGCCTGGATCACCCTGCTCGGCACTGCCGCCGTTCTGCGCCGGCGCGGCCACATCGCCGTGACCTTCGTGGTCGAGCTGTTGCCGCGGTCGGTCGCCCTCGCGGTCGGACTGCTGCGGGACCTGCTGATCCTGGCCATGGCCGGCGCGCTCGGCTGGTACGGCTATGCCTTCGCCGTGATCGGCGGCCGCCGCGACTCGGCGGCCCTCGAGATCCCGATGTTCTACCCCTACCTCGCGATTCCCGTCGGTGCCGCGCTGATCGCCCTGCTGCTGCTGCTGTCGCGCGCCGGCCGCGAAGAGCTGCGCGCCGGAGCCGAGCCATGACCCTCGTGCTCGGCGGCGCAATCGTCGCGCTGATGCTGATCGGCATGCCGCTCGGCTTCGCCATCATCATCGCCTGCCTCGGCGTGATCTGGCTCGACGGCGGCATCAACCCGGCCATCGCTGCCCAGCGCCTGTTCTCGGGGCTCGATTCCTTCACGCTGCTGGCGATCCCCTTCTTCCTTCTGGCGGGCGCCCTGATGAGCGAGAGCGGCATGACGCGGCGTCTCGTCGCCTTCGCCAACGCCATCGTCGGCCGCTTCACCGGCGGCCTGGCCATGAGCAACGTCGTCGCCTCGGTCTTCTTCTCGGGCATCTCCGGCTCTGCGGTCGCCGACACCTCGGTGATGGGCCGGATCTTCATCCCCGAGATGGAGCGCGAGGGCTACGGCCGCAGCTTCTCGGTGGCGGTCACCGCGGCCTCCTCGGTGGTCGCGCCGATCATCCCGCCCTCGATCGGCTTCATCGTCTACGGCGTGCTGACCGACCAGTCGATCATCCGCCTGTTCGTCGCGGGCCTCGTTCCGGGCCTGCTGTTCTCGCTCCTGGCCCTGGCGATCGTCTTCGCGATATCGCGGCGCCGGGGCTACGCGGTCCAGGAGCCGCAGCCTGCCGGCGAGATCGTGCGAACCGGCCTTGCCGCGGCGCCCGCGCTGGTCATGCCCGTCCTGATCCTCGCCGGCATCTTCTCCGGCGTCTTCACCGTGACCGAGTGCTCCGCGATCGCGGTCGTGTACGCCATCGTTGTCGGCGGGCTGGTCTACCGGGAACTGACCTTCGCACGGATCCTGTCGGCGCTGCGCGAGGCGGTCTACACCACCGCCGTCATCATGATCATCGTCGGCGCGGCGAAGCTCTTCGCCTGGCAGCTCGCCTACAACCAGATCCCGGCGGCGGCCGTCGACTGGGTGACGGCGGTGGCGCACGACCCGCTGGTCTTCCTGCTGATCGTCAACGTCCTGCTGCTGCTGATCGGCACCTTCATGGAGTCCAACGCCGCCATGGTCATGCTGGTGCCCATCCTGCATCCGGCGGGCATGGCGCTGGGCGTCGACCCCGTGCAGATGGGCGTCATCGTGGTGGTCAACCTGTGCCTCGGGCTGATCACGCCGCCGATCGGGCTGTGCCTCAACGTGGCCTGCAAGATCGCCGGCCTGCCGCTCGAACGCAGCTTCAAGGACATCGCTCCCTTCGTCGCGCTCGGTCTGGGGCTGCTGGTGGCGCTTTCGCTGTTGCCCGCCCTCTCGCTGTGGCTGCCCGGCCTGCTGATGAACTGAACCAATCCCGACAGGAGACAACGAGAGATGGCGGATCGTCTGAAGGACAAGGTGGCGCTGGTGTTCGGCGCCGGCTCGGTCGGCGAGGGCTGGGGCAACGGCAAGGCCGCCGCGGTCGCCTATGCCCGCGAAGGCGCGGCCGTGGCCTGCGTCGACATCGGCCTGGAGGCCGCCGAGGCGACCCGCGCGATCATCGAGGGCGAGGGCAACCGGGCCATCGCCTGCGCCGCCGACGTCACCCGGCTGGCCGAGATCGAGGCAGCGGTGGCGCGCACCCTGGAGGCCTTCGGCCGCATCGACATCCTGCACAACAACGTCGGGATCAACGCCTCCGGCGGCCCGGTCGAGGCCAGCGAGGAGAGCTGGGACCGGGTCATGGCGGTCAACGTCAAGAGCGTCTTCCTGGCCTGCAAGGCGGTGCTGCCGGTGATGGAGCGCCAGGGCGCCGGGGCGATCGTCAACATCTCCTCGCTCGCCGCGATCCGCTGGACCGGCTATCCCTACAGCTCCTACTACGCCTCCAAGGCGGCGGTGAACAACTTCACCCGCTCGCTCGCCGTGCAGTACGCCGCGAAGGGCATCCGCGCCAACGCCATCCTGCCGGGCACGATGGACACGCCGCACATCTACCAGCAGATCAGCAACTACTACGGCAGCGTCGAGGAGATGGTCGCGGCGCGCAACGAGATCCCGCCGATGAAGCGCATGGGCGATGCCTGGGACATCGCCAACGCGTCGGTCTTCCTGGCCTCCGACGAGGCGAAGTACATCACCGGCGTCGAGCTCTGCGTCGACGGCGGCCTGCACTGCACCGTCGTGCCGACCTGACCGGAGCGCCGCCCGCCGTGAGTCCCGCCGCCATCGTCGTCGCCGACACCATCACCAAGCTGCCGTCGCAGGCCGCCGGGGCGGTCGTCGTCTCGGGCTCGCACGGCGGGCGCTATCCGGGCTACCTGGCGGCCAAGGCCGGCCTGCGCGCGGTGATCCTGTGCGACGCCGGCATCGGCCTCGACGAGGCCGGCATCGGCGCGCTGCCCTACCTGGAGGGCTGGGGCATCGCCGCCGCCGCCGTCTCGCACCTGTCCTGCCGGATCGGCGACACGGCCGACATGCTGGCGCGCGGGCGGATCAGCCGGGCCAACGCCGTGGCCTCTCGCCTGGGCGTCGAGCCGGGCATGGCGACCGGCGACGCCGCGGCGCTGCTCGAGGCGGCGCCGCTGGTCGCGGCCGAGCCGCCGTCGCTCGGCGAGAGTCGCGGCGAGGTCGCGGAGGCCGGCCCGCGCCGCATCCTGCTGCTCGATTCCGCGGCGCTGGTGCGGCCCGAGGACGCCGGCTGCATCGTCGTCACCGGCTCGCACGGCGGGCTTGTCGGCGGCGACCCGGCGATGGCGCTGCGCACCGACGGCTTCGCCGCGGTCTACAACGACGCCGGAATCGGCATCGAGGAGGCCGGCATCCGGCGCCTGCCGGCGCTCGACCGGCGCGGCATCGCGGCGCTGACCGTCGCCGCCGCCTCCGCCCGCATCGGCGAGGCGCGCTCCAGCTTCGAGCAGGGCATCGTCTCGGCGGTGAACGAGACGGCCGCGCGGCTCGGCGCCGAGGTCGGCCGGCCGGCCCGCCCGCTGCTGCTCGCCTGGAGCCGGCGGGCATGACCCGGACCCTCGATGCGCGGGAGCGCCCGGCCGCCGCGGCCGACGTCACGGTCAAGTCGGTGCAGCGCGCCGCCCGGCTCATCAAGCTGCTCGGCCAGGAGGCGACGACCGGCTGGCGCCTCTCGGACATCGCGGCCGCCGCCGGCTTCGGCAAGGCCACGACGCACCGTCTGCTGGCGGCGCTGACCGAGAGCGGCCTCGCCTACCAGGACCCCGACAGCCGCCGCTATTTCCTGGGCTACGAGATCGTCCGCCTCGGCTCGCTGGCGACCCGCTTCGACGTCGCCGAGCTGGCCCGGCCGGCGCTCCTGCGCCTGGCGCGCGAGACCGAGGACACGGTCTTCCTGTCGGTGCGCGAGGACCTCGACGCGCTCTGCCTGGAACGCCAGGTCGGAGACTACCCGATCAAGACCCTGACGCTGACCGTCGGCGACCGCCGGCCGCTCGGCGTCGGCGCCGGCAGCCTGGCGCTGCTCGCCTTCCTGCCGGAGGAGGAGGCGGCCGAGGTCATCGCCAGCAACGCCGGCCGCCTGGAGCGCTACCCCGGCTTCGCGCCCGAGGCGCTGCGCCGACTGACCGCCGAGGCGCGGCGCCAGGGCTACGCCTTCAACGACGGGCGCATCGTCAGCGCCATGTGCGCGGTCGGCGTGCCGGTCTTCGACCTGCGCGACCGCGTGGTCGCGGCGATCTCGGTCGCCGCCATCCGCGAGCGCATGGAGCCGGGGCGCGTCGCCTGGATCGCCGGCCTGCTGCGCGAGGAGGCGACGCGCCTGCGGGACCGGCTGGCGGAGCTCGGCGGCAGCCGTCCCTGACCGTGCCGCGGCCGGGCCGCCGGGCCGGCCTATGGTCAGTCGCCGAATCGCACACCATATCGACGTGGAGGCTTCGCCGGGCAGGAGCGTTCTGCGCGACCGGCGGCAAGACGGCCGAGCGCGAGACGCGGAAGGCTCACCGCCCGATCAGGAACGGGAGGCAAGCCATGCGCGAACAGACTGCGAGCGGACGGATGGACGGCGGCGCGACCGCCCGCCCGACGATCCGCATCATCGGCACCGAGGACATCAGGCTGGCGTTGCGGCGCGGCCTCGAGGACTTCAAGGCCAAGCCCAGCCACGTCATCTTCCTCTGCGTCATCTATCCCGTCGTCGCCCTGATTCTGGGACGCGTCGTGTTCGGCCAGCAGCTGCTGCCGCTGCTGTTCCCGCTGGCCGCCGGCTTCGCGCTGGTCGGGCCGGTGGCGGCGGTCGGGCTCTACGAGCTGAGCCGGCGACGCGAGGCGGGGCAAACGGTGAGCTGGCGCCATGCGCTCGACGTGCTCAAGCCGCCGCGGGTCTGGTCGATCCTGACGGTCGGCCTGGTCCTGGCGGTGATCTTCGTGGCCTGGCAGACCGCGGCGGTCGCGCTCTATCGGGCGACGCTCGGCGCCTTTCCCGAGTCGATCGGCCAGTTCGCCGAGCTGCTGTTCACGACCGGCGCCGGCTGGACGCTGATCGTGGCCGGCAACCTCGTCGGCTTCTGCTTCGCGGTCGCCGCCCTGGCGATCGGCGCGATCTCCTTCCCGCTGCTCGTCGACCGGCCGACCGAGCCGATGACGGCGATCGGCGCGTCGCTCCGGGCCTTCGCCGCGAATACCCGGACCCTGCTGCTCTGGGGGCTGATCGTCGCGGTCGCGCTGGTGATCGGCTCGCTGCCGCTGTTCGTCGGCCTGGCGGTGGTGCTGCCGCTGCTCGGTCACGCGACCTGGCACCTCTATCGGCGCATCATCGAACGCTGAGCGACGGCCGGGGCGGCAGCATTCCACCGCTCGTTAACCCGGGCGGGGTGATAGTCTCGTCGGCGTGCCGGCCTTCGACGCCGGCTCCGCTCTCCGATGGGCCTGGATCGTGGTGGACGAGGTGGAACTTGCGGGCGATGCGCCCCGGCAGCAGAAGGCGGTCCGCGACGCGGCCCTGCTGCGCGAGTCGATCCAGGAGTTTCCGGGCCCCGTGGCGGTCTACGACGAGCAGGACCGCCTGATCGCCTGCAACGCGCTCTACCGCTGGGTCCACGGCGAGGCCTTCGATCGGGTCGAGAGGGCGGCGGCGCCGGCCGGCCTGCGCTACGAGGACCTGGTGCGCGAGTCGGCGAAGCAGGTCGTGCCGCCGGAGGCGCTCGAGGCCCACGTCGCCGACCGCCTGCGCGCCCAGCGCGAGGCCTCGGGCGAGCCGGTCGACCGCTACTATCCCGAGCGCGGCTGGTTCCGGATCGTCAAGATCCGCACGCCCAGCGGCGCGGTCGCCGGCTTCGCCACGGACGTCACCGAGCTCAAGGAGCTGACCCTCGCGCTCGAGCAGGCACGCGCGGCGGCCGAGGCGGCGAACCTCGCCAAGTCGAGCTTCCTGGCCAACATGAGCCACGAGCTGCGCACGCCGCTCAACGCCATCATCGGCATGGCCGAGGCGCTCGACCTCGGCGTCCTCGGCGCCCTGGAGAACCCGCGCCACCGGCAGTACGTCGCCGACATCCGCGGCT
The DNA here is from genome assembly GCA_030433005.1 of Alphaproteobacteria bacterium. Taxonomy (GTDB): domain Bacteria; phylum Pseudomonadota; class Alphaproteobacteria; order Kiloniellales; family DSM-21159; genus Tistlia. The sequence goes on from JAUILQ010000055.1 coordinate 18,712, forward strand.
CCGGCGAGCATCTCCTGGCCCTGCTCTCGGACCTGCTCGACCTCGCCAAGGTCGAGGCCGGGGCGATGGAGCTGGAGCGCGAGGTCTTCGAGCTGGCGGCGCTGCTGCGGGAGTGCGAGATCATGATGACGCCGCTGGCGCGCCGGGCGCCGGTCCGGCTGGCGGTGACGCGTCCGGAGCCCTCGCCGCGGCTGTTCGCCGACCGGCGCAAGATCAAGCAGGTGCTCATCAACATCCTGTCCAACGCGGTCAAGTACTCGCGCCCCGGCGGCCTCGTCGAGCTCGCCGCGAGGCCGGAGGACGGCGGGCTCGCCATCGTCGTGCTCGATCAGGGCATCGGAGTCGACGAGGCGCAGATCGAGCTCGCCTTCAGACCCTTCAGCCGGCTCGCCGGGGAGACCCGCAACCGCGCGGAAGGGGCCGGTCTCGGCTTGCCGCTCGCACGCCGTTTCGCCGAGCTGCACGGCGGCACGCTGCGCATCGCCGCCCGGCGCGGAGCGGGCACCCGCGTAACGCTCTGGCTGCCGCCCGAGGCGCTCGACGGCGCCGAGCGCTGACCGGCCGGCGGCTTGTCGGCTGCCGGGTCGATGCCCACGTCCGCGGGGCACCCCAAGCCTTCGCCGGGAGGCAGCCATGGCGCAACAGACGAGCCCGCGGCACGAGGCGGCCGACGCGGCCTACGCCCATCCCAACGTGCCCGCGGTCGACCAGTCGGACCGGCGGGTGCCGGCGAACCTGCGGCAGTCGGGTCCGACGCCGGTCCAGATGCTGGTCTCGACCCGGGTCCGCAAGTCGCCCTTCTGGCACCTCTCGATCGAGGCCGGCTGCTGGCGGGCGACGGTCTACAACCGCATGTACCATCCGCGCGGCTACGTGCGCCCCGAGGACGGCGGCGCGATGGCCGAGTACGACGCCCTGGTCAACCGCGTGACCCTGTGGAACGTCGCGGTCGAGCGGCAGATCCGGGTCTCGGGCCCGGACGCCGAGGCCTTCGTCAATCACGTCATCACGCGCGACGCGACGCGCATCCGGCCGCTGCACGGCAAGTATGCGATCCTGTGCGACGAGCAGGGCGCCCTGATCAACGATCCGGTGCTGCTGCGCCTTTCAGAGACCGAGTTCTGGTTCTCGATCTCCGACAGCGACCTGCTGCTGTGGCTCAAGGGGGTCAACCTCGGCGGCCGCTGGCGGGTCGAGCTGTCGGAGATCGACGTCGCGCCGCTGCAGGTGCAGGGGCCGCTGTCCGAGGCGCTGATGGTCGAGCTGTTCGGCGAGGCGGTGCGCGAACTGCCCTACTACGGCCTGCTGGAAGCCACCCTGGCCGGCGCCTCGGTGGTCGTCAGCCAGACCGGCTTCACCGGCGAGAAGGGCTACGAGGTCTACGTCCGCGACGCCAGCCGCCACGCCGAGGCCGTGTGGTACGCGATCCGCGGCGCCGGCGCGGCCTACGGCCTGCGCGTCATCGCGCCGGCGCACCATCGGCGCATCGCCGCCGGGATCCTGAGCTGGGGCCAGGACATGGATTCCGAGACCTCGCCGTTCCAGGTCAACCTCGGCTACCAGGTGCCGCGCAAGAAGCAGGCCGACTACATCGGCCGGGCGGCGCTCGAGCGTCAGCGCGAGCGGATCGAGGCGGGCGACTATCCCTTCGCGCTGAAGCTCGCGGGCCTGCGGCTCGGCGGCCGACCGATCGTCGACTACGCGCCCGACTTCTGGCTGGTCCAGAACGCCGAGGGCGCGCGGGTCGGCTACGTGACCTCGCCCTGGTGGTCGCCGGAACTGTGCAGCAACATTGCGCTGGCCTACGTCCCCTGGCGGCTCGCCGAGCCGGGGACGGCGCTGCGCGTCGAGCTGCCGGAGGCCTACGTCGAGCGCTCCGGCCAGCCGGTCGAGGCCGAGGTCTGCGAGGTGCCGTTCCGGCCCTCGGCGCACCCCAGCGCCCGCGAGCAGGCCCGCCGCAGCGGCCGAGCCTACGCCGAGTGACCGGCCGGCGCGGCGGCGCGCCGAAGCGGCCGGGGGAGCAGGAGCCGCGGGCCGGGATACGGGAGGCCGACCTTGCGCCGGGCGCGCTGGAGTGCTTGGTCTGTGCTCCGCGCGGCCCGCGCCGCCCCCGGGAGACGACCATGCCGACAGCCGTGACCTACCTCTTCCTCGTCGTCGCAATCGCCGCGGAGGTCGTGGCGACGACCGCGCTGGCGCGCTCGGAGAGCTTCACGCGGCTGTGGCCGAGTGTCGTTACCGTCGTCGGCTACGGCGTCGCCTTCTATTTCCTGTCGTTTCCGCTGCGCGTGCTGCCGACCGGCGTGGTCTACGCCGTCTGGTCGGGACTCGGCATCGTCTTCATCGCCGCCATCGCGTGGCTCGTCTACGGCCAGAAGCTCGATCTGCCGGCGATTCTCGGCCTCGCCCTGATCGTCGCCGGCGTCGCCGTGGTCAACCTCTTCTCGAAGACCGTCGGGCACTGAGGCCCGCCCGTCGGCCCGGCCGCGGCCCTCTCAGCCGACCCGGCGGCCGCTCTCGGCGTCGAACAGGTGGGTGTGCTCCGGCGCGATCGCCAGCGGCAGGCGGTCGCCGGCGGCGATCTCCGGCACGCCCGGCAAGCGCAGGGTGATCGGCGCATCGTGGCTGCGGCCGTGCACCAGGGTGTCGGCGCCCTGCGGCTCGACGGCCTCGACCCGGCAGTCGAGCGCGGGCCGTTCGGGAGCGAGCACCAAGTGCTCGGGCCTGAGGCCGAGCAGCAGCCGCGTCGGGGCGGTGGCAGTGCCCGCGAACCCGGACGCCAGCTCCGGCGCCAGGGCGATGCGCGCCGCGCCGGCGGTGCGCGCGACGCCGTCCTCGACCGCGACCTCCAGGAAGTTCATCGGCGGCGAGCCGATGAAGCTGGCGACGAAGCGGCTGGCCGGCCGGCGGTAGACCTCCAGGGGGCGGCCGATCTGCTCGACCCGGCCCTCGTTCATGACGACCAGCAGGTCGCCCATGGTCATGGCCTCGATCTGGTCGTGGGTGACGTAGACCGAGGTGCCGGCGAGCTCCTGGTGGAGCTTGCGGATCTCCAGGCGCATCTGCACGCGCAGCGTCGCGTCGAGGTTCGACAGCGGCTCGTCGAACAGGAAGACGTCGGGTTCGCGCACGATCGCCCGGCCCATGGCGACGCGCTGGCGCTGGCCACCGGACAGCTGGCGCGGCTTGCGCTCGAGCAGCTCCTCCAGGTGCAGGATCGTCGCCGCCCGCCGGACCCGCCGCTCGATCTCTTGCTTCGGCGTGCCGCGCAGCTCCAGGCCGAAGGCGATGTTGCGGGCCACGGTCAGGTGCGGATAGAGCGCGTAGTTCTGGAACACCATGGCGACGTTGCGCGCCTTGGGCTCCGCGCGCGTGACCTCGCGGCCGGCGATGAACAGCGCGCCCTCGGAGACCGCCTCCAGGCCGGCGATCATGCGCAGCAGGGTCGACTTGCCGCAGCCCGAGGGGCCCACGACGACCGCGAACTGGCCGTCGGGAATCGTCAGGTCGACGCCGTGGATGACCTCGGTCGTCCCGAACGACTTGCGCACCCCGGCAATGCGGACCTCGGCCATTCCTCTCTTCCCTCCTCCTGAAAGACGCGACGCTCGGGAGCAGAGGTAGCCGGCTTCGATGACGGTTCGATGATGGTGCGGCCGGATCGCCGGCGGCGGGGCGCGCCCGGCCTCGCTGTCACCGTCAATTCACCGATCCGCTGTGCAACTGTCAGGCAAGCGTCACGCTACCGTCCCTGAGCGGGCGCTATGTCCTGGCCGGGGTTCACGAAGGGGCGGGGCATGGCGCAGACGGCGCTCGCTGTCGATTCGCCGGAGCACGGGACCGCGGCGCCGCGACGGGTGCGGCGGCTCGCCGGGCGCCTGGGCGCGGACGGCCGGGCCTGGCTGCTGCTGCTGCCATCGCTGGTCTTCCTCTGCCTCTTCACCTACTGGCCGATCGTCCAGGTCCTGCTGCAGGCCCTGACCATCGAGACCTTCGGCTCGCAGGCGACGAGCCTCGGCCTCGGCAACTTCGACCGGCTGTTCGCCGACGCCGCCTTCACCGGCGCGCTGCTCAACAATCTGGTGTACGCGGTCGGCACCATCGCGCCCTCGATCGCCCTGGCGCTGGCCCTGGCGGTCGGACTGCAGGAGGCGACGCGCTTCAACGCGCTGCTGCGCACCGTCGTGTTCTTCCCGGTGCTGCTGCCGCTGGTCGCCGCCGCGGCGCTGTTCCTCTTCGTCTTCCTGCCCGGCATCGGCCTGCTCGACTACTACCTGGCGACGCTCGGCGCCGGGCAGACCAACTGGCTGGGCGATCCCGACCTGGCGCTCTGGTCGCTGGTCGGCCTCACGGTCTGGAAGAACGCCGGCTACTACATGCTGTTCTTCCTGGCCGGGCTGCAGGCGATCCCGCTCGACCTCTACGAGGCGGCGCGAATCGAGGGCGCCGGCGCCTGGCGGCGCTTCACCCGCATCACCCTGCCGCTGCTCGGGCCCAGCCTCGCCTTCGTGCTGGTCATCGCGCTGGTCAACGTGATCACCCAGGTCGACCACGTCGTCGTGCTGACCGAGGGCGGGCCCTCGGGCGCCACCGACCTGCTGCTGTTCTACATCTACCAGACCGCGCACGAGAGCTACGACTACGGCAAGGCGGCCGCCGCGACCGTGGTCTCGGTGGCGATCCTGCTGGCGCTTTCGCTGGTCTCTCTGCGCACGCTGGAGCGCGGCGTGCACTACGAGGCCTCGTGATGGCGGCGCCCCGCCCCCTGATGCGTGCCGGCGGCGCGCGCTTCGACAGCGGCCGGCTGCTGGCGATCGCGCTGCTCGCCGGCGTCGCGCTGGTCTGGTCGACGCCGCTGCTCTGGATGCTGGTCGCCTCGCTGCGGCCTCAGAACTTCGGCGGTCTCGACATGGCCTCGCTGTGGCCCGACTTCACGCCGACCCTGGCGAATTTCGCCGAGGCTCTGGAGTCCGCCGACTTCGCCCGGCTCTACCTCAACACGATCCTGGTCTGCGCCGGCATCCTGGCGGTCCAGCTGGCGACCATCACCCTGGCCGGCTACGCCTTCGCGCGCCTGAGCTTCCGCGGCCGCGAGGTCGTCTTCTACGGCTTCCTGCTGCAGCTGATGCTGGTCCCGCCGATCCTGATCGTGCCGAACCTGACCACGATCACCCGGCTCGGCCTCTACGACTCGCTGCTCGGCGTGATGGCGCCCTACTTCGCCTCGGCCTTCGGCGTGTTCCTGATGCGCCAGACCTTCCGGACCATCCCGCGCGACTTCGAGGAGGCGGCGGTCGTCGACGGCGCCAGCTGGTGGCAGCTGATCTGGCGCGTGCTGGTGCCGCTGGCGCGGCCCGGCATGGTCGCCTTCGCCATCGTCTCGGTGGTCAGCCACTGGAACGAGTTCCTCTGGCCGCTGATGGTCGTCTCGTCGCTCGACAACCAGACGCTGACCGTCGGTCTGGCGTCCTTCACGATGGGCGCGGAAAGCGCCTCGCAATGGGGAGTGATCGCCGCCGGGACCTGTCTCGTGGCGGCGCCGCTGCTGCTCGCCTTCGGCCTGTTCCAGCGGCAGTTCGTCAATTCCTTCCTGTTCTCCGGAGTCAAATAGCGAGGAGGCGAGAATGCTTACCAAGTCATTGAAACTGCTGGGCGCCACGGGCCTTGCCCTGGGCGTCGGCCTGGGCGTCGCCCAGGCCCAGACCGAGATCGAGATGTTCTTCCCGGTTCCGGTCGAGGGCAAGCTGGCCAAGGAGATGCAGAGCCTGATGGAGCGCTTCAACGAGGCGCATCCCGAGATCGAGGCGACCGCCGTCTACACCGGCAGCTACGACGAGACCAACCTGAAGACCCGCGCCGCGATCAAGGCCGGCCGGCCGCCGGCCGCCGTCATCATGAGCGCCAACTTCATCCTCGAGTACCAGCTCAACGACGAGATCGAGCCGCTCGACCCGCTGATCGAGGCCGAGGGCAGCAGCGCCGACGCCTTCATGGACCGCTTCTGGCCGGCGCTGCACGGCAACGCCCGCTTCGCCGACCGGGTCTGGGCGGTGCCGTTCCACAACTCGACGCCGCTGCTCTACATCAACGCCGACCACTTCCGCGAGGTCGGCCTCGATCCCGACAACCCGCCGGCGACCTGGCAGGACTGGGCCGCCGCGGCGAGCAAGCTGGTCAAGCGCGAGGGCGGCGAGACGACGCGCTGGGGCCTGATGCTGCCGGAGAACTACGACTACCTGGGCTGGATCATGACCGCCCTGACCATGTCGAACGGCGGCCTCTACTACAATCCGGAGTACGGCGGAGAGGTCTACTACGACACGCCCTCGATGCTGGGCGCGCTGACCTTCGTCCACGACCTGGCCCACGAGTTCGAGGTGATGCCGGCGGCGATCACCGACGGCAAGGCGGTCTCGACCGCGTTCTTCGCCGGCCAGACCTCGATGGTCGTGCTCTCGACCGGCTCGCTGTCGTTCATCCGCGAGAACATGAAGGACGACTACCGCGTCGCCTTCGTGCCGCGGAACGTGCGCAACGCCGTCGCCATCGGCGGCGCCTCGCTGATGATGCCGAAGGGCCTCTCGGAGGAGAAGAAGCAGGCGGCCTGGACGCTGATGAACTGGCTGACCAGCCCGGAGATCTCCGGCCACTGGAGCCGCTTCACCGGCTACTTCGCGCCGAACCGGCAGGCCTACGAGCTGCCGGAGATGAAGCAGTTCATCGCCGACAACCCCGACGCCAAGGTCGCGCTCGACCAGCTGCAGTACGCCCGCTCCTGGTTCGCCACCTACAACACCGTGGCGGTGCGCAAGGCGCTGGAGGACCAGGTCCAGGCGGTGATCACCGGCGACAAGCAGCCGAAGGAGGCGCTGGAGGCGGCGCAGGAGAACGCCGACGCCCAGATGCGCCCCTACGTCGAGGCCACGGCCCTGAAGCTGCCGGCCTCGATGTAGGCCTGCGCCTGTCTCGACGGCGCTACGCGACGAGGCCCGGGCGATCGCTCGCCCGGGCCTCTTGTCGTTCCCGGTGGTGCCGGCGGCTCCCGAGGGCCGCGCGGCCGTCAGCTGATGGTGCCCAGCGTGACGTTCTCGCCGCCCTTGATGACGCGGTGCAGGAAGTGCCGGTTGAGCTGGTCGCCGGTGGCGTCGAAGTCGCAGTCCGAGCCGGCGCCGATGAAGTCGAGGTCCTCGCCGGCACGCACCATCTCCAGCGCCTCGACCGGGTCCATGACCTTGGTGCCCGGCGGGTTGGCGACGAAGGGCACCTGCTGGGTCCAGACCGAGCCGTCGGCGGTGCCGGCCTTCTCCATCGCCAGCGCGGCGACCGCCATCTGGTCGTAGGCGTTGCCGGCGAACAGGAAGACCGTGTCCTCGGGCTCGCCCATCTTCTGCAGGAAGCGCTTGTAGTTCGGGCTGGCCAGCGGCGGCGCCGGCTGGAAGTGGTGGATGCCCTCGGCGATCTCGCCGCCGACGTTCTCCAGGAACTTGCCGTTGGCGTCGGCCGCGATCGACAGCGAGGTGATCGGCGTCGCGAAGCCGGCGCGGTAGTACTCCTTGACGATCGAGGTGAAGTCGGTGAGCAGGCCGGGGATGAAGACGCCGTCGGGCTCCGCGCCGAAGACCTCCTCGACCTCGGCGCGGTAGGACGGCTGGTCGGGGTTGTAGACGACCTCCTTGACGACCTCGCCGCCGGCCTTCTCGATCTCGGCCTTGAAGGGCTCGACCATCGAGATCACGAAGGGATTCTGCTGGGCCAGCACGGCGACCTTCTTCTGGCCCTGCTCGAGCATGATGCGGGCGCCCGCCGGGCCCCACTGGGTGCTCTTGGCCTGGAAGCGCCAGATGTGGCCGCCGTGCGGCTCCTCGGTCACGGCGTTGGCGGCGCAGGAGACCATCATGACCTTGCCGGCGTCGATGATCAGCTGCTTGGAGGCCATGGCGATCGGGCTGCCCCAGTAGCCGATGATCGCCTCGACGTCGTCGACCTCGAGCAGCTTCTTGGTCGCGGCCAGGCCGGCCGTCGGGTTGGTCTCGGAATCCTCGACGATCAGCTCGAGGGGACGGCCGCCGAGGATGCCGCCGGCCTCGTTGATCGAGGTGGCGACCAGCTTCGCCGCCTTCTCCATTTCCGGCCCGTAGGCGCCGGTGGCGCCGGTGAAGGGAATCACCATGCCGATCTTGACCGGGTCGGCGGCCCGGGCGCGCCGGACCCAGGGCGCGGCGAGCGGCAGCGCCGCGGCGGCGCCCAGTCCCTTGAGCAGCGTGCGGCGGGGAAGCGTCAGGCCGGAGCCCTTGCCCGTCTTGCGAATCATGTCCCTGTTCTCCTGTTCGAGGTTGCTCTGCTGCAGCAGGCGTCTCCTCCGCCGTCGTCTCTTTTCTTGTCGGCTCGGCTCAGCCGGCCGAGAGCGCCTGCTGCGCCTCGGCCTCGGTGTCGATCATCAGCGCGTCGTTGACGCGGTTGAAGAAGCCGCAGAGCGCGATGCGCAGCGTCAGCTCGACGATCTGGGCCTCGGTGAAATGCGCGCGCAGCCGCTCGAACATGGCGTCGCGGATGCGCTGGGGCGTGTTGGTGACGGCGATCGCGTACTCGACGACCAGGCGGTCGACCTCGTCGAACTCCGGATGGTCCTGGTAGTCCAGGACCCGCTCGATGCCCTCCAGCGACAGGCCCTCGACGTGCAGGGCCGGCGTGTGGTGGTCGACGCAGTACTGGCACTCGTTGAGCTTGGCGACGACCACGATGCCGAGCTCGACGTAGCGCCAGGGCACCGCCTTCTTCTGCTTCATCTCGATCAGCATGCCCATGATGTGCTCGACCGAGGAGGGCACGTGGGCGAAGACGGCAACCTGGTTGCGGAACGGCCCGTAGTCGCCGGCGAAGGTCTCGTAGACCTCGGCGGCCTTGGGGGGCAGGGCGGAAGAGGGAACGGCGCTGACGCGGGCCATGGCGGTCTCCTTCAGGAAGTTCGCTCGCGCCCGTCGGCGGCGGCCTCGCCGAGCAGGCTCCCGGCGCTGCGCCGGGGCTCGCGGCCGAAGCCCTGCGGGCGGTAGATCAGGAACAGGATCAGCCCGAGACCGATCAGGATCAGGCGGATCGAGGCGAGCTGCTCGGCGTCGAGCACCTCGACGAAGTCCTTGAGGAAGCGGCTGCCTTCGAGCAGCACCATGACGGTGCAGGCGCCGAGCAGGATGCCGCGGTTGCTGCCGCGCCCGCCGGCGATCACCGCCATGAAGGCGTAGGCCGAGACGATCGGCGTGAACTGGCTGGGATCGATGTAGCTGAAGTGGAAGGCCTGCAGGCCGCCGGCGACGGCGGTCACGCCGCTGCCGACGGCGAAGGCGACGACGCGGGTGCGCAGCACGTTCTTGCCGAGCGTCGCGGCGACCACGTCGTCGTCTCGCACGGCGCGCACCAGACGACCGAAGGGCGAGCGGGTCAGGCTCTCGAGCAGCAGGAAGACGGCGGCCAGGGCGAGCAGGCAGAGGCCGAGGAAGACCCAGTCGTAGCTCTCGCTCGGCACGCTCTCGATCAGCGGGCGCGGGATGCCGGGCAGGCCGAGCGCGCCGCCGGTAAGCCAGGCCTCGTTGAGCGAGACCACGCGCACGATCTCGCCGAAGCCCAGGGTGACGATCGCCAGGTACTCCTCGGACAGGCGCACCGAGAGCAGCGCGACCAGTCCGCCGGCCAGCGCGCAGACCGCGACGGCGCCGGCGAGTGCCAGGATCGGGCCGGTGCCGGCCAGGGCGAGCAGCGCCGTCGTGTAGGCGCCGAGCGCGACGAAGCCGACGATGCCGAAGTTGACCATGCCGCAGAGGCCCCACTGCAGGTTCAGGGCGAGCGCGACGATGGCGGCGATGCTGACCAGCGTCAGGATGGTGACGAGGTAGGCGATCATCGCTTGATCCTCCGCTGCCCGAGCAGTCCCTGGGGCCGGAACAGCAGCAGCAGCGCGATCGCCGCGAAGCTGACGGCCTGGCGGTAGTTGGAGGCGATGACCAGCGTCGAGACCTCCTGGACGACGCCGATCACCAGCGCACCGAGCACGGCGCCGACCGGGCTGCCGAGGCCGCCGAGGATCGCGGCGGCGAAGATCGAGATGATGTAGCTCCAGCCCATCAGCGGATCGATCGCCCGGTCCATGCCGACCAGCACGCCGGCGATCGTCGTCAGCACGGCGGCGATCGCCCAGGTCCAGAGGATCGTGCGGTCGCGGTCGATGCCGCGCGCCGCGGCCAGCGCCGGGTTGTCGGCGACCGCCCGCATGGCCCGGCCGAGCGGGCTGTGGCGCAGCAGCAGGTAGACCGCGGCCATCGCGGCCAGGGCGACGATCGCCGTGGTGATCTGCTCCTGGTTGACGCGCAGGCCCCAGAAGCGGTGCGGCCGCGCGATCGGGATGTCGAAGTTGCGCGCCAGGTTGCCGAAGGCCAGGCGGCAGAGGTTTTCCAGCACGAAGGAGACGCCCATCGAGGCGACCAGCAGGGTGATCGGGCCGCGCTCGCGCAGCGGCCGGAAGACCGCGCGGTCGGTCAGCACCATGGCCAGGGCGAACAGCAGCGCCGCCAGCACCGCCGCGGCGAGCAGCGGCAGGCCGGCCAGGACGTTGAGGCTCCAGGCGATGTAGGCGCTGGCGGTCAGCATCGCGCCGATCGCGAAGTTGGGAAACTTCAGGATCGAGAAGATCAGCGTCAGGGCGACCGCGGGCAGCGCCACGATCATCCCGGTGATCAGTCCGTTGAGGACCAGCTGCGCCATCAGGCCTCGCCCAGGTAGAGGCTGTGCAGGTCGTGCTCGGCCAGCAGCCGGTCGGCGGCCGTGACCAGCCGCACCTGGCCGGCGACCAGGACCAGCGCGATGTCGGAGAAGGGCAGGGCGGCGGCGACGTTCTGCTCGATCATGAAGACCGTCACGCCGGCGTCGCGCACCGTCAGCACGGCCTGGAAGATCTCCTGGACGAACTTCGGCGACAGGCCGGCCGAGGGCTCGTCGAGCAGCAGCACCTCGGGATTGGCCATCAGGGCGCAGGCGAAGGCCAGCATCTGGCGCTGGCCGCCGGACAGGTTGCCGGCCAGCAGGCCGCGGCGCTCGGCGACGTCGGGGAACAGCGCCAGCACGCGCTCGCGCTGCTCCGGCCCGGCCAGGCGCCCGCCGTCCAGGAACTCGGTGGAGAGCTTGAGGTTCTCGCCGACCGTCAGGTTGCGGAAGACGTTGTGCTCCTGCGGCACGTAGGCGAGGCCGGCCGAGACGCGCCTCGCCGCGGCCAGGCGCGTGATGTCCCGGCCGCACAGCGCGATGCGGCCCTGGCGCGCCGCGACCAGCCCGGCCAGGGTCTTGATCAGGGTCGACTTGCCCGAGCCGTTCGGGCCGACGACGGTGAAGACCTTGCCGGCCGGCACGCTCAGCGAGACGTCCTTGAGGATGTCGCCGCCGCCGTAGCCGGCGAACAGGCCCTCGACGGCCAGCGGCGCGACCAGCTCGGGTCTTCCGGGGCTCACGCGACGCCTCCCAGGTAGGCCTCGACGACGCGCCGGTCGCGGGTCACCTCGGCGTAGCTGCCGGCGGTCAGTCTGGTGCCCTCGGCGAGCACGTAGACCCGGTCGGCCAGCTCGGCGACCAGGTCCATGTCGTGCTCGACGATGCCGAAGCTCAGGCCCTCGGCGCGCAGCGCGGCGATGGTGTCGCAGAGCTCGCGCACCATCGGCGGGCTGACGCCGGCGGCCGGCTCGTCGAGCAGCACAAGCTTGGGCTTCAGCATCAGCGCCCGGGTCAGCTCCAGCAGCTTCTTCTGACCGCCGGACAGCGCGCTCGCCGGCTCGTCGGCGAGGCGGAACAGGCCGACGCGCTCGAGCAGCCGGCGCGCGCGCTCGGCGACCCGCCGCTCGCTGCGCGCCACGCGGCCGCGCAGAAAGGTCGAGACCAGGGCGTTCTCGACCCGCGCGTCCTGGCCGGCGAGCATCAGATTCTCGAACACCGTCAGCTGTCCCAGCTCGCGCGAGATCTGGAAGGTGCGCACCATCCCGCCGCGGGCGCGGCGGTGCGCCGCCTCGTGGGTGATGTCGCGGCCGTCGAAGACGATGCTGCCCGAGTCCGGCGGGAACAGCCCGCCGATCAGGTTCATCAGGGTCGACTTGCCGGCACCGTTCGGCCCGATGATGGCGGTCACGCTGCCGGCGGCGATGGACAGGCTGCAGTCGCTCAGCGCGGCGACGCCGCCGAAGCGCTTCGACAGCCCGCGCACCTCGAGCAGCGCGCGTTCCTCGTGCGGATTCTGCAAGGCGCCGGGGCCTGCTCAGCCGGTGTAGGCGCGGTCGCCCGCGTCGCGCATCCAGAGGCGGACGAGGTGGCGCCGGCGCGCCGGCTCCTCGAAGTCCTCGAACTGCGTGCGGCTGTGGCCGATCGCCAGGTTGTCGACGAACTGGATCTGGCCGGCGGCCATCTCGAAGTCGAACTGCAGTCCCGGCTCGGCGAAGACCGCCTCGAGGGCTGCGATCGCCGCGGCGCCCTCGGGGTCGAGCGCCTCGCCGCGCATGGCGTAGGCGTTGCGCACCTGATGCAGGCCAAGGCGCGCCTTGACCTGCTCGCCGTCGCCGGTGAAGACCGGCGCCGCGAAGGTCGGCTCCTCGTCCGGACGGTGCTCGCGCTGGCGGTCGAACCAGAAGGGCCGATAGAGCCTCGGCAGCACTTCGGGCGCCGTTTCCAGCAGTCGGTTGTGCACCGTGTCGAAGCTCATGACCCGGCTGCGCCCGCCGCTCTTGGCGGGGCGCAGGCAGAGCAGCGCGACGACCTCGGGCATGCGCGGGTTGTAGGCGTTGTCGTTGTGGAAGGTCAGGTCGATGTTGGTCTTGTCCGGCCGCACGCCGGAGCCGGGATCGGCCTTCCGGCCGGTGTCCTGGACATCGTAGATCATCGTGCCGTCGAGCTTCTGGGCGACCGGCCGGCAGACCATCGCCGAGAACAGCCAGTAGCAGGCCTTGGCCTCCTCCTCGTCCAGCTCCTCGACCGGCAGACGGTCGAGCAGGCAGAAGCGCGGACCCTCGTCGAGCAGCGCGCGCACGCGCCGGGCGACGGCGCGGCAGGCCGGCAGCGCATAGTCCTCGGGGCGCAGCAGCAGCGTCGGCAGCCGGTGGCTGCGCAGGTGCCGCGCCAGGTCGAGCAGCTCGCCGCGCGCGGCGTCGCCGAGCTCGACGGTCACGGCCGTGGGCGAGATGTCGCCCCGCACCCAGGCGGAGGGCCCCTCGATCGGCCGCGCCGCAGCAGGCGGCGGCGGGCTGGAGGGGCCGGTCTCGGCGGCGGGACTGCCCTGGGGCATGGTTCGGCTCCTGGTCTGGGCGCGCGGGTGGCGTCGACAGAAGCAGAGGCTAGCGGCAGCGTTTCAGAAGCAGAAATTATGTTTTAGTATGCTAAGCATAATGAGTCGTAATGAATGAAGCACGACGTCGACCCCACGCTGCTGCGCACCCTGGTCGCCGTTTCGGACAGCGGCAGCGTGACCGCGGCGGCGCGGCGCCTGGCCCTGACGCAGCCCGCCGTGAGCCAGCAGCTGCGCAAGCTCGAGGCGCAGATCGGCAGTCCCCTGTTCCAGCGCTTCGGGCGCCGCCAGGTGCTGACCGCGGAGGGCGAGCTGGCGCTCGGCTACGCGCGCGGCATCCTGCGCCTGCAGGACGAGTTCAAGGCGCGCTTCGAGCAGCCGACCGTGGCCGGCAGCGTGCGCCTCGGCACGCCCGACCTCTACGCCGCCTATCTTCTCCCCAGCGTGCTGGCCGATTTCGGGCGGACCTTTCCCGAGGTCCAGATCGAGCTGCACTGCCGGCTCAGCCAGGTCCTGCTGCAGGACCTGGCGCGCGGCGAGATCGACGTCGCGCTGGTCACCCGCCAGCCGCAGATGGCCGGGGGCACGCGGGTGCGCGACGAGCCGCTGGTCTGGATCGCCGGACCGGGCCAGGAGCCGTTCCGGCGCAGTCCGCTGCCGCTGGCCATGCTGCCGACCAACAATCTCTACCGGACCCTCGCGCTCGCGGCCTTGGAGCGTAGCGGGCGCGACTGGAAGATCGTCTGCGAGAGCGCCTCGATCGGCGGCCTCTACGCGGCCGTGATGTCGGGGCTGGCGGTCTCGGTGGTCACGCGCTGCACCGTGACGCCGGCGGTGCGCGAGGTCGGCCGTGCCGACGGACTGCCGGACCTGCCGGGCGTCGAGCTAATCCTCTACCGCGCGCCCGAGGCGACCTCCGACGCGGTGCGCTGCCTGGAGAGCTACATCCAGCGCAAGCTGCGCGTCGGTCCCTGAGCGGCCGGCGCGGTCGGCCCCGCCTCCGCCGAGCAGCCGGCCGGCGAGCCCTGCGAAAAACGCGCTGCCTCGCCGTCCGCCGCGATGCTATGGCAGCGGGCGAAGGAGGGCGCGGTCATGGACGTCGCCGCACGGTCTGCTTCGCTTCCGGCGGCGCGCGGAACGCGCCGATGAGCGTCGATCTCGGGACGGCGGCACCCTTTCTCGCTTTGGCCCTGACGCTCGGCGTCTTCCTGCTGTTCCTGCTCGAGCGGCTGCCGTCCGAGCTCGTCGCCTTCTGCGGCGCCGTGGCGGCGCTTGCCCTCGGTCTGATCGGCAACGAGGACATCCTGGCGGCGGTCGCCAATCCGGCCGTCGCGACGATCGGCGCGATGTTCCTGCTGACCGCCGCGCTGGTGCGGACCGGCGCGCTGGAGGCGGCCCTCGAGCGGCTGCGGCCGCTGGCCCGACGCCGGCCGGCACTGGCGGTCGGGGCGCTGCTGGCCGCCGCCGCGGCCGCCTCCGCCCTGATGAACAACACGCCGGTGGTCATGGTGCTGATTCCGATCGTCATCGCGCTCGCCAGGACCGCGGGCCTGGCGCCCTCGCGGCTGCTGATCCCGCTGTCCTACCTGGTCATCCTGGGCGGCACCTGCACGCTGATCGGCACCTCGACGAACCTGCTGGTCGACGGCATCGCACGCGATCTCGGCCTCCCGCCCTTCGGCCTGTTCGAGATCGCGCCACTCGGCCTCGTCGTGCTCGCCGTCGGGGCCGGCTTCCTGCTGCTGGCCGGACGCCGGCTGCTGCCCGACCGCAGCCTGCCGGCGTCCCGCACCCTCGAACCGGAGCCACGCAGCTTCCTGGTGGAGGTGCTGATTCCCGCGGCGTCGCCGCTGGTCGGCCGCAGGCTCGTCGAGGTCGAGGCGTTCAGCGCCGGCGGCGGGCGCGTGATCGACGTGATCCGCGCCGATGTCTCGCTGCGCCACGATCTTGCGGGCGTCGCCCTGGCCGTCGGCGACCGGGTCGTGCTCAAGACGCGCGACAGCGAGGTCATGGGCTTCCGGCCGGGGGCAAGGGGCGCCGTCGCCGGCGCGGCCGCCGGCGCCCAGCCGGTCGCGGCGCGCGACAGCCTCGTCGCCGAGGTGCTGATCGGGCCGACCGCGCGGGTCCTCGGCCGCAGGCTCGGTCAGCTGCGCTGGCGCCGGCACTACGGCGTCTACCTGCTGGCCCTGCATCGCGAGGGCACGACGCCCGATGCGCCTCCCGAGTCGACGCGGCTCGCGGTCGGCGACACGCTGCTGCTCGAAGGGGCGCCGGCCGACCTCGCGCGTCTTGCCGAAGAAATGCGCCTGACCAACCTCGCGCCTTCGACGGCGCGCGCCTACCGCCGCGGCAAGGCGCCGATCGCGATCGGCGCGCTCGGGCTTGTCGTGCTGCTGGCCGCGCTCGGCGTCGCGCCGATCCTGACCCTGGCCCTGATCGCGGTCGCCGTCGTGCTGCTGCTGCGCTGCGTCGATCTCGACGAGGGCATCGGCGCGATGGACGGGCGCCTGCTGCTGCTGATCGTCTCGATGCTGGCGCTGGGCGCGGCGCTGGAGCGCAGCGGCGCCCTCGGCCTGCTGGTCGGCGGCCTGGTGCCGCTGCTCGAGGGCCTGCCCCCCTGGGCGGCGCTCGCGCTGTTCTACGCCGTGACCTCGATCCTGACCGAGCTGGTGACCAACAACGCCGTTGCCGTGCTGCTGACGCCGCTCGCCGCCGCCACCGCCCAGCAGCTCGGCCTCGATCCGCGTCCCTTCGTGGTCGCCGTGATGTTCGCGGCGAGCGCCAGCTTCGCGACGCCGATCGGCTACCAGACCAACACCCTGGTTCACGCTGCCGGCGGCTACCGTTTCGCCGACTTCCTGCGCGTCGGCCTGCCGATGAACCTGGTCGTCGGCACCGCGACGGTCGCGGCGATCCCGCTGTTCTGGCCGCTCTAGGCGCGCGGGCGTCGCGCCCGGGTCGCTTTCCGGCCATCGCCGCCGCCGGAAAGCCGTGTAGACAGTCCTTCCGGAAAGATGCTGCAGGGGAAGGGGCAGATGGCGGAGCGCTACGACGCGATCATCATCGGGGCCGGCGTGATCGGTGCGGCGGTCGGGCTGGAGCTGGCACGCCGGGGCTGGCGCACGCTCAACCTCGACAGCCTGCCGAGCGCCGGCTACGGCTCGACCGCCGGCTCCTGCGCGATCATCCGCCCCTACTACTCGACGCTCGAGGGCGCGGCGCTGGCCTACGAGGGCTACTTCTACTGGAAGCACTGGGCCGACCATCTGGGCGTCGAGGACGAGCGCGGCCTGGCCGAGTTCCGCGATGTCGGCTGCCTGGTCATGAAGACCGAGGAGAACGGGCACCTGTCCCGCATCCTCGCCAACATGGACCGGCTCGGCATCCCCTACGAGGAGCTCGACCCCGAGGCCATCCGGGCGCGCCTGCCCAAGGTCAGCCTCGATCGCTTCGCCCCGGCCAGGCGGCCGACGGACCCCGGCTTCGGCGAGCCGAGCGGCGGCAGCCTGGAGGGCGCCGTGTTCTTCCCGACCGGCGGCTACGTCACCGACCCGCAGCTGTCGGCGCACAACCTGCAGCGCGCCGCAGAGGCGGCCGGCGGGGAGTTCCGCTTCAACGCCCGGGTGACCGCGATCCGCAAGGACCCCGAGGGCCGGATCGCCGGCGTGACGCTGGCCGACGGCGCCGAGATCGACGCGCCGGTCGTGGTCAACGTCGCCGGCCCGCACTCCAGCAAGGTCAACGCCCTGGCCGGCGCGCTCGGCGACATGACCATCTCGACGCGCGCGCTGAAGCAGGAGGTCGTGCACGTGCCGATGCCGGTGGCCGACTGGGACCGGGTCGGCATGGTGACCTCCGACAGCGACATCTCCTGCTACACCCGGCCGGAGAAGGGCAACTTCCTGCTGATCGGCAGCGAGGACCCGGAGTGCGACCCGCGCGACTGGGTCGACCCCGACGACTGGGACCGGAACTTCACCGAGCAGTGGCGCATCCAGGCGCTGCGCACCGCCCAGCGCTTTCCCGATCTCGGCATCCCGAGCCGGATGAAGGGCGTGGTCGAGCTCTACGACGTCGCCGACGACTGGATCCCGATCTACGACGCCTCCTGCGTCCCGGGCTTCTTCATGGCCATCGGCACCAGCGGCAACCAGTTCAAGAACGCGCCGGTCGCCGGGGTCATGATGGCCGAGCTGATCGAGAAGGTGCAGGCCGGCCACGACCACGACGCCGAGCCGGTCACGCTGGCGCTCAAGCACACCGGCCGGACCATCGACCTGGGCTTCTATTCCCGGAAGCGCGAGATCAACCGGGAGAGCAGCTTCTCGGTGCTGGGGTAGCCGGCTGCACCGCCGTCGAGGGGTCGCCTTCGGACAGCGGCGGCGCTAGTCTCGCGCCGAAAAGCGGGAGCGAACGCATGAAGGATCTCGAGGGCCTGCTGGTCGTGTCGGTCGAGCAGGCGGTGGCCGCGCCCTACTGCTCCGGCCGGCTCGCCGACGCCGGGGCGCGGGTCATCAAGGTCGAGCGGCCGGAGGGCGACTTCGCCCGGCGCTACGACGACTACGTCAACGGCGGCAGCGCCTACTTCGTCTGGCTCAACCGCGGCAAGGAATCGCTGCGCCTTGACCTCAAGGACGCCGAGGACCACGCCCTGCTCGGCCGGCTGCTGGAGGAGGCCGACGTCTTCATCCAGAACCTGGCGCCGGGCGCCATGGCGCGCATGGGCTACGACCCCAAGGAGCTGCGCAAGCGGCGGCCCGAGCTGATCACCTGCTCGATCTCCGGCTACGGCGAGGAGGGGCCCTACCGCGACCAGAAGGCCTACGACCTGCTGGTCCAGGCCGAGTCGGGGCTCTGCGCGATCAACGGCACGCCCGAGGGGCCGGCGCGGGTCGGCGTCTCGGTCTGCGACATCGCCGCCGGCATGACCGCCTTCCAGGCGATCCTGCAGGCGCTGATCGGCCGGGCCAAGACCGGCGAGGGCCGAGCCATCGAGGTCTCGCTGTTCCACGCGCTCGCCGACTGGATGAACGTGCCCTACCTGCAGTACGTCTACGGCGGCAAGGCGCCGAAGCGCAGCGGCCTCAAGCACCCCTCGATCGCGCCCTACGGCGCCTATCCCTGCGCCGACGGCAAGGAGCTGCTGATCTCGATCCAGAACGAGCGCGAGTGGGCCAGCCTCTGCGAGAAGGTGCTGGAGCGCCCCGAGGTCGCGACGGATCCGCGCTTCGACTCCAACGTCCGCCGGGTCGCCAACCGCGAGGCGCTCGACGCCCTGGTCGCCGAGTGCTTCCGGCAGCGCGACCGCGAGGCCAACATCGCCCGACTCGACGCGGCGCGCATCGCCTACGGCCGCCTCTCGGACCTCGAGGACCTGTCGCACCACCCGCAGAACCGGCTGATCCGGGTCGAGACGGAGAACGGCCCGGTCGAGATCCTCTCGTCCGGCGCCGTCGTCGCCGGCGAGAGCCCGGCGCTCGGCCCGGTGCCCGGCCTGGGCCAGCACGACCGTGCGATCCGCGCCGAGTTCGCTTCGGCCGGCGGCCGGAACCGGGTGGCATGACGCGCCGGCGCCGGCGCGCGCTGCCGGCGGCGAGCCTGCTCGCCGCGGCGGCGCTCGCCGCGCTCGCGACCGCCGCACTCGTGACCGCCGGCCCCGCGGCGGCCCAGTCGCCGGGCGACGCCGGGCGCGGCGACCCGGCGAAGGGCCGGGAGATCGCCCGACAGCACTGCACGCGCTGTCACGTCGTCGGCGACCTCAACAGGTACGGCGGCATCGGCTCGACGCCCTCGTTCCAGATCCTGGCCCGGCGCGACGACTGGCTGGAGCGCTTCTCGGTGTTCTACGCGCTGCGCCCCCACCCGGTCTTCGTGCGCGTGCCCGACGTGCCGCCGCCGACCGAGCTGCCGAGCCACGTCGCGACGATCGAGATGACGCTGCAGCAGATCGAGGACGTGATCGCCTTCGTGCGGCAGATGCGCGCCGAGCTGAAGTAGCCGCGCCGCCGCTTGCC
>JAUILQ010000056.1 GCA_030433005.1 Alphaproteobacteria bacterium
GGAGCGCAGCAACGCCATGCAAGCCTGGATCGACAGCTACAACCACAGCCGCCCCCATTCCGCTCTCAACGGAAAACCGCCCATCTCACGCATCGCCAGGGACAACCTCCTTGGCAGCGACAGCTAGTCCGGCTCCAAGCGGCACGGCCGTCCTGGCGCGCTTATCGCCGCTCCCTCGGTCGCGCCGCCGGCGGCGCTGGGCTAAGCTCGCGGGACGGGCAGGCGGGAACCGGAGAGGGCGGGGGACCGGGTAGCGTGGTGCAGTCGGAGTCGGGCGGCTGGGACTACGATGTCGCCGTCGTGTCCACGGCCGCGCTGCCCTGGCAGACGGGGCCCTCCTACCTGGCGCTCTGGCCGGCCTGCGGCCTCGCCGCGCGCGGACTGCGCGTCGTGCTGGTCGTGCCCTGGGTCGGGCCGCGAGGCCAGGCCCGGCTGTGGCGGGGGCCGCGCTTCGCGACGCCGCAGGAGCAGGCCGAGTGGCTGGCCGCCGAGGCCGCCCGGCTCGGCTGCCGCCCGCTGCCGGACCTCCGATTCTACCGCGGCCACGCCTCCGGCCTGCTGCGCAGCATCCTGCCGCTCGAGGACGTCTTCGGCGCCGTGCCCCGGGCGCGGGCGACGCTGCTGCTCGAGCCCGAGCACCTCTGCTGGTACCCGCGCACGCGCCGCCGCCGCGCCGTCGCCTCGCGGACCGTCGCCGGCCTGCTCTACACGAACTACGAGCACTACCTGCGCGCCGGGGCCGGGCCGCTGGGGCCCCTTCTCGGGTCGCTGGCAACCCGCGTCCACCGCCGCCTGGTGCGGCGTCACACCGACTGGGTGGTGCCGATGTCGCCGGCGGTGGCGGCGGTCGCGGCCGGCCACGCGACGCGGCAGGCCCGGGTCAGCGGCGTCGCGGCGGCCTACGCGGCGGTGCCGCCGGTCGGCCCCGCGACGCGCGGCATCTACTTCCTCGGCCGCCTGGTCTGGGACAAGGGGCTGGAGACGGTGATCGAGGTCGCGCGCCGCACGCGGCTGCCGGTCGACCTGCTCGGCGACGGCCCGGACGCCGCGGCGATCCGGGCGCGCGCCGTCGAGCAGGGCGCGCCGCTGCGCTTCCTCGGGCCCTGCGCGCGGCCCTGGACCCGGCTCGCCGACTACCGCGTCTTCCTCAATCCCTCGCTGAGCGAGGTGCTGTGCAGCACGACCGCCGAGGCGCTGGTCGCCGGGCGACACGTGGTGCTCGCCGACTGCCCCGCCAACGAGCCCTTCCGCGGCTATCCCAACGCGCACTTCTTCCGCGATCCGGCCGGGGCCGAGGCGGCGCTGCGCCGCGCCCTGGCGACGCCGCCCGAGGCGCCGACGGCGGTGCGCCGGGACTTCGACTGGGACCTCGCCTGCGAGCGGCTGGCCGGGCTGCTGCTGGACGACGACGGGGTGCCCGCCGGCGCGGCGCCGGCCGGCTGACCGCTCGGCGCCCTCTCAGCCCTTGGTTGCGCGCGGCGGCAGGATGCCGATGGCGCGCGGGTCGACGATGGTCTTGGTCTCGCGGCGCAGCGGCGTGAAGCCGACCTTCTGGTAGAGCGGCAGGGCGCGCGGGTGGTCGAGCGTGCAGGTGTTGACCGTCAGCCGGCCCGGCTTGCGCTCCCAGGCGGTCTCGACCGCGGCGTTGAGGAACCAGCCGCCCAGGCCCTGGCCGACGAAGTCGGGCATCAGGCCGAACATCGCTAGGTCGATGACCCCCGGCTCGCGGCCGTCGAGCTCGAAGAAGCCGGCCGGCTGGCCCTCGACGTAGAGCACGAAGACCTCGACGCGCTCGTCCTGGATGTAGGCGCGCAGCTGCTCGTCGGCGATCACCCGGCGCTCCCACCAGGTCCACTCCTCGCCGACCGCGTCGTAGAGGAAGCGATAGAACTTGAGCGTCGGCCGAAGGGCGCGCAGCAGCGCGATGCGCCGGTTGAGCGGCGGGTGCGCCGGCTCCAGGCGCGGCGCCTCGGCCATCTCCAGGTAGGTGATGGTGACCTCCAGGGTCGCCGGCTCGACCGGCTGCGGCCCGGCCAGCTGCTTCAGCCAGCGCGCCATCACCAGGCGCGGCGTCAGCTCGTAGCCCAGGCTCTCGTAGAAGCGGCGCACGCCCTCGTTGGTCGGGCGGATCATCAGCTGGACCTTGGGCACGCCGCGCTCGAGCAGCCAGTCCTCGGCGGCGCGCACCAGCTTGCGGCCGATACCCTGGTGGCGCAGCTTCGGCTCGACGGCGACCTGGTAGAGCCAGCCGCGGTGGCCGTCGTGGCCGACGCAGACCGTGCCGACCAGCTGCCGGCCGCGCTCGGCGACCAGGATCTCGGCCTCGGCCGAGCGCTGCCAGAGCGCCACGTCGGCGGCAGGGTCGTTGTAGGAGACCGCGATCCCGCAGCGCCGCCAGAGCTCGGCGCAGGCGTCGAAGTCCTCGTCGCGGTAGGCGCGCAGGGCGTAGCCCGCCGGCGTCATCTCGTGCATCGGCTCAGCGCGAGCCCGCCGGGGGCTCGGCCGGGCCGGTCGCGATCGGCGGGCCGTCCGGCCGGCCCCACTCCGACCAGGAGCCGTCGTAGAGCGCGAGCTCGCCGCCGGCGCCCAGGCGGGTCAGGCCGAGCAGCAGCACGCAGGCGGTGACGCCGGAGCCGCAGGTCGTGACCACCGGCCTGTCCGGGTCGATGCCGGCCTCGGCGAAGCGCTGGCGCAGGGTTTCGGGCGGCAGCAGCGTGCCGTCCTCCGGGTCGGTCAGGCTGGTGAAGGGCAGGCTCAGGCTGCCGGGGATGTGGCCGCTGCGCTGGCCCGGGCGGACCTCCTCGACCTCGCCGCGGAAGCGCTCGCCCGAGCGCGCGTCGAGCAGCTGCTCGCGGCCGCGCTCCAGGCCGGCCTGGACCTGCTCCAGGTCGCGCACCAGCAGGCTGTTGAAGCGGGCGGTGAAGTGGCGCTCGCCGGGCAGCACCGGATGGTCGTCGACCGGGCGGCCCTCGGCCAGCCACTTGGGCAGGCCGCCGTCGAGCACCGAGACGTCCTCGTGGCCGTAGACCCGGAAGGACCACCAGACCCGGGCCGCCGAGAACAGGCCGCGGCTGTCGTAGACGACGATGCGGTTGCCGTCGCCCAGGCCGAGCCGGCGCACCTTGGAGGAGAAGACCTCCGGCGGCGGCAGCATGTGGGGCAGGGGGTTCGAGGGGTCCTTGACGTCGTCGATGTCGAAGAACACGGCGCCGGGGATGTGCCCGGCCTCGTACTCGGCGCGCGCGTCGCGCCCCTCGTTCGGGAGGAAGTAGCTGGCGTCGACGACGCGCACGTCGGGTGCGCTCAGGTGCTCGGCGAGCCACTCGGTGGAGACCAGGCAGCTTTCGGCGAGCCTGGCGAGATGGCGGGCGGTCTTGGCCATGGCGGTTCCTCGGTATCGCCGCTCTATTCGGCGGCGAAGCGGATGTTGACGCGCCGGTTCTGGCGGCCCTTGTTCTCGATCTTGCCGACCTCGACGCGGCCGATCTCGCCGGTGCGCGCGACGTGGGTGCCCCCGCAGGCCTGCAGGTCGACGCCCTCGATGTCGAGCAGGCGCACCCGGCCGCTGCCGCTCGGCGGGCGGACCGACATGGTGCGCACCAGGTTGGCGTCGGCCGCCAGCTCGGCGTCGGTGACCCAGCGCGGGCGCACCGGGTGGTCCTCGGCGACCAGGCGGTTGAGGCCCTCGGTCAGGCTCTCCTTGTCGAGCGTCTGGCCGGGCACGTTGAAGTCGAGCCGGGCCTTGCCCTCGCCGATCTGGCCGCCGGTGACCTCGCCCTCGACCAGAGAGCAGAGCAGGTGCATGCAGGTGTGCAGGCGCATGAAGCGGTGGCGCCGCTCCCAGTCGATCTCGGCGGCGACGCGCGTGCCCGGCGCCGGGGCCTCGGCGCCCTCTTCCAGGACGTGGACGATGTCGTCGGCCCCGCCCGGGCCCTTGCGGGTGTCGACGACGCGCGCGCTGCCGCCGTCCCAGCTCAAGGTGCCGCTGTCGCCGGGCTGGCCGCCCGACTCGGCGTAGAAGACCGTGCGGTCGAGACGCAGGCCCTCCGGCCCGGCCGCGGTCACCGTGGCCTCGCAGCGGGTCAGGTAGGCGTCGTCGCGGAACAGCAGCTCGGCGGCAGCGGACTGGGTCACGGGGGTATCGCTCATGTCATCCATCCTGGTGTCGGCAGGCCCTTCTCGGCGAGGAAGGCCGGATTGAACAGCTTGCTGGCGTAGCGTGCGCCGGAGTCGCAGAGGATCGTCACGATCGTATGGCCGGGCCCGAGCTCGCGGGCGAGGCGGATCGCGCCGGCGACGTTGACGCCGCTGGAGCCGCCGAGGCAGAGGCCCTCGCGGTCCAGCAGGTCGAAGACCTGGGCCACGGATTCCTCGTCGGGAATGCGGTAGGCGCGGTCGACCGGAGCGCCCTCCAGGTTCGCGGTGATGCGGCCCTGGCCGATGCCCTCGGTGATCGAGCTGCCCTCGGCCTTGAGCTCGCCGTGGGCGTAGTAGTTCCAGATCGCCGAGCCGGGCGGGTCGGCGAGCGCGACCTGCACGGTCGGCTTGCGCTGCTTCAGCGCCATGCCGACGCCGGCCAGCGTGCCGCCGGTGCCGACCGCGGCGACGAAGCCGTCGAGCGTGCCGTCGGTCTGCTCGAAGATCTCCGGGCCGGTCGTCTCGAAGTGGCCCTGGCGGTTGGCGACGTTGTCGAACTGGTTGGCCCAGATCGCGCCGGCCGGCTCGCTCGCCGCCAGCTCCTCGGCGAGGCGGCGCGAGACGTGGACGTAGTTGCCGGGGTCCTTGTAGGGCTTGGCCGGGACCTCGCGCAGGTCGGCGCCGCAGAGCCGCAGCATGTCCTTCTTCTCCCGGCTCTGGGTCTCCGGGATGACGATCACCGTGCGGTAGCCGCGCGCGCGGCCGACCAGCGCCAGGCCGATGCCGGTGTTGCCGGCCGTGCCCTCGACGATGACGCCGCCGGGCTTCAGCAGGCCGCGCCGCTCGGCGTCCTGCACGATGGCCAGCGCCGCGCGGTCCTTCACCGAGCCGCCGGGATTGAGGAACTCGGCCTTGCCGAGGATCTCGCAGCCGGTCTCCTCGCTGGCGTGGCGCAGGCGGATCAGCGGCGTGTGGCCGATGCTGCCGATGAAGCCGTCCCGCACGTCCATGTCGCGTCGTTCTCCCGCTGTGCAGAGCCGCCGGAGAGCCTGACCGGCGGGGCCGCGGAGCTTAGCCGCGGGCCCCGGAAGCGGCAACCGACCAGCCGGCGCGCCTCAGTCGCCGCCGAGCCATTCGGCGCGCAGCCGCTCGCGGTGGCGCGCGAACCACAGCAGCGCGATCAGCGTCGGGCCGCCCTGGAAGCGCCCGGCATCGAGCAGGGCGAAGGCCTCCTCGACCGGCAGGGTGGCGACGCGGATATCCTCGTCCTCGTGGTCCATGCCGGCGAGGTCGACGGCGGCGCTGCTGTCGACGCGCGCGACGTAGAGGTCCATGACCTGGCTGTTGCCGCCCGGCGAGGGGAAGAAGCGGCAGGCCTTGACCAGCGCCTCGCACTGCAGGCCGGCCTCTTCGGCGAGCTCGCGCTTCGCCGCCGTCACGCTGTCCTCGCCCGGGTCGACCATGCCGGCGACCGGCTCGACCTGCCAGGCGTCGCCGCCGCCGACGAAGGTCGGCAGGCGGAACTGCTCGACCAGCACAAGCTCGTCGCGGACCGGGTCGTAGGGCAGCACCACCGCGATCTCGCCGCGGATCAGGATCTCGCGGTCGAGCTCGGGCGACCAGTCGCCGGCGAAGCGGCGGTGGCGCACGCGGAAGCGGTCGACGCGCATCCAGTCCTGGTGCAGCGTCGTGCGCCCGAGGATCTCGACCGCGGTCTCGTCGAAAGACTTCTTCATGGCGGCGCCAAGCTAGCCGAGCCGGCGGACGCGGGAAAGGCCGTGCTTGTCGCCGTCACAATGGCGTGCGGGAGGCGAACGGGGGCCTGCCGCGCCGGCGCCGCCGCGGGCATACTCGGGCGAGAACGCGCGAGCGCGACGGAGGGACCGAATGGCGGGACGCAGCGAGAAGTTCACCTTCGAAGGCGAGGACGGCCAGCGGCTGGCCGCGCGGCTCGACCTGCCGGACGGGCCGCCGCGCGCGACCGCGCTGTTCGCGCACTGCTTCACCTGCACCAAGGACATCTTCGCCGCCGCGCGCATCGCCGAGCGGCTGGCCGAGCGCGGCATCGCAGTGCTGCGCTTCGACTTCACCGGTCTCGGCCACAGCCAGGGCGAGTTCGCCAACACCAACTTCTCCTCCAACGTCGCCGACCTGATCCACGCCGCCGACCACCTGCGCGAGCGCGGCCTGGCGCCGAGCCTGCTGGTCGGCCATTCGCTGGGCGGCGCGGCGGTGCTGGCGGCGGCCGGCGAGATCGCCGAGACCGCCGCCGTCGCGACGATCGGCGCGCCCGCGGATCCGTCCCATGTGGCCCACCACTTCGCCGGGGCGCGCGAGGAGATCGAGCGGCGCGGCGAGGCCGAGGTCGTGCTCGCCGGCCGGACCTTCCGCATCCGTCGGCAGTTCCTGGAGGACATCGAGGCCCAGCGCCTGGCCGAGCGGGTCGGCGCGCTGAAGCGGCCGCTGCTGATCTTCCACGCGCCGCGCGACGAGACCGTCGGGATCGACAACGCCAGCCGGATCTTCCTGGCGGCCCGGCATCCCAAGTCGTTCGTGTCGCTGGACGACGCCGACCACCTGCTGACCAGGCGGCGCGACGCCGAGTACGTCGCCGAGGTGCTGGCCGCCTGGGCCGGGCGCTACCTGCCGCAGCCGCCGGCGGTCGAGGCGCCCGCGGCGACGGACCGGACGGTCGAGGAGGGCACGGTGGTCGTCAGCGAGGACGGCAAGGGCCGCTTGAGCCAGGCGATCCGTGCCGGCCGCCACCGCCTGAGCGCCGACGAGCCGGCCTCGGTCGGCGGCGACGACAGCGGGCCGACGCCCTACGACCTGCTGCTCGCCGCGCTCGGCGCCTGTACCTCGATGACCCTGCGGCTCTACGCCGAGCGCAAGGGCTGGCCGCTGGAGCACAGCAGCGTCGCCCTGACTCACCGCAAGATCCACGCCGAGGACTGTGCCGACTGCGAGACCAAGGGCGGCAAGCTCGACCACATCCGCCGGCGCCTGACCCTGAGCGGGCCGCTCGACGAGGCCCAGCGGGCGCGGCTGCTGGAGATCGCCGACAAATGCCCGGTGCACCGCAGCCTGCACGGCGAAGTGAAGATCGACAGCGCGCTGGAGTGAATCGCGCTGGAGTGAGCGGCCGCGCGCGAGTCGGCGGCGCCGCGGCAAAGGTCGCAGGTGGCGCAGGCGGCGTCGTTGGAAAGAAACTTGCGGGTGACGCCGGACCCTAAAGTCTGTAACGTTTTTGGCTCATGGGCTGGAAAACGAAGCGCGACCGGGGCCAACCCGGCGCCGAGGAGAACAGGAAGTGTTTTCGTTGGGGAGCCCCGTTCGAGGCCCGTCCGGACTGCCGCCCAGGCGTGCGCTCCGGTGACGACGGGCGGACCGATTCCGACAGTTCCGAGTCCGCTGTCCGGCGCTTGGCCGGCGGCGTCCGGCCTTGTCGAGAGGTCACTCTGAACGAGCTTCCCGATGGCCAGTAGCAAGACCGGCGCGTCCACGCCGCGCCCAACGCATGCCACCAAGGGAGACGAGCATGGCCAAGGAAATCAAGGACGCACGGGGTAAGCGCGTCCACCCCTACGTGCCCGAGCTGTGTCAGCAGCTGCGCGAGAAGAAGGTCGACCGCCGCGAGTTCCTGCGCACCGCGACGCTGCTCGGCGTCAGCGCCGGCGTCGCCTACGCGACGGCCGACAAGATCCTCGGGACCCAGGGCGGGCTGATCCGTCCGGCGATGGCCCAGACGCCGCAGAAGGGCGGCCAGCTGCGCTCGTCGATGCGCGTCCAGCGGATGGACGACCCGGCGACGTACGACTGGACGCAGATGTCGAACCAGACGCGCGGGATCCTCGAGTACCTGACGCTGACCGGCACGGACAACGTGACGGTGCCCTACCTGGCCGAGAGCTGGGAGGCCTCCGACGACCTGAAGACCTGGACCTTCAACCTGCGCCAGGGCATCAAGTGGTCGAACGGCGACGACTTCAACGCCGACGACGTGATCCACAACTTCACGCGCTGGCTCGACCCGGCGACCGGCTCGTCCAACGTCGGCCTGTTCATCGGCATGACCACCGAGGACGGCGACGGCAACCGCAGCATGCGCGAGGGCTCGATCGAGCGGGTCGACGACCACACCGTGCGACTGCATCTCTCGACGCCCGAGCTGGCGATCCCCGAGAACCTCTACAACTACCCGACGGCGATCGTGCACCGCGGCTTCGGCGTCGACTACGACGCCAACCTGGCCGCCAACCCGATCGGCACCGGCCCCTTCGATCTGGCCGAGTACAACATCGGCGAGCGCTGCCTGCTGACCAAGCGCGAGGGCTACTGGGGCGCCGACTACTACCTCGACTCGATCCTCTACCTGGATCACGGCGACGACCCGAACGCACCGATCCAGGCGCTAGCCTCGGGCGAGGTCGACCACATCTACGAGGTCGACGTCGACTCGATCGAGCAGATCGAGGACCTCGACAACGGCGTGCTGCACGAGGTCGTCACGGCCCAGACGCACGTCATGCGCATGCGCGTCGACTCGCCGCCGTTCGACAACAAGCTGGTGCGCCAGGCGATCTGCGCGGCGCTGGATCACGAGAAGATCCTGGAGCTGGCCTATCGCGGCCGCGGCGCCGTCGCCGAGAACCACCACGTCGCGCCGATCCATCCGGAGTACTTCAAGCTGCCGGCGCGCCAGCGCGACGTCGAGAAGGCACGGGCGCTGCTCGCCGAGGCCGGCTACGGCGACGGCCTGGACATCTCGATCGACGTGCACCCGAACTACCAGTTCACCGTGACCGCCGCCCAGGCGGCGCGCGACCAGCTGGCCCCGGCCGGCGTGCGGCTGAACATCCGCCCCGACCCGAACTACTGGGACATCTGGCAGAAGACGCCGTTCGGCGCGACCACCTGGACCCACCGGCCGCTCGGCGTGATGGTGCTCAACCTCGGCTACCGCTCGGGCGTGTCCTGGAACGAGACGGGCTACGCGAACCCCGAGTTCGACGCCGCCCTGTCGGATGCCAGCGGCACCCTCGACGTCGAGGAGCGGCGCGCGAAGATGGAGAAGGTCGAGAAGATCCTGCAGGACGACTCGGTCATCGCCCAGCCGTTCTGGCGCGCCGTCTTCACCGCGACCACCGACCGGGTGCACGGCTATGCCGCGCATCCGACGCAGTACCACCAGTTCAGCAAGGTCTGGATCGAGAGCTGATCCGGCCGGGCGACCGGCGGCGCCCGAGCGCCGTCGGTCGCCCCCTTCTTCCTGACTCACCGGCCCTCAGCGTCAACGAAGGGCCGGGACGACAAGACGCTTCGCGGCCACAGGACCGCGACTCGGGAGCCGCGACTCGGGAACAGGGGGTGAGGGCGTATGCTGGTTTTCATCGCGCGCCGCATGGGCCAGATGGTGCTGGTCATGCTCGGCGTCTCGCTCCTCGTGTTCCTGATGCTCGAGGTCAACGTCGACAACCTCGCGGTCAAGGTGCTCGGGCCCTACTCCTCCGAGGAATCGCGCGAAATCTGGCTCGAGGAGAACGGCTTCAACAAGCCGATCTACGTGCGCTACTTCGAGTGGATCGGCAGCATCGCGACCGGCGACCTCGGCAAGTCGGTCACGCTCTACAAGGGCCAGTCGGTGGCCGAGGTCATGGGGCCGCGGCTGGTCAACACGGCGATCCTGGGCGGTCTGGTGATGCTGGTCATGGTGCCGATCGCCCTGGTGCTGGGCGTGCTCGCCGGCATGAAGGAGGGCTCGGCGCTCGACCGCACGGTCTCGAGCGCGACGATCATAACCACCTCGATACCGGAGTACGCGACGGCGCCGCTGCTGATCGTCCTCTTCGTCTACGCCATCCCGATCTTCCCCGGCACCGCGGCGATGTCGTCGGGCTGGGAGTGGAGCGCCATCGTGCTGCCGGTGCTGGTGCTGGTGCTCTACGACGTCGGCTACGTCGCGCGCATGACCCGGGCCTCGATGGCCGAGGTCATGACCACCCACTACATCCGCACGGCCCGGCTGAAGGGGCTGCCGTTCCGGCGCATCATCCTGCGCCACGCCCTGCGCAACGCGCTGATCGCGCCCTTCACGGTGATCATGCTGCAGCTCAACTGGCTGCTCTCCGGCGTCGTCGTCACCGAGGCGATCTTCGCCTACCGCGGCTTCGGCAAGCTGCTGCTCGACGCCTCGCTGGCCGGCGACATCTTCATCATCGAGGCCTGCTGCCTGGTGGCGGTCTTCGTGGCGGTGGGATCGCAGATGGTCTCGGACATCGGCTACCGCTTCCTCAACCCGCGCCTGCGGTTCGACTGATGCCCGCGGGCCAGAGCAGGGAGGACGCGACATGGCCGTGACCGCCGACACGCTGCCGAAGCCGGCGCCCTTCTACCAGCGCATGTTCCGCGCCGTGCTGCTGCTGCGCGAGAGCTGGATCGGCATGATCGGGGCGGCGCTGGTCGCCTTCTGGGTGCTGATGGCGGTGGTCTGCGACCTGCTGCTGGCGACCGGCGTGCTGTTCCACCCGAACACCGGCTTCGCCGGCTACGTCGCGGTGCCGCCCGGCACGACCCTGGTGATGGCCGGCGACGAGCCGGTCCGGGTCAGCGACTTCGTCGAGCGCGACGCCAGCGAGATCGGCACGCTGATCTCCGAACAGGAGGCGGCCGAGGACGCCGGCTTCGAGAGCTACGGCGCGCTGACCCAGCGGGTCGGCGAGCTGGAGGCGCGCATCGAGGCGATCCGCGAGGAGCGGCGCGATCTCAAGGGTGCGATTCGCGACGTCCGCGACAGCGACCCGGCGGAGGCCGAGCGCCTCAGCCAGCAGCGATCGGACCTGGGCGACGAGAGCGACGAGCTGGAGGCGCGCCTGGAGTTCCTCGAGCAGCAGGCCTCGGCGGCCGGCAAGTACGCCGTCGGCACCTTCCTGCTGGGCACCGACAAGGCCAGCCGCGACATCCTGAGCCGGCTGATCTTCGGCGCCCGCCAGGTGCTGATCTACGCGCCGCTGGCGATCGTCTGCGCCTACCTGGTCGGCATCCCGATGGGCCTCTGGGCCGGCTACCGCGGCGGCTGGATCGACTCGGTGCTGTCCTACATTTCCAACGTCA
Source organism: Alphaproteobacteria bacterium (assembly GCA_030433005.1). Lineage (GTDB taxonomy): Bacteria > Pseudomonadota > Alphaproteobacteria > Kiloniellales > DSM-21159 > Tistlia. Next base: position 11,248 of record JAUILQ010000056.1, read on the forward strand.
TCCTGTCGTTCCCGCCGGTCGTGCTCTACGTCGTCATCATCACGGTGATCGGGCCGTCGGGACTCAACATCGTGCTCGCCGTGACCTTCGCCTCGGCGCCGGGCATCATGCGCATCGTGCGCTCCCTGGCGCTCGACCTGCGAACACGGGAGTACATCATGGCCGCCGAGACGCGCGGCGAGTCGGTGGCGCGCATCCTGTTCGTCGAGATCCTGCCCAACGCGCGCGGGCCGATCATCGTCGATGCCATGCTGCGGCTCGGCTACACGGTGATCACCATCGGCGTGCTCGGCTTCCTCGGCCTCGGCCTGCCGCCGCCGGATCCCGACTGGGGCAAGATGATCTCCGAGGCGCGGCAGATCGCGCAGCAGGCGCCGCACGCCATCATCTTCCCCTGCCTGGCGCTGTCGTCCCTGGTGCTCGGCTTCAACCTGCTGGCCGACGCGCTGCGTGAAATCTCCCTCAGGGACTGAGGGAAGGAGCAAGCGATGCGGGACAAGACCAAGCAGTTCGGGCCGCCGATCCTGGAGTGCCGGGACCTCTGCCTGTCGTACTTCACGCGGGCCGGCGAGATCCCGGCGGTCATCGACTTCAACATGACGCTGCACGAGGGCGAGGCGATCGGCCTTGTCGGCGAGTCGGGCTGCGGCAAGTCGACGGTGGCGCTGGCGATCATGCGCTACCTGGGCGGCAACGGCCGGGTGGTCGGCGGCGAGATCCTCTACAACGGCCGCAACATGCTGTCGTTCAGCGAGGAGGAGCTGCGCCAGCTGCGCGGCAACGAGATCGCCATGGTCTACCAGGAGCCCATGGCCTCGCTGAATCCCTCGATGCTGATCGGCGCCCAGCTGATGGAGGTGCCGCTCTACCACGAGCAGGGCATCACCGAGGAGTCGGCGCGCGAGCGCGTGCTGGAGATGCTCGGCGCGGTCAAGCTGCCCGACCCGGACCGCGTGTTCCGCTCCTACCCGCACCAGATCTCGGGCGGCCAGCAGCAGCGCGTGGTGATCGCCATGGCGCTGCTGTCGAAGCCCAAGCTGCTGCTGCTCGACGAGCCGACGACGGCGCTCGACGTCACCGTCGAGGCCGGCATCATCGAGCTGATCGGCGAGATCGCCGAGCGCTTCAACACCTCGATGATCTACATCTCGCACAACCTCGGCCTGATCCTGGAGACCTGCGACCGGATCAACGTCATGTACTCCGGCCAGGTCGTCGAGACCGGCACGGTCGAGGAGGTCTTCGACGAGATGCGCCACCCCTACACCCAGGGGCTGTTCGACTGCATCCCGCTGCCCGGCGCCGACAAGACCTCGCGCCCGCTGGTGCCGATCCGCGGCCAGCTGCCGCTGCCGCACGAGCGGCCGCCGGGCTGCTACTTCGGGCCGCGCTGCGACCACTTCGTCGCCGGCCGCTGCGACGCCCAGGCGATCCCGATGGAGCCGATCCCGGACGAGCCGGGCCACGACGTGCGCTGCATCCGCTGGAACGAAATCGACTGGCAGACACACCGGCCGCACGGCGTCTCGACCGAGACCACCGAGGTCGGGCCCGAGGTGCTGCAGGTCGATCGCATGCGCAAGTACTACGAGCTGTCGGACAGCTCGCTGGCCGCCCTGATCAAGGGCAAGACGGTGCGCTACGTGAAGGCCAACGAGCAGATCACCTTCGAGGCGCGCGAGAGCCAGACCGTGGCGATCGTCGGCGAGTCGGGCTGCGGCAAGTCGACCTTCGCCAAGGTGCTGATGGGCCTGGAGACGGCGACCGACGGCAAGGTCGTGTTCCGCGGCGACGACCTGGGCCACAAGCCGGTGCAGACCCGCTCTCCCAAGGAGATCGGCTCGCTGCAGATGATCTTCCAGAACCCCTTCGACACGCTGAACCCGAGCCACTCGGTCGGCGCCCAGCTGGCCCGGGTGATCCGCAAGTTCGGCGTCGAGACCGACCGCGAGAAGGTCGACCAGCGGGTCATGGAGCTGCTCGACCTGGTCAAGCTGCCGCGCGAGTTCGCCCGGCGCCGGCCGCGCCAGCTCTCGGGCGGCCAGAAGCAGCGCGTCGGCATCGCCCGCGCCTTCGCCGGCAACCCCTCGATGGTGGTCGCCGACGAGCCGGTCTCGGCGCTCGACGTCTCGGTCGCGGCGGCGGTCACCGGCCTGCTGATGGACATCCAGCGCAGCTACCGCACGACGCTGCTGTTCATCAGCCACGACCTCAGCCTGGTGCGCTATCTCGCCGACCGGGTGGTGGTCATGTACCTGGGCAACATCGTCGAGCAGGGCACGACCGACGAGGTCTTCTCGCCGCCCTACCACCCCTATACCGAGGCGCTGCTCTCGGCGGTGCCGATCGCCGACACCTCGATCCAGAAGAAGCGCATCATCCTGGAGGGCGCGCTGCCGTCGGTGCTGAACCCGCCGAAGGGCTGTCCCTTCAACACCCGCTGCCACCGCAAGATCGGCCGGGTCTGCGAGACCGAGGTGCCGCCCAACCGCATCGACGCGCCGGGCCACGAGATCCTCTGCCACATCGAGCTGGAGGAGCTGCGCGCGGTCGAGCCGGTGATCGTGCAGGTGCCGAAGGAAGGCGAGGCGGCGGAGTAGTCGCGTCCGGCCAGCGAGGCCGGCGGTCGCGCGCATCGCCCCCGCGATCCCTATGCTCGGGAAAGCGGCCGCTCGCCAGAATGGGGCGCCGGAGAGGGGCCCCTGAGGGAGGGCGCCCGGGAACGCCGGCCGCCGAAGCGGCCGGCGCCGGATGTCAGAAGACCATCTTGCCCCAGAGGGCGATCGCCGCCGCCCCCAGGATGAGGCTGCCGGTGACCAGGCCGGCATTGACCAGCCCGAGGTGGGGCAGGCCCCGCGGCCTGTCAGCCGTGACCGAGCCGCCGGAGACCGCCCGGTGCCTGTTGTTCGGTCGTGGGTTCATGACAGTCCTCCCGCCAGTTCCGGGCCCTTGTCCGATGCCGTGGCCGCGGGGCCCGGCATCGACGGTCCCTCTTCCCAGGGGACTCTTGTCGCCCGTGTCCGGCGATTCGGTCCAGAGAGCAACTTCCGGTTGCCGAAGCGCCGCAGGAACCGCCAGTCTAGCTCGTCCGCTCCGGTCTGCAAAGCATTCCGCCGATCACGATTTCCGGTGGCTTGGGGATAACCGGGGCCGGCCGCGAGCGCCGGCAGGCGAGCCGCACGGCGGCAAGGAACTTACGGCCGGAGGGGCGACACTGGACCGGAAGTTGCTCTTGTGCGGCGCAGCATAGAAACTTTGTTGCGATTCCCCTCGGGCGGTGGCAAGCTGCGCGTCGCCGTGGGGACAGCCACGACACAGCCCGAGTTTGGGGAGGAAAGCCGGCGGCAGTCCGGCTCAGCAAAACGGTCGCGCAGGCTTGCGCGACCGTTTGTTCTTTCGGCATCCGGCGTCGCCTCTCGCCGGGCCCGGGTCCCCGGGGCGGGGAGCTTGCCAGGGAGCCGGGCAGGGGAGGGAGCATCGGGCCGGCAGGGAGGCCGGCGCCGGGGCAACGGCGGAACCGAAGCGAGGAACCCGAGAAGGGCGGCGGCTCAGGAGGCGTGATCGGTGATCGGGCGCCCGCCGCCGCGCGCCGCCGCGGTCGCCGGGCCGGTCGCGCGCTCGAGGCAGGCGGAAAGCTCGGCGCACTCGTAGGGCTTGTCGAGCATCAGGCTCGAGCCCTCCAGGCCGGCCTCCTTGAGGCCGTCGATCTCGCTGTGACCGGTCGTGAAGACCACCGGCAGGGACGGCCGGGTCCCCCGCAGGCGCCGCGCCAGCTCGAGGCCGGAGCCGTCGGGCAGGGTGACCTCGGCGAGCAGCAGGTCGACCGCCTCGCGATCGAAGGCGCCGAGGGCATGCTCGACGCCGCTCGTCGCGACCACGCGGCAGCCGATCTCTTCGAGCATCTCGACGGTGCTGAGGCGGATCAGGCCGTCGGCCTCGACGAGCAGGACGGTCAGCCCCCGGGGGACGGCGGATGATGCGGCCGCGCCGGATTGGCGCGGGGCATCCGTCGTCCGGGGCCCGGGCGCGGTCCCTTCGTTCGAGCGACTCTGCACCTGTGCCTCCTGTTCCGGCCGCGCTGCGCGGCCGTCGCCGATGAGCCGATGACTGGCAAAACCGCGTTCGGGGCCGTGGCCCCCACGCAGGCAGCTCTCGGCTGCCCCCGGCTTCGACGGATCCATCGCACCCGTGATGCTAGTCCCTGCGGGGCCGGCTGTCGCCAACCTGCATCAACTTCCCTGTCGCAAAGGGTAAACGGCGAGCGACAGGCCGGTGACGGCGGTGTCGTGCTGTCGCCGATCCCGTGGCATCGGCGAGCACGCTGCGGTCGGTGTCGAGGAGCCGGTGGCTCCGGGGGAGGGATTCGAACCCCCAACCGATCGGTTAACAGCCGATTGCTCTACCGTTGAGCTACCCCGGACCAGAACCGCAAGCGTCGGCAGGCCGGTCGCTCGACCGTCGGCTGCCCCGTCGCGAGGGCGTGCTTATAGCAAAGCGCTCCGGGGCTGCAAAGACTTTCGAACGGCGTTCCGGCCGCCCTGCGTCAGCCGCCCATGACGGCGGTCAGCAGGCAGCGCCCGACCTCCAGGTAGTCGGAGTTCGGCATGTGAAACCAGCGCAGGAACTCCGGCGTCGAGAGCGCGCCCTCGAGCCACTGCTCCAGGAAGTAGCGGCTGACCGGATGCAGACGCTCCGGCAGGCAGCCGAGCGCTTCGGGGGGCAGAGGCAGCGGGCCCTCCGTCGGCGTCAGGCCGGGCGGCGGGCCGGCGGCTGCGAGGACGACGAGCGGAACCTCCATGTCGACCCTTTCCGTCAGGGCTGCTCGCAGGCTCCCCGCGGCGACCGGCGCAGGGCGCAGCTGGTGCGGCAAAGAATAGGGGACGTCCTGCATGGCGTCACCCGCTCGGGCGGCTAGACTGGCACGGCACAGAGAGCAGCCCGCGCCGCTGCGGCGCGGCCGAGCAAGGAACGGCGATGAGCGAAGCAGAGCGATTCCTGGAGCGTCTGCAAGGGGACGCCGAGATGACGCGGGCCCTGGTCGAGGCCTCCGAGTCCGCGGGCGACGGCCCAGAGCGGCTGACGGCTCTGCTGACTGTGGCCCGCGAGCGCGGCTTCGCCACGACCGCCGAGGAGCTCGCCGCGACGATCTCACGGCGAATCGCCGCGGCCGACGACGACCTGGAACTGAGCGACGAGGAGCTCGAACAGGTATCCGGCGGAATGGCGACGCACCCCTGGGCGATTTGCGTGGGCAGCGGCTTCACCTGGGGGGGCTGCCGCGAGTTCAGCGACATGATCCCATTCGACAAACTGCCGCCGACGCGCAAGAAGTAGGGAATCTCGCGACCTTGCCGAACCAGCCCGGCGGCTGTGCGGCGCCCCGGGGCCGACAATGCGCCAGCCTCGTGGTCGGGGCACGGACCGCGAGGCTGCCGGTGGTTGGGCGCCGCGGCCGGGCCCGACACGATTCACGTGATGGCGAAGGGGGATTGGAGGCTCGGGCCGGAATCGAACCGACGTACGGGGATTTGCAATCCCCTGCATGACCACTCTGCCACCGAGCCGGACCGCCGGACCGGGACGCGGAGGTGCTCCGCGTCGGTCCCGTCGGGGGCGCTTTTATGACGGCTCGCCGCGGCCTTGTCCAGCCCCGCGCAAGCCGGCTCGCAGAGGCCCGCGCCGCGCTGAATCGGGCGGCCGTCGCCGGGCGTCAGGGTCGCCGCGGCAGGGCCTCGATGGCGGCCGCGAGCGCGTCGTGGCCGGCGATGACGGCCTCGGCCCCCGCCCCGAGCAGCCGCTCGCCGTGCTGCGGTCCGCAGTGGCCGCCGCCGGTGAAGCCGAGCACCCGCATGCCGGCGGCGCGCGCCGCCTCAACGCCGGGCCGGCTGTCCTCGAGCACCAGGCAGTCGGCCGGCGCCGCGCCGAGGCTGGCCGCGGCGTGCAGAAAGAGGTCCGGGGCCGGCTTGCCGCGCGCGACCAGGCTGGTCGAGAAGATGTGCGGATAGAAGAGCTCGTAGAGACCGGTCTCGATCAGGCCCAGGGCGAGCTTGGCCGGGCTGCTGCTGCTGGCCACGCAGCGCGGGCTCTCCAGCGCCGCCACCGCCTCGGCGACCCCGGGCAGCGCCGTCAGCTCGCTGCGGAACAGCGCCAGGATGCGTTCCTCGCAGCGCGCCGCGAAGTCCGGCGGCAGCGGCCGCCCCAGCTCGCGCGCCAGGCCGGCATGCATGGCCTCGACCGGCAGGCCAGCGTAGCGCTCGGCGATCTCCTCGGCGGTGATCGCGTGGCCGAGCGCGGCCAGGGCCTCGGCGTCGGCGGCGCAGGCCAGCGGCTCGCTGTCGATCAGCACGCCGTCGCAGTCGAAGATCACCAGGGCGGGCCTCATCGCGCGGCAGGGCGGCCGGTCAGCATGGCGATCTTCTCCTCGACGTAGTCGGCCATCAGCCGGTCGGCGGAGGCGCCGAACATGCGGATGCGCCCGGTGTGGGCGAGCAGCAGCAGGCCGGCGGCGTGGGCGAAGCACTCGACCATCAGGCGCTCGGCCTCGGCACGAGTCGCGCCGAGCGCCTCGGCGGCCGTCGCGATCGGCTCGAGCAGCGCGGCCAGGGCCTCGTTGAGCGCGCGGTCGCGCTCGGGCCCCAGGCCGCGCGGCTTCATGCCGCCGCGGAACAGGTAGAAGCCGAGGTCGAGGTCGCGCGGGTTCTTCTCGTAGAAGGCGTAGAAGCCCAGGGCGGCGGCGCGCAGGCGGTCCTCCTGCGTCCTGGCGCGGGCCACGCGCCGCGCCATCGAGCGGCCGAGCCGGGCCATCGAGGCCTGCAGGACCTCGGCGTAGATCGCCTCCTTGGACTCGAAGTGGAAGTAGAGCGCCGCGGGCGTGTAGCCGGCCCGCGCCGCGATCGCGCGCAGCGAGGCGCCGTCCAGCCCCTCGGCCTCGAAGACCGCGCGCGCCGCCTCGAGGATCAGCTCGCGCTTGAGCTCGCGCACCGCGGCGCGCCGGCCACGCCGCGGCTTGGCGGCGGCCGCCGCCTCGTCAAGGCCTTCGGGGGAATTGCGATCGGGCAGGCTCATGCCGTGTTCCTGTCGGGAGGTCCGCTTCGGGGCGGCTCGCTTGACCCTGAATTTAACGATGTTCAATCTTCGGGCCAACGCCGTCGGCGCGCCGTCTTCGGCCCGCCCAAGGCAGGCCGTCCGAGGGAGGATCGTCGCGTGAGCCAGCCCGCATCCCCGTCCGTTGCCGAAGGCGAGGCCGGGCCCCGGCTGCCGCGGCCGGCGCCGGCCGAGCGCCCCTACGCCGCCGCCAACCAGGCGCGGCCCGCCGAGGGCTGGAACGCCTTCGCCGGCGACCGCCTGCTGGTCGCGCTGGTCGGCCGTCATGCCCCCTGGGCCGCGGAGCGCGCCGGCCGGCTGGGCGCGCTGGCGGGCGACCCGGAGGTCCAGGAGCAGGCGCGCCTCGCCAACCGCCACGCGCCCGAGCTCAGGACCCACGACCGCTTCGGCAACCGCATCGACTGGGTCGAGTTCCACCCGGCCTGGCACGCGCTGATGGACCGGGCCTTCGCCCATGAGGTGCCGTCGCTGGCCTGGACCGCCGAGGCGCCCGGCGGGCACTTCGCGCGCGCCGTGCAGTCCTATCTCTGGAACCAGGTCGAGCAGGGCGTCGGCTGCCCGACCGGCATGACCTACGCCGCCTGGCCGGGCCTGCGCCAGCCGGAGTTCCGCCTCTGGCGCGAGAAGACCGTCTCGGGCGTCTACGACCCGCGGCCGCTGCCGCTGGCCGAGAAGCGCGGCGCCTCGATCGGCTATGCCATGACCGAGAAGCAGGGCGGCTCCGACCTGCGCGAGACAGTGACCGAGGCGCGCTTCCTGGAGGACACCCCCGAGGGCCGGGTCTACCTGCTCAACGGCCACAAGTGGTTCTTCTCGGTGCCGGTCTCCGACGGCTTCTTCACGCTCGCGCGCGCCCGGGAGGGCGTGTCCTGCTTCTTCGTGCCGGGCTTCCTGCCCGACGGCAGCCGCAACCGCCTGCGCCTGCAGCGCCTCAAGGACAAGTGCGGCAACCGCTCCAACGCCTCCAGCGAGGTCGAGTACCACGACTGCCTGGCCTGGCTGGTCGGCGAGGCCGGCCACGGCATCCGCGAGATCCTCTCGCACTCGCACCTGACCCGGCTCGACTTCGCGGTCGGCTCGGCCGGCCTGATGCGCCAGGCCCTGACCCTGGCGCTCGCCCACACGCGCTCGCGCCGCGGCTTCGGCCTGGCGCTCGCCGACCAGCCGATGATGACCAACATCCTGGCCGACCTGGCGATCGACTGCGAGGCCGCGACCCTGCTGGCCTTCCGCGTGGCGCGCGCGACCGACGCCATGGAGACCGAGGAGAAGGAGCGTCTCTTCGCGCGCCTGACCACGCCGCTCGCCAAGTTCTGGAACTGCCGGCGCGCCGCGCCCTTCGTGGTCGAGGCCCTGGAGTGCCACGGCGGCAACGGCTTCATCGAGGAGAACCCGATGGCCCGGCTCTACCGCGAGGCGCCGCTCAACGCGATCTGGGAAGGCACCTCGAACATGATGGCGATGGACGTGCTGCGCACGCTGCGCAAGACGCCGGAGGCCGGCGAGGTGGCGATGGACGAGCTGGCGGCCGCGCGCGGCAGCGACGCCGGCTACGACCGCTGGCTCGACCGCCTGGGCGACGAGCTGGCGCGGCCGCGCAACGACGACGGCCACGGCCGCCGCCTGACCGCGATGCTGGCGACCGCCCTGCAGGCCGCCGCGCTGCACGCCGACGGCCATCCGGAGTCCTTCCAGGCCTTCTGCCGCTCGCGGCTCTCGGCCGACGCGATCGGCTGGGGCCAGGTCTACGGCACCCTGGAGGACAGCCCGGAGATGCGCGCCATCGTGGAGCGGGCGACGGTGGCCTGAGCGGCCGGCACCCGACCGGGGCCTAGTGCACCAGGCGGCGGAGGGTGCCCTCGACGTCCGAGGGGCCGAATGGCTTGTTGATGATCGGCGCCTGGGGATAGGCCTTGGCGGTGATCAGCTCGGGATTGGCGGTCACGAAGGCGAAGGGGATGCCGCGGGTCTGCAGCGCGTTGGCGACGGGAAAGACCGTGCCGCCCTCGATGCGGATGTCCAGGAAGGCCGCCGCCATCGCCTTGCTGCGCGCGATCTCCCAGGCCGAAGCCAGCTGCCGGTAGGGCCCGAGCACGGTGAAGCCGGCGGCCTCGATGACGTCCTGCAGCGCCAGCGCGACGAAGAACTCGTCTTCGACGATCAGGATCGGGTCGGCAGGCTCGGCGGTCATGGCGTCCAGGCTCGAGAGTCGATGCGCGGGCCGGCGGCGTCGGCCGGCGGAGTCACCCTACTGAACGCGGCGCCCGGCGCAAGGTTCGCCGGGAAGCCTCGCGCAGCAGCCATGCGGGCTTGACCGAATTCAAACACTGTTCGATAAAATCGCACTGCGTTCGAAAGGCGCGGCCGCTCCGGCCGCCGCCGCCGTTGGGAGCCGGGCCGATGCTGATGACCGCCGCCGACTACCGAGAATCCCTGCGCCGCCTGAAGCCGCGCGTCTTCGTCGCCGGGCAGCGCGTCGAGAGCGTCGCCGACGAGCCGCTGCTGGCGCCCGGCGTCAACGGCATCGGCGTGTCCTACGACTTCGCCCACCGGCCCGAGTACGAGCTGCTGATGACGGCGCGCCAGGGCAGCTCGGGCAAGACCGTCAACCGCATGCTGCACGTCGACGAGTCCTCGACCGACCTGCTCTACAAGCTGGAGGCGGTGCGCCTGCTGTGCCGGGAGACCGGCTGCGCCCAGCGCTACCTGGCGCACGACGGCTTCAACGGCCTGTTCCAGGCGACGAAGCGGGCCGACGACGCGCACGGCACGGAGTACCACGCGCGCTTCCTGGAGTACCTGCACTGGTTCCAGGACAACGACCTCTCGGTCGGCATCTGCATGACCGACGCCAAGGGCGACCGCTCGGTCAGGCCCGGCGGGCAGGCCAACCGCGACGTCTACGTGCACATCAAGGAGCGGCGCGCCGACGGCATCGTGATCCGCGGCACCAAGGCGATCGTCACCTCGGCGCCCTACATGCACGAGCTGCTGGTCATGCCCTGCCGGACGATGGCGCCGGAGGACCGGGACTTCGCGGTCTGCTGCGCGCTGCCGGTCGACGCCGAGGGCGTCACCATCGTCTCCAAGCCGGCCGGCCGGCCCGGCGAAGCGGCCGCCAAGTTCTCGGCGAGGTACGGCCAGTCGGTCGCTGTCGTGCAGTTCGACGACGTCTTCGTTCCTTGGGAGCGCGTGTTCCTGGCCGGCGAGCACGAGGAGGCCGGCTTCGCGACCACGGCCTACGCGACGCACCACCGCCATTCCTGCATCGCCGCGCGCGCCGGCTTCGGCGACCTGCTGATCGGTGCCGGCACGCTGATGATCGAGGCCAACGGCCTGGACCCCGAGCGCCACGGCCACGTCCGCGAGTCGATGATCGACCTGATCCGCATCGTCGAGGGCTTCTTCGCCTGCGGCGTCGCGGCCTCGGTCTACTGCGCCAAGGACCCGGCCGGCTCGGTCATGCCCGACAGCGTCTTCGCCAACGTCGGCAAGCTGCTGCTGGCGACCCAGATCTACGACATGCACCGTCTCGCCCACACCGTCTCCGGCGGGCTGGTGGTGGCGCTGCCGGGGCCGGAGGAGGACCACAATCCGGAGACCGCCGGCTCGCTGGCCGACGTGCTGGCCGGGCGGCCCGACGTGCCGGCGCAGCAGCGCATGGAGGTGGCACGGCTGATCGAGGACCTCACGGCCTCGGACACCGGCGGCTGGTACTCCGTGATCTCGCTGCACGGCGGCGGCTCGCCGGAGGCGATGAAGCGCGAGATCTGGCGCAACTACCCGGTCGCCGAGCGCGCCGAGCTGGTCGAGCGGCTGCTCGACCGCGGCGTGCTCGACCACGCCGAGAACCCGCGCCAGCGGGTCTCGCGTCAGCCCGGGCGCTGCTGCGCCACAGGCTGCGAGGTGCCGGCGCTGCCGTCGCGCCGGCTCGGCGAGCCGGCGCCGCTGCGCGGCGACGACGCCGACGCGACCCCGCGCGGTCAGTAGCCGCCGGTGTAGCCCTCGGGTCCGCTCAGCTCGTCGAGGTCGTCGAGGTTGTAGAACGGGGCGGGCCGGAAGGGGTAGCCGGTCTGATGCACCGGCTGCTCCGCGCTCGAGCGGTCCTGCCGGAGCGTAGCGTCGCCGCCGCAGCCGGCCAGCAGGCCGGCGAAGGCGACGCCGGCGAGCAGGCCCCGCAGCAGGCCGGTGGAAAAGCGTCGCTTGACCATCTCGCCAATCCTTCGTCAGGCGTTTTGCCAGTATCTCCGATATGGGCATCCCGCGGGCCGCGGGGAAGACCACCGCTCCCGGAGCGATCTCCGCGCGCGCGGCCTGGCGCGGTCCGGCCGGCAAGCGGTCTAGTCGGCGAGCGAGCCCGGATCGTTGACCGCCGGCGCCAGCTGGGTGAGCAGGTCGCGCGCGTCGTAGAGTCCCGGCTCGGGCGCGTCCGGCAGCTCCTCGAGCAGCTGCAGGTCGGCCGAGACCCGCCGCTCGGTGAAGGGGCGCCGGTAGGCCTCCCGCGGACCGCCCAGGTAGCCGGGATTGTAGAGCGGCCCGGGCAGGAAGGCGTAGCCGAGCGGCCGGCCGAGCTCGCCGCCCCAGCCGCCGACACCGGGGCCGTTGCCGACGCCGCCGAAGGCGCTGTCGCCGTAGGGCGTCGGCGCCTCCACGTCGCGGGCGAGGACCCGGAAGCCTTCGAAGCCCTCGGCCAGGGCGAGCCGGGCGGCGCGGAACAGCAGGTAGGACTCCAGGACCTCCGCGCTGGTCCCTTCGGGCCCGGCGGCGCCGACGCGGTAGCGGTCCTCGGCGAGCTTCTGCTGGCTGTAGCCGTAGCGCGGGCCGAGGCCGTCCGGGCCGCTGGGCGGCACCCGCTGCGCCGAGCAGGCCGCCAGCAGTCCGGCGACGAGCAGGGCGAGCAGCCCTCCGGCGCGCGGCGGGCGCCCGGGCTTCGCGGATCCTCCGGCTCGAAGTTCCATTCCCGTTATCTGGGGACGCCGGTCCCGCCGCGCGAGACGCGGGATTGCCGCCGGCCAGAATCTTCCCTGTCGGGCCTTTCGCGAACTGTCGCGGAGAAACGGCGTTGGGACTCGATAAGGCGAGGCCGCGCCTCGCCGTTTCGCCTTGCGACCCTTGCGAAAGGAGGCCAAGCATGAAGACCCGAATTCCCCACAAGACCCTGACCGCCACCCTGGGCGCCCTGGGCGCTCTCGCGGTCGCCACGCCGCTGCTCACCGGCGCCGCCCAGGCGCAATCCGAGAAGCTGGATCTCAAAGGTCTGACCTGCGACCGCTTCCTCGACCTCGATACGGCCGTGCAGCCGCGCTACGTCTACTGGCTCGACGGCTACACCCAGGCCGGCAACGAGGTCTACGAGGTCGATACCGACTGGATGGCCAAGCCGGTCGTCGACGTCGTGACCGAATGCAAGCGCGACCCCGGCCAGACCGCCGCCGAGGCGGTCAGGAAGACGCGCGAGGCCGAGAGCGGCTGACGCGCGCTTCTATGCCGCGCCCCGAAGGGCGCGGAAGCGACGCCCAGGAGGGAGGGGCCCGGCCGCCGGTCGGGCCCCTCTTTCGTTCGGCCGGCGGGCGGGATATTGGGAGGGCCCCAGCGCGCCGGGGCGGGCTCTTCGAGGGCGCTGCCGATGGAGCGGAACGACAAGGATCGAACAGCATGGCGGACGGCATCGCGGGAACGCAGGCGGGCGGCGACGGGAGCGGAAGCGGGCCGGAGGCGATCGACCGTGCGGCCATCGAGGCCACGGCGGCGCGGATCGGCGACCATGTCCGTCGCACGCCGGTGATCGAGGTCGCGGCCGGCGACTTCGGCCTCGAGGGCGCGCCGCTCGTCTTCAAGCTCGAGTTCCTGCAGCACGCCGGCTCCTTCAAGGCGCGCGGCGCCTTCGCCAACCTGCTGCTGCGCGACGTGCCGGAGGCCGGCGTGGTCGCGGCCTCCGGCGGCAACCACGGCGCCGCCGTCGCCCACGCCGCCCGCGCGCTGGGCGTGCGGGCGCGCATCTTCGTGCCCAGCATCGCGTCGCCGGCCAAGATCGCGCGGATCGAGGCGAGCGGCGCTGAGCTGGTGGTCGGCGGCGAGCTCTACGCCGACGCGCTGGCGGCGGCCGAGGCCTGCATCGCCGAGACCGGGGCTCTCGCCGTCCATGCCTACGACCAGCGCGAGACGCTGCTCGGTCAGGGCACCACCGGCCTGGAGCTCGAGCGCCAGGCGGGCGATGTGGGCGGCGTCGACACGCTGCTGGTGGCGGTCGGCGGCGGCGGCCTGATCGGCGGCGTCGCGGCGGCGCTGGCCGACAGCGGCATCCGCGTCGTCGGCGTCGAGCCGGAGGCGGCGCCGACGCTGCACCGGGCATTGGCCGCGGGCCGGCCGGTCGAGGCGCCGGCGGGCGGCCTGGCGGCCGACTCCCTGGCGCCGCGCCAAGTCGGCCGACTGATGTTCCCGATCGCCCGGCGCCACGTCGAGGGCGTCGTGCTGGTCACCGACGAGGCGATCGCCGAGGCACAGTCGGCGCTCTGGCGCACGCTGCGGGTGGCCAGCGAGCCGGGCGGTGCTGCCGCCTTCGCGGCGCTGCTCGGCGGCGCCTACCGGCCCGCGCCGGACGAGCGGGTCGCGGTGCTGTTGTGCGGCGCCAACACCCACAAGGTCGACCTCTAGAACGCGCCGCGCCCGGGCGGGCCCGGCCCCGCCGCCTGCATCACCCGTTCGGGTGAGGATCGCCGTTTTCCGGTGACTGATACTGCGCCCAAGGGCGTTCCAGAGGTGAAGCCAAGCCTCCGGATGCTATAACCGGATGGTTCGAGCGAGGGTGGCTCCGGGCGGGGGAGACGACGATGGCGATCTGGCGAACGACGGCCGCGGCAGCGGTCGTCGCAGCGGCCCTGGCGTGCGGGCTGCCGGCGACGGCGCAGGTCTCGCAGCAGGTGCAGCAGGACATGATCCAGCTGCGCATGGTCGAGGCGGTCAAGGCCGAGGACTATGCCGCCTACCTGGTCCATCTCGCAGAGTTCCGCCGCGCCGGCGGCCGCGCCGACGCCGACATGCGCTTCTACGAGGCGGTCGCGCACGAAGCGGGCGGCGACGCGCTGGCCGCGCGCGACGCCATCGCCGACTTCATCGAGCGCGCGGGGCGCAACCATCCGCGCTATACCGAGGCGCTGGGGCTGCTGTCGCGCGTCGAGTGGGGCGCGAAGCGGGCCGAGGCCAGCGCCGCCGGCATGGAGGTCCTGCTGAGCGCGCTGGAGCGCGGGCAGAGCGCCGTCGCCCTGACGCCGCTGCCGCCGCCCTCGCGCTGGACGAACTACCGCACCTTCGCGAGCGACGGCTTCTTCACCTCCGAACTGCACCGCGGCCAGGAGCCGCTGCCGGACGGCGGCTGGATGACCTTCGGCCACAGGCCGGAGGGCGAGACGCGCAACGCCCTGCCGGGCCTCTCCGACCCGCGCTTTCCGCAGGCGATGCTGGAGCGTCGGGATGCGACCGGCCGGATCCTGTGGACCCGGGTCTACGACTGGACGCAGACGGCCGTCTTCTATGAACGGCCCAAGGCGACCAACGACCCGGGGGTGACACTCGCCATTTCGCCTGTCGTCGGCCAGGGTCGGGTTCAGGCTTGGGGCCCCGGCATCCAGGGCGGCGACTCATCGGACGGGCCACGGGTCGGCGATCGCGTCACCCATGTCGACGGCAGCGCGATCGGCGCGCAGGAGAACGTCTACGCACTGATCCAGGACGCGGGTCCGACCGTCCGGCTGACGCTGCAGCGTAGCGGCCTGGCCGAACCTTTCGACATCGAGATCCGGCGCGACACAACGCTCCCCCCGTACCAGTGGGTGAGACGCGAGGCGCGCGGGCCGGTGGAGCTCGCGCGGGCGGTGATCGGCGGGACCTGGCCGCCGAGCCCGACGCCGGTCCCGCGCCAGCGCGATTCCTGGAGCAGCGAGATCGTCGCCTTCGTGCCGGATGCCGACGGCGACGGCGGCCGGATCTGCGGCAACATCGACTACGGCGCCTTCTGGGATTCCCGTACCCAGCTCGGCTTCTGGACCCGCGTGAAGGCCGACGGCACGCTCGAAGACGGCTTCGTGCGCGCCATGCCGATAGACCATCCGGACGACCGGGCGGAGCGGAAGGACGCCTGGTACGACAGCGGCCTGATCGACTGCGCCGGCCTGCCGGACGGCTCGCTGCTCACGGTCGGGCGCGGGGTCCGCTGGGAGCGCCAGGGCGGCGAGATGCGCGGCGTGGCGGCCGACCGCGGCACCTATTTCTACCGCCTGTTCGCGGCGGACGGGCGTCTGCTCGCCACGCACCGCATGCCGGGCGACGGCGCCGAGGTGCCCTGGCCCTCGGTCGAGGTGAGGCCGCGCCTGCGCCCGGTCGAGGGCACGGGCGGCTGGGCCTGGCATGACGACGAGTTCATCGTCGATGCGCGCGACGGGCTGATCCGCGTCCAGAGCTCCTGGCAGGATCCGCGCATCGCCGGCTGGGGCGGCAGGGACGAGCAGGACGGCTGGCACAGGATCGCGGCCTTCGGCGCGCACACGCGCCTGCTCGCGGACGAGAGCGGCGGCGCCCCCTCCGTGCAGGCTGCCGGGCGGCTCGCCGACGGGACCGTGGTCGCCCTCGTGAACCTCTGGCTCGACGAGCGGAACCTCGACATCTGGGCACCCGACGACTGGCTGATCGGCGCCGAGGCCGCCCCCGAGGACGCCGCCTACGGCAAGTTCCGCGAGGTCGGCTTCCTGGTCGGGCTCGACCCGCAGGGGGGAGTCGAGCCGCTGTGGGCGGTGCGGCTGCGCCACAACCGGCCCTATCCCGGCATCCCCCACAGCAGCCCGTTCAGTCCGCCGCATGCCGAGCAGGCCGACAACGGCACCTACGCGGTCTCGACCTTCTGGAACGATCTCATCGTGCTCGATGACGATACGATCCTGGTCACGACGCTCTCGGGCGCCGGCGTGCGCGTCCGGCCGGTCGGGCAGTAGGAGGCGGCGATGCGGATCCATGCCATGATCCTCGCGGCCCTGCTGGCGGTCGCGGCCGGCTGCCTGCCGCCCGCGGCGGCGGCAGACGCCGAGCCGGTCGCCCGCAGCCTGCCGGTCAACGCCAACATCCGGGCCGAGCCCTCCCTGAACGCCGAGCGGCTGCTGACGCTGGAGCGCGGCCGACAGGTCTGGGTCCATGGCGCGCCGGACGAGCACGGCTGGGTGCGCGTGTCCAACGCCGACAAGACGGTGCACGGCTGGATGGCGGCCTACCTGCTCGACGAGCCGGCCAACATCGCGACACCCGGCCGCAAGTCGACGTTCGCCGAGGCCCTGGGCGAGCCGGCGCCGGCGGCGTCGGGCGGGACGTCGCTGTTCGCCCGCTCGCTGGGCGGCGGCAGCGGGGGCGGCGGCGCCACGGCGCCGGCCGCCGGCGGCTCGCTGTTCGCCCAGGCCAGTCGGTCCGGCGAGATCGAGCGCGCCCAGGAGGAGAAGCGCCGGCGCGAGGCCGAGGAGGCGCGCCGGCGCGCCGAGGAACAGGAACGCCAGCGCCTCGAGGCCGAAGAGCGGCGGCGCCAGCAGGAATGGGAGGAGGCCGAGGAGCGGCGGCGCTGGGAACAGGAGGAGGAGGAACGCCGCCTGCAGGAGGAATGGGAGTGGGAGCTGGCCGCGCAGGAGGCCGAAGCGCAGCGCCAGCAGGTCTGGAACACGATCCAGGGCATCGAGCAGTACTTCCAAGGCGAGATCCAGCAGCGGCAGAACCGGCTCGACCAGATCCAGCGCCAGCAGGCCGAGGAGCGGCGCCACTACCAGGAACGCGAACGCCGCCGGCAGGAACTCGCCTACCGCCAGCAGCAGCAGCAGGACCAGGCGCGGCTCGATCGAGAACGCCAGGAGCGCGCACGTCTGGAGCGCGAGCGCGAACTGCGCGAGCAGCAGGCGCGCGCCCTGGCCGAGCTGCAGCGGGCGACACGGCCTGCCGCGCCGAGCTATTCGCCCCCGAACTACTCGCTGCCGAGCACCCCCCGCTCCAGCTCCTCCCCGGGCGGCGCCTTCGCCACGCGCACCCCCCGCGAAGGCTGCTGGGGCATGCCCGACCCGCCCAACACCACCTGCGTGGCCTCGAGCGCCCGGCGCAGCGGCGACCGCTTCGTCGTCACCCACGAGAACATCTGCAGCAGGCGCATCGTCGCCAGCATGTGCAACGAGCGCGTGGGCGCGGACGCGACCTGCGGCCAGACCGGGATCCTGCCCGGCCGCAGCTACAACTGGGACTCGGGCGCGGATTCGACCGGCGCCTTCTCGGTGCGCTGGGTCGGCTCGAACAACAGCGTCGAGGACTGGGCCTGCGTCTCGCAGATAGGCTGGCGCGACTGAGGCGGGCGAGGCGGAACGCCTCGCTCCTGTCCGTTCCGAACGGCGCCCGAGAGGCCGGCGCGCGACCTTGCCGCGGCCTTCGACCCGCGGCCCGGGCGGCTTCCCTGCAGCGCTAAAGCCGGCCGCATGTACCTGGCTCCATGCCTCGCGAGGGCGCTGCCCGGGCGGCCCGCCGGGGCACGCAGGCGGCCAGCCGCTCGGCGGCCTCGCCGGCGAGGCGGCGGCCCAGCGCCGGGTCGCGCGCGGCCTCGAGCAGCTGCCCGGGGCCATCTTGGTCAGCAGGGCGCAAGTACAGCAGGCCCCAGGCGTGGCGCGTCGCCTCGAGCAGGCGCTGCAGCTCCAGCGCCGCCTCGGCCGGCGGGAAGGCGGCCGCAACGCGCGCCTCGAACCAGCCCGGGCCGCGGCCGTCGCCGAGCAGCTCGAAGCCGGGCCCGGCGTGCAGCAGCGCCAGGCCGTCACGGCTGAGCCGGGCGTCGAGTGCCCGGGCGCGCCAGGCGGGCCGCCAGCCGGGCAGGCGGCGCGCCGCCGCGAGGTCGGCGAGGGCGCGGGGGCCGAGGCCAGGGCCGTGTGGCGGCAGGGCGAAGCGGACTTGGGGCAGGGCGGCGGGCCTCGCTGGAGAGCGCGGAAGAGGGCGCTGCAGCCTACAAGCCCCGACGCCGCGTCGCCCTGAACAACAAAATAAATTGTAGGTGACCGGGCACGGCTTCCGGTCAGGGCCGGATCAGCAGCATCGGCGCCGCGCTGGCCAGCGGGACCGCGACCTGGCGGCCGTCGAAGCGGCTGATGCGGAAGCCGTCGGGGGGCCCGCCGACCTCGACGACGGCCAGGCGCTCGGCGCGTTCGCCGCGGCGCCGCACCACCGCCAGGCGGCCGACCGCGGCCGCCTCGACTCGCGCCGAGGGTCTGTAGAAGAAGGTCCAGCCGTCCATCAGGCTCTCGGCGTCCTCGAGGCGCAGGGCGAGCAGGGCGGCCGGGGGCCGGGAGGCCGGGTCGGCCGGCGCGGCGCCGAGCGGCAGCAGGATCTCCTCGGGCGGGCCGCGCCAGGGCGCGATGCGGCCGTCGCCGTCGACCAGACCGACGAGCGCGGCGGCGGCGCCCTGGGCCGGGTGCTCGACGGTGGCCGGCCCCTGCCCGGCGGCCTCGACGCCCGCGACCGCCACGCCGGCATGCTCCAGGACGTCGATCAGCGGCACCCTCAGGAAGCGGGCGAGGCGCTCGGCCTCGTCGAGTCGGATCCGGCGCACGCCGCCGAGCATCTTGCTGACGATCGAGGGATCGCTGCCGAGAAAGCGGGCGAGGGTGCGCTGGGTCTCGCCGATCTCGCCGAGGCGCCGGGCGAACCAGGCGGAATCGACGGCGGTGCGGCGCACCGGTCCCGCCGTGGCCGGTCCCGGCGTCGCGGCCTTGCCGTGGGCGCCCGGGCCCTGCGGCGCAGCGGATGGCCCCAGCGCCGAAGCGGGGCGAGCCGAACCGCGCCTGTGCCTGACCATCTGCGCTCCCGTCGCTGCACCCCGCCGGACCCACCCGTGCCGGCGGCCGGGCTCAGCTTAGGAAGGCCGCCGGGGCCCGGCAAGCCGACCGCCGGCGCGCGCCTTACGCGGCCTTGACCGCGCCGAGGAAGGCCTGGACCTCGTCGCGCAGCAGCTTCGACTGGTCCGCGAGGTCCCGGGTTGCGCCGAGCACCGTGCCGGCCTGGGTGCCGGTCTCGGTGGCCGCGGTCTGGACCTCGCCGATGGCGGCGGCGACGCCGCGCGTGCTGTCGGCCGCGCCACGGACGTTGCGCGTGATCTCGTTGGTCGCGGCGTCCTGCTCCTGGACCGCCGCGGAGATCGCCGAGGCGCTGTCGTTGATGCTGGCGATGATCGAGCGGATCCCGTCGATCGCCGAGACGGCGTCGCCGGTGGCCTGCTGCATGCCCTGGATCTGCACCGAGATCTCGTCGGTCGCCTTGGCGGTCTGTGTCGCCAGGGACTTCACTTCCGAGGCGACGACGGCGAAGCCCTTGCCGGCCTCGCCGGCGCGCGCCGCCTCGATCGTCGCGTTGAGCGCCAGCAGGTTGGTCTGCTCGGCGATCTCCGAGATCAGGCCGATGACGTCGCCGATCTTCTGGGCCGCCTGGTCGAGGCCGCGAACCCGGTCGGTGATGCTCTCGGTGTCCTCGACCGCGCGGTTCGTGAAGTCGCTCGACTGGGAAACCTGGCGGGAGATCTCGCCGATCGAGGCGGCCAGCTGCTCGGCACCGCTGGCCGCGGTCGAGACGCCGTCGAGTGCCTTCTCGGCATCGCTGGCGACGACCTCGGCCTGGCGTGTGGAGCGCTCGGCGGTGCCGTTCATCGCGTCCGCGCCGAGGCGCAGGCCGTCGACGGAGCGCTCGACGCTGGCCAGCACGCGGGCGGCGGTCTCGTCGAAGCCGTTGCAGAGCGTCTCGATGCGGCTGGCGCGCTCCTCGCGTGTGGCCTGCTCGCGTTCGCGTTCGGCGCGCAGCGCCTCGGTGCGACGGGCGTTGTCCTTGAAGACCTGGACCGTGCGGGCCATCGAGCCGATCTCGTCGCCCTGGCCGGTGAAGCCGACCTCGGTATCGAGCCGACCCTCGGCGAGCTGCTCCATGACCCGCGAGAGCGCGGCGATCCGGCCGGCGACGGAGCGGCCGATCAGCAGGGCGCAGCCGACCGCCAGGACGAACGCGAACAGCGTCAGGCCGGCCGTCAGCAGCAGCCCCTCGGCGCGCTCGGCCCGGAGCGCGGCCACCCCCCGGTCCATGGCGTCGTGGATCAGCTCTTCCGCCGCGTCCGCCTCGGCCATCAGGCTCTCGTAGCTCTGGTCGAAGGCTTCGTCGGCCGCGCTGCCGGCGCCGACGTTCGCGTCCGCCCGTCCCGCATAGCGCTGCCGGGCGGCCGTCAGAAAGCTTGCGGCCCGCTCGCGGACAAGCCCGACGCGCTCGAGCACCGCGGGGTCGCGAGAGGCCACGAAGCGGCCCTCGTCGTTCTCGCCGCCCCGCAGGATCGCGTCCGCGTAGAACAGCGTCTCGTCCAGCAGCTCCCAGACCTGGTCGATGCTCTCGCCCTCGTCGCCCGCCATGATCTCCTCGAACAGCAGGTGCGCCTGCGTCGCGGTCAGCTTGATCTCCATGGCGGCGTCGCCCAGCGGCGCGAGATCCACGGCGACCTCCTCGCCGCGGTCGCCGATCGCCTGGGCGGTCAGCGTGCCGACCAGCCCGACGCTGCCGCAGAGCAGCGCCGCGACCAGGAAGGCGACGATCAGCTTCATGCGGACCGAGAGTCCCGAAAGGAGTGTGCCCGAGGAGGTCATGGCGGCTTTTCCGATGTCCGATGGAGGTCTGGGGGAACCGGAAGACTGGGCGCCCGGGACTAACGAGCCCTTAATTCACGCTGTTTCGTGCGCATTCTCATGGCCTATAGATAAACAAGCAAAATTGTTGACGACGCCGCGGGCGCGGCACACCCTCCAAAAGAACAGAAACAGAACATATGCGAGGGACGGCAGCCATGCGACGCTCTCCGACACCGAGCGGCCGGGCCGGCGGCCGCGGCTTCTGGACCGCCGAGCGGATCGGCGTGCTGGAGCGGCTGTGGGCCGAGGGGCTGGCCGGCAGCGCCATTGCCGAGCGGCTCGGCACGACCAAGGACGCGGTCGTCTCCAAGGCGCACCGCCTGGCGCTCGAGGCCCGGGTACCCGACGGGCCGCCGGAGCCGCGCCCGAGCCGCTGGGAGCGTCGCCTGGCCGCGCTGGCCGCGGGCACCGGCATCACCGTGGAGCGGCTGCTCGCGCTCCGGCGGCAGCACCGTGGCCGGCCGCGCGGGCAGGGGCTGTTCGAGCGCTGCCAGTACATCGAAGGCGACCTGAAGCAGGGCGGCCGGCGCTGCGGGCGGCCGACGGTCCGCCATGCCGACGCCTGGCCCTACTGCGAGCGCCATCTCGCGCGCTGCCGCCGGCCGCACCGCGCCGCGGCACCGGCAACGGCGGAGGAGGTGCCTGCTGTCGACGCCCAGCGCGCCGCCTGAACGGCACCGGCGATGCCGGCGCCGAGCGACTGGCGGCGCTTCCTGGCGCAGGCGCGGCTGCTGCGCCGCTGGTACGCCGGGCTGCTCGACGCGCTCCTCGAGGCCGACCGCCGGGGCTTCGCCGGGGGCGCGGAGCAGGCCGACGAAGCCGCCGCGGTGGCCGAGGCCTTCGACCGGGCGCTGTGGCGGCTGGAGCGGCTGCTGATCGCCGGATCAGCCGAGCAGCCCGGCCTCGACGGCCGCCTCGGCGAGGATCCACAGGCCGAGCACGGCGAACAGCAGCGCCGCGGCCCAGCGCAGCGCCGTCAGCGGCAGGCGGGCGAGCAGCCGCGGCCCGAGGAACAGGACGGGCAGGTTGGCGATCATCATGCCCAGGGTCGTGCCGAGCGTGACCGCGAGCACGTCCTGGAAGCGGGCGCCGAGGGCGATCGTGGCGACCTGCGTCTTGTCGCCGATCTCGACCAGGAAGAAGGCGACGAGGGTCGCGAGAAAGGCGTCGCGACCGCGCGTCTCGGCCTCGGACTCCTCGAGGCTGTCGGGCTTCAGCGACCAAGCCGCCATGGCCAGGAAGCCGGCGCCGACGGCGGCGCGGAACCAGGCGCCCTCCAGCCAGGCCGCGAGCTCCGCGCCGGCCAGCGCCGCCAGGCCGTGGTTCGCCAGGGTCGCCAGCAGGATGCCGGCGGCGATCGTCCAGGGCCGGCCGAAACGGCAGGCGAGCAGCACGGCGAGCAGCTGCGTCTTGTCGCCGATCTCGGCGATCGCGACGACGAGGCTTGAGCTGAGCAGGATGTCCAAGGGGCGTCCATCGGGGGCCGGGCAGCGGTTGGCCAACGACACCGCGGCCTTCCTGCCCGACCCTGTCGCGGAAGGCGCGGCGTCATTGGTCTCGCCGGAGCGCGGGCGCGGAGGCACTTCTCCTCGCGCTGTCCCGGCCCTTCCGCGCCACGGCGTGCCCGCCAAGTCTGTTGACGCGGAAACCGCGGGTCCGGCGCCGGCTGGCCCCGTCGTCGCGGCTGGCTACTCCCCAGATGACGGCGCTGCTTTACCTGCCGGCGCCGGAAGGGTCAAGGGATCCGCCCGTCCATGCCTGGAAAACAGGCAGTCGCAAGATTGGAACGATTTTAGGCATTGTTCGTGATGCGGCGCACAAATGTCGAGCAACCGGCGGTCGTGACCGCGAGGCCGCCGCCTTGCCGATCGCGCCCGGGACAGTTCGAAAGTCGCACATTTCTGCCCCGTTCAGGCCTTGCACCTCAACCGAGGCGATATGGCACGGCGATTGCTGTAATTGCTGCGCTGCAATCTTAGATCGGGAGGCACCAACAAAATGATGGGACGACGCAGCGTTCTTTCCGCCGCCGCGGGGGCGGCGCTTCTGGCCTCGGCGGCGCTGCCGCTGGCCGCCGGGCCGGCTCTGGCCCAGGACACCATCAAGGTCGGCATCCTGCATTCGCTGTCCGGCACCATGGCGATCAGCGAAACCACGCTGAAGGACGCCATGCTGATGCTCATCGAGGAGCAGAACAAGAAGGGCGGGCTTCTCGGCAAGCAGCTCGAGCCGGTCGTCGTGGACCCGGCCTCCGACTGGCCGCTGTTCGCCGAGAAGGCGCGCGAGCTGATCTCGGTCAACGAGGTCGCGGCGGTCTTCGGCTGCTGGACTTCGGTGTCGCGCAAGTCCGTGCTGCCGGTCTTCGAGGAGCTCAACAGCCTGCTGTTCTATCCGGTGCAGTACGAGGGCGAGGAATCCCAGCGCAACGTCTTCTACACCGGCGCCGCGCCGAACCAGCAGGCGATCCCGGCGGTCGACTACCTGGCCGAGGTCGAGGGCGTCGAGCGCTGGGTGCTGGCCGGCACCGACTACGTCTACCCGCGCACGACCAACAAGATCCTGGAGACCTACCTCAAGGACCAGGGCGTCGCGGCCGAGGACATCATGATCAACTACACGCCGTTCGGGCATTCCGACTGGCAGTCGATCGTGGCCGAGATCAAGCGCTTCGGCTCCGAGGGCAAGAAGACGGCGGTGGTCTCGACGATCAACGGCGACGCCAACGTACCCTTCTACAAGGAGCTGTCGAACCAGGGCATCGAGGCCAGCGACATCCCGGTCGTCGCCTTCTCGGTCGGCGAGGAGGAGCTGGCCGGCATCGACACCGCGCCGCTGGTCGGCCACCTGGCCGCCTGGAACTACTTCATGAGCGTCTACACGCCGGAGAACGAGGAGTTCATCAAGACCTGGCACGCCTTCATCGGCGACGAGTCGCGGGTCACCAACGACCCGATGGAGGCCCACTACATCGGCTTCAACATGTGGGTGAAGGCGGTCGAGAAGGCCGGCACCACCGATCCCGACGCGGTGATCGATGCGATGATCGGCGTCTCCGTCCCGAACCTGACGGGCGGCGTCTCGGCGATGATGCCGAACCACCACATCACCAAGCCGGTCCTGATCGGCGAGATCCAGGACGACGGCCAGTTCGAGACGGTCTACGAGACCCCGGGCCTGGTCGTCGGCGACGCCTGGTCCGACTTCCTGCCCGACTCCAAGGACCTGATCGCCGACTGGCGCAAGCCGATGAGCTGCGGGAACTTCAACACCGCGACCGGCAAGTGCGGCGGCAAGGGCAGCTGACCGACTGCCCCTGACCGAAGGTCCGGCCGGCCCGAATCCAAGGGCGGGTCGGCCGGACCGCCTTCGGCTCTTCCAGACCTCGCCTTTTTCCCGACCTCCGCGTCCGGAGTGACCCCCGTTGTCGCTGCCCACCGTTTTCGCGTCGGCGCTCCGCCGTCTCGCCCTGCCGGTCCTGCTGGTGCCGCTCCTGGCGTTCGCCCTGCAGGGCGCCGCCACGGCACAGGACGACGCGCCGCTGCGCGCCCTCGTCGACAGCCTGGCCGAGGGCGGCTTCGACGGCACCGAGCGCGCCGTCGAGGCGCTTGCGGCGACCGGCGACCCGCGCGCCGTGCCGGTGCTCGAGGCGCTGGCCGAGGGCGACCTCTACGACCGCAAGGACGGCGGCGGCGTGTTCGCCGGGCGACGCGGCGGCGCCGGCTACATCCTGAGCGACCCGCTGACCGGCGAGGCGGCCGGCGAGGTCGGCCGCGGCGGGGTCGACAAGATCCGCGTCAACAACAACCTGCGCCGCGCCGTGCGCGCCGCGATCGGCGGCCTGACCCTGCGCAGCCCCGACCCGCAGCAGCGCCTGGCCGCGGCGCGGGCGATCTTCGACGCGGCCGACCCCGAGAACCTCGAGATCGTCGAGGCGGCGCTGGCCGAGGAGAGCGACCCGGCGGTCGCCGCCGTGCTCGCCGAGGCGCGGGCGCGCACGATCCTCGAGAGCGACGCGCCGCCGGCCGAGAAGATCGAGGCCGTCGAGACGATCCGCGCGCGCGGCGACCGCGAGGCCATGGCGATGCTGGCCGCGCTCGCCGGCGCTGCCGACGACGCGGTCGACCCCGAGGTGCGCGCGGCCGCCGCCGCCGGCGTCTCGGCGATCGAGCAGCGCCTGGCGCTCTGGGAGGCGCTGCAGAACGTCTGGTACGGCCTGTCGCTGGGCAGCGTGCTGCTGCTCGCCGCCATCGGCCTCGCCATCACCTTCGGCGTCATGGGCGTCATCAACATGGCGCACGGCGAGATGGTCATGCTCGGCGCCTACACGACCTTCCTGGTCCAGGAGACGATCCGCACCTCCGCGCCCGAGCTCTTCGGCTGGTCGATCTGGATGGCCCTGCCGCTGGCCTTCCTGGTCTCGGCGGCGGTCGGCGTGGCGATCGAGCGCGGCGTCATCCGCTTCCTCTACGGCCGGCCGCTGGAGACGCTGCTGGCGACCTGGGGCCTGTCGCTGATCCTGCAGCAGACCGTGCGCACGCTGTTCGGCGCCAGCAACAAGGAGGTCGGCGCGCCCGAGTGGATGAGCGGCGCGACCCAGGTCGGCGGCCTGCTGATCACCTACAACCGCCTCTACATCGTGATCTTCTCGCTGCTCGTCTTCGCCGCCCTGCTGGCCGTGCTCAAGCGCACCGCCTTCGGCCTGCAGATGCGCGCGGTGACCCAGAACCGGCGCATGGCCTCGTCGATGGGCATCCGCACGCCCTGGACCGACGCCATGACCTTCGCGCTCGGTTCGGGCATCGCCGGCATCGCCGGCGTGGCGCTCAGCCAGATCGACAACGTCAGCCCGAACCTCGGCCAGGGCTACATCATCGACTCCTTCATGGTCGTGGTGTTCGGCGGGGTCGGCAACCTCTGGGGGACGCTGGTCGGCGCCTTCACGCTGGGCATCGTCAACAAGTTCCTGGAGCCCTACGCCGGCGCCGTGCTCGGCAAGGTCCTGGTGCTGGTCTTCATCATCCTGTTCATCCAGAAGCGCCCGCGCGGCCTGTTCGCGCTGAAGGGCCGGGCGGTGGACCAGTGATCACCGCCTTCCTGCTGCGCGGCCTCGACCGCCGGGCCCAGTGGTTCCTGGCGCTGCTGGCCGCGGTCATGCTGGCGATCCCGCTGCTCAACCTCGTGGCGCCGCCGGGCTCCGGCCTGCACGTGCCGTCCTATGCCGTGACGCTGCTCGGCAAGTACCTCTGCTATGCCCTGCTGGCGCTCTCTGTCGACCTGATCTGGGGCTTCTGCGGCATCCTCTCGCTCGGCCACGGCGCCTTCTTCGCGCTCGGCGGCTACGCCATGGGCATGTACCTGATGCGCCAGATCGGCACGCGCGGCGTCTACGGCGACCCCGTGCTGCCCGACTTCATGGTGTTCCTGAACTGGCAGGAACTGCCCTGGTACTGGCACGGCTTCGACCAGTTCTGGTTCGCCGCGCTGATG
>JAUILQ010000057.1 GCA_030433005.1 Alphaproteobacteria bacterium
GTCGCCGAGCACGTCGTCAACTGCGGCGGCCTCTGGGCGCGCGAGGTCGGCGCGCTGGTCGGCCACTCCGTGCCGATCCTGCCGATGGAGCACCAGTACATCCTGACCGACGAGATCCCCGAGGTCGCGGAGTCGCCGACGGAGATCATCCACTGCGTCGACTTCAAGGGCGAGAGCTACATGCGCCAGGAGGGCAAGGGCCTGCTGCTCGGCACCTACGAGGCCAAGGGCACGCCCTGGTCGCTCAACGGCACCCCCAAGGACTTCGGCCACGAGCTGCTGCCCAGCGACCTCGACCGCATCATCGACCGCATGGAGGCCGCCTACCGGCGCTATCCCTGCCTCGCCGAGGCCGGCATCAAGAAGATCGTCAACGGCCCCTTCTCCTTCGCCGGCGACGGCAACCCGCTGGTCGGCCCGGTGCCGGGCTATCGCAACTACTGGATCGCCGCCGGCGTCATGGCCGGCTTCAGCCAGGGCGGCGGCGTCGGCCTGTCGCTCGCCCAGTGGATGATCGACGGCGAGCCCGAGACCAACACCCTGGCGATGGACGTCGCGCGCTACGGCGACTTCGCCAACAGGCGCTTCACCCTGGAGAAGGTGAAGGAGAACTACGGCCGGCGCTTCTCGATCACCTTCCCCAACGAGGAACTGCCGGCCGCGCGCCCGCTGAAGACCACGCCGGTCTATCCGCGCCTCAAGGAGCTCGGTGCCGTGATGGGCGCGCAGTTCGGCACGGAGTATCCGCTGTGGTTCGCGCCGGAGGGCATGGCCCCGGTCGAGACCACGAGCTTCCGCCGCTCCAACGCCTTCGGGCCGGTCGCCGAGGAGTGCAGGGCGGTGCGCGAGCGCGCCGGCCTGCTGGAGATCTCGGTCTACGGCAAGCACGAGGTCGAGGGCCCGGGAGCGGCGGCCTTCCTGGACCGCCTGTTCGCCAACCGCCTGCCCAAGGTCGGCCGCATCGCCCTGACCCCGATGCTCAGCGAGAAGGGCCGCATCGTCGGCGACCTGACCGTGGCGCGGCTCGCCGAGGAGCGCTTCTTCATCATCGGCTCGGGCGGCGCCGAGGTCTATCACCAGCGCTGGTTCCACCGGCACCTGCCCGACAGCGGCGTCTCCAGCCGCGCCGTGACCCGCCGGTGGGTCGGCTTCAACCTGGCCGGGCCGGAGGCGCGGCGCATCCTGCAGTCGGTCGCCGACGAGGACGTCGGCGGCAACGCCTTCCCCTTCCTGGCGATCCGGGAAATGACCGTCGGCCTGGTGCCGGCACGGGTCGGCCGGATCTCCTTCACCGGCGAGCTCGGCTACGAGATCTACGTCGCGCCCGAGCACCAGACCGCCCTGCTGCAGACGCTGCTGGAGGCCGGGCGCGAGGCCGGCATCCGCCTCGCCGGCTCGCGCGCCCTGCAGTCGCTGCGCGTGGAGAAGGGCTTCGGCGGCTGGGGCCGCGAGTACACCCCGGCCAACCTGCCCTTCGAGGCCGGCTTCGAGCGCTTCGTCAAGCTGGACAAGGGCGACTTCATCGGCCGCGAGGCCGCGGCCGCCGAGCAGGCCGCCGGCCCAGCGCGCAAGCTCTCGCTCTTCGAGGTCGAGGCCGAGGACGCCGACCTCTGGGGCGACGAGCCGCTGCTCGACGACGGCCGCTGCGTCGGCTTCGTGACCTCGGGCGCCTACGGCCACACGGTCGGCAAGTCGCTGGCGATCGGCTACCTGCCGAGCGGGCTGGCCGAGCCCGGCCGCCGCTTCACCACCGACGTCCTCGGCAAGGCGACGACCGCCACGCTGCTCGCCGAGCCGCCCTACGATCCCGACGGCGCGCGCATGCGCTCGTGAGGAACCTGCGGGCGCCCGAATTTTCCTTCTCCCCCAGGAGGGGGAGAAGGTGGCCCGCAGGGCCGGATGAGGGGCGGCACGGACGCCGGCGCCGGGCCCAGGCCCGCACCCGAAACGCGCCCTGCGCGTTTCGGCCTCTCGCTGAGGGAGAGGCATGCCCCGCGAGCGCCCGCCGATGAACATCTACGTCGACGCCGACGCCTGTCCGGTCAAGCCGGAGGTCTACAAGGTCGCGGAGCGTCACCGGCTGCCGGTTTTCGTGGTCTCGGCCGACGTCATGGCGGTGCCGCGCGAGCCGCGGATCACGCCGGTCATCGTCGGCCCGGCCTTCGACGCCGCCGACGACTGGATCGCCGAACGCGCCGGCCCGGGCGACGTCGTGGTCACCGCCGACGTCCCGCTGGCCTCGCGCTGCGTCAAGGCCGGCGCCGCGGTCATCGGCCCGACCGGCCGGCCCTTCACCGAGGACTCGGTGGGCATGGCGCTGGCAACGCGCAACCTGATGCAGGACCTGCGCGAGGCCGGCGCGGTCACCGGCGGCCCGCGCCCCTTCTCGCCCAGGGACCGCTCGCGCTTCCTGCAGGCCCTGCACGAGACCATCGAGAAGCTGAAGCGCGGCCGCTCCTCTTCCTAGGCCCTTCGACCTAGGTCCGCTCTTCGGGGCCGCCGTCCGCCGTGTCGTCGCCGCCCTCGGCGCGCTCGGCCTTGCGGCGGGCGACCTCCTCTTCCTTCTTCTGCAGCTTCTCCTGCTTCTTCTGCTGCTTGGCGCGGGTCCGCGCGGCGCGTTCCTGGTTGTAGTTCGGCTTGAAGGCCATCGGCCTGTCCTTTCCCGCCGGCAGCGACGGCCGGCGCTCGTACGTTGAAGCGGCTACCAAACGAAAAGGGCACCGGAAGCCCGGTGCCCTTCCCGAAAACCCCGTGGCGAACCACCGGGAAGAACCGAGGCGTCAGACCGCCTTCAGGTTCTCCGCGGAGCTCTTGCCGCGACGCGGATCGGTGACGACCTCGTAAGAGATCTTCTGACCCTCGTTCAGGCCGCCCATCCCGGCGCGCTCGACGGCCGAGATGTGGACGAAGACATCGGGGCCACCGGCTTCCGGCTGAATGAAGCCGTAGCCCTTGGTGGCGTTGAACCATTTGACAGTGCCGACGGGCATCTAGCTCTCCTCTGTGCGTCGGTCGCGCCCCCGACCCGTCGCATGGGCCGGTACGGCGCGTCAAACTGTGGCTTGGATTGGCAGCGTTTCCGTAGCCACTAAGGCACGAGAGGTCGGCCGTCCGGACAGATTGACGAACCTATCATCCGACGGAATCCGCTCGGACGCCAGCGGATTCTTTTTCAGACCGACCGGGCCCCTATTCGAACTCCAGGATCGCCTGGTCGACGGCCAGGGAATCGCCCGGCTGCGCCTTGATCGCCGAGACCGTGCCGTCGGCCGTGGCGCGCAGCACGTTCTCCATCTTCATCGCCTCGACGACCGCCAGCTCCTCGCCGGCCTTGACCTCCTGGCCCTCGCTGACGGCCAGCGAGACGAGCAGGCCGGGCATCGGCGAGAGCAGGAACTTCGAGAGGTCCGGCGGCTGCTTGACCGGCATCAGCTCGAGCAGCTCGCCGGTGCGCGTCGGCACGACCAGCGCGCGCAGCGAGGCGCCCTCGAGGCTGAGCCGGAAGCCGGGCTCGGCGGCGTCGACCTGGACGGTCAGCGGCCGGCTGCCGATGGCGCCGTGGAACAGCGGCTGGCCGGGCCGCCAGCTGCCGCGCACCTCGCGCTCGAAGCCGCCGTCCGGGCCGCGGTCGGCGATCACCACGACGTCCTCGGTGCTGCCCTGGATGCGCACCGGATAGGACTCGCGCTCGATCACGACGATGCGCTCGACCGAGGTGCGCGGCGGCTCCTGGCGGAACTCGCGGCGCCAGCCGATGAAGGCGGCGACGGCGATCAGCCGCTCCAGGTCGTCGTCGGCGAGCTCGGCGCCGGCGAAGCCGTCGGGGAACTCCTCGGCGATGAAGTTGGTCGAGATCCGGCCCTCGCGGAAGCGCGGGTGGCCGACCACCGCCGACAGGAAGCCCATGTTGTGCTGGATGCCGCGGATGTGGAAGCCGTCGAGCGCCGCCAGCATGCGCAGGATCGCGGTCTTGCGGTCCGGCCCGTGGGTCACGAGCTTGGCGATCATGGGGTCGTAGTACATCGAGATCTCGGCGCCGGCGCGCACCCCGGAATCGACGCGCACGCCCTCGGCCGCGGTCGGCTCGCTGTAGTGCACCAGCCGGCCGATCGAGGGCAGGAAGCCGCGCGCCGGGTCCTCGGCGTAGACCCGCGTCTCGATCGCCCAGCCCTTGCGCTTCACCTCGCTCTGGCCGAACGGCAGTGTCTCGCCGGCGGCGATGCGGATCATCCACTCGACCAGGTCGAGGCCGGTGATCATCTCGGTCACCGGGTGCTCGACCTGCAGGCGGGTGTTCATCTCCAGGAAGAAGAAGTTGCGGTCCTTGTCGACGATGAACTCGACCGTGCCGGCCGAGCGGTAGCCGACCGCGGCGGCCAGGGCCACGGCCTGCTCGCCCATGGCCTTGCGGGTCGCCTCGTCGAGGAACGGCGAGGGCGCCTCCTCGACGACCTTCTGGTGGCGGCGCTGGATCGAGCACTCGCGCTCCCAGAGGTAGAGGCACTTCTGGGCGTCGGCCAGCACCTGGATCTCGATGTGGCGCGGCTCCTCGATGTACTTCTCGATGAAGATCCGCTCGTCGCCGAACGAGGACTTGGCCTCGCTGCGCGCGCCGCGGAAGCCCTCGGCGACCTCCTTGTCGCTGCGCGCGATGCGCATGCCCTTGCCGCCGCCGCCGGCCGAGGCCTTGATCATCACCGGATAGCCGATGTCGCGGGCGATCTTCGCCGCCTCCTCGGCGTCGGCGATCTCGCCGATGTAGCCCGGCACGGTCGAGACGCCGGCCTCGGCGGCCAGCTTCTTCGACTGGATCTTGTCGCCCATCGCCGCGATCGCCGCCGAGGGCGGGCCGATGAACACCAGCCCGGCGGCGTCGAGCGCCTCGACGAAGGCCGCCTTCTCGGACAGGAAGCCGAAGCCGGGGTGGATCGCCTCGGCGCCGGTCGCCTTGGCCGCCTCGACGATCTTCTCGATCACCAGGTAGCTCTCGGCGGAGGCCGCCGGGCCGATCGCCACCGCCTCGTCGGCCAGCTCGACGTGCAGCGCGTCGCGGTCGGCCTCGGAGTAGACCGCGACCGTCTGGATGCCCAGGCGCTGGCAGCTCTTGATGACGCGCACCGCGATCTCGCCGCGGTTGGCGATCAGGATCTTCTTGAACATCTCGGTCAGGGCCTCCGCGCCGGGGACGTCTCGTCGCGCCCCCTCTCCGCCCCCGGGGGCGGAGAGGTTCGGGGAGAGGTGGGGGAGTCGCTTCGGTCCGAAAGGGACCGTGGATGCGGCTGGGGCGGCGTCCCCCACCTCTCCCTGCCCTCTCCGCCCCCGGGGGCGGAGAGGGAAAGCTTCCGGCGCCGCAGCGTCGCAGCCATCGCCGCGCTCACAGCGGCAGGTTGTCGTGCTTGCGCCAGGGGTCCTCGAGCTTCTTCTTCTCGAGCAGCCCGAGCGCCTGGCAGATTCGCCGACGCGTGCCGTGCGGCATGATCACGTCGTCGATGAAGCCGCGGCTGGCGGCGACGAAGGGATTGGCGAAGAGGCGCCGGTACTCCTCGGTGCGCTCCTCGATCTTCTCGGGATCGCCGGCGTCGGCGCGGAAGATGATCTCGACCGCGCCCTTCGGGCCCATGACCGCGATCTCGGCCGAGGGCCAGGCGTAGTTGACGTCGCCGCGCAGGTGCTTGGAGCTCATCACGTCGTAGGCGCCGCCGTAGGCCTTGCGGGTGATCACCGTGACCTTGGGCACGGTCGCCTGGGCATAGGCGAACAGCAGCTTGGCGCCGTGCTTGATGATGCCGTTGTACTCCTGCGCCGTGCCGGGCAGGAAGCCGGGCACGTCGACGAAGGTCACGATCGGGATGTTGAAGCAGTCGCAGAAGCGCACGAAGCGCGCGCCCTTGATCGCGCTGTCGATGTCCAGGCAGCCGGCCAGCACCATCGGCTGGTTGGCGACGATGCCCACGGTCTTGCCGTTCATGCGCGCGAAGCCGATGACGATGTTGCCGGCGTAGGACGGCTGCAGCTCGAAGAAGTCGCCCTCGTCGACGACCTTGAGGATCAGCTCCTTCATGTCGTAGGGCCGCGTCGCGCTCGGCGGCACCAGCGTGTCGAGCGATGGCTCCTCGCGGTCGGCCGGGTCCTCGGTCGGGCGCTCCGGCGGCGCCTCGCGGTTGTTGAGCGGCAGGAACGACAGGAAACGCCTGAGGTCGAGCAGCGCCTCGACGTCGTTCTCGAAGGCGAGGTCGGCGACGCCCGACTTGGTGGTGTGGGTGATCGCGCCGCCCAGCTCCTCGTGGGTCACCGTCTCGTGGGTCACGGTCTTCACCACGTCGGGACCGGTCACGAACATGTAGGAGCTGTCCTTGACCATGAAGATGAAGTCGGTCATCGCCGGCGAGTAGACGGCGCCGCCGGCGCAAGGGCCCATGATCATCGAGATCTGCGGCACGACGCCCGAGGCGACGGCGTTGCGCAGGAAGACCTCGGCGTAGCCCGCCAGCGACTCGACGCCCTCCTGGATGCGCGCGCCGCCCGAATCGTTGAGGCCGATGACCGGCACGCCGAGCTGCACGGCCTGGTCCATGACCTTGCAGATCTTCTGGGCGTGGGTCTCCGACAGCGAGCCGCCGAACACCGTGAAGTCCTGGCTGAAGACCATGACCGGGCGGCCGTCGATGCGGCCGTGACCGGTCACCACGCCGTCGCCGGCCACGCGCTGCTC
The DNA here is from genome assembly GCA_030433005.1 of Alphaproteobacteria bacterium. Lineage (GTDB taxonomy): Bacteria > Pseudomonadota > Alphaproteobacteria > Kiloniellales > DSM-21159 > Tistlia. The sequence continues at coordinate 6,713 of JAUILQ010000057.1, forward strand.
GGCCATGCCGAAGTCGACGGCGCGGTGCTCGACGAACATGTCCCATTCCTCGAAGGAGCCGGGATCGAGCAGCACGTCGAGCCGCTCGCGCGCCGTCAGCTTGCCCTTGCCGTGCTGGGCCTCGATGCGCCGCTCGCCGCCGCCCATGCGGGCCTGGGCGCGCCGCCGCTCGAGCTCCTTGAGGATGTCCTTCATCGGCGCCTCTTTCCCCCGTTCCTGTCGTCTTTCGCCGACCGGCTGCTTCCCCGGCCGGGCGCCGGCGTCGGCTGCGGCGAAGGCCGCCGGCCGCTCCGGCGATAGCATGGGGGCGCGGGGTGGGCAAGCTGGGGGCTGTGCGCCGCGGGGCGGGCTGGGGTACCCTCTTCCGCGCCGGCCTGCCCGGGGATCGGAGCGTCGATGTCCCTGCTGAGCGTCAAGCTCGCCGCCATCCTGGTGATGTTCCTGGTCGGCTGCCTCGGCGGCCTGGCGGCGCTGCGGACCCGCCGGGCGCGCGGCGCCGAGCGGCTCTTCGCCCTCGGCTCGCTGTTCGGCGGCGGCGTCTTCCTGGGCGCCGGCTTCATCCACATGCTGCCGGACTCCGTCGAGGCCCTCGGCCAGCTCTATCCCGACCTGGAATACCCGCTGTCCTATGCCGTCGCCGCGCTCGGGCTGATCGCCATCCTCGGCATCGACCGCCTGGGCCACCGGCTGAGCGCCGTGCTGGGGCTGGCGCGGCCGGCGGGGACCGGGCCGGGCGCCGCCCGGCCGGAGGGGCCCGCCGGCCCCGGCGGTCAGGATCTCGCCTCGGCGCTGATCCTGCTGCTCGTCCTGTCATTCCATTCGATCCTCGCCGGCGCGGCGATCGGCGCCGAGGAATCGACGGCCAACTCGCTGGTCCTGCTGATCGCCATCCTGGCGCACAAGGGCAGCGCCGCCTTCGCCCTGACCACCAGCCTGCTGCGCAGCGAGGCCGGGGCGGCCCGGATCTGGCCGCTGCTCCTCGCCTTCTCGCTGATGACGCCGCTCGGCGTGCTCGGCGGGCACCTGCTGCAGGAGGCGCTGTCGGCCGAGGGCGCGCGGCTCGCCGAGGGCATCTTCGACGCCCTGGCGGCGGCGACCTTCGTCTACGTCGCGACCCTGGAGGTGATCGGGCCCGAATTCCGCTCCCACGAGGGCGCCTTCGCCAAGATTGCGGCGCTCGCCGCCGGCCTCGCCGTCATGGCGCTGGTCGCCGTCTGGCTATGAGGTCCCGGTCGCTTCAGCCGCCGTTCTGCCTGGGCCGGTAGCGCTCGGGCATCTGCGGGTTGTTGGCCGGGTTGGTGTCGTGCCTGGTCAGGCGCAGGATCTGGCCGCCGCCGACCAGGGGCTGCAGCTCGGCCTCCAGCGCCTCGGCCGGCGCGCGGTCGTAGACCTCCTGGCCGCCGACGTAGAGCGTGAAGGCCTGCAGGTACTTGGCCTTCTTCGCCGGGTCCTCGATGGTCGCCTTCGTCCAGGCGTGCAGCGGGAATTTCTCGACGCCCTGGCGCTCGGCCTCGGCGACGTAGTCGGCGAAGGCGTCGTACTGGCACTTGAGGGCGGCGTCGTGGCGCTTCAGGAGCGCCTGAAGCGCGGCCAGTTCCGGCGCCTCCGGGTCGCGCCGCGCCGCCTCGGCGGCCTCGGGCGCCAGGACCACGCGGATCTGGTACTGCCAAGCCTCGGTCATCGTTTCCTCCCGAGCTGCCGCCGGACGCGGGATAGGCTAGCGCGCGTCGGCGACCAGGGCCAGGAAGCGCTCGGCCGCGGTCAGCTCGGCGAGCAGGCCGGCGCGCCGCTTGGCCGCCTCGGCGTCCTCGCCCCACTGCTCGATCGAGAAGCTCTCGTCGAGCTCGGCCGCCTCGAAGGCCGCGCGGGCGTCGATCCGGCCCTCGGCCAGCGCGAGGCCGACGACCAGCGAGCCGGAGATGCGCACGGCCAGTGCCAGGGCGGTCAGGCGCCAGTCGTCGTAGCGCTCGACGGCGCGGCAGAGCGCGGCCAGGGCGTCGGGCGGCTGCTCGACGCTGAGCACGCCCTCGGTGACCGCCAGCGGCGCGTCAAGCTCCAGCGCCGCCCAGTCGAGCAGCGGCTGCCACTGCGCGCGCTGCCGCTCGACCAGGGCCTCGGGATGCGAGGCGCGGTAGCACAGCAGCTCGTGTCCGGCGAAGCCGGCGAGCTCTCCGACCGTCTCGTCGCGCTTGGCCTGCACGAGGTCGACGGCGCTGCACGACAGGGCGGTCAGCGGCATGGCGTTGGGGTCGATGCTCTCGCCCTGGGCCTGCCACTCCTCGGCGACGCCCTCGGCGAGGGCGCGCGTCGGCAGCAGCAGCGCAGCCTTGGCCGGGGTGCGCAGCGGCCGGCCGTCGAGCAGCACCCGATGGCCGGCGCCGGCCTCCGGGGCCGGCTCGACGGCGACGGTCTTGTAGACGCGCTTGCGGGCAGTCGACATGTCGGCTCGGCTCAGTTGCTGTTGAACAGCCCGTCGAGGCCCTTCTTGACCTCGTCGAGCCCCTTCTGGACCTCGTCGCCGCCCGCCCCTTCGCCGTCCGAGCTTCCACCGAGCGCACCGCCGGCGGCGTCCTCCAGGGTCTTGCGCAGGTCCTGGCCGTCGAGCGCCTTCTCGAGCTGCTCCTTGACCTGGCCGATCGGGCTCTGGCTCGCCGGCACGTCGGCGGTCTGCTCCAGCGCCGCGACGCAGCCGTTGGCGGCATCGCCGGCCGACGGCGCCTGGCCTTCGCCGCCGACGATCTGGCCGAGCGCAGCCAGCGGGTTGCTGCCGCCGCGCACGAACTCGGCGGCCTTCATGGCGGTGCCCAGGGCGTCGGGCGCCGGCTGCGGGTCGGCGAGCGTGCCGGTGACCACGAAAGGCACCGCCAGGCTGACCAGCGCCGCCTCGCGGGTCCGCGTGTTGAACTTCAGGTCCAGCGTCTCGTCGTTGAGGTCCACCGTGCCGGTGCCGGCCAGCGAGAAGGTGCTGCTGTCGAGCAGCTGCGCCTGGCTGACCGCCAGGCCGTCCTCGAAGCGGAAGCGGCTGACCAGGCAGTTCAGCCGGGTCTGGTCCTCGCCGGCGAACAGCGGCCCGAGGATCTGGTCGAGCCCGGTCGCCAGGATCGCCAGGATTCGGTTGGTGATGACGCCCTCGCCGGCGACGATCTCACTGCTGCCGTCGAGGCTGGCGGCGATCGCCCGCGGCGAGGCGCCGGCGCCCTTGAGGTCGAGCGCGACGTCGAGCGGCGCCTGCAGTTCGGCCGAGCCGGTATAGGTCTCCAGGACCCGGCCCAGGGCCAGGCCCCTGAGATCGAGCCGGGTCGCCAGCGGCGGCGGCGACTGCCCGGCGTCGAGGCTGAGGCTGGCGTCGAGCGCGCCCTCGAAGGCGCGGGCCTTGAGCCTCGAGACCTCGAGCCTGCCGTTCTCCAGCGTCAGGGCGAGGTCGAGCTCTCTCAGCGTGGTCTGCGGGTCGAGCACCAGCGCGCCGAGCTTGAGCGAGACCTCGGCGTCGGCGGCCTGCAGCAGGGCCAGCGGCAGCGGCGTGTCGGGAATCACGTAGCGGCCGTCGGCGCCGCCGGCCTGCCCTTCCGGGGCCTCGGCGCCGCCGGCCTCGCTCCCCGCCGTCGCCGTGCTCTCGGTGCCCTCGCCGTCGGCCTGCAGGTCCGCGAGGTCGAGCCTCGCGCCGGTCAGCTCGGCGAGCAGCGCCGGCCGCTCGCCGGCGAGGCTCGCGGTCAGGCTGCCGGCGAGATCCGAGCCGCCGAGCGACAGCGCCATGCCGTCGACCGTCAGCACGCCGGCGTCGAGCCCCAGGCGGCCGCTGAGGTCGAGCGGCCCGAGCGCCGGCAGGCTGCTGCCGGCCAGCCTGTCGAACTGCGCGAGCGACTCGGCCGCCAGCTCGACCCGAAGATCGGGGGTCGCCGCGCCCTTGAGGTCGCGGACCTCGCCCTGCAGCGAGAAGTCGGCCTCGGCGACCGTGCCGGCCAGCTCGACCGGCACGTCGCCGCCGGACAGCAGCATGGCCAGCCCGCCGATGCGGCCGGCGAGATCGAAGGGCACCTCCTGGTAGTTGCCCTCGGCGTCGAGCGCCAGCAGCTCGCCCTCCGGCGTCAGGGTCAGCGAGTCGAGGCCGAGCAGCAGGCTCTCCCCGGTCGCGCCGTCGCGGTAGACGAGGCGGCTGTCGCGCACGACGACCGAGCCGATCTCCGGGACCACCGGCTCGCCGGAGGCGGTCTGCGGCGTGCCGCCGTCCTCGCCGGCCGGCAGCGCCTCGCCGCTCGGCAGCGCCCAGTTGCCCTCGCCCCGCTCGTTGGTCTCGACCAGGATGTCGGCGTCCGCGACGACGACCCGCTCGATGACGTAGCGGCCCTCGAGCAGCGGCAGCAGCTCGACCTGGGCCTCGACCCGGCCGACGTCGAGCATCTGCGGACGGCTGCCCCAGCCGGCATTGTCGAAGCGGACCTTCTCCAGCACCACGGCGGGGGTCAGCGAGACCGACAGGTCGATCGGCCCCTCCAGGCGCAGGCTGCGGCCGGTCGCCTTCTTCGCCTCGGCCTCGATGAGGCCGCGCAGCTCGTCGGTGTCGAGGCTCTGCAGGATCGCGTAGAAGGTGGCGCCGATGGCCACGACCAGAACGGCGAGGCCGATCACGATCCACTTGACCGCTTTCATCCTGTCTCTCCCTTCAGGGACTGCTCGTCAGGGGGCGACGCGCCCGGCCGTCTCGCCGGTCAGGGTCGTGAGGCTCGCAGGCAGCTCGGCCATCGCGCCCAGCACCTGCCGCGCGCCGGCCTCGAGCAGCTCGTCGGCTCCGTGATAGCCCCAACCGACGCCGAGCGAAACCGTACCGGCGTTTTGTGCCATTTCCATGTCGAAGGTGGTGTCGCCGACCAGCACCGTCTCCTCGGGCGCACAGCCCATCTCCTCCATCGCCCGCAGCAGCATGCCCGGATGCGGCTTGGAGGGCGAGTGGTCGGGGGTCTGCAGGGTCGCGAAGCGCCCGGCGAGGCCGTGCCGCTGCAGCGAGGCCGAGAGGCCGCGCAGGTTCTTGCCGGTGGCGATGCCGAGCAGCACCTCGGGCCGGTCGAGCCGCTCCAGGGTCTCGGCGACGCCCTCGAACAGCGGCTCCCGGAAGGCCGGGTCGGCGCGCCAGCGCAGGAAGGCCTGGCGGTAGGCGGCGGCCACCGGCAGCACGGCCTCCTGCGCCTCGTCCGGCAGCAGGCGGGCGATCGCCAGCTCCAGCGACAGCCCGACGACGCGGCGCACCGCCGCGGCCTCGGGCGCCGGCAGGCCGGCCGCGGCGAAGCCCTCGGTCATGCAGCGCACGATGCCGGCCTGGCTGTCGACCAGCGTGCCGTCGAAGTCGAAGACGATCAGCCTGAAGGGATGGGTCATCGCGCGCGGCGCGGGCGGCGGCCCGCTTCAGCCTTCCAGCCAGTCGGCGGCCCGCTCGACGGCCGGGCCCTCGGGGTCGAAGCGCAGCGCCGCCAGGGCCTGCGCGAAATGCGCCGGGATCGGCGCGGTGAAACGCACCGTGGTGCCGTCCTCCGGGTGCGGCACGGCGAGCTCGCGGGCCAGCAGCATGAGCTGCTTCGGCAGTGCCGGCCTGTCGAGGAAGGCCTTGGCGCCGCCGTACTTGCCGTCGCCCAGGATCGGGCAGCCGAGCGCCGCCATGTGGACGCGCAGCTGGTGGGTCCGGCCGGTCAGCGGCCGCAGCGCCACGAAGCTGGCCTTGCGGGCGTGACTGGCGATCAGGTGGTAGCGGGTGCGCGCCGGCTTGGCGTCGGCGGCGTCGGCGCGCACCTTCTCGCGGCCGGCGCCGCCCTCCTTGCCGAGCGGCAGGTCGAGCTCGCTGCGCCGCTTCGGCGGCTCGCCGGCGAGCAGCGCCCAGTAGAGCTTGCGCGCGCCCTCGCCGCCGCCCTCCTGGCGGAAGGCCTCGCCGAGCCGCCGCGCCGCCTCGGCGGTGCGCGCCAGCAGCAGCACGCCGGCGGTGTCGCGGTCCAGGCGGTGGACCAGCCGCGGCCGCTCGACCGCCTCGAACATCAGCGCGTCGAGCATGGCGTCGAGGTGGCGGGTCTGGCCGCTGCCGCCCTGCACCGCCAGGCCGGCCGGCTTGTCGAGCGCGATCAGCCAGTCGTCGCGATAGAGCACCCGGGCGCGCAGCGCCTCGGCCTCCTCCTCGCTCAGCAGCGGCCGGCCCGGCTCCTCACCGGCCGGGGCCGGAGCGACCGCCCCGCCGAGCGGCGGCACGCGGATCGCCTGGCCTTCGGCGATGCGGGTCGAGGGCTGGGCGCGCTTGCCGTCGACGCGCACCTGACCGGTGCGCAGCAGCTTGGCCAGCCGCCCGAAGCCGAGCTCGGGATAGTGCTTCTTGAACCAGCGGTCGAGCCGCTGGTCGCCCTCGCCGCGGGCCACGACCTGGGTCTCGACGCCGCTCATGCCGCTCCTCTCATGCCGAAACGCTCCGGACCAGCCAGAAGCCGAAGAACAGCGCGCCGATCGACAGGCAGACGCTGAGCGCGACGTAGAGCGCCGCCAGGCCCAGCTCGCCGCGCCCGTGCAGCAGGCCGACGTCGAGCGAGAAGCTGGAGAAGGTCGTGAAGCCGCCCAGCGTGCCGACCACCAGGAAGGCGCGCAGCTCCTGGCTGGGCGATAGGTAGCGCGCGAAGACCTCGATCAGCAGCCCCATGGCGAAGGAGCCGAGCACGTTGACCAGCAGCGTCCCCCAGGGAAAGCCGTGGCCGAGCAGGCGCATGGCCTGGCCGGCGACATAGTGCCGGCCGAGCGCGCCGACGGCGCCGCCGGCCGCGATCGCGAGGAGCAGCGAGAGCTTCATGGCCCGGCTTTTAGCGGAATCGGAACGACGACGGTAGCACCGCCTGGGCGCCCCGGCGGCAGCTGCTCTGCTCCGCTGCCGCTCAGGCGGCGCTGGAGCGCTGGCCGCCGGCCAGCCAGTCGAGCAGCGCCGAGGTGTCCTTCTGGTAGGCTCCGAGCCGCCCCAGCTCGCGCAGGCTGTCCTCGCTGGCGTCGCCGACGGCGTCGCTGGCGACGATCACCCGGAAGTCGCGCGCCGCGCCCTCGTAGACCGTGGCCCGGCCGCCGGTCGGGAAGTTGACGCCGCAGATCGCCACCGTGGTGACCTTGAGGTGGCGCAGCCGGCTCTCCAGCTCGGTGCCGAAGAAGGCGCCCCAGCGCGGCTTGTAGAAGGCGTACTCGTTGCGCGCCAGCTCCTGGAACTCGCCGGCGAGCAGCGCCTCGGGCTCCAGCCGCGCCTTGCAGGGCGAGACCTGCTTGACGAGGTCGGCCCCCTGGGTGCCGGGCATCAGCACGCGCATGCCCTCCTCCACGGCGTTGCGCCGGAACAGGTCGACGTTGCTGCCGTCCGGGCGGTAGAGGCGCACCGAATGGAAGATCGGTTTGCGGTGCTCGCGGAAACCCTGGACCAGGCGCTCGATGTTGCCGAGCGCCGGCTTGACGCCGCTCGCCTTGACCGGCGAATCGCCGCGCAGAAAGTCGTTCTGCATGTCCACGGTGATGAGCGCGACCGCATCCCGCTGGGGGACGTTCAGCTCGACCATCGGGGCTCACTTCTCGCTTGAGGATGGGAGAGGCCGGCGGGTCCTTCGCCCGACTTTGTTACGAAGACAATACGAGGCCGGGTACCCGCCACAACAGGCGGTGCTGCATGACCGCGTCGCGGGAGTCGCATTGCTGCGCCGGCCGCCCCGCCGCCGGCCTCATTCGCCCTTCTCGCCGCCCGGCTCGCGCCCGCCGCGCTCCCGGCGCAGCCGGTCCCAGTACTCCAGCCGCTTGCCGATCTCCCGCTCGAAGCCGCGCTCGACCGGGCTGTAGAAGCGCTGGCGCTCCATCGTCTCGGGGAAGTAGTCCTGTCCGGAGAAGGCCTCCGGCGCGTCGTGGTCGTAGGCGTAGCCCTTCGAGTAACCGAGCTGCTTCATCAGCTTGGTCGGTGCGTTCAGGATGTGCATCGGCGGGCTCAGCGAGCCGGTCTCCCTAGCCGCGCGCCGGGCCGCGCCGTAGGCCTTGTAGGCGGCGTTCGACTTGGGCGCGGTGCCCAGGTAGATGACCAGCTGGGCCAGGGCCAGCTCACCTTCGGGGCTGCCCAGGCGCTCGTAGGCGTTCCAGGCGGCGATCGCCTGGGTCAGCGCCTGGGGGTCGGCAAGGCCGACGTCCTCGACCGCGAAGCGCAGCAGGCGCCGGGCGATGTACTCGGGGTCCTCGCCGCCGTCGAGCATGCGTGCGAACCAGTAGAGCGCGGCGTCGCTGTCGGAGCCGCGCAGCGACTTGTGCAGCGCCGAGATCAGGTTGTAGTGGCCCTCCTGGCTCTTGTCGTAGAGCGGCATGCGCCGCTGCACGACCTCGGCCAGCCCGGCGGTATCCAGCGGCGCGCCGTCGCCCCTGGCAGCCGGCAGCGTCAGCAGCTCCTCGACGAGGTTCAGCAGGTAGCGGCCGTCGCCGTCGGCCAGGGCGCAGAGCGAGGCCCGCGCCTCCGCGGTCACCGGCAGCGCGCGGCCGACCTCGGCCTCGGCGCGCTCGAGCAGCTTCTCCAGGGCGGCGTCGTCGAGCCGCTTGAGCACCAGCACCTGGCAGCGCGAGAGCAGCGCGGCGTTGAGCTCGAACGAGGGGTTCTCCGTGGTCGCGCCGACCAGCACCACCGTGCCGTCCTCGACGTAGGGCAGGAAGCCGTCCTGCTGGGCCCGGTTGAAGCGGTGGATCTCGTCGACGAACAGCAGCGTGCCCTGCCCGCCGCGCCGGCGCTCCTTGGCCCGCTCGAAGACCTTGCGCAGGTCGGCGACGCCCGAGAAGACGGCCGACAGCGGCTCGAAGGCGAGGTCGCTGATCTCGGCGAGCAGCCGGGCGATCGTGGTCTTGCCGGTGCCCGGCGGCCCCCACAGCACCGTGGAGCTGACGCGGCGCTGCGCGGCCATGCGCCCGATCGGCCCCTCGGCGCCGATCAGGTGGTCCTGGCCCAGCACCTCCTCGAGCCGGCGCGGGCGCAGGCGGTCGGCCAGCGGCCGCGGCGCCTGGGATTCGAAGAGCTCGCCGCTCGACATCTAGCGGCCCCGTGCCGGGCGGCCCGACGGCCCGCGAGTCGCCATCTCAGCCCAGGATCTCCAGGCGCCGCTGCTCGCCGTCGCGGTTGATCGACAGCAGCCAGCGGCCCTGGTCCGAGAGCAGGGCGTCGAGGCCCTCGACCCGCTCGACCGGACGGCCGTTGACCGAAACCAGGACATCGCCGGGACGCAGGCCGTAGCGGCGCGCCGGCGAGTTGCGCGCCACCGCCGAGAGCGCGACGCCGCGCCACTGGGCGATGCCGAGCTCCTCGGCCATCGCCGGCGAGAGATTGACCACCTTGGTGCCGCTCAGCGGATGGCGGCCGGTCAGGACCGTCTCGTTGCGCGGCGGGCTCTCGGGGGCGGTCTTCATCGGCCAGCTCAGCACCAGGCTGCGCCCGTCGCGCAGCACCTCGAAGCGAGGCTCGCTGCCGAGCGGCTGGGTGGCGATGCGGAAGTCCAGGGCCTCCGGATCCTCGACGCCACGGCCGTCGACCGCGGCGATCACGTCGCCGCGCTCCAGCCCCGCCCGGTCGGCCGGGCTGCCCGGATAGACGTCGGCGACCAGCACGCCCTGCGGGCGATCCAGGCCGAAGCCGCGTGCCAGTTCCGGCGTCAGCTGCTGGCTGTGGAAGCCGGCCCAGGGCCGCTCGAGCCGGCCGCCGGAGAGCGCCGCGCGCACCACCGTCGAAACCATCTCCGAGGGGATCGCGAAGCCGATGCCGACCGAGCCGCCGGTCTTGGTGTAGATCGCCGAGTTGACGCCGACCAGCCTGCCGTCGAGCGAGACCAGCGCGCCGCCCGAGTTGCCCGGGTTGATCGCCGCGTCGGTCTGGATGAACGAGCGGAAGTCGGTCGGGCCGATGCCGGTGCGCGCCAGCGCCGAGACGATGCCGCTGGTCACGGTCTGGCCGACGCCGAAGGGGTTGCCGATCGCCAGCACCAGGTCGCCGACCTCGAGCAGGTCGGAGGGGCTGGTCTCGACGAAGGGCAGCTCGCCGCCGGCCTCGACCTTGAGCACCGCGAGGTCGGTGCGCTCGTCGCTGAGCATGACCTGCGCGTCGAGCTCGCGGCGGTCGTTGAGCACGACGCGGATCTCGTCGGCGCCGGCGATGACGTGGCGGTTGGTGACGATGACGCCGCCCGGATCGACGATCACCCCGGACCCAAGCGACTGCTGCTGCCGCTCGCGCGACGGGCCGCCGAACGCGCCGCCGAAGAAGCGCTGGAAGAAGGGGTCGTCGAACAGCGGCGAGACCTGCTGGCGCACGCGCCGCTGAGCGTAGATGTTGACGACCGCCGGGGCCACGGCGCGCACGACCGGGGCGAAGGACAGCTTGATCTGCGCCTGGCTTTCGGGAACCGCGCGCTCCTGGGCGCCGAGCGGGCCGGCGGCGGCGGCCAGCACCAGGACGGCAGCGCACAGGAAGGCGGCGCACTTGAGGGCGGCGGGTCGGAATGCGGCGTTCGGCATGCCGCGAAGATGATCCCGTGTGCCCGGCGGATCAAGCGCCGCGCCGGCGAGGCGGTCGCGAGCCCGCGGCCCCGCTGTGGCGGGGCCGCGCTCAGCCGCCGGCCAGCGTGCCCTCGGCCGTGCGGGTGAAGAGGTTGACCTTGTCGAGCTGGCCGATCCGCGTGTCCGTCAGGTCGACGTCGCGCAGGTTGGTGTCGCGCAGGTCCGCGCCGCGCAGGTCGGCCTGCGCCAGGTCGGCGCGCAGCAGGTTCGCGTACCGCAGGTCGGCCGCCGCCAGCACGGTGCCGCGCAGCTTGGCCTCGCTGAGCAGGCAGTAGGAGAGATCGGCGGCGGCCAGGAAGGCGCCGGAGAGGTCGCGGCCCGAGAGATCGAGCCCCTGCAGCACCGCCTTGCGCCCCTCGCGCCCGCCGCTGGTCACCCACAGGCGGTGGGCTTCCAGGCTCTTCTCCAGCATCTCCGGGGTCGCCCGCTTGGCATTCGAGGTGACCGCCAGGGAATGCTCGAACTGCGAGGTGTCCATGCCCTCGAAGACGGCTCCGCGCAGGTCGGTTTCCTCCAGGCGCGCGCCGTCCAGCTTGCTGTTCCGGAACTCCGCGCCGTTGAAGGCAGCGGCCCGCAGGTCGGCGCCGGTCAGGTCGACGCGGTCGAGCACCGCGCTGGCGAAGTCGGCGTTCTTGAGCTTGGCCTGCTTCAGGTTGGTGCCGCGCAGGACCGCGCGCTTGAAGGTCGAGCCGTGCTCGGCCTTGGTGGCCCCGGTCTCGTCGAGAATCGCGCTGTCGCGCAGGTCGGCGCCGTTCAGCGAGGTGCCCGAGAGGTCGGCCCGGTCGAAGGTGGCGCCGCGCAGGTCGGCCCGCTCGAAATCGGCGCGCGTGATGTCGGCCTCGTCGAAGCAGGCGCCGTAGAGCCGCGCCTGGCGAAACTTGGCGTCGACCAGGCGCGTGCCGCTGAGATTGCAGCCCAGCAGCTCGCTGTCGGACAGATTGACCCCGGCCAGGTTGAGGCCGGAGAGATCGCACTCGTGAAGCATGCAGCGCACGCCGTTGCGCTGGCCGCGCAGGAAGCGGCCGTGCAGCTCGACGAGGCGGTCGAGGACCGCCTGGGTGAGGCGGACCTTGGAAAGTACTCTGTTGCCGTCGACAGCCATTGCCCATCCGTTCGGGGGGGAGCGGCACGCGCGGGGGGACGCGGGCCGGGGGGATCGGAGGCCGCCGGCAGGCGCGGCGGCAAGACTTCGATAGCGGACGGGTGCTTACGGCTTTGTTAAGCGTCGGGCTTTCTTTCTGCAAACCAACGGTAATTTTTGCTCTACTCATCCGGGAAGAGTCCGGAAAACAAATAATTCCAAGTATTTCTTATCGGGATACGATCCGCGACAGGACCGATCCGCCGGCTCCGGCGGCGCCGGCGATCGCGCCGATCCGAAACCGAGGCTTGCCGGGCGCCGAGGCAGCCGATAGGACAGGCGCCGCGAGCCAGACGCCCGCGGCCGGGCCGCTCCGCTCCGGCCACGCAGCGGCGCAAGGGGAAGGAACGAGAGAACCATGGGTTACGTCATCGAGGCCTGGGAGCCGACCTCCCTGGAGGTCGCCGGCAGCGCGGACCGCTTTCCGGTCCGCCGGATCTTCTGCGTCGGCCGGAACTACGCCGAGCATGCGCGCGAGATGGGTTTCGACCCCGACCGCGAACCGCCCTTCTTCTTCATGAAGCCGTCCGACGCCCTGCGCCCGGCCGAGGCCCCCTTCCCCTACCCGTCGCGCTCGGAGAACGTGCACCACGAGGTCGAACTGGTGGTGGCGCTCGGCCGCGGCGGCAAGGACGTCGCCAAGGAGCAGGCCCTGGACCTGGTCTGGGGCTACGCGGTCGGCCTGGACATGACCCGGCGCGACCTGCAGGGCGAGATGAAGAAGGCCGGCCGGCCGTGGGAGGCCGGCAAGGCCTTCGACGCCTCGGCGCCCTGCGGCGCCCTGCGCCCGGCCGCCGAGATCGGCCACCCGAAGAGCGGCGCGATCTGGCTGAAGGTCAACGAGGAGTCGCGCCAGAGCGGCGACCTCTCCGAGCTGATCTGGTCGGTGCCCGAGACCATCGAGCACCTCTCCTCGCTGTTCGAGCTGAAGCCCGGCGACCTGATCTTTACCGGCACGCCGGCGGGCGTCGGCCCGGTCAAGCCCGGCGACGTCATGCTGGCCGGCATCGAGGGCGTCGGCGAGATCGCGGTCAAGGTCGTCTGAGACCCGCGGGCCGGCGCCCTTCGGCCGACGCCGTCAGAAGCCGAGCCAGAAGGCCCGGTTGCCCGGATCCGTCCTCGGGTCGCCGGGGTCCCGGTTCGGGCCGAGCGTCGCATTCCTGTTCTGGTGCTGGAGCCAGCCGAAGACCCCGCCGCTCAGCGGCTCCAGCTCCGCGTCGGAAAGCTCCCCGTCGGAAGACTCTCCGTCCGAAAGCTCTCCGTCGGAGAGCGCCTTGCCGGCGGGCGACTCGGAGGCCGGCCGGCGCGGCGCTGCCGCCTGTCGGTCGAGACGCGCCTTGACCGAGACGAGCGCCTCGCGGTCCAGGTCGTAGCCGTGATCGCGGGCGAAGACGACGATGTCGCCGACTGCCTCCGGGAAGGAGCGGTCCCCGACCAGTTCGGCGAACCGGCGGGCAAGGGTCTCGTCTCCCATGGTGTCGGCAATGAAACGGGCGGCTGCTTCGCTCATGGCGGGTCCCCCTTTCGTCGCGCGCGGACGGCCGGCCGGGAGGCCGGAGCCGGGGTGCCTGGCGCACCCGGCACTGCCGCGCGATGGTCGGCATGCTACGCGGCTCCGCCCGCCGGGACCCGGCAGGCAGTCCGCGAATCCGTGCAGCGGGTCCGAAATCGTCGGCCGGGCCCGCCGAGGACCGCCGGCTACAGGGCGGCCAGCAGCAGCCCGGCGGCGAGCAGGGCCGCGGCGGTGCGCAGGTGGTTCCAGCGCGTCCAGGCGCGCAGGTAGTCAGCCCAGGCGGCGGCCGCGGCCTCGCCCTGCGGGTCGACCGAATCGAGCCGCCGGTTGAGCGGCAGGTTGCCGACCACCGTGACCAGGAAGGTGCCGAGCGGGTAGGCCAGCCCGCCGGCCAGAAGCAGCGGCTCGCATGCCGCCGCTCCGGCGGCTCCGAACGCCGTGGCCCCGGCGATCGCGAGGCCGGCCGCCAGCGCGCCGAAGAAGGGCACCAGGAACCAGGGCGTCAGCACCGTGCGGTTGATCGACTGCATGGCCGCGACCGCGGCCGCGGCCGGCAGGCGGTCGAGCGCCGCCATGACGAAGCCCGAGAAGGCGAGGAAGACCCCGCCGACCAGGGCGCTGGACAGCGCCCCGGCGCCGACCAGCAGGGCGAACCAGGTGTCGTTCATCGCCTTCTTCCTCCTTCGCGGGACCGGGCGCCTCAGGCCGCGGCCGCCGGAACGCCCCAGACGCCGCTGGCCGCCGTGCGCCGCGCGTAGTCGGCGAAGTCGCGCGCCGGCCGGCCGAGCGCCTCGCGGACGCCGTCGGCGGGGGCGGCGTTGCGGCCGTCCAGCACTTCCGTGAACAGCTCGATCAGCAGCGCGACCGTCTGCGGGGCCTCGCCGACCGCCTCCAGCGCCGCCGCGAAGGCCGAGGGGGCGACCTCGCGGTAGAGCAGCGGCCGGCCGCTTGCCGCGGCGATCGCGCCGCAGGCCTCGGCGAAGGTCAGCGCCCGCGGGCCGGTCAGCTCGTAGAGGCGGCCGACGTGGCGCTCGGCCGGCCCCCCGGGCGTCAGCGCCTCGACGGCGATCTCAGCGATGTCCTCGACGTCGACGAAGGGCTCCGGCACCGGGCCGGCCGGCAGAACCAGCTCGCCGGCCCGCACCGCCTCGAGCAGGAAGCTCTCGCTGAAGTTCTGGTCGAACCAGCTGGCCCTGAGCACGGTCCAGTCGACGCCGGCCTCGCGCACGACCCGCTCGCCCGCCTCGGCCGCCGGCTCGCCGCGCCCGGACAGCAGCACCAGGCGACGGACGCCGGCCGCGACCGCCTGGCGGGTGAAGGCTGCCAGGGTCTCGGTCGCGCCCGGCGCGGCGAGATCGGGCTGGTAGGCCAAGTAGACGGCCCCGACGCCCTCGAGCGCCGGGCCCCAGCTGGCCGGCGCCGTCCAGTCGAAGGCCGGGCTGTTGCCGCGCGAGCCGAGCCGCACCGGCAGTCCGCGCGCGGCCAGGCCTGCTGCGACCCGGCTGCCGGTCTTGCCGGTGCCGCCGGTCACGAGGGTCAGGGGCCGGGTCCGAGTGCTGTCGAGGCCTGTCATCGTCTTTGCTCCGTATGTGAGGAATGCTCATATTTGATAAATCTGATAAACCCTCATATTCTTGAAGGCAAGTGGAAATCGTCTCGAAGGAGGCCGAAGCGTGTCGATTACCGATGGCGGCGCGTCGCCGGGCCCGGGCGATGCGGCATTGCGCCGGACCCCGCGCCAGCAGCGCGGGCGCGAGCGTGTCGAGCGGCTGCTCGAAGCGGCCTCGGGACTGATCGCGGAGAAGGGCAGCGACGCGCTGCGCATGAGCGAGGTCGCCGCCGGGGCCGGCGTCTCGATCGGCTCGCTCTACCAGTACTTCCCCGACAAGGCGGCGATCCTGCGCACGCTCGCCGAGCGCTATCTGGCCGAGGACCGGGCCTGCATCGCCGAGGCCCTCGAGGCGGTCGCCGAGGGCGCCGCCCTGCCGGGGGCCTTCGCCGAGCTGCTCGACGTCTACTACCGGGTCTGCCTGGCCGAGCCGGTGCGCCGCGAGGTCTGGTCCGGCACCCAGGCCGACCCGCAGTTGCGCGCCCTGATGCTTGCCGAGAACCGCCACAACGCCGGCCTGCTGGCCGACGTCCTGGCGCGCTGCGGGGCGCCCCAGGAGCGCGCGGCGCTGGAAAGCGCGGCCCTGCTGCTCTGGGCGCTCGCCGAGGAGGCCGTGCGCCTGGCGCTGTCGAGCGGCGGCGCGGAGGGGGACCGCCTGATCGAGGACTTCAAGGCGATCGCCGAGGCCGAGCTGCGCCGCCGGCTCGCCGGCGCCGGCTCGCACGCCGGGGGGACCTAGAGCGAGCGCTCGGACCCGTGGCGCGCTACCATTTTGCGAACGGGCCCTTGCGCTCGGAATCGCGCCGGGGACTGCTGGGATTCTTCCTCGGGATCTCGTCCTGGAAAATGGTGACCCACTTCGGCTGCTCCCATTTGAAGCAGCCGCCTGAGACGGCCTCGAGCGCCGCTTCCCACCTCTGCGACTCGGCCATCCGGACCTCCCCTCTCTGCCGCACGCCCTTCTCGCGGCGTGCCGACCGCCGGCGCGGGGTGGGGCGGCAGGCCCGGCTTCTGTGACCGTTGAATTCTGGTCGGTCGCCCCAGCCGGAACGAGAACAGGCCATCCCGCCTTCTTGGCCGATCGTCGGGTTTCCTTCCCGGATCGCCCGGGCACAGCCGACCGCGCCTCGGGCCCGCCGGACCGGAGGTGCGGCGGGCCGGGGGATCCCGGCGCGAGGAAAGCCGTACGAGAGGTCACCCGAAACGAAAAGGGCCCCGCCGAAGCGGGGCCCTTGCGGTGTCTTGGAGCGGACGGAAGAGGCCTATTCCTCCTCGTCGCCCTGCTCGGCCATCTCGGCCTCGTGGCGCGCCTTGTCGGCCGCGCCCTTGGCGTCGGGGTTGCGGTCGACCAGCTCGATGACCGCGAGCGGCGCCATGTCGCCATGCCGGAAGCCGGCCTTGAGCACCCGGGTGTAGCCGCCGTTGCGCTCCTTGTAGCGCTCGGCCAGCTCGCCGAAGAGCTTCTGGACCATGGCGTTGTTGCGCACGGTGACCGCGGCCTGGCGGCGCTGGTGCAGCGTGCCGCCCTTGCCCAGGGTGACGAGGCGGTCGACGACGCGGCGCAGCTCCTTGGCCTTGGGCAGCGTGGTGACGATCTGCTCGTGCTCGATCAGCGACGTGGCCATGTTGGCCAGCATCGACTTGCGGTGGGACGGGGTCCGGTTGAGCTTGCGGTAACCACTGCCGTGACGCATCGCGTCGATCTCCTCTCATCCTGGCCTCGCCGCGCGAGACCGATTGCGGGTCCCGCCGCCCTTCTGCCCCTCCCGGTCAGGAGAGGCGCCGGCGCGGCCGGGGCGGGCCCTCACGGCCCGGAAAAAGCGGGAGCGCCGTTCGTCGACGGCGCTCCCGGGTGACGATCAGTAGGGCTCCTCGAGCTTCTTGGCCAGCTCCTCGATGTTCTCGGGCGGCCAGTTCGAGATCTCCATGCCCAGGTGCAGGCCCATCTGGGACAGCACGTCCTTGATCTCGTTGAGAGACTTGCGGCCGAAGTTCGGCGTGCGCAGCATCTCGGCCTCGGTCTTCTGAACGAGATCGCCGATGTAGACGATGTTGTCGTTCTTCAGGCAGTTCGCCGAGCGCACCGAGAGCTCCAGCTCGTCGACCTTGCGCAGCAGGTTCTTGTTGAACGGCGGCTCGGCGCGCTCCTCGGCGGTCTCGCGGACCGTCGGCTCCTCGAAGTTGATGAAGAGCTGCAGCTGGTCCTGCAGGATGCGCGCGGCCAGCGCGACCGAGTCGTCCGGCGTGATCGCGCCGTTGGTCTCGATCTCCATGGTCAGCTTGTCGTAGTCGGTGACCTGGCCGACGCGGGTGTTCTCGACCTTGTAGGCGACGCGGCGCACCGGGCTGAACAGCGAGTCGACCGGGATCAGGCCGATCGGCGCGTCCTCCGGTCGGTTCTGCGAGCCGGGCACGTAGCCCTTACCGGTGGCGACGGTCATCTCCATGTCGATGCGCGCGCCGTCGTCGAGGGTGCAGATCACCAGCTCGGGATTCATGACCTCGATGTCGGCGCCGGTCTCGATCTGGGCGGCGGTCACCTCGCCGGGGCCGAAGGCGCGCAGGCGCATGCGCTTCGGGCCGTCGCCGTGCATGCGCAGGGCGATCGACTTGACGTTCAGAACGACGTCGGTGACGTCCTCGCGCACGCCCGGGATCGAGGAGAACTCGTGGAGCACGCCGTCGATCTGGATGGCGGTGATGGCGGCACCCTGCAGCGACGACAGCAGCACGCGGCGCAGCGCGTTGCCCAGGGTGAGGCCGAAGCCCCGCTCGAGCGGCTCGGCGACGACCTTGGCGAAACGCTTCGGATCGTCACCCTCCTGAACCTCGAGCTTGTTCGGCTTGATCAGGTCGGTCCAATTCTTCTGTAGCACGGGAGTTGCCTCACGCTTGTCGAGCGGGTTCATGAAACGACGGAAGGGCGGCGGCCCGCGAAGGCCCGCCGTCCCGTCGGCTTCAAGCGCCCGGGCCTGTCCCGGAAGCGGCGCTGCTCAGACGCCGATCCCCATGCTTTGGCCGGGGCGCAGGTGGCTCTCTTCTGTCCGGCGCCCTGCGCAGGCGCCTCGGTACCTCGGCCGGCGTCAGACGCGGCGGCGCTTGGGCGGACGGCAGCCGTTGTGCGGGATCGGCGTGACGTCGCGGATCGCGGTGATCTGGAAGCCGACCGACTGCAGCGCGCGCAGCGCCGACTCGCGGCCGGAGCCCGGGCCCTTGACCTCGACCTCGAGCGTGCGCATGCCGTGCTCCTGGGCCTTGCGGCCGGCGTTCTCGGCGGCGAGCTGGGCGGCGTAGGGGGTCGACTTGCGCGAGCCCTTGAAGCCCTGGCTGCCGGCGGACGACCAGGAGATCGCGTTGCCCTGCACGTCGGTGATGGTGATCACCGTGTTGTTGAAGGAGGAGTTCACGTGCGCGATGCCGCTCGTGATGTTCTTGCGCTCGCGGCGGCGCATGCGCGTCTGCGGCTTGGCCATGATCTTTGCGTTCTCGTTCTCTGCGGTTCAGCGGAAGCGGGCCGGCGCGGCGACTAGCGGGTCGCCTTCTTCTTGCCGGCGATCGGCACGGCCTTGCCCTTGCGGGTGCGCGCGTTGGTGTGGGTGCGCTGGCCGCGGACCGGCAGGCCCTTGCGGTGGCGCAGGCCACGGTAGCAGCCCAGGTCCATCAGGCGCTTGATGTTCATCGCGACCTCGCGGCGCAGGTCGCCCTCGACGGTGTAGTCGCGGTCGATGGTCTCGCGGATGCGCACGACCTCGTCGTCGGTCAGCTCGTGGACGCGGCGGTTCTCGGGGATCCCGACCTTGTCGCAGATCTCCTTGGCCTTCGCCGAGCCGATACCGTGAATGTAGCTCAGCGCGATCGGCACGCGCTTGCCCGTCGGAATGTTCACACCAGCGATACGCGCCACGTCCGTGGTCTCCTATCCGCTTACCAACTTGAATAGAGGCAACAGCAATTGCCCGGCTCGCACACCCGCGCCAGGGAGCGCGGATTATAGGGTTGCGCCCTCGCGCGTCAAGCCCCGCGAGCCGCCTCCCGCTAGCCCCTCACGGGCGCGCCGAGAATCTCCTCGATCTGCGCCGTCACCTCTTCGATCGACTGCAGGCCGTCGACCCGCTTCAGCCGGCCGGTCCGCTCGTAGTACGGCAGGATCGGCGCGGTCTGGTCGTGGTACACCTTGAGCCGCTTCCTCAGCGTCTCGACGTTGTCGTCGCTGCGCGCGGCGGCGCCGCTCTCGGCGCTCTGCCGGCTGCGCGTCTCGATGCGCTGGACCAGCGCCTCGTCCGGCACGCTGACCTCGATCACCGCGTTGAGCTTCAGGCCCTTGCCCTCGAGCAGGGCGTCCAGCGCCTCGGCCTGCGGCACGGTGCGCGGGAAGCCGTCCAGGATGAAGCCCTTGGCGCAGTCCGGCTGCTCGATGCGCTGCGAGATCATCTCGACCATCAGGGCGTCGGGCATCAGCTGGCCGGCGTCCATGATCTCCTTGGCCTGGCGGCCGATCTCGTCGCCGGAGGCGACGGCGGCGCGCAGCATGTCGCCCGTCGAGAGCTGCTTCAGGCCGTGCTTGTCCTCGAGGATCTTGGCCTGGGTGCCCTTACCGGCGCCCGGCGGGCCGAGCAGAATGATGTTCATCCCCGTCTCCCCCTCAGCTTGGCCTTCTTGATGAGGCCCTCGTACTGGTGCGCCAGCAGGTGGCTGTGGATCTGCGCCACGGTGTCCATCGTGACGCTCACCACGATCAGCAGGCTGGTGCCGCCGAACAGCAGCGGCACGGAGTACTGGGCGATCAGCAGTTCCGGCAGCAGGCAGACCAGCGCGAGATACAGCGAGCCGACCGAAACCAGGCGCATCAGCACGTAGTTGATGTAGTTGGCCGTGTTCTTGCCGGGACGGATGCCCGGGATGAAGCCGCCGTTCTTCTTCAGATTGTCGGCCGTGTCCGCGGGGTTGAACACGATCGTCGTGTAGAAGAAGGCGAAGAAGATGATCAGCGCGACGTAGGCGACCATGAACAGCGGCTGGCCGTGGGCCAGGTTCGTCGTGATCCAGGTCAGCCAGGTCGGCTGCGCGCCGTCGGTGCCGGCGAAGCCGATCACGGTCAGCGGCATCAGCAGCAGCGACGAGGCGAAGATCGGCGGGATCACGCCGGCCGGGTTCAGCTTGAGCGGCAGGTGGGTCGACTCGCCGCCGAACATGCGGTTGCCGACCTGGCGCTTGGGGTACTGCACCAGCAGCCGGCGCTGCGCGCGCTCCATGAAGACGATGAAGGTGATGACCGCGACGGCCATCAGCAGGAAGAACAGCAGCAGCGCCCAGGAGATCTCGCCGACGCGGCTGAGCTCGAACAGCTGCGCCAGGGCCAGCGGCAGGTTGGCGACGATGCCGGCGAAGATGATCAGCGAGATGCCGTTGCCGACGCCGCGCTGGGTGATCTGCTCGCCCAGCCACATCAGGAACACCGTGCCGCCGGTCAGCGTGATGACCGTGACGACGCGGAAGAACACACCCGGATCGATGACCGCCGAGACGCCGGCCGAGGTGTTCATGCCCTCCAGCCCGACGGCGATGCCGTAGGCTTGGAACATGGCCAGGAACACCGTGCCGTAGCGGGTGTACTGGTTGATCTTCTTGCGGCCGCTCTCGCCTTCCTTCTTGAGCTGGTTCAGGCTCGGCGAGACCGCGGTCATCAGCTGCATGATGATGGCCGCGGAGATGTACGGGAAGATCGACAGCGCGAAGATCGTCATGCGCCCCAGGCTGCCGCCCGAGAACATGTTGAAGATCCCCAGCACGCCGCCGGCCTGGCTCTCCATCAGATCCTGCAGGATCTGCGGATCGATGCCCGGGACCGGGATGTAGGTGCCCAGGCGGTAGACGATCAGGGCACCCAGGGTGAACCAGATCCGCTGCTTGAGCTCCGTCGCCTTGGCAATGGCGCCGAAGTTGAAGTTCGCGGCAAGCTGCTCGGCGGCTGAAGCCATTGCTCTCCGTTTCCCGGCCTAGCCCGGATCGGGCGTCGACCGATCGGGCGTCGCCCGATCAGGCCTCGGCGGCGGTTTCGCTCTTGTCCTGCTTGGCGGGCTTCGGCTCGTTGACCGTGACGCTGCCGCCCGCCTTCTCGACCGCCGCGACGGCGGCCTTGGAGGCACCGGCGACGGTAATGTCGATCTTGGTCTTCAGCTCGCCCTGTGCAAGCAGGCGCACGCCGTCGCGCTGCGACTTGAACAGCCCGGCCTCCTTCAGCGCGGCCGCGTCGACCGGCTTGCCGGCATCGAGCTTGCCGGCGTCGATCGCCTGCTGCAGCCGGCCCAGGTTCACCTCGACGTAGTCGCGGCGGAAGATGTTCTTGAAGCCGCGCTTCGGCAGGCGACGATGCAGCGGCATCTGACCGCCCTCGAAGCCCTTGATCGCGACGCCGGACCGGGCCTTCTGACCCTTGTGGCCGTGACCGGAGGTCTTGCCGAGCCCGGAGCCGATGCCGCGGCCGAGGCGCTTGCCGACCTTGCGGGCGCCCGCGTTATCGCGAATCTCGTTGAGCTTCATCGTCCCACGTGTCCTTGAAATCTGCTGTTGCCCGGGCCGCCCGCACGTCCGGCCCCGCGACGGGGCCGCAAGCGCGCTCAGCCCTCGACGACCTGCACCAGGTGCGGAATCTTGTTGATCATGCCGCGCACCGCCGGGGTGTCCTCCAGCGTGCGGGTGCGGTTGAGCTTGCCGAGCCCCAGGCCCTTCAGGGTCTGGTGCTGGTCGCGCTGCCGGCCGATCGCGCTGGCGATCTGCTTGACCGTCACGGTCCCGGCCTTGGCGTCGGTCTTCTTCTTGGCGGCCATGCTGCCTGCTCCTCGAACTCAGCCGATCACATGGTCGCCGGCTGCGCTTCCTCGCGCTTGCCGACGATGTCGGAGACCTTCTTGCCGCGCCGCTGGGCGACGGCCCGCGGGCTCTGCATGGTGTTCAGCGCGTCGAAGGTCGCCCGGATCATGTTGTAGGGGTTCTGGGTGCCGACCGACTTGGCGACGACGTCGTGGATGCCCAGGCACTCGAAGACCGCGCGCATCGGGCCGCCGGCGATGATGCCGGTGCCGACCGGCGCGGCGCGCAGATAAACCTTGCCGGCGCCGAAGTGGCCGCGCACGTCATGGTGCAGGGTGCGGCCCTCGCGCAGCGGCACGCGCAGCATCTTCTTCTTGGCGTCCTCGGTCGCCTTGCGGATCGCCTCGGGCACCTCGCGCGCCTTGCCGTGGCCGAAGCCGACGCGGCCGCGCTGGTCACCGACGACGACGAGCGCCGCGAAGCCGAAGCGGCGGCCGCCCTTCACCACCTTGGCGACGCGGTTGATGCCGACCAGCTTGTCGACGAACTCGTTGTCTTCGCGATCGCGATCCCGGCCACCGCCGCGATCGTCCCTCTGGCCTCGTGCCATGATTCCTACCTTCCGATCAGAACTGCAGGCCGCCCTCGCGGGCGGCATCGGCGAGTGCGCGCACCCGGCCGTGGTAGAGGTAGCCGCCGCGGTCGAAGTAGACCGTCTCGACGCCCTTCTCCTTGGCGCGCTGCGCGATCAGCTTGCCGACCTCGACGGCGGCCGTCGCGTCGGCGCCGGTCTTCAGCTTGCCCTTGAGCTCCTTGTCGACCGACGAGGCGGTCGCCAGCGTGACGCCCTGGGCGTCGTCGATCAGCTGCACGTAGATGTGCTTCGACGACCGGAAGACGCTGAGGCGCGGACGCCCGTCGGCCTTCTTGCGCAGGCTGGCGCGAGTCCGATAGGCGCGCTTCAGCCGCAGCTCGCGATGAGACGTAGCCATTACTTCTTCTTACCTTCCTTGCGCAGGATCTGCTCGTCGGCGTAGCGCACGCCCTTGCCCTTGTAGGGCTCCGGCGGACGGAAGCCGCGGATCTCGGCAGCCATCTGGCCGACGACCTGCTTGTTGGCGCCGGAGATGGCGATCGCCGTCGGCCGCTCGCACACCACCTTGATCCCCTCGGGAATCGGGTAGTTGATGTCGTGGCTGAAGCCGAGCTGCAGGTTCAGCGTCTTGCCCTGGACGGCGGCGCGATAGCCGACGCCGGTGATCTCGAGGCTCTTGGTGAAGCCGTCGGAGACGCCGGTGACCAGGTTCTGGATCTGCGCGCGCGCCGTGCCCCACATGGAGCGGGCCCGCTTGCCCTCGTCCTTGGGGGTGACCCAGACCTTGCCGTCCTTCAGCTCGATCGAGACGTCGTCGGTCGCCTGGTACGACAGCTCGCCCAGCTTGCCCTTGGCCGTGACCGCGTTGGCGTCGACCTTGACGTCGACCCCGCTCGGCACGGTCACCGGGTTCTTACCTACGCGCGACATACCTGAAGCTCCTTAGAACACCTGGCAGAGGACTTCGCCGCCGACGTTGGCGGCGCGGGCCTCGTGGTCGGCCATCACGCCCTGCGGGGTCGACAGGATGGTGACGCCCAGACCGTTGTAGACGTGCGGCAGCTCCTTGATCCGCGAGTAGACGCGGCGGCCCGGCTTGGACACGCGCGCGATCTCCCGGATCACCGGTTCGCCTTCGTGGTACTTCAGCTCGATCTCGATCGCCGGGTGGCCGCGCTCGTTGGCCGTCTCGCGATAGGCCCGGATGTAGCCTTCGCGCTGCAGCACCTCGAGCACGTTGCAGCGGAGCTTCGAGAAGGGAGCCTGGATCTTGGACTTGCGCGCCTGCTGACCGTTGCGGATGCGGGTCAGCATATCGCCCAAGGGATCGGTAAGCGCCATGGGGCCGCTCCTCCTACCAGCTCGACTTCGTCATCCCGGGGATCTGGCCACGCGAGGCCAGATCGCGCAGCGAGACGCGAGACAACTTGAGTTTCCGATAGTAGCCCCGCGGCCGGCCGGTGACCTCGCACCGGTTGCGCACGCGGTTCGGCGCGCCGTTGCGCGGCAGCTCGGCCAGCTTCAGGACCGCCTGGAAGCGGTCTTCCGGAGACAGCGAGCGGTCGCGCACGATCTCCTTCAGCTGCGCCCGCTTCGCGGCGTCGCGCTTGGCCATCTTCATGCGCCTCTTATTGCGCTCGACTGCAGACTTCTTCGCCATCGGCTTTCTTTCCCTTCGCCGCTCAGGAGGTCCGGAACGGCATTTCGAACTCGGCCAGCAGCGCCTTCGCCTCTGCGTCGGTCTTGGCCGTGGTGCAGATGATGATGTCCATGCCCCGGACGTCCTCGATCTTGTCGTACTCGATCTCGGGGAAGACGATCTGCTCTTTCAAACCCATCGCGTAGTTGCCGCGGCCGTCGAACGACTTGCCGTTCAGGCCGCGGAAGTCCCGCACGCGCGGCAGCGCGATGTTCACCAGGCGGTCGAGGAACTCGTACATGCGCTCCCGCCGCAGGGTGACCTTGGCGCCGATCGCCATGCCCTCGCGCAGCTTGAAGCCCGCGATGGACCGCTTCGCCTTGGTCGTCACCGGCTTCTGGCCGGAGATCTGCGTCAGTTCCGCGACGGCGCTCGTCAGCTTCTTGGAATCGCCGACGGCCTCGCCGACGCCCATGTTGATGACGATCTTCTCCAGGCGCGGCACCTGCAGGTCGTTCGTGTAGCCCTGCTCCTTCTTGAGCTTCGGCTTCACGACCGTCTCGTAGTGTTCCTTCAAACGGGCCGCCATCGTTCTTGTCCTCGTCCTAGCCCTTAGCGGTCGATCATCTCGCCGGAGCGGCGCGAGAAGCGGACCTTGCGGCCGTCCTCTAGCACCTTCCAGCCGACGCGCGCCGCCTTGCCGTCGTTCGGATCGACGTGGGCCACGTTGGAAATGTGCACCGGCGCCTCGACCTCGACGATGCCGCCCTCCTGCCGGGCGGTCTGGCGCTGGTGCTTCTTGACCAGGTTGACACCCTGGACCAGCACCCGCTCGTCCTTGCGGAGCACGCGCAGCACCTGGCCGGTCTTGCCCCGGTCCTTGCCGGTCGTGACGACCACCTGGTCGCCCTTGCGGATCTTGAACTTGTCCATCACAGCACCTCGGGCGCCAAGGAGATGATCTTCATGAAGCGCTTGGCGCGCAGCTCGCGGGTCACCGGGCCGAAGATGCGGGTGCCGATCGGCTCGCCCTGCTTGTTGATCAGCACGGCGGCGTTGCTGTCGAAGCGGATCGTGGTGCCGTCGGTGCGGCGGATGTCCTTGGCGGTGCGCACGATGACGGCGCGCAGCACGTCGCCCTTCTTCACGCGGCCCCGCGGAATCGCCTCCTTGACGGAGACCACGATGACGTCCCCGATGCTCGCCCACCGCCGATGCGAGCCGCCCAGCACCTTGATGCACTGGACGCGGCGCGCGCCGGAGTTGTCGGCGACATCGAGGTTCGACTGCATCTGGATCATGACGCGGTCTCCTTAGCCTGCGGCGTTCTGGGCGCCGGCGGCGGCCTCATCGGTCACGATCTCCCAGGTCTTGGTCTTGGAGATCGGCCGGCACTCGCGGATCCGCACCACGTCGCCCACCTTGCAGGCGTTCTCGGCGTCGTGCGCGTGATACTTCTTCGAGCGACGGATGAACTTCTTGTACAGCGGGTGCATGACGCGACGGGACACCTGGACCGTGACGGTCTTGTCCGTCTTGTCGCTGACCACGACACCCTGGAGAATACGACGCGGCATCGGCTCACGACTCCTGAACGGCGGGCTGGGCCTTCTGGCGCAGCACGGTCTTGATGCGCGCGATGTCCCGCCGGACCTGGCGGGCGCGCGCGGTGTTCTCGAGCTGGCCGCTGGCCTTCTGGAAGCGCAGGTTGAACGCCTCCTTGCGCAGCGCCAGCAGCTGCTCCTTGAGCTCGTCCTGGGACTTGGCTCGAACGTCTGCGGCCTTCATCGGATCAGCCCTCCTCGCCCACGCGGGCGATGAACTTGGTCTGGATCGGCAGCTTGGCCGAGGCCAGGCGGAAGGCGTCGCGCGCCAGCTCCATGTTCACGCCGTCCAGTTCGAACATCACGCGGCCGGGCTTGACGCGCGCGGCCCACCACTCGGGGTTGCCCTTGCCCTTGCCCTGGCGAACCTCGGCCGGCTTCGAGGAGACCGGCACATCGGGGAAGATGCGGATCCACAGCTTGCCGACGCGCTTCATCCGGCGCGTGATCGCGCGGCGCGCCGCCTCGATCTGGCGCGACGAGATGCGGCCGGGCTCCATCGCCTTCAGGCCGTAGGCACCGAAGTTGAGCTGGGTGCCACCCTTGGCCTGGCCGTGGATGCGCCCCTTGTGCTGCTTGCGGTATTTCGTGCGCTTCGGCTGCAGCATCGTTCCGTTTCCTTATCTTCCCTTCAACGACCGGATCAGGCGCGCGGCGCCGGGCCGGTCTGCATCTCGCTGGCGCGCTTCTCCTGGGCCAGCGGGTCGTGCGCCAGGATCTCGCCCTTGAACACCCAGACCTTGACGCCGCAGGTGCCGTAGGTCGTCACGGCCGTGGTCTCGCCGTAGTCGATGTCGGCGCGCAGGGTGTGCAGCGGCACGCGGCCCTCGCGGTACCACTCCATGCGCGCGATCTCGGCGCCGCCCAGGCGGCCGGAGCAGTTGATCCGGATGCCCTGGGCGCCCAGGCGCATAGCCGACTGCACGGCGCGCTTCATGGCGCGGCGGAAGGCCACGCGGCGCTCCAGCTGCTGGGCGATGTTGTCGGCCACCAGCTTGGCGTCGATCTCCGGCTTGCGGACCTCGACGATGTTCAGATGAACCTCGCCGCCGGTCATCTTCTGCAGGTCGCCGCGCAGCTTCTCGATGTCGGCGCCCTTCTTGCCGATGACCACGCCCGGACGCGCCGTGTGGATCGTCACGCGGGCCCGCTTGGCCGGGCGCTCGATGATGATGCGCGACACGCCGGCCTGCCTGAGGCGGTTCTGCAGGAACTTCCGCAGCTTCAGGTCCTCGTGCAGCAGCGTGCCGTAGCCCTTGTCGGCGAACCAGCGGCTGTCCCAGGTCCGGTTGATGCCGAGGCGCAGGCCGATCGGATTGACTTTCTGGCCCATGATCAGACGTTCTCCTCACGCTCGCGTACGACGACACGCAAGCGCGCCCACGGTTTCTCGATGCGCCCGACCCGGCCGCGCGCCCGGGGGCGGAAGCGGCGCATGACGAGCGACTTGCCGACGCTCGCCTCGGCCACGTAGAGCCGGTCGACGTCGAGCTGGTGATTGTTCTCGGCGTTGGCGATCGCGGACTGCAGCACCTTGCGCACGTCCTGCGCGATGCGGCGCTTGCTGAACTCCAGCTCGGCCAGCGCGCGGTCCGCGTTGAGCCCGCGGATCAGGCCGGCGACCAGGTTGAGCTTGCGCGGGCTGGTGCGCAGCTGGGTCGCCACCGCCATCGCCTCGTTGTCCGCCAGGGACCGTTCGGTCTTCGGCTTGCTCATCGTCTTAGCCTCGCCTCGCCTTCTTGTCGGCGGCGTGACCGTGGAAGGTCCGCGTCGGCGCGAACTCGCCGAACTTGTGGCCGATCATGTTCTCGTTCACGAGCACCGGGATGAACTTCTGGCCGTTGTGCACGCCGAACGTCAGGCCGATGAACTGCGGCATGATGGTCGAGCGGCGCGACCAGGTCCGGATGATCTCGTTGCGGCCCGACTCGCGCGCCTTCTCGGCCTTCTGCAGCAGAAAGCCGTCGACGAACGGGCCCTTCCATACGGAACGCGACATGGGTCAGGTCCTACTTCTTCTTCGCGTGCCGACGGCGCACGATCAGGCGGTCGGTCAGCTTGTTCTTGCGCGTGCGCGCACCCTTGGTCGGCTTACCCCACGGGGTCACCGGGTGACGGCCGCCCGAGGTGCGGCCCTCGCCGCCGCCGTGCGGATGGTCGACCGGGTTCATGGCGACGCCGCGGACCGCCGGGCGCTTGCCCAGCCAGCGCGCGCGGCCGGCCTTGCCGTGGTTGATGTTCTGCTCGTCAGAGTTCGACACCGCGCCGATGGTGGCCATGCACTCGGCCCGCACCATCCGCACCTCGCCCGAGGAGAGGCGCAGCAGCGCGTAGCCGGCGTCACGGCCGACGATCTGGACGTAGGCACCGGCCGAGCGCGCCATCTGGCCGCCCTTGCCGGGCTTCATCTCGACGTTGTGCACGATCGTGCCGACCGGGATCGAGCGCAGCGGCATGGCGTTGCCCGGCTTGATGTCGGCCCGCTCGGCGGCGATCACCTGGTCGCCGGCCCCGACGCGCTGCGGCGCGAGGATGTAGGCGAGCTCGCCGTCCTCGTACTTGACCAGCGCGATGAAGGCCGTGCGGTTGGGGTCGTACTCCAGGCGCTCGATCGTGCCGGGCACGTCGAACTTGCGACGCTTGAAGTCGACGATGCGGTAGGTCCGCTTGTGACCGCCGCCGCGCCGCCGCGTCGTGATGTGGCCCTGGTTGTTGCGGCCGCCGGACTTGGTCAGGCCCTCGGTCAGCTTCTTGACCGGCTTGCCCTTCCACAGCCCGGAACGATCGACGGTCACCAGCTGGCGCTGGCCCGGCGTCGTCGGATTGTACTGCTTCAACGCCATGGCGTCAGACCCCCGTGGTCACGTCGATCGAGTGACCCTCTTCGAGCGTCACCATCGCCTTCTTGAAATCGCTGCGGGTGCCCGGACGGCCCCGGAAGCGCTTGAACTTGCCCTTCTGGCGCAGCGTGTTCACCGCGGTGACCTTGACCTTGAACAGGGTCTCGACCGCGGTCTTGATCTCCGGCTTGCTGGCGTCCAGCGACACCTCGAAGGTGACCTGGTTGTGCTCGGAGCCCCGGGTCGACTTCTCGGTGATGATCGGCCGGCGGATCACCTCGTAGATGCGCTCCGCCGAAACCTTGGTGTCTGCCGCGTTGCGCGGACGTCCCCGGCTCATTTCAGTCGTGCCTCCAGCGCTTCGACCGCGGCCTTGGTCAGCACCAGCTGATCGCGCCGCAGGATGTCGTAGACGTTGGCGCCCTGCTGCGGCAGCACGTCCACAAGCGGAATGTTGCGGGCCGCGCGCGAGAAGTTCTCCTCGATGGCGGCGCCGTCGATGATCAGCGCGTTGCTCCAGCCCAGGGCCGTCAGCTTGGCGGCCAGGGCCTTGGTCTTGTGGTCGTCGGCCTTGGCGGCGTCGATCACCGCCAGCTTGCCCTCGGCGCGCTTGGCCGACAGCGCGTTCTTCAGCGCCAGCTGCCGCACCTTGCGCGGCAGGTCGTAGCCGTGCTCGCGCGGCACCGGACCGTGCACGACGCCGCCGCCGCGCATGATGTTGGTCTTCAGGTTGCCGCGCCGCGCCCGGCCGCCGCCCTTCTGGCGGAAGGCCTTCTTGGTCGTGCCCGACACCTCGCCGCGGCTCTTGGCCTTGTGGGTGCCGGCGCGGCGCTTGGCGAGCTGCCAGTGGACGACGCGCGCCAGCAGGTCGCCGCGCGGCTCGAGACCGAAGATCTCGTCGGCGAGCTCGATCTCGCCCGCGGTGCTGTTGTCGAGCGTGGTGACCGGATGCTTCATGGTCACTGCTCCTCGTTCTGCTCGGTTGCGGCCGGGGCCTCAGAAACGGGCGCCTCGGCGGCCGGGGTCTCGACGGCCGGCGCCTCGGTCGAGGCGGCGGCGGCCATCAAGCCGGCCGGGAACGGCAGGTCGTCGGGCAGCTTGCCCTTGACCGCATCGCGGACCAGCACCCAGCCGCCCTCGGCGCCCGGCACCGCGCCGCGCACCAGGATCAGGCCGCGCGCCTCGTCGACCGCATGGACCTTCAGGTTCTGGGTGGTCACGCGCTGGGCGCCCAGGTGGCCGGCCATCTTCTTGTTCTTGAAGACCTTGCCGGGATCCTGGTTCTGGCCGGTCGAGCCGTGGCTGCGGTGCGAGATCGACACGCCGTGGCTAGCCCGCAGGCCGCCGAAGTTGTGCCGCTTCATGACGCCCGCGAAGCCCTTGCCGATCGCCGTCGCGGTGACGTCGATGCTCTGGCCGGCGAGGAAGTGGCCGGCCGACAGCTCGGCGCCGACCTCGACCAGCGCGTCGTCGGACACGCGGAACTCGGCGATCTTCTTCTTCGGCGCGACCTTGGCCTTGGCGAAGCGCTCGCGCTCCGGCTTGGAGACGCGCTTCACCTTGGCGGCGCCGGCGCCCAGCTGGAGGGCGGTGTAGCCGTCCTTCTCGCTGGTCCGCTGCGCGACGACCTGGCAGCCGTCGACGTGCAGCACGGTGACCGGCACATGACCGCCTTCCGCGTCGAACACGCGGGTCATGCCCAGCTTCTTGGCAATGAGACCGGTACGCATCGTCCTCAGCCCTTCAACTTGATCTCGACGTCGACGCCGGAGGCGAGGTCGAGCTTCATCAGCGCGTCCACGGTCTGCGGCGTCGGATCGACGATGTCGAGCAGCCGCTTGTGCGTGCGGATCTCGAACTGCTCGCGGCTCTTCTTGTCGATGTGCGGCGAGCGGTTGACCGTGAAGTGCTCGATGCGCGTCGGCAGCGGAATCGGACCCCGCACCTGCGCGCCCGTGCGCTTGGCGGTGTTGACGATCTCGCCGGTCGACTGGTCGAGGACCCGGTGGTCGAACGCCTTGAGGCGGATTCGAATGTTCTGGCTATCCATGGCTCGCCGTTTCCGTCTGACAGAACCGGGGGCCGACCGCGGGCCGGCCCCCTCAGCTCAGCAACCGGTCCTTTTCTACTCGATGATGCCGGCGACGACGCCGGCGCCGACGGTGCGGCCGCCCTCGCGGATGGCGAAGCGCAGGCCCTCGTCCATGGCGATCGGCGCGATCAGCTCGACCTCCATGGACACGTTGTCGCCCGGCATCACCATCTCCGTGCCCTCGGGCAGCGAGATCACGCCGGTCACGTCCGTCGTCCGGAAGTAGAACTGCGGACGGTAGTTCGTGAAGAACGGCGTGTGGCGGCCGCCC